>DATIWJ010000029.1:0-26466 GCA_035519415.1 Pseudolabrys sp.
CATTGGGCGAACCAGATGTTGGACAACTGCCAAGTCGGTCGCGCAATCGACGATCGAAACGATCTCTGCTCCTCGTCTCTGGAAAACGGGAATTTTTCAAATACTAGCCAGAGACGCTTCGCAAAAATTGCGAATTCTGACTCGACCTTAGGCGCAGCGGAGACTGGCCACCGCGCAAAAGGTGCCGTACATGCGGGCTTTATCGGCGGTTGCTCGAGTAAAAGCCGGGAGGCCGGACTGGATGGCTGGGGCGCCAGGATTCGAACCTGGGAATGGCGGAATCAAAATCCGCTGCCTTACCACTTGGCTACGCCCCAACAGGTACCGGAGAGCCGCGTGAAGGTCGTTTTGCCCGCGGCGACGGGACCATAGCGGCGCGGACTGCCCCGATCAACGTCCGCCGTCTCATATACATATGGAGGAAAAAGCGTGCGTTGACCGGCCTTGGGCTGGGGTTAGATTAGCCGGGCATGAGTTACCGTGCTCCGGTTACCGATATCGCCTTCAGCCTGAAACACGCCGCCGGGCTAAAAACCGCGCTGGCTGAAGGTCTCTATGGGGATCTCGACGAGGAAACCGTCGATTCGGTGCTGTCGGAGGCCGGGCGCTTCGCCAGCGATGTGATCGCACCACTTAATAGCGTGGGCGATAAGTTCGGTACGCCATTCAAGGACGGCAACGTCACTACGCCGCCGGGCTGGCGGGACGCTTACACGAGTTGGGCCGCGGCCGGCTGGAATGGCCTCGCCGCACCGGCCGATTGGGGCGGCCAAGATCTCCCGCATGCCGTCAATGCTGCCTGCATCGAAATGTGGAACTCAGCCTCGATGGCGTTCGGCATCGGTCCCGTGCTCACCATGGCCGCGATCGACGCCCTGCATGCGTACGGAAGCGCCGCGCTCAAGCAGGAGTATCTCGGCAAGCTCATCAGCGGCGAATGGATGGGAACCATGCAGCTCACCGAGCCGCAAGCAGGATCCGACGTTGGGGCTCTGCGCAGTAAGGCCGAGCGTGCGGCTGACGGCAACTATCGCATCACTGGATCGAAAATCTTCATTACTTACGGCGAGCATGATCTAACTAACAATATTATCCATTTCGTTCTCGCACGATTGCCCGATGCACCACCAGGCAGCAAAGGCATTTCACTGTTCCTGGTACCGAAGGTGTTGCGAGATGGCGCGCGCAACGATGTACGCGCGCATTCCGTCGAACACAAACTCGGCATTCATGCCTCTCCCACCTGCACTATGGTCTACGGGGACCGAGGCGGGGCCGTGGGTTTCCTCATTGGCGAGGAGCACAAAGGCATGGCCTGCATGTTCACTATGATGAACCGTGCGCGGCTTGCCGTCGGATTGCAAGGCGTGGGCATCGCCGAGCGCGCGACCCAACAGGCGCTGGCCTATGCGCGCGAGCGCAAGCAAGGCCCGGCGGGTGCGATCATCGCCTACCCTGACGTCAAGCGCATGTTACTCACCATGCGCGCGCTCACCGGGGCGGCACGCGCGATCTGTTATGCGACTGGAATTGCAATTGATCGTTCGCTGCGGGGAAAGAGCGAAGCTGCACGCAAAAGCGCGCACGAGCGCGCCTCTTTGCTAACGCCGGTAGCCAAAGCCTTCTCGACCGATATCGGGACGGAGGTGGCGTCGCTCGGAGTACAAGTGCACGGTGGCATGGGTTACGTTGAGGAAACTGGCGCGGCGCAGCACTATCGGGACGCTCGCATCGCTGCGATATACGAAGGCACGAATGGCATTCAGGCCCTCGACCTGGTGGCGCGCAAAGTTCCCCTGGAGGGCGGCAAGACCGTCGCGCTTTACATCGACGAGCTACGACGTACGGTAAAGTCAGTTCAATCGAGCAACGCACCCGCCTTCGGCGAGACTGCAGCCCGTCTTGGCGAAGCAGTCGACAGCCTGGAACGCGCAACGCGGTGGTTACTGGCGCAGAAATCTTCCGACACCGCATTCGCCGGCGCCGCGCCTTATTTGCGACTGTTCGGTAACGCGGCCGGAGGCTGCATGCTGGCCGAAGAAGCGCTTGCGTCGTTGCGCATCGGTGACGGAACAGGCCGTACTGCGCTTGCCCGTTTTTTCGCCGAGAACCTGGCGCTTCAGGCGGCTGGTCTCGAACGCAGTGTTACCGAGGGCGCAGACAGCATTACCAGCGGGCAAGCAGCACTCGCCGAGTGAGGGGAGCATTCGCGCCAATGTCGCTTAAAGGCAAGACCCTGTTTATCACCGGAGGCTCTCGCGGAATCGGTCTCGCGATCGGACTCAAGGCCGCTGCCGAGGGCGCCAATATCGCCATCGCCGCAAAGACCGTCGAACCGCATCCAAAACTTGAGGGTACCATTCACACTGCGGCGGCAGAAATTGCAAAGGCCGGTGGGCGCGCGCTGCCCCTCGCAGTGGATGTGCGCGACGACGCGGCCGTGCAGGCAGCGCTTGATGAGACCGCGGATAAATTCGGCGGCATTGACATCGTTGTGAACAATGCCAGCGCGATTCAGCTTACGTCAGTCGCAGCGACCGACATGCGCCGCTACGACCTGATGCAGCAGATCAATGCCCGCGGCACCTTCATGGTCTCGAAATTTGCCATACCATATCTCGTGCGCGCGGAAAATCCGCACATCTTGATGCTGTCGCCGCCGCTCGATATGGCCGAGAAATGGTTTGCGCCCCATACCGGTTACTCGATGGCTAAATTCGGCATGAGCCTTGTGGTGTTGGGACTTGCAGGCGAGTTGCGCGGGAAGGTCGCAGTCAATGCGCTGTGGCCGCGCACCACAATCGCGACCGCCGCAATCAAGAATCTCCTCGGCGGCGACATTATGATGCGGCGCTCCCGCAAGCCCGAGATCCTGGCCGAGGCTGCCTGCCGTATTTTCGAAAAACCCAAAACTTTTACGGGGAACTTCCTGATCGACGATACCTTTCTGGCCGGCGAAGGCATCAAAGATTTTGACCAATACCGAGTCGATCCTGGTCAGCCTTTACAAGTGGATTTCTTCGTACCCGCCTCAAGTCTGCCGCCGAACGGCGTCAGTCTCGACGTAAAATCGCGGTAAGGACTTCCACGAGGGCCTGTGAGCGTTTAAGTCTAGCCGATGTCCACTCTTCTCCTCAGTCATCCCGCCTGCCTGAACCACCTCACACCCGCAGGCCATCCAGAGCGGCCGGACCGGCTGCGCGCGATCGAGCAGGCATTGGAGGATGAAAAATTCCAATCACTGGCGCGTGTTGAAGCTCCCCTTGGTACAGACGACATTATCGCGCTCTGCCATCCAATGGATTACATCGAAGCGATCCGGGACGCCTCCCCTTCGGAGGGCCTAGTGCGTCTTGACGCCGACACGGCGATGTCGCCGGGCAGCTTCCAAGCGGCATTGCGTGCTGTCGGCGGTGCCAAGCTGGCGGTGGACGAAGTGATGTCGGGCAAGGCAGCGAATGCCTTCGTTGCTACCCGGCCACCGGGACACCACACTGAAATAGCGCGGCCGATGGGCTTTTGTCTCTTTAACAATGCGGCGATCGCGGCACGGTATACGCAGAAATCGCATGGGGCCGAGCGGGCGGCAATTGTCGATTTCGATGTGCACCATGGCAATGGCTCACAAGATATTTTCTGGTCGGATAAGAGCGTCATGTACTGCTCCACCCACGAGATGCCTCTTTATCCCGGCACCGGGGCAATCGGGGAACGTGGCGAATTCAACACCATCGTCAACGCGCCGCTATCGGCGGGCGACGGCGGCGAGGCATTCCGCGAGGCATTCGAGACCGTGATCCTCCCGCGCCTGCGCGAATTCAGACCCGATATTCTGATCATCTCGGCCGGATTCGACGCGCACACCCGCGATCCCCTCGCCAATTTGAATTTGGTGGAGGCGGACTATTCCTGGGTGACCAAAAAGCTGATGGAAATCGCCGATACGAGTGCCAAGGGGCGCGTCGTCTCATTGTTGGAAGGCGGCTATGATCTACAAGGTTTGTCGCGTTCAGTTGCCGCCCACGTCACCGCGCTGATGCACGGCTAAGAAATCCGCGCTATCCTTGATCTTACGCTGCTCTTCACGAATCGCCGGGCAAAGACATGGCCGAGAACAACAACGCTGACATCAAGAAGATGCCCTTCGAACGGGCAATTGAAGAGCTGGAATCGATCGTCAAACGACTGGAAGAGGGCAAGGTTCCACTAGAGGAATCGGTCGCAATCTACGAACGCGGCGAGGCACTGAAGAAGCGATGCGAGGAACTGCTGCGTCAAGCGGAGGCGCGCGTGGAAAAAATTACACTTGATGCCAGCGGCAAACCAACCGGCAGCGAGCCGCTCGACGTAGATTGATCCATTTTGCGAGATTACGCTGCGTTTGAGGCGTAACGGGCGGCAAAAAAGCATCTTTTGTAGAATTGCCCGCAATGGCAATTTTAGTGTAAGTCCCTTGGCCCCTACCGGTTTTGGGGCACTTTTGGCCCAAGTTTGTTGGAGTTGCTCTTGTCCGAGGTTTCCAGAACGCAACTGCTTGACCGCATCCATTTCCCTCGTGATCTCAAGAATCTGTCGGCCGAGCAGCTTAAGCAGGTCGCTAATGAGCTGCGGTCAGAGACTATTGATGCGGTCGCCAAGACTGGCGGCCATCTCGGGGCAGGCCTCGGTGTCGTCGAGTTGACGGTAGCGCTGCATTACGTGTTCGACACCCCGGTCGATCGCTTGATCTGGGATGTCGGCCACCAGAGCTATCCGCACAAAATTCTCACCGGCCGGCGTGACCGTATCCGCACATTGCGTCAGGGTGGCGGGCTTTCCGGCTTCACAAAACGCGCCGAGAGCGAATACGACCCGTTCGGCGCTGCCCATTCCTCTACTTCGATCTCCGCCGCCCTTGGCATGGCGGTGGCACGCGATCTCGAAGGAAAGAAAAACAACGTTGTTGCCGTCATCGGCGACGGGGCAATGTCGGCGGGTATGGCTTACGAGGCCATGAACAATGCCGGGGCGCGTAGCGAACGGTTGATCGTTATTCTCAACGACAATGACATGTCTATTGCACCGCCCGTCGGTGCCATGTCGGCCTATCTGGCTCGGCTCATCTCCGGCAAGACCTACCGCACGCTACGCGATATCGGAAAACAGCTTGCACGGCATCTTCCGAAATTCTTCGAGGAAAAGGCCGGACGCGCTGAAGAGTTTGCACGAGGCTTCTGGACCGGCGGCACGTTGTTCGAGGAACTCGGATTCTATTATGTGGGCCCGATCGACGGTCACAACCTTGACCATTTGCTCCCGGTGCTTCGTAACGTGCGCGATGCCGAAGCGGGACCAGTCCTCGTACATGTGGTGACGCAAAAAGGTAAAGGTTACGCACCGGCGGAAACTTCCGCCGACAAATATCACGGTGTGGTCAAATTCGATGTCGCCACCGGCGCGCAGGCGAAATCAAAATCTCTTGCGCCGCAATACACCAAAGTGTTCGGCGAAAGCTTGGTTAATGAAGCGCGCAAAGATGAAAAGATCGTAGCTATCACCGCAGCAATGCCGTCTGGCACCGGCGTCGACCTTTTTGCGAAAGAGTTTCCTGATCGCAGTTTCGATGTAGGCATTGCCGAACAACACGCAATAACTTTTGCCGGCGGCCTTGCAACCGAAGGCTTCAAGCCGTTTGCCGCAATCTATTCGACCTTCCTGCAACGCGCCTATGACCAGGTGGTGCACGACATCGCCATCCAGCGCTTGCCCGTCCGTTTTGCCATCGATCGCGCCGGTCTTGTCGGCGCCGATGGACCGACCCATGCCGGCGCATTCGACGTCACCTATCTTGGCTGCCTTCCCGGCTTTGTTCTCATGGCGGCGGCAGACGAGGCCGAACTGGTCCATATGGTCGCAACGGCGGTCGCGATCGACGATCGACCGAGCGCGCTGCGTTATCCACGCGGCGAGGGTCTCGGCGTACCGATGCCCGCAGAAGGCAAACCTCTCGAAGTCGGCAAGGGCCGAATTATACAAGAAGGCCACAAGGTGGCGCTGCTGTCATATGGCGCGCGACTTGGCGAATGCCTCAAGGCTGCAAAGGAGCTAACGGCACTTGGGCTGTCGACTACAATCGCCGACGCGCGTTTTGCCAAGCCTCTCGATGTTGATCTGGTCACGCGCCTGGCGCGCGAGCATGAGGTCCTGGTCACAATTGAGGAAGGAGCTATTGGCGGTTTTGGGACCTACGTCATGCAAGCATTGGCCGAGCAGGGTCTTCTCGATCACGGCCTGCGTGTACGGTCCATGATCCTTCCCGACCAGTTCATCGATCAGGATACGCCTGCCGCCATGTATGCGCAGGCCGGCCTCGACGCCCGCGCCATCGTCGCCAAAGTGTTCGAGGCCTTGGGCAAGGACGTCAACGCCGAGACCGTCAAGCTCGCCTAAGGGCGGTCACAGCCTCTTCTTACGCGGCACCTTTTTACCCTCTTTGCGGGCTTCCGAGAGGCCGATGGCTATTGCTTGCTTGCGGCTCGTGACCCTCTTGCCGCTGCGCCCGCTTCTGAGTGTTCCCCTTTTGCGCTTTCGCATTGCGCGTTCAACGTCTTTCGACGCACCCTTCGAATATTTACGTGCCATACTGTTTCTCCTCAGACAGATTAATCGTGTCGGACTTTGCAGAGCGACCAATGCTGCTAACCATTGTGTGTGAAATTTTGTTCCGCGGTCAAACTTTCAGCGTGCCGCAATGGCTCCGGCCATGAACGCCCCACGACAACGCGCCGATCGCCTTCTGGTCGAACGCGGCATATTCGAAAGCCGCGCAAAGGCGCAGGCCGCAATCGAAGCGGGCCTCGTCACTGCCAACGAAAGGGTCGTGAGCAAAGCCTCCGAGGAAATTCCAACCGACTCACGACTTCAGGCAACCGCGGCACATCCTTACGTATCGCGCGGCGGCGTCAAGCTCGCGGCGGCGCTCGATTATTTCCACTTTGATCCGAAGAATCGCATTTGTCTTGACGTCGGTTCATCTACCGGCGGGTTCACGCAAGTCTTGCTGAATCGCGGAGCGCGCCGCGTCTATGCCGTCGATGTCGGTCGCGGGCAGTTGCATGAGACATTGCGCGGTCGGCCCGAAGTCGTTTCGCTGGAAACCATGGACATTCGCAGCGTATCCCCTGTCCGATTCGATGAGCTGCCGGATCTCATCACTATCGATGTCAGCTTTATTTCTCTCAAACTGGTCCTGGCATCCGCGATGACGCTCGCCAAAACTCCCGCCCAACTCATTGCGCTCATTAAACCACAATACGAAGTTGGCGGCGGCGGTACTAAGAAAGGTATCGTACGCGAGCCAGCCGTTCATGCGGCTGTCTGCGGTGATGTCGCCAGATTTGTCGTCTCGCTCGGATGGCGCGTGATCGAGACAATCCCCTCACCGATCGTCGGCGGAGACGGTAATGCCGAATTCCTGCTCGGAGCGGTGCGTGACTGAACAGTTTCATATTGTCCGCCTCGGTCATCGCGGGGATGGCATTGCCGACACGCCCGAAGGGCCGATCTACGTGCCGTATACGTTGCCGGGCGAGACGGTCACCGTCAAACCAGTTTCCGGCCATCCTGACCGCAGGCATCTGGTGCATGTCGACAAGGCGAGCCACGAACGTACCGAAGCCTTCTGCAAGCATTTCGGAACCTGCGGCGGCTGCGCGCTGCAGCACTGGTCGCTGGCCGAATACCACCTTTGGAAGCGATCGCTGGTGGTGCAGGCAATGGAGCAGGCAAATGTGATCGCGCCGGTTAGTGACCTGATCGACGCGCATGGCGCGGGGCGCCGGCGCGCTGTATTTCACGCGCGGCGCGGCACGCATGACGTCCTGGAGGTCGGCTTCACAGCACCGCGTGCCCACCACATCGTCGCCATCGACAAATGTCCCATCTTGGCGCCCAGTCTTGACGGCTCACTGCCGGTTGCCTGGGCTATTGCCGATACGCTCAAACCCGCCGACAAGCCACTTGATATTCAAACGACCGCGACGGATTCAGGACTTGATGTCGACGTGCGCGGCTCAGGCGCGCTCACAGCCGAGCGCTTGAGCTCGCTGGCGCGCGTCGCCGCAGCTCACAATCTCGCTCGTCTTGCCCGACATGGCGAACTGGTTGCGCAGCGCGCGCAGCCACTGTTGCAAGTGGGCCGTGCCCAGGTACCGCTGCCGCCGGGGGCATTTCTGCAGGCCACGGTTGAGGGCGAAAACACGCTGGCGCGGCTTGTCGTCGAGAATATCGGCAAAGCCAAACAGGTCGGTGACCTGTTTGCGGGCATCGGCACATTTGCGTTGCGGCTGGCCGAACGTGCACGCGTCAGCGCCGCCGATAGCGATGCCGCCATGATCAAGGCTTTGGAACGCGCCGCCTCGACGACATCGGGATTAAAGCCGCTTGAGGCCCAAAGGCGTGACCTGTTCCGGCGTCCATTCATGGCGAGCGAGCTCAAAGCCTTTGATGCTGTCGTATTCGATCCGCCGCGCCAGGGAGCCGAGGCGCAAGCGCGTGAGCTCGCGAAAAGTACAGTGCCGATTGTAGTCGCTGTATCCTGTGACGCCGCAACGTTCGCACGCGATTCCAAGATATTGCTCGGCGGCGGCTACAGGCTTGCAACCGTCGTTCCGGTCGATCAGTTCCGCTATTCCCACCATGTGGAGATCGTGGGAAAATTCGTGCGATGACTTCACTACTGAAAGTCGATACCCCCGCCCCAGCGCTCCTGCCACAGTTTCTCGCCAATGGTGCATGACATGCGCGGCGCCTGTGACGAGGTCGGTATCACCTTTGCATCCGGCTGCCGCCCCGCTATCTCCAGCACCAGTTTGGTCCGCGTCGCCTCGACGAACTTCTCACGTTCGCGAATTGGGACGACAAAAGCACCTGGACCACCAATCACGCAGTCTTCGTAGTAAACGTCGAGGTCCTCAATATCCATCGTACCGACGTAAGGCCGCTTGAGCATGATTGGCAGGCCATTAATCGTTATGCCCGCCGCCAACACCTCGTCGCGCATCGGCACAACGAGGGGGCCGGCATTGTTGGCGCCGTCGCCGGAGACATCGATCACCCGGCGGAAGCCTTTATAGCCACTCTCATCGAACAGTGGCTTGCCGAAGCGGAGCGCGCCAGAGATTGACGTGCGCGAGGCGCGCCGATATGGCGCGCGCGCGATTTCGGCGGCGACGGCGTCGGCCGCCTCCGGCCCGTCTATCAATCGCCACGGCACAATGACCTTCTGGTCGAATTGACCCGCCCATTCAAAATAGGTGATGGCGATCTTGCCGTTTGCGCCCTGATGCAACGCCTGCAGGAACTCTTTTGAAGTGAGGGCGAGAATGTAACCTTCCCGTTGCAGCGCCTGCTCTTCAGGGTCCATCGAATAGGAGACATCGACCGCGATCACGAGCTCTACATCGACGGGAATTGCGCCGGCGCGCGTGTCGGCAAGCTGCCGCATGGTTGGGGCAGCAGACGCTGCGAGCGCAAAACCTAAAGCTGCGACGGCTGCGGTGATAGTCAGAGTGCGAAAGGGTCGCCCCATGCACGAATGCTGGCACGCGGCACGGGCGAAAAAAAGACCGCCTTCAACCCTCGATCGGCTCGGTGGCCACGATCTCGATACCAAAGCCCCCAAGGCCCACGTACGTGCGCTTGCTCGAGGTTAGCAGGCGAATCGAGGAGATTCCGAGGTCCTTGAGAATCTGCGCGCCCAGCCCGATTTCACGCCACTGGCGCGAGCGGGCCGCATCGGTGCCGGTGTCGCCGTGCGGAATCTCGGCCACCGGAACCCCCGCAGTGCCATCCCGCAGGTAAACGATAACGCCCCGGCCAGCCGCCTTGAAACGCGCAAGCGAGGCACGGATCGATTTGGCGCCCCCGAAAACGTCACCAATAACGTCGGCGCGATGCAGCCTGGCCAACACGGCTTTGCCATCGCCGATTGCACCATAGACAAAGGCCATGTGATGAACCCGATCAAACGGGGTGACGTAGGCGTAACCGCGCAGCGTGCCGATATCTGAAGAAAGTGAGAACTCGCCGACCCGTTCCACCAGCTTGTCACTGCGCTGTCGGTACGCAATAAGCTCAGCAATCGAGACTTGTGCCAATTTGTGCTTTTGCGCAAAGGCCGCGACTTCGGGGCCGCGCATGACCGAGCCATTGTCGTTCATCAGCTCAGCAAGCACGCCAACCGGCGGGAGTGAGGCCAGGCGGCAGAGATCGACGCAAGCCTCGGTATGGCCTGAACGCATCAGCACTCCACCCTCGCGGGCGACCAGCGGAAAAACATGACCAGGGCGCACAAAATCAGCGGCTCCACTGTTGCCATTGGCAAGCGCACGCACGGTGTTGCAGCGCTCTTCCGCCGAAATGCCCGTGGTCAAACCATGGCGGACATCGACCGAGACGGTAAAGGCAGTGCCCAGCGGGGCCTCGTTGTCCGCCACCATCAGCTCAAGGTGCAGCCGGCGCGCCTGATCAGCGCCGAGTGGAGCGCAGACGATCCCGGACGTATTGCGAATAATGAACGCCATCTTGTCGGGCGTGCAATGTGAAGCCGCAATAAAGAGATCGCCCTCGTTTTCGCGGTCGTCATCGTCAGTAACGACTACGATTTCGCCATTGGCGAAGGCCTTGATTGCGGCTTCGACGCGGCTGTGGCTATCGAGCAAAGCTCTACCTCGAAGGCGGATCTACGCGCCAGGTCTGAACGGCCACGCCGTCCCCTCGCCGACCTGGCCACGGTGCATCAGATAGTGGTCGGCCAGCACGCACGCCACCATCGCCTCCCCGATCGGTACCGCACGGATGCCCACACAGGGGTCGTGGCGTCCTTTGGTGACAACTTCAGTATCGCGGCCATACCGGTCTACGGTTTTGCGCGGTGTCAAGATCGACGAGGTCGGTTTCACGGCGAAGCGGGCAACAATTGCTTGTCCGGTCGATATGCCGCCGAGAACGCCACCAGCATGGTTTGACAGGAAAAGAGGCTTGCCGTCATTGCCCATGCGCATCTCGTCGGTATTCTCGATGCCGCTCATTGCCGCCGTGGCAAAGCCGTCGCCTATCTCTACTCCCTTGACCGCATTGATACCCATCAGCGCAGAAGCGAGATCTCCGTCGAGTTTGGCATAGACCGGTGCGCCGAGGCCCGCGGGTATGCCCTCGGCGAGAACTTCAATTACAGCGCCGCAAGATGAGCCCGCCTTGCGTACACCGTCGAGGTATTCCTCGAAGAACTTAGCCTGTTTTGCATCGGGGCAGAAAAACGGATTCCTCCCGACTTCGTTCCAGTCCCACCGCGACCGGTCGATCTTGTGCGGCCCCATCTGGACCAATGCGCCGCGCACGCTAAGTCCCGGCACAATCTTGCGCGCAATGGCACCAGCGGCAACGCGTGCAGCAGTCTCCCGCGCTGAGGCGCGCCCACCACCGCGATAGTCGTGGATGCCATATTTGACGTCATAGGTGTATCCGGCATGTCCGGGCCGGTATTTATCCTTGATATCGGAGTAGTCCTTCGAGCGCTGATCGACGTTCTCGATCATGAGCATGATCGGCGTCCCCGTGGTGACCTGTTCGCCGGTTCGCTCGTCGGTGAATACACCTGACATTATTTTTACCGTATCCGGCTCCTGCCTCTGCGTGGTGAAACGCGATTGCCCCGGCCGCCGTCGATCGAGTTCGCGCTGGATATCGTCCTGCTTGAGCGGGATCCGCGGCGGGCAGCCGTCCACCACGCAGCCGATAGCCGCCCCGTGGCTCTCGCCGAAGCTGGTAAACCGGAAAAGATGGCCGAAAGTATTGAACGACATGGCAGTTCCGCGGTTGCTCGGTTTGGTAACGCGCGCTCCGGCGCCGGTCAATTAAACGGCAGATGCGTAACCATGTGAGTAATTGGTGCTTCGACTCTGCGTCCACCTTCGCCGCCGCCGCAGCGTGCGCTGAACAGACGTTCACATCGCTGAACAGAAGTTAATGAGAAGCTGAATACCCGTTAAGCTACGGAAAAATAAGAACTTTTACGATTTTTAATTTGACCGTCAGTTTCGAGATCAGCTATTCATACGATGCTGGTTAGGGGGAAGCTCGGAGTCAAAAAATCCCGCGCGACAGGGAACGCTGTCAGCTCCCGCCACAAGTGCATCGATCCATGAGGACAAACACTATGCGCAAGATCACTGCTATCGCCGTCGCGCTCGGCTTTCTCACCTCGGTGAGCCTGCCCGCGTTCGCGACCCCGGCGGTCAATGGCATCGTTAAAAGCGACGAGCTGTCCGCCAAGAAGAAAAAGAAGAAAGACAGCATGAAGAAGGACGAGAAGAAGTCCGATCTCGGACTGACTGATCTGTCCGCCAAGAAGAAAAAGAAGAAAGACAGCATGAAGAAGGACGAGAAGAAGTCCGATCTCGGCCTGACTGATCTGTCCGCCAAGAAGAAGAAAAAGAAGGATACCAAGAAAGACGAGAAGAAATCCGAAATTCTCTATCGCATCGCGGCCTAAGCCCGATTTCGAGCGCGAATTTTCGTACTCGCATGAACGGCCGGATCCAAAGTCCGGCCGTTTTATTTTATTCAACTAACGTTGCTCATGTGTATCGCGTAAGTAACGTTGCTCATGTGTATCGCGTAAGCCGGTCTCCTTCGAACACGTAGACGACGCCTTGCGCGATATCGATGAGAGGCGCGGCAGCCGGCTTGGCGATACCGAGGTGGGCAATGAGACCGCGTGCAGTGCCGCCATGCGCAACGGCTACGGTGTCGCGCGTAAGAGTCTGATGCCACTCGCGCATACGCGCCGATACGGCCTCGTAACTCTCGCCGCCAGGCGGCACAAAATGCCATTTATTGTGCTCGCGCATTGCAATCCGCTGAGGATCGCGCGTATGCAATTGGGCGATCGTGAACCCTTCCCAGTCGCCGAATGAAATTTCCGAAAGTCGCGCTTCCAGGCGGTAGCCGTCCGGCGGCAGACCGAGTGGCGAACGCATCAGTTCCATCGTTTCGCGGGCGCGTCCAAGCGGGCTCGACACGTAGTCGACATCGGCGGGATTGCGGCTATCGCGCGCGAATAAATCTCGCAGGATTTCGCCACAATGGACAGCCTGTGTACGGCCGCGCGCATTGAGCGGCACGTCATGACGGCCCTGTAAGCGGCCGGTTACGTTCCAGTCGGTTTCTCCGTGGCGGATATAATAAATCGTCGGGGGCGGCTTTGCCGTCTCAGCCATCACTCGGTCTTGCCGACGGCAATATCCGGCGCATCCGGATGCTTAATACCAACGATGTGATAACCGGCGTCGACGTGATGGATTTCGCCGGTCACGCCGCTGGACATATCAGACAGGAAATAGACACCGGCTTTTCCGACTTCTTCTAGGGTGAGATTGCGCCGCAGCGGTGTATTGTATTCGTTCCACTTCAGTATATAGCGAAAGTCGCCGATGCCGGAGGCGGCAAGCGTTTTCAACGGTCCCGCCGATATCGCATTGACACGGATGTTCTTGCTGCCGAGATCGGCCGCGAGATATCGCACCGACGATTCAAGGGCGGCTTTGGCGAGGCCCATCACGTTGTAGTGCGGCATCCATTTTTCGGCGCCGTAATACGTCATCGTGAGCAGCGAACCGCCGTTCGTCATCAGCCTTTCCGCGCGCTGGGCAAGAGCCGTGAAAGAATAACAGCTTACGACCATGGTCTTGATGAAGTTGTCCTCGGTCGTGTCGACGTAACGACCGTCGAGTTGGTCCTTGTCGGAGAAGGCGATGGCGTGCAGCAGAAAATCGAGTGAACCCCAGGCCGATTTCACGGCCGAGAATACCGCGTCCATCGAGGCCGGTTCGGTCACATCACAATGGCCAACCACGAGGCCATCGACCTCCTCGGCCAGCGGCTCGACGCGCTTTTTCAGAGCGTCGCCCTGATACGTGAAAGCAACGTCGGCACCTTGGTCGCGGCACGCGCGGGCGATACCCCAGGCGATCGAGCGGTTGTTGGCCACGCCCATGATCAGCCCGCGTTTGCCACGCATCAGCCCCGAATTTTCCGGCATCCCGGTTCCTGTCTTGGCCGGTTAACGCCGGCCGCCTCCTATGGCACAGGGTCTTTTGACCATCAAGCAAAGCACCCTGCGTTGCATTTGTCGTTGTTATTTCAATTCATTTTCGGGAATATGATGCGGGGTTGTGGGGTTTTCCAGACAATTGGTGATGCCGGACCTCTGTTCGGCGGCAAATGCGGACAGAGGGACCTGCGGTCCCTCCCCGCGTGGCAATCAAAGGGAGAGCCGCATTGGCCACGTTCCGTCAGAACGTCGAGGTGACGATACCGGCGCTGAGACGCTATGCCCGGGCGCTGACGCGCGACTCCGACATCGCTGACGACCTGGTGCAGGATACCCTGGTGCGGGCGTTGCGGTCGGAGCACCTGTTTCATGGTGGCGACGTGCGCAGCTGGCTGTACACGATTCTGACCAACCTCAATCGCAACCGGCTGCGGTCGCTGGCCCGGCGCCCGGCCCTGTCGCCGATCGAGGATAATGACGCTCCGGACCTTGCCGGGCCGGAAGCGGGCGGGCGCGATATCGAACGCGCGCTCGCCACGTTGGTGGAGGACCAGCGTAACGCACTGCTTCTCGTGGTGCTTGAAGGGCTCAGCTATCGCGAGGTGGCTGAGGTGCAAGGTGTGCCGATTGGCACTGTGATGTCGCGTCTGGCGCGTGCGCGCGTACAGATCAAAAGTTATCTCGACGGCGAGCGCCCCGCGCTCCGCCGCGTGAAATGAAAGAGAGAGAAAGAGAGAAGGTGAACCCATGATCGATCGCGATTCACCCGTGACCGAGGATGAACTGCACGCTTATATCGACGGCCAATTGCCGGCCGACCGCAAGGAGGCCGTGGCCGCCTGGCTTGCCGATCATCCCGAACAGGCCGCGTTGGTCGCCTCTTGGCGCGCGCAGGCGGAGAGCATCCGCGCGCGTTACGGCGCAGTTGCCGAAGAACCGGTACCGGAACGGCTCAAGCTCGACCAGGTGCTTAAATACGACCGGGCCAATGGACGATCCTGGGCGGCGATGGTCGCCGCCGCAGCGGTCGTGGCTTTCGTCATCGGTGGTACGGCCGGCTGGTTGGCGCGTGGAGCGTCCGCCGCGTCGCCGGCCGGATTCGACCTGTTCGCATCGGAGGCGCTCGATGCATACAAGCTCTATGTCGTCGAGGTGCGTCATCCGGTTGAAGTGCCGGGGAGCGAGCGGGCGCACATGACACAATGGCTGTCGAAACGGCTGGGCGAGGATCTGCGCGTGCCCGACCTGCAGCCGATTGGGCTGAAACTGGTCGGCGGCCGGCTCCTTCCCGGTCCGACCGGAGCGGCCGCCTTCTATATGTACGAAAGCCCGTCCGGTGAGCGCTTTACGATCTATTGCGCGAAGGCGGACGAACAGCAGACGGCGCTGCGCTACACCAGCGAGGAGCAATTTGCTGCGTTCTACTGGGTCGACAGCAAGATCGCCTATGTGGTGAGCGGCCCGGCAGACCGCGACCGGCTCGAGAGCGTGACCAAGAACGTTTACGAGCAGGTCGATAGAGGGGCGGCGAAGAAGCTGTAACGATGGCGCGTCAGTCGAGGCCTTCGCGCGGATCGTAAGGCTTTTTCTCGCGCCACTTCTTCATAAGCTCCTTGAACTCGTCATCGACGCGTTCAGGCAGAACGATGCGAACGGTCGCGAGCAGATCGCCGGCGCCGCTTTTTGCCTTGAGCCCCTTGCCCTTGAGGCGGAAGGTCCGCCCGGAATTGGTCCCGGCCGGGATGGCCAATTCCACCGCGCCGTCGAGCGTGGGAACGCGCACCTTCCCGCCAAGCGTCGCTTCGTAGAGCGTAATCGGCAGCTCGAGCCGCAAGTCGGCACCGTCCGGCTTGAACAGCGGATGCGGTGCAACATTGATCGTGATCAGGGCATCTCCCGCCCTGCTGGTTGCGCTCGGCCAGCCCTGACCTTTGAGGCGGATCTGCTGCCCGCTCGCAATTCCGGCCGGAATCTTGACCTCGACGTCCTTGCCGGTCGGCAGATGCACGCGGGTCTTGGTGCCCTTGGCAGCATCGGCGAGTGTGATCGTCAGCGATGCATGCAGGTCCTGCCCTGCACCGGTCCCCGCGGCAAAATCCTCTGCCTCGAACTGCGAGCCGAAGTCGCGCGCCGCACCGCCACGGCCACCGAACATCCCGCGTAACAGATCCTCGAAGCCCGCGCCGCCGCCCGCGTTCCCCGAACGCCGGAAGCCATCGGGGCCAAAGCTGAAACTCTCAAAATGTGCGCCACCACCGGGGCTGTGCCCGCCGCCCGGTTGCGCCCCGTATCCTTCAAAGCCCTGGAAGCGCGGCTTGCCTTCGGCATCGATCTCGCCGCGATCGAAAGCCTTGCGCTTGTCGCTGTCACCGGCGATCTCATACGCGGCATTCAGCTCGGCAAAGCGCGAGGCCGCTTTCGGATCGTGCTTGTTGGCGTCGGGGTGCAGTTTTTTCGCGAGGCGCCGATAAGCACTCTTGATATCGGCCTCGCTCGCACCTTTCGAAACCCCCAGGACCTCGTAGGGGTCGCGCATCGTCTCCAAACTCCCGTGAATTCCCTACCCGCGAAATGCCGGCGATTCGACATTATCAATGTGGGGTTCCGGCGCGATAGATGCAACGCGGTTACAACGCCCCGCGCACTCGCCTGCAAGCGCGATCTACGACCGCTTCCACGGCTTGAGGGTGCGTACTTCCCAGGCGCCCTGCTGCTGCTTGCAAGCTTCACCTTGCAACCAGGACTGCGAGGCGCCGGACACGAAGCTCGCCAGGAAATCGCGGCAGGTTTGTCCGTCCATGGTGTAGGCGGAAGCGATCGGAGTAATCGTGCCGCGCGCCCCGGTGCCCGGATTTTCCCAAGGCATGCTGGTGTCCTTCTCGCCGCGGCTGAGCACGGCGGTGACGGCCGCGCGTGCGTAAGCGAGATCGGCGGCCGGCGGCAGCTGAGCCAATTCCTTCGGGTCGGGTGGAGATTCAATCGAACTGGTGCGGTCGGACTTGTCGCCAAACATTGAGTCGAACTGACCGGACAGGCTGCACGCACCGCTGCACAGTGACAATGCAAGCCCGCTTGCGACGGTCATGCCGCGCCATAGGCGCGGACGCCCGCATCCACTATAAAGGCGACGATATCGACGGGTACCGACCACGCAAAGCACCCCAGAAGATGTCCGACACGGCACCGATTCAACACCCAAGTTGGTTAACGACTGGTGATTTCACTACCGCCGATGAGCCTTTGCGGCTATTTACCGCCTGGCTGACCGAGGCAACGGCCACCGAGCCGCGTGATCCGACCGCCATGACACTCGCTACCGTCGATTCCGACGGCCTCCCCAATGCGCGGATGGTGCTGCTCAAGGGCGTCGATGAGCGTGGATTCGTGTTCTACACAAACATGGACAGCAAAAAGGGGCAGGAATTGGACGCTCAACGGCAGGCCGCGCTGGTGTTCTACTGGAAGTCGGTCAACCGCCAAGTGCGTGTTCGCGGCACCGTCGAGCGCGTCACTGATGCTGAGGCAGACGCCTATTTCGCCTCCCGCCCCAAGCAGGCGCAGATCGGGGCCTGGGCGAGCAAGCAGTCGGCCCCGCTGGAGAGCCGGCTCGCCTTCGAGAAAGCTGTTGCCGTCTATGCCGGCAAATACGCGATCGGCGACGTGCCACGCCCACCGAACTGGTCCGGCTACCGGATTGTGCCGCTCTCGATCGAGTTCTGGCAGGAACGTCCGTTCCGCCTCCACGATCGCATCGAATTCAAACGCGATCGCCCCGATGCACCATGGAACAAGACGCGGCTTTATCCGTAAGCTAGCATCAAGCTCGTGATCGCACGCTAGAACCATTCCAGAGACGGCATGCCGAACTCGCAAACGAACCAGCCGCGCCGCACGCTGCTCCTCACTGGAGCAAGCCGTGGCATTGGCCATGCAACGGTCAAACGGTTTTCAGCCGCTGGTTGGCGCGTCATCACCTGTTCACGCCATCCGTTTCCGGAAAATTGCCCATGGGAAGCTGGTCCCGAGGATCACATTCAGGTCGATCTGGCGGATGAAGCCAATACGGTCGCGGCGATCGAGGAAATCAAGCGGCGGATCGAGGGCCATGAGCTGCATGCGCTGGTCAATAATGCGGCGATCTCGCCAAAGGCTGATGGCGGCAAGCGGCTCGGCTCGCTCGATACGTCCATCGATGTCTGGCACCATGTGTTCCAAGTTAATTTCTTTGCGCCGATTATGCTGGCCCGTGGACTGGTGAATGAACTGAAAGCCGTCAAGGGCTCGGTGGTGAATGTCACCTCGATCGCTGGCTCGCGCGTGCATCCTTTCGCCGGCGCGGCGTACGCAACCTCGAAGGCGGCGCTCGCCTCGCTGACGCGCGAGATGGCATCGGATTTCGGCCGGCTCGGTATCCGCGTCAACGCGATCGCGCCGGGTGAAATCGACACGCCGATCCTGTCGCCCGGGACCGACAAGATCGTCGAGCAGATACCACTACAGCGGCTCGGCACGCCCGACGAGGTGGCCAAGATTATCTACGTGCTGTGCACAGACACGAGCTCGTATGTGAACGGCGCGGAAATTCACATCAATGGCGGACAGCATGTGTGAGCTCACATTGTGTTCTCGAGTCCGCTCCTGAGCGCCCCGGACGCGGTGCAGCACGAAGTGGTGCACCGCTGATCCGGGGCCATACCAGGCGCCGAATTTGCGACGGTCCCGGGTCTGCAGCGCACCACTAGCGTACTGCGCTGCGCCCGGGACACGTATTCCCTTTCGCCATGGCAAGCGTCATCACCCGTATTCTTTGCGGCGCCGGGTACGCCGTGGTCCCTTTTCTTACCCCCCGCAAATGCGAGGGGATGGCGCGCCAGGTGGCGCAACCATTGTTCTTTTGTGCCGCGCTCCCTCTCGAGAACGCGGGCGCCTCCCGGCGCGCCATCACGGCGTTCTTCTTCCGGCATCGGCCGCGCTTTGCGGGGGTTAAGCACAGCGTGCTTGTCCGCCGTCAGCCAAGCTCCTGGCGGGCAGCCCGTATTGACCGCCGGGCGGAGTTCCGATGCCGCCCGAGCGCGTGCTTTGCGAGGCACGCCCGCGGGCGCCGCATCCTGCTCCACCATCAAGACGCCTCTAGATGACGCCCTCAATCGAGCAGGACGGATATAGGAATATCATCATATAGGATTAAAGTCAAGCCCGAGGTTCGTGCCCCGAACGCGGTGCACCGCACAGCAAGTCGGATATATCCGACTTGCGGCAAGCGTGATTAGGCGCCGCAAATCGCGTAAACGCGACGTGCGGTGTGGTGCACCGCTGATCCGGGGCCGTATCAGGCGTGGAGTTTGCGACGTCCCCGGGTCTGCAGCGCACCACTAACGTGCTGCGCTGCGCCCGGGACACGCGCCCTTCAACTCATTTCTGCAAGGCACTGGATCCCCGCCTTCGCGGGGATGAGCGAATGGGACGCCAGCTGTACCTCACAGCCACTTCTTCCATTTGAAGTAGAGGATCGGCAGCACGGCGGCGAGCACCATCAGGACCAGTGCGAAGGGGTAACCGAATTCCCATTCAAGCTCGAGCATGCCTCTATGAAAGTTCATGCCGTAGATCGAGGCGACCAGTGTCGGCGGCATAAATATCACCGCGGCGATCGAGAAAATCTTGATAATGGCGTTCTGTTCGATATTGACCACGCCGAGCATGGCGTCGAGCAGGAAGGTGATCTTGTTGGCGAGATAGGTCGCATGGTCGGACAACGAGGCGGTATCGCGACGCATCGACTGGAGATGCGCGCGTGCATCCTTGGGCCACTTCATGCCTTCGGCTTCATTGGCGAGAAAAATCAATAGACGTCCGATCGACACCAGACTTTCGCGCACTTTGGACGTCAGATCGCCCTTGCGGCCGAGTGCTTTAAGCACGTCTTTGTAGGACGGCGGCGCTACCTCATCTTCCGGCTCAAAGATCGAATGCGAGATCTGGTCAACTTCCCCACCGACACGTTCCAGAATATCGGCCGAACGATCGATAACCGCATCGAGGAGATCCATCAGTACTGATTCCCCGTTTATCTTGGCGGGGCAGGATCGCGCCAGTTTGTGCTCGACAATGGCGAAGGGACGAGGATCGTCATAACGCACGGTCACGAGCTTGTGGCCTGAAAGAATGAAGGTGACAGGCGTGGTCTTCGGCGTCGCGGTATCCGACTGACACATCAGTGTCGCTGTCATGTAACGTGCGCCGTTCTCCACGTAGAGCCGGCTGGAGACCTCGATCTCCTGCATTTCTTCGCGCGTCGGGACAGCGATGCCGAGCAGCTTCTCGACCACCTTGTCTTCCTGCACCGTCGGCGTGACCATATCGATCCATACCGCGTCTTCCGATGGCGCCGAGCCCGGATCAACGGCAATCCGTTCAAGGGTGGTACCGAGCGGTATGTAGACCGAAAGCATGCAGTCACCATCTTGCGCATGATCAGTCCATGATCATGCGGCGGCCGGATCACCTCTCATGACCCGATCGCGCGGATTTGCGCAAGATATAAATGACTGCGGCACAGCCGCGGAAGCGGCCGCGCACAGCGTAGTGGCGGTGATGAATCGCTGACGTCAGTCTTGATCTTACGCCGCAGCCGGCGTGCGACCCGCTAGTCGCGATCGTAAGGCTCGAAATGGGTCTCGACCGAGTTGCGCTGCTCGCCCTGGTGGCGCACCGCAGCCGCGACTGCCGAAATCCCGATCTTGCCGTAACGGTTGTCGAGGTTGGTATATTGCCGGGCGGAGTCTTGCTTTTGCTCCGTTGCTTTCACACTCATATTCCTGAACTCCAATCCGTCCGTGGTTGGCCCCAACGGGCTCTATGTGGTGAATCACTGGGGCAGAATTGCGCGGCAAATCGTATGGTCTTGTGACATTTGTCGCGATCCGCCAATTCCGATCCCACGCCGGCATTATAGGCGCAGCCTTGGTAAACTGCGTCTTAAGGTCTTGGGGGCAAAGTCCTTTTTATCGATGGCGACCACGCTGCAGTGCGGCATTCCTGCCACAGGTACACAGGAAGGTGACTGTGGACACGCGGGAAATCGTGGCAATCGCGCGTGTTTTTCGGTTAATTGCTGCGTAAGAGCAATTGGTTGCGGGCGCCCTCGCGGCGGCGGGAAAGAGAAAGAAAATGGCGGTCAAGGGTTTGTTGATGGTCCTGTTCGGCGCCGGCATCGTGCTGGGCGGTTGCATGCAATCGACCATCGAACCGGCATCGGAAGCGAACTTCACCCCGCGCGACAAGAAATTGCTGGCGGCTGCCCCTTACGAAAAGGCGACAATTCCCGAACCCTATAAGCGGCATATCGTCGAATATCACCGCAGAGAAGGGCCCGGCACCATCCTGATCGATTCCGATGCGCGCTATCTCTATTACGTGCTGCCCGACGGCAAAGCGATCCGCTACGGCGTGACCGTTGGCGAGGAAGCGCTCGCGTGGTCGGGCGTGGCCAAAATCGGCCGCATGACGGAATGGCCGTCATGGACGCCCACGGACGATATCAAGAAGCGCATGGACGTGCCGAACTTTGTCAGCCCGGGTCCGCAAAATCCGATGGGCGCGCGCGCCATGTATCTTTATGAGGGAAACAAGGACACCCTCTATCGCATCCACGGCACGAACCAGCCGGAATATATCGGCGAGGCGATTTCCTCCGGCTGCATCCGCCTGACCAACGAGGATGTCATCGACCTCTACAAGCGCGTAAAGCCGGGCACGGTGGTCGTCGTACTGGCGCCGCATCAGGGCGATTCCCCCAGCAATCCGCGGATGGCATCGACCGCCACGCACCTCCGCTGAGCTTGAGCGGACTCTCTTGACGATCCGTCCGCGCGAAAGCGGAGACCCAGAGAGATAATCGCCTGGATGCCCGCTTATGCGGGCATGAGCGGATATTTACCTGTTACTACAATTTCCGCTCATGATTTGCACCCGGAATTGCCGGCCTGGGCGTCGGTAACGGCACGCGGGCCGCGACTTCGGTCACCGACGGTTCACGTACGTCCCATTGGCACATGCGATAGCCGTTTCGCCGCTCGGCCAGATCGATATGGATATGGGCTTCGTGATAACCGTCCGAGCCCGGGCCGAGCACCGTTGTGAACCGGTGGCACGCACTATCACGTATGTCGTCGCGAAACTCCTTGCCGACAGCCACATCCGTAAGACCCAGGGCGCGACCGTCGGCCAATATGAATGAGCGCAGATCGACGGCGTTACCTTTGCCATGTTCGCTGAGCTTGGCGCCGGCGACGCGATTGCGGCCACGGCATTCGAAATCGTCGTAGGTTTCGACCGCGCTCAGAACCGAGCCGAGCTTGCTCGTTCGCGGCGCCGCTTCGTCGCGCAACCAGGCGGCAACGGATTCGGCAAACGGGCAGCGCAGGACCGGCGCCGGTTTGACTTCGATACGTTTGCCGCCGGCGAGCATCACGGATTTGAGACGCACCATGTCACCGCCACCGCAGGCATCAGGACCAATGAGCCGCGGCACCAGTTCGATGACGGCGAACACCTGAAGGCGCTGGTCGCAATCGGTGGACGCGCTTGTCACGTCAGCGGAATTGAAACCGGCGCCGGCAGCTTCGCGGAAGGATTGCGGCTCGACCCACAACGGCAGACGTACCCTCGGCAGCGGCACCTCCTCGGCGGCAGCAACACCGATGCCAGCAGCGGCCAGCCCCAAGAGTGCAATCAATACCCGCATAGGCTGGGATTTAGGCCGGGAATACGGCATTTATACAAGGTGAAACCGAAACGGGTCCCGTACCGTAACTGCATAACGAAACCGTTGCGCCGCCTGACACGCCAGCTAACTTAATCCCGACCGGCGAGGGGCGCCGGTCCAAGAAGTCAAATAACCGGGAGGGGAGTGCCATGCTTGGCCTGATGCAGGACTGGCCTTTGCTGTGCCATCGCATCATCGACCATGCCGCCACGTTTCATGGCGAACGCAAGGTCATCACGCGCTCGATCGAGGGCCCGATCCATACGACCAACTATGCCGATATCCGCGCACGCGCCCTGAAGGTGGCGCAACGGCTGGAGAAGGACGGCATCAAGCTGGGCGATCGGGTCGCTACGCTTGCCTGGAACACTTGGCGCCACCTGGAAGCCTGGTACGGCATCCTCGGCATTGGTGCCGTCTATCATACCGTCAATCCACGCCTGTTCCCCGACCAGATCGCCTGGATCGTCAATCACGCCGGCGACAGGGCGATGATCACCGATCTCACTTTCGTGCCGCTGCTGGAGAAGATCGCCGACAAGCTGTCGACCATCGAGCGCTACATCATCCTCACCGATGCTGCGCATATGCCGAAGACTACGCTGAAGAATGCGATCGCCTACGAAGACTGGATCGGCGAAGTCGATGGTGATTTTGCCTGGAAGGAATTCGACGAAAACACCGCGGCAGGCATGTGCTACACGTCCGGTACCACCGGCCATCCGAAGGGCGTGCTCTATTCGCACCGCTCCAATGTGCTGCACGCCTTTATGGCGGCGATGCCGGACTGCAAGGGCCTGTCGTCGCGCGACGTCGTATTGCCGGTCGTGCCGCTGTTTCACGCCAATGGCTGGTCCCTCGCCTTTTCCACGCCGATGGTCGGCGCCACAATGGTGATGCCCGGCGCGAAACTCGATGGCGCCTCGATCTACGAACTGCTCAACACGTACAAAGTGTCGTTCACCGCCGCCGTCCCAACGGTATGGCTGATGCTGCTGCAAGATCTGGAAAAGACCGGCGGCAAGTTGCCCCACCTGAAGCGCGTTGTGATCGGCGGTTCGGCCTGCCCGCGCGCCATGACCAAAACATTCCAGGACAAATATGGCGTCGAAGTCGTTCACGCCTGGGGCATGACCGAGATGAGCCCGCTCGGTTCGCTCTGCACCATGAAGCCGGAGCATGCGGCACTCACGGGCGAAGCCAAGCTCGACGTCCAGATGAAACAGGGCCACCCGCCATTCGGCGTGGAAATGAAAATTACGGACGACAGCGGCAAGCCGCTGCCGTGGGATGGCAAGACATTCGGCCGCCTGAAGGTGCGCGGGCCAGCCGTAGCGAAGAGCTATTACAAGGTCGAAGGCGATCCGGTGTTTGAAAAAGACGGCTGGTTCGACACCGGCGACGTCGCGACCATGGACCGCTACGGCTACATGCAAATCACCGACCGGGCCAAGGACGTCATCAAATCGGGTGGCGAGTGGATTTCGTCGATCGATATCGAAAACCTGGCGGTCGGCCACCCGAAGGTTGCGGAGGCCGCAGTCATCGGCGTCTCGCATCCGAAATGGGACGAGCGGCCGCTGTTGGTCATCGTGCTCAAGAAGGGTGAGAGCAGCACCAAGGAGGACATCCTCGGCTTCATGCAGGACAAGATCGCAAAGTGGTGGATGCCCGACGATGTAGTCTTCGTTGACGAAATCCCGCACACGGCGACGGGCAAGATTCAAAAGCTTACGCTGCGGCAGCAATTCAAGGACTATCGATTGCCGAACGTGCAAGCGGCGGAGTGACGCAGGCACGCAGATGTTTCTGCCTTTGAGGTCCGAGGCGGGACATACGGGTATCGCGACGCAACTGTGGTAAATGAATTGTATTTTGATGAGCCCCGGTTTCATTTCAAACTTAACTCATCTTTTTGTTGTTGGAGTCATATTGCGTCACCAATCAAGAAATGAATTGGGAGCTGTCAACCAGCATCCCCGATCAAAAAAGATCGTGGATGCTAAACGGAAGTACCTTTGGTCTTTAGGGTTCCAACTTCGCGTCAGGTTGCACGCCGTTCGGGATTCGGATTCGCCGCCGCATACCGGGTGATCAGCTTTTCTTTTCTATCGTGGCTCGTCGCGCTCGAAGCGGTTAAGCTCGCAAATAAGTACGGCGAACCACACCCTGATGCACATGATGCAACGATCAAAAGCTATGATGCAGGCAGGGCAGACCCGCCTTCGCGCTTAGACCAAACGCAAGATGGAAACAACCTGGCAAAAGCGGGGACGCATGCAGAACAGCATCTCAAGGCCGAAGGAGCCACACTCGATAAACCGCATGAGAACGCCGATCTAAACAATAATAGCCACCCGCTCACCACGGTTGGGTCATCAACTGATCCGCGAATTCTCACCGAGCCACATCCCTCTAATCCAATTAGCAATACAACGGTGATTGGGACTCCTCCCGGCTCGGGATCCGGCGTCAAAAATAATGTTGTCGACGCCTCCGCTACCTCGGCGAACGAGGTTGCGCTCGGACAAGCCGTTGGCACGACTGCGCCGACGCCCGACACGACGGCGCCGACGGTCTCATCGGTTGTGGCGTCCGGCAGCGGGATCGATGGCAGCGGCAATGGTGATCTCAATGCGGGCCATGTCGTCACGCTGACGATCAACATGAGCGAGGCGGTGGCGGTCACCGGCGGTGTCCCGACGCTGTCGCTCAACAATGGCGGGACCGCGAGCTACACCGGCGGCTCCGGCAGCAATACGCTGACCTTCAGCTACACGGTCGGCGCCGGCCAGGACACCAGCGACCTTGCGGTGACCGCCTTCAACCTGAACGGGGCAACGGTCAACGACGCGGCGGCCAATAATGCCGACATCTCGGGTGCGGTGGGCAATCCGGCTGGCACCCTGCAGATCGACACGACGGCGCCGACGGCGCCGACAATTGCCAGCATCGCTCCGGGTGGCGGTGGTGGCAATCATTGGGTGTTGGACGGGACGGCTGAAGCAAACAGCAGCATCGCGGTATTTGACGGTAATACTCAGCTCGCCACTGTGACGGCTTCAGGTCTGGGTGCGTGGAATTACACCACAACCGGTCTCATTACGAATTCCAGCATCCACACTTTTACTACGACTGCATCTGACGCTGCGGGGAATACCAGCGGATCCTCAGTAGCGTGGATTGAAGGGACGCCAGGCGCCGATACGTTCAGTTTCGCTTCTGAAGCACAGCTAACTGCGCCAGACATCAATGGTAACGGTGGCGCCGATACGATCTTGATGAGTGCGCCGACGACACTGAACAGCGGTGATTTCGTCAATGTTAGTGCAGTTCAGTCCGTACAACTGACCGGTGCGAGTACGATCACATTGGGTGCAGACGCCGTGACCGCCGGTATTGTGAATGTGCTGGTGGGAAATGGAGCAACCAGCATCACGGACTCCAGCGGCACGCTGAATGTCAACGCCACCGCGCTTGCCGACAACACGGCGTTGAGCTTGTCCGGGTCGGCGGGCTTTACGGTCACCGGCTTACAGGGCGACCTGACGGCCAGCGGGGTCAGCGGTGCTCTGAATGTGACAGCGGCCGCGGTCGCGTCAGGCCT
>DATIWJ010000030.1:0-7629 GCA_035519415.1 Pseudolabrys sp.
TCATCCACAATGCAAACGCTCGTCTTATTGACTGACACGTCCAGTCCGGCAAAATGCTCCATGGCTCACGCTTCTCCTTCTGATGCTTGGGGCCTGTAACCACAGTGACCCCGTATCACCATCAGCCTGAAGCGCAGCACCCAAAATCTTTCAGCTATCCACAAGCCGGCCGCCCGATTACCCCATCTTTGTGCCAGAAGCGACATTGGCGCATCGGACCATCTGAAATAACTTCTGGATTACTCCTCGGTCTCTAAAATAATCGGATCAAGGATGTGGGGTTGAAAGGGGGCGTGCAATGGAACAGATCCGCGTCGCGACTTTCGCGGGCCCTGGCGCGCGGCCGGTGATCCGCTCGGTCCCCTGGCCCAAGATTCCGAAGCGGGCAGCCCTCATCAAAATCGGCGCTTGCGGTGTTTGCGGCACCGATTTGCACATCCTTAAAGGTCACTGGCCGAAGAAGCTTCCTTGGCCTTTCACCCTCGGACATGAAATCGGCGGCGTTCTCGTCGAGGTGGGTTCCGAGTTCGACGAGGACTTCATGAGCAAACCGCTGCAGGTAGGATCGAAGGTGATGATCCCGCCGCTGATGCCATGCGGCCGCTGCTACTACTGCATCCACTATCCCGAAAATGCGAACAAGTGCCTGACCCCGGTCTATTACGGCCGCTACCTCGCATTCGACAAGGCGCCACACCTGTGGGGCGGATGGGCCGAATATGTCTATGTTGATCTGGACATGCTTCCAGGCACCAAAATCTACAAGCTGCCCGACGACATGTCGCTGCGGCTCGGCGCGTTGGCCGAACCGCTGACCTCATGCATCCGTGCCTTCAATCGCGCGACACGCGCCGGAGGTTTCAAATGGGGCGACACCGTCGTGATCCAGGGCTCCGGTCCGATTGGTATTCTTGCGGTGGCGGCAGCGCAGGAGATGGGAGCGGGCAGAGTGATCTGCGTGGGCGCACCGGAGACGCCGCGTCTCCACCTCGCGCGTAAATTCGGTGCGGAAGCAACGGCAGACATCGAAGAGTTCAGGACGCCGGACGATCGGATCAAGAGGGTCAGGGACATTGTTGGCGGCTTTGGCGCAGATGTTGTGATGGATTGTTCAGGGCACCCAAGCGCGGGCCCCGAGGGAATCGAGTTCCTGCGTGATGGTGGTACCTATATCGAAATGGGCCAATTCACCGACGCTGGTTCGATCACAACATCATGGCACCGTATCTGTACCAAGGACATCAATATTCTCGGCTCGTGGGGATTCACCGGCAACGATCTGCCTCTCGGAGTCGATATGCTCTACCGCACCCGCGAGAAGTATCCCTGGTTTGACATGCAAACGCTGTATCCGTTCACCGAGGAGGGAATCGGACGCGCGGTCGCCGATGCAATGGCCATGAAGACGGTTAAATCGACCATCGTGCCGTGGCCGGAGTTATTGCAATAACTGGGGACTGCATGTCCGCTTTGCCCCCAAAAAGCGGACGGTCAGCAGCATTAGAATTTCTCAACCCAAGGTCGCATTTCCATTTCCCAGGTCCAAGCACTGCGCGGCTGGCAAAGCACGTTCCAATAGTTTGCGGCAATCGCATCGGGATCAAGCATAGAGTCTGGTCTATCTGTTGGCTCAACCCGCCTTGCGCTGCGAATGCCCCCGTCGATCACAAAATGCACGACGTGGATGCCCTGCGGCGACAATTCGCGAGCCAAACTCTGTGCGAGGCCGCGCAATGCAAACTTGCCCATCGCGAACGGTGCAGACAGCGGATAGCCTTTTACACTCGCCGATGCGCCGGTGAAAAGAATCGCGCCATGCCCGTTAGGGAGCATGCGGCGCGATGCCTCTTGGGCAACCAGAAAACCCCCAAACGCGCTGACGGCGATAGCCTGCGCAACATCGGCAGGGATCAGATCTACAAATACACCACGCATGCGGCCGCTTGCGTTATAAACGACAACGTCCGGCGCGCCGCCGTCGAGCTCGACCCCGGCGAATAACCTGGTTACATCATCGAGACTAGTCGCGTCACATGCATAGGCTATGGCACCGGTTTCCTTGCAAAGCGCAGCGAGCTTGGCGGTTTGCCGCGCTGCCAACGCGACGCGAATGCCTTCGCGGGTGAAAAGCCTCGCCAACGACGCGCTCAAACCCTCACCAGCGCCGACGATCAACGCTGTCTTATATTTTTTGGTCTCCATGAATAATTCTCCATTAGCGCCAAGTTGGTTTAGGTTTGAAAAGCAGCGGTCTTAGGACAATTTGATTTTCGTGCCCATGTCCGCTTTGGTGGTGGTCTCAACCGGCAGGTTTTAGAAGCGGACATCGCGCCCACATCTCTCGCGGAGAGCGGGGTCGCTCGCGCCTCACGACTCGACGTCATATCCGACGGGGTTGAAGCGAGCCTCGTCGGTGAGGAGGCCCTTTCCCGGGACGTGGTTCACTTCCAGCCGGATGCCGTCGGGGTCCTCGAACAGCACCGAGTAGTAGCCTGGGGCCCACGGCCCGTCTTCTGGAGGATGCACGATCTTGGCGCCCATCTCGCACAGGTGCGCGTGCAGGCGATTGACGTCCTCGCGGGCGTACGCGCGGAAGCAGAGGTGATGGAGCCCGATCCGGGTTTGCACGAAGGTTGCTTGGTCCTGCGGCGCCTCCGCGGGCACGATCGCCACCGCGGTCTTGCCGCCGATGAAGTAAGCCCCCCGCTCGTGGCGGAAGACCGTCTTGAACTCGAGAAAACCGAAGAGGCGCTCGTAGAAGGGCAGCGCCAGCGCGGGGCGGTTCACGGTCAACACGATGTGCGCGATGCCGTTGATCTTCACCGGTCTCTCCTCCTAGGCTCTCACGGCCCGTCGTCCCGAGCCTTCGGCCGCAGCGCCCACAGAACGTGACGATAGACCTCCTCCGACTTGACCAGCGAGGAGTGACCGAGCGGGAGTGGATACACCGCCAATGCAGCGCCTAAAAATGTAATGAGTTGCTCCCTTGCGACATAACGTGTGAAAACGATTTTCGATAGGGGTCTGGCGCAACATTAATGTGAGTAAGCTCTCTAGGGCGCATCATAAATTCACCCGAGCGGCGCGTTCGATTCTTTTGTTACGCGCGGGTAATTTTATTTCGAGTTTTCACACAGCAGGGTCAAAAGGCGACATACGCATGGAGTGCGCCCTTGATGGCGGAGATCTCGATTTACTCGATCACTTTGTCGGCACGCGCGAGTAGGGACGGCGGCAACTTGATGCCGAGCGCTTTGGCGGCTTTGAGGTTGATGACAAGGCTTAACTTTGCCGGTTGCTGGACTGGAAGGTCAGATGGCTTGGCTCCCTTTAAAATCTTGTCGACATAAAGAGCGGCATTCCTGTGCAAGTCAGGAATGTTTACGTCGTAGGCGATCAAGCCGCCGCCCTCGGCTTGAATTGCGTAAGGATAAACTGCCGGTAGTTTGAGCCGCGCGGCAAAATCACTTATCTGAGGGCTATGAACAACGAGGACGCTTTCGGCTGTCATAAGGAGGCCGTCTACATGTTCGCTGATCGCAGCATCGAATGCTGGCGCAAGATCGGCCCCGGAACGGATATCCCGGACCAATAGCGCCACTCCGAGCGAAGGCGCAGCTTTGTCGAGAGCTGCCACCTGCAATGGCGCAATCGGATCGGAGAGGTACGACAAAACGAGCACCCGCGAAATTTTCGGTACTGCTTCTTTCAGTAGTTCTAGACGCTTCACCGCAAGCTGCGGAACCATCAGAGACATGCCGGTGACGTTTGCTCCCGGTCGAGCGATGCTTTCTACGAGGCCGGTCCCAACGGGATCGCCAAGCGCAATCATGACAATTGGGACCGTGCGTGTTGCCCTCTTCGCAGCCTGAGCGGCGGGCGTCGTGCTCACAGCTATGATATCCGCTTTGAGCCGCAAACATTCTGAAACAAGCGCCGGAAATCGGTCGTCCTTCTCATCAGCGGATAAATAGTCGATGGCAATTGTCTGCCCGTCGACATAACCCAGATCACGCAAACTATTGAAGAACACGTCAAATCGTGGAGATCGCGACTGCAACGTCCCCGGGTCGAACGTGAGGAAGCAGAGATGCGGAATTTTCTTGGGCTGTTGAGCGTTCGTCGCTAGCGGCCAAAGCGCTGCGGCAACGCCGAGCAGTGCGATGAACTTACGGCGCTTCATAGCTCACCCCGACGCCGAGACACGTAACGGTAGCAATCTGCACTGGCACTCGGAAGGGGTCGTCCCCGGTTCCCGACTAATGTCCGATCTGGCCACCACAAGCGGACATCGGAGACATTACGACCCTCCGGGGAGTAAGACGGCTGCGCGCGGCAAAATCACCCTGATCTCGGTGAACTCTCCCGGTTGCGTATCGACCTCGATTGAGCCGCCGTGCTGCTTCACGATGATGTCGTGGCTGATGGAGAGGCCAAGTCCGGTGCCTTCTCCCGTCGGCTTGGTTGTGAAGAACGGGTTGAACATCTTTTCTTTCACGTCAGGCGGCATGCCGGTGCCGTTGTCACGGATTTTGATTTCAACACGATCGCCAAGGTTTTTGGTGGAGGCCACGAGCGTAGGCTCGTAGTCGCCACCATTAGTCTCCGCCCTGCGCCTGTTCGCCGCATAAAATCCATTTGAAATCATATTCAAAAGAGCCCGCCGGATGTCCTGCGGGAAAATGTCCGCTTCACCCGCAGACGGATCGAAGGATTGCTTGAGCTTGATCTCGAAGCCCTGCGTCTCGGCCCGTGCTCCGTGCCATGCGAGATTAAGGCTTTCCTCGACCAGCGCATTGATATCAATCGTCCGATGCTCACCTGTGCCTTCGCGCGAGTGTTGCAGCATATTCTTGACGATGGCATCCGCGCGTCTGCCATGATGCACGACCTTGTCGAAATTGCTCTTTAGCATCCCGGTCAGTTCGTTGATGTCTGCTCGGGCTTTATCGTCGAGCGGCATGCCCTTCAGGGTGTCCTGCAATTCATCGATCAGTTCGGCAGAGATCCCCGAGAAATTATTGACAAAATTGAGCGGGTTTTTGATCTCGTGCGCGATGCCGGCAGTGAGTTGCCCGAGCAAGGCGAGCTTCTGCGTCTGCACCAGGCGGTCCTGTGTGGTGCGCAGATCTTCTAACGACTTGGCCAATTCACGTGTGCGAGCTTCTACGCTTTCAAACAAGCGCACGTTCTCGATTGCGATCACCGCCTGGTTGGCGAAGGTTTCCACTAGCTCAATCTGCTTCTCGGTGAAGGGACGCGGATCCCGGCGCTGCAGCGTGAACACACCGACGATCGCTCCTTCTCTCATCAGCAGCACGCCCAGCCCACTACGAATGTTGACGACCCCGGCATAATCACGAAGTCGGCGTTGGTCGATATCCGGGTCGGACAGCAGGTCAGGAACATGAATTGTGCGACCTTCAAGAATTGCGCGCCCGAAGACCGAGCTTCGATCGGGCATCGCCGGATATTGCGTAAAACGATCGCGTTGCTCGCCGCTAAATCCATAAGTCGAAGCGACCGGATATGTGTCGCCCTCGCGCCGGCGAATAATGCCTGTATCTGCCTCGCACACGCGGGCCGCCATTTCGACCAGCGAGTCGAGCACTGTCTGCAAGTCAAATGTTGACCGACTGATGACCTTCAGCACGTCGGCGGTTGCAGTCTGTTGCTGAAGAGATTCTGAAAGCTCGCGTGTGCGCGCCTGCACCTCGTCAAATAGCCGAACGTTTTCAATTGCAATCACTGCTTGGTCGGCAAAGGTCGTTACCAGCGCAATCTGGCCTTCGGTAAATGCTTTCGGTGTCTGCCGTCCCACCATCATCACGCCAATCGGAACTCCTTCGCGCATGAGCGGGACGCCCAGCACGGCCCGGTATCCACCCATCCGTTTCAAGTCATAGGCCGCATATTCCGGATCGGCGTTCATGTCGGGAACGTGGAAGGTTTTTTTTGCCTGCAAGGCACGGCCAACCATGGACTGGCCATCCGCTTTCAACGAAATTTGGTTCATATTGGTCTCAAATTCCGGCGATAGCCCAAAACTGGCGGCGAGTTGGTAGCGGCCCTCTTGGTTTGGCCGCCAAACCATTGTGCCATCTGCTTCGCAAAGCCGAGTTGCGGACTCAGCCAGTGTGTTCAATACCCTTCCTAAATCGAAGGTCGAACGGCTGATGATTTTGAGCACGTCGGCGGTCGCGGTCTGCTGTTGGAGGGATTCGCGAAGCTCGCTTAGCAGACGCGCATTCTCGATCGCGATGACCGCCTGGGCGGCAAAATTCTTGACCAACTCGATTTGTTTGTCGGTAAACGGGCGTACCTCCTGGCGATAAATATTGAGGGCGCCTATAAGTCTGTCCTCCTTGACCATTGGCACCCCGAGTTGAGTCTTTGCTCCACCAAGCGTTGCCACCGGGTGGTCGCGATGTTCGACCGAGACATCGGGGATGTGAACGACTTTCTTGTTGCGAATTATGTGTTCCATCGGGCCGCCAGGGACTGGCGGATGACAACCCTGTTTATCATCCCACTCGACAAGTGGCGCAGGCACGTTTAGCTGCGCGACTACTTGTACATTGCCTCGATCAAATAGAAACATTTGGCCAAATCCGGCCTGGCAAATATTCGTCGCGTTCTTCAGTATGGAATCGAACACCGCTCCCAATGCGCCGGGCGAGGAGCTGATTACCTGGAGGACATCAGCAGTGGCTGTCTGCTGTTGGAGGGATTCGCGCAGCTCGTTGAGCAGCCGCGTGTTCTCGATGGCGATCACGGCCTGAGCAGCGAAGTTTTTGAGGAGCTCAATCTGCCTGTCGGTAAATGGGCGCACTTCCTGCCTGTAAATGAGAAAAACGCCGACCAACGAATCGCCCTTGAGCATTGGTATGCAAACAGCAGATCTCGCACCCCCGAGCCTTGCCGAAGCGCCAGGTACAGGCTCGGCACTATAGTCGGCCGTATGCTGCACTCGTTTTGTCTGTCTGACCCGCTCAACGAGGGTGCCCAAAGGCGGTTGAAATGGACCACGCTGACGTTCGAAATCCGCAAGCTTGGCGGGCGTCCCAACCGACGCTGCAAAGTGGAATGAGGCGCCATCGAAGCGAAACAACGTTCCAAATTTGGCGTCACAGATACGTACGGCATTTTCAAGAACCGCCTGAAAAACCGGTTCAAGATCGCCGGCCCACGAACTGATGGCCCTTAGCACCTCCGAGGTTGCCGCCCGTTGTTGCAGCAATTCGTCTCTCTCGCGCGTGAGTCGCGCGATATTTGCTTCTCTGCCTTCAGCAAGAAACCTACGATCAGTTTTGCCTTTGGATGCCTTGCGACGGCGCTTCAATGGCTTGCGACCCTGCGCCTTAGTTGCTTTGGCACGCCGTCTCATTGTCGTCCCCGAGGTCAGACAGGCAATTCTACAAGCGATGGGTAGCCTGCTTGAAGGGGGCACTCCAGGTCCGCTTTTGGCTGCCGGCTCAACCGGTCGCCGCAACACATGCGTTAAATCTCTCTGCCGGGGTTTCGAACCCCAGGGTCTTGCGTGGCCGCTCGTTGAGCTGGCGTGCCACCTTGTTCAGGTGAGCTTGCGAGTATACCGACAGGTCAGCTCCCTTCGGAAAGTACTGTCTC
>DATIWJ010000031.1:0-7879 GCA_035519415.1 Pseudolabrys sp.
TTTCGCCGTTCGCGAGCCTTGCGCAGTGTCATCTGTGCAAAATTTTTTGCGCGCGTTGATCAGAACGTCGCGATCAATAATGACGCGAAACACAGCGCGCAGCGCGCGAAAATGTTCCGCCCGACGCGCGCGCGCAGCGAACGAGTGCCGCTGCAAAAACCCTTATTTCATCGCGCATTTTTAATTTCTTCGCGTGCGCGCGCGATGTGACGCGACGTGTTGTTCGTATGCGCGATCATCGTGCGTGTCGCATGCACGATCGCATCGCAACGTGTCATGACGCGACCGCGTAGACGCTTCGTTAAGCGGTAACACTGTTTTTTTCGTTGTGCTGTAGTAAACCGAATGCAGCGCGTGTCGATTCGCGATGCGTGCTGATGCGACACCCGCCATGATCTCATGGCTAGGAGGGCAGCAATGGCTAGACGTAGGAAGAAGGCAGCGGCGAAAGCAGCGAAGAAGACAAAGCGCCGGAAGAGGAAGCTTTAGTCTGACGCTACTTCCCGATCTTCGACCTTACGTGTCGGAGATTGCGTCATACGGGCCGGTGCGCGTCATGGAGTGATTAGCGCAATGCGGTTGCCCTGCGGCGCCCCGGTTCCGAATGACATACGAGGGCGTCGGCGAGATTGAAATCTCGCCGATGCCCTCGCTCTTTTCAGAATCCGTTGTAAAGTTTGTTTGCGCGCGAAATCTTTTGCTGCGCGCTAGTTGGCCGCCGACTTGAGACGCTTGTTGCACGCGCTCCAGAATTTCGGCCAGGTCGTTCCTTTTTCAACTTTGTTGGCAGCCTTTGCCTCTTTCCATTCGGCGCCGCATTTTTTCTGTCGCTCGCGCGCCGCGAGTTGTCCGGCGCTCGGTTCTTTTTTCTGCTTGGCATTCTTGTCCGTCGCCTGCTGTTGCGCGGCGGCGGTCGAGATGAATTGCGGAGTTGGTGCTGTCATCAGTCCAACAGCGAGCGCGGCGGCAAACATGACTTTGTGCATGAGCTGACTTCCCATTATTTCCAAAAGGTGCGGGCGCTGTCGGCCGGCAATCGGCCCTAGTCCGCAAACCTGCAAAACAGAATAACTCGCATAGGTTGCATGCTCCATCCTGCAAACGTATGAGGTGCGTCGGTCAATTTGTGCGAGGGTTGCGGAATGCAGTCGCCGAGCCTAGGTCTGTTCGGTTGTCGGGAAAAAAGCGGGATTGGATCAAGATATGGCGCGAGCGAAGAAAAGACGATCAGCCGCAAAGGCGGCCAGGACAAAAACGAAAAAGAAGAAATCGGCAAAGTCCACGAAACCCATCGAGCTTTATTACTGGCCGACGCCGAACGGCTTCAAAATATCCATCATGCTCGAGGAATGCGGGCTGCCTTACGTGATGAAGCCGGTGAACATCTCCAAGGGAGAACAATTCAATCCGGATTTCCTGAAAATCTCCCCCAACAACCGCATGCCGGCGATCATCGACCCGCAAGGGCCAGGTGGGCGTCCAATCTCCATCTTCGAGTCAGGCGCAATCCTGCAGTACCTGGGGCGCAAAACCGGAAAATTCTATCCGGCTGACGAACGTGCGCGTGTTGAGGTCGATCAGTGGCTGTTCTGGCAAATGGGTGGAGTTGGCCCAATGGCAGGCCAGGTGCACCACTTCAAGAACTACGCGGTGGAAACGCTGACCTACGCGATCAACCGGTACGTCGATGAGGTCAACCGGCTCTACGGCGTGATGAATATTCGCCTCAAGGATCGTCCGTTTATTGCCGGCAAATATTCCATCGCCGACATGGCCTTGGTCGGCTGGGTCAATGGCTGGCAGCGGCAAGGGCAGGACATCGACGAATTCCCCAATCTCAAGCGGTGGCTCGACACCATGAAAGCGCGGCCTGCGGTCAAGCGTGGCATGACGCTCGGACTCGAGCTCCGCCAGGGCATCGACATGAAGGATCCGAAGGTCCAGGCGGTGCTGTTCAATCAGCGTGCAAGAGCGAGTTGAGACTCGCGTGCCCCGGACGCGACGCGGCATGAGCCATAAGCGCGTTTCGACGCGCTACGGCGAAATGATGCGGCGCTGATCCGGGGCCGTATCACATTCGTAAATCCGACGGTCCCGGGTCTGCAGCGCAGCACTGCGCACTGCGCTGCGCCAGGGACACGATGTCTGCAAAATCAATTCGTATGCATCCCGATGCGCGTTTACAGCGCGCGAACCGCGCAGCTTCATCTCCCGATTTTTAGGAGCCGGAGCGAAACTCGAGCGGAGCATCGCCCGATGATGGCGAGATCGTTTGGTGGTTAGTTACCGCTCAACGAATTCGGTTAGCGATCTCTCAATGCACAGCGAAATGGGCCATTTGCGGCAGCAACACGGCACAAAGCGACGCGGTCCTGATCCGCGTTCATTTTCGATTCATTGCATCACTTAAACTGCCATTCAAATTTTATCCCGAAGATCGCGCCACTCGGACAGCTCCGGGCAACAGGGATTTGGCGTGTGCCGACAGGTCGCTGATGCGCACCGTCGGAAAAGGGGGAAGCTAAAATGACGAGCATGGAAATGGCGTCGGGAGGCGCTGAACCGGCAACTGCCGAAGATTGCTTCGGCCTTGGCATGGTCTATTCGGCGGGGGCGGGCGTAGCAATTGATCTGGTGCAAGCGCACAAGTGGTTCAACATTGCCGCCATGCGCGGCCACAAGGACGCTGCCCAGCTACGCCGCGAAATCTCCGAACAGATGAGCGATTCCGAGATCGGCTGTGCTCAGCGCGCGGCGCGCGACTGGCTCAAGTTGCACCCGCAGGCGCCGGCACCGGTTGCTGCTGTCCAGGTCGCGGCCTGATCGGCACATTCATTCCTTCGCAGTGCCGCGCAGCAGCGCGTCACGAACTTGCGCAATCACGCCTGGCCAATCGCCAGACGCACTCTGGCGGAATAGTCGCGATCGTGGATACCAAGGGCTGCGTTCGCCGTTGAGCGTCCAGCGCCAGTCTGGCGAAAACGGCACCAGCACCCAGGCATCTTGCCCCATGGCTCCCGCAAGATGGACGACGGACGTATCGACCGCGACGGTGAGGTCGGCGAGCGCGACAATGGCGGCGGTATCAGCCATGTCAGCAAGATTGTCACCGACATGCGTGACGTTATAGTGGCGCGCCAATAGCGCAGCATCATCGTCGCGCAACTCGCGCTGGATGCTGATGAAGGAAACGTCTTCCAGCGCAAATAACGGTTCAAGCAGTGTGAGATCGATTGATCGGTTGCGGTCATTCGGGTGACGGGGATTGCCTGCCCAGGCAAGTGCCACCCGCTTTCCTGTCAGCGCTTCGATCGCCGGCCGCCACTTGGCGGTGTATGCGACGTCGGCGTTCAGATAGGGGATGTTGGCAGGGATTGTCGCTGGCCCGGTTTTGAATGCCAAAGGCAAGCTGCCGAGCGGGCAATAGTAGTCGTAAGCGGGCAGGGCCTCGCCGCGCGCGTGGCACGATGCAACGCCATCGACCTTTGCCAGCAGCGCTTTCAGTTCAGGATGCACTTCGAGGATTGGAGTTGCACCGGCATGAGCGAGGAGTGGAGCAAAGCGGGCGAACTGGATTGTGTCGCCCAGCCCTTGCTCGGCCGGCAGCAGGATCGTTCGTTGGCCGAGCGGAAACTCGCCGAGCCAGAGACGCCCGCGGTAACCGCGTCGCGTATCGGACATACCCGTGCGTTTCCAGCGCCATTCGTATTCCGCAAAGCCGCGTTGAAGCTCGCCGAGCGTCAGCAATGACAGCGCGAGGTTGGAATGTGCATCCGCGTAACTCTTGTCGATTGCGACGGCTTTCTCGAAACTAGCCACGGCTTCCTGATGCCGGTTCAGCGCCTGTAATGTGCGCCCGCGGTTGTTCCAGGCTTTCGCATGCTGTGCTGCGTGCGCCAACACGCGGTCGAATGTTTCGAGTGCTTCAGTGTAGTGATCAAGATCGAGCAGCGCGGTGGCGCGATTGTAAAGCGCTTCGACATGGTTCGGCATCTGTGCAATGACCGCGTCGAAATCGAGGAGCGCTTGCGCATGGCGACCAAGTTTGGCGAGCGCGGTGCCGCGATTGAGAAGCGCTTCGCCGCGACGAGGATTGCGCGCCAAAACTGCATCAAAGCATGAAAGCGCATCTTGCGGCCGATCGAGCGCATTCAAAGCATTGCCGCGGTAAAGGATGGTTTCCAGATCACCCGGTCGCAAGGCGAGCGCCTTGTCGAGACAATCGAGCGCTTCGGCATCGCGCTTGAGTGCGTGCAGCACGTTGGCGAAGTTGATGAGCGCATCCGGCGCATTTGGATTGATTTTCAGCGCAGCCGACATCAGGCGATAGGCGTCGCCCATCTGCCCGTTTTGCGCCTTGATGAGACCGAGCAGATGGAGCGCGTCGAAATTCTCCGGCGCGGCCTTGAGAGCACGAGCGTAAAGCTTCTCGGCCTCGCGCAGGCGCCCCTGCTGATGCAGGCTCACTGCCTCTTGCAAGGCTTGTGCGATGTTGAAGGGCCTCGACTGCACGGCGGCGCAATTGCGCACGGTCGCCAGGGGCAGTCAATGCAGGCTAGCTCGGCTGCTTCTTGCGGGTGCGCGAACCCGGTCGCGGATTGTAGAATTGATTGGGCGTACAGAAGCCGCCAATGCCGCTCACCGTCGCCCGGCACTGCTCGATGGTGAGGAAGCCGCAATTCGTTCCGCCGCCTCCGCGGCCGCCATAGACGGCGCACCACGGATAGGGATCGTAAGGCATCACATAGGCATGCGCGGCCTTAGGGACCAGCATGACTGACCCGAGAAGCGCCGAAAGGACGAAAACTCCAAAACGCATTGCGACCTCCGTGGCTGAAGCGGCAACACGGCTGGCCGGATGTTAGTTCACCCGCGCCCGTGGAATGCGCCGGATGAATTTCAAAATCGCGTGACCAGCGACGCTAATGGGAGGGGCGTTTTTGGGCACGCGCGGTGGCTCCGCGCGGATTGTAGAACTGGTTGGGCTCGCAGAAACCGCCAATACCACTCACCGTCGCCCGGCACTGATCGATTGTCAGGAAGCCGCAGTTCGAGGCGCCGCCTGCGTCGCCGCTGTATACGGCGCACCACGGATAGGGATCGTAAGGCATCTCGTAGGCGAATGCGGACGAGAGTGCAGCCAGGACCGCAAAAACCGCAACAACAAAGGTTGCCAGTCGCATGGCGAGATCTCCCTTTTGGTCTTGGTTGACGTCTTGTTTGGTCTTGGCCGGGATAACCCCGCCCGATGCACTGTAGTTCATGCGCGCGAGGCTGGTATCCGGTGCGCTCAGGCCTTCTGCACCCAGAATTGATACATGCCTGAGAAGGTATCGGGGTGACTGGTTTCGATTGCGTGCCAGCAGTCGAAATCGGTCATCGACCAGCCTTGCTCTGCGAAAAGCGCTCGGTACTGGCTGGCGATCGCCGCGCCGAATTCGAAACCGAGAAGGCGCAGACCGTTTTGCATGACAAACGTCTTGATCGCGGGAAGGCTGAGGCGGCTTTCCTGCACATGAAACAACAAATCGCGGCATTCACTGGTGCTGAAAAAATCAGTGAAGCGGGTGACGCTGGCAAGCGGCGTCTGGAGTATCTCCTGCCGGAAGCGGCGGATATCGGCCGGCGTTGAACCATAACCACGCTCGGCGATGAAAGAACGCGCGGCCACCACGTCATTGCGGCCGACCTCACTGTAAAATGCGAGATGCATGAGGCCGCCCGGGCGCAACAGTTTCAGCAGAACGCGCCAGCCTTCCAGCGGATCCGCCATGTGATGGAGCACGCCACAGGCGTCGATGACGTCGAAGCTGCGGCCGATCGATGCGAGCTTGAGGATATCGGCTTGCGCGTATTCGATGCGTGCGTCCAGCTCGGCCGGCGTTTTGCGCTTGGCGTAGGAGAGGCTGCTCAAACTCAGATCGATCGCGAGCGCTTGCGCGCCCGAATATTTTTGCACCGAGGCAATAGCAACCTGGCCGGTTCCGCACCCCGCCACGAGCATGTCGAGCCGATCCGTCTTGCCGGGCGACACGACGACGCTCGCCGGAAATTGCTCGCTCAGATATTGTTCGATGGGAATTTCCGTCACCTGTCGGGCGGCGTGAACCCAGCGGGGGTAAGGGTTCTCCTCGTATTGCTGGCGCACCCGCCGCGAAACCTCGTCATCGATCGTGGTGAGGTGTGGAATTGAATCGCGCAGCGACAACTCTTGCGCGGGCTCGCGTAGCTGCTGCGTGAGCAAATTATCGATAGCCGGCGTCCAGCGATGTTGAAGTAACGCCTGTGCGGACGCGAGCGCATGCAGCGGGCAATACGTTGCGAGCACCGCAAGCTGTGCCGGGTCAACCTCGTTTCCCGCCTTTAATGCATCCTCGAGCGCCCGCTTGAGACGATCGACTTGCGCATCTTCTTCAGGCGTGGTGGCGAAAACATATTCATTGATGAAGCACTGCCCTGCGAGGGTGCAGACAAAACCAAAAGTGGTTTCGGAGATCGTCTTGCCAGCCGTTGCGTCGGTCAGAAGCGACGAGCGCAACGATGTCAGTAGCCGTTCGAATGCGACGTCACGGACCGGCGTCGATTGCATGAGATAGAGCAGGAGCGGATCTGTTGCGATTGCGGCGAAGCCAGCCTCGCCGAGCAATTCGTCTTTGCTCAGCTGTTTCGGCCACGCGGCGGCCTGTCGGCGAATCGCCTCGCCCAGTTGCGGCAACAGAGCAATGAGCGTTGCGCAGATGCCGGCATATTGCTCCAGCAGCTGCGGCATCAGGCTCAACGCGCGCGCATAGTAGCCCGAGGCTTCTTTCGTTTTGCCCTGCGCCTGAAGTACGCGTCCGAGATTGTTGCAGGCCTCGGCATGATCGGGGTCGAGCAGCAGGACGCGCTTATAGATGCGCGTTGCGTCGTCGAGCTTGCGGTTGCGCTCGCACCCGGCTGCTTCGAAGAATAAATGGCGGATCTGATCGGCGGTGGAACCAGCGCGGCGCGCAGCGGCCGGCGGGCCGTGCTTGAGCGTGGCGCGGCGTTGTTTTCGGTTCATCGGCCGTTGATCCTTCAATCTCGATCCTTAAGATCCAGCCGGCGTAACCGAGATTCAATTCCGCTGTTTGACCGTGCAGGGCGGATTCTATACGCCTTCCAGCTTGCGGAGACGTGGCCGAGTGGCTGAAGGCGGCGGTTTGCTAAACCGTTATACGCTCCAAAGGCGTATCGAGGGTTCGAATCCCTCCGTCTCCGCCAGACTTGAATCACCGGTTCCGAATCATTGTTTGCGCCCACTGCCTGGGAATTAATCCTTGGGCGGTATCGGTGCCCCGGTTTGATAGCGGCGTAGTCTGCGCGGGTGTCGCTCGCCGCATCTAAAAGGCGAAGACGGCATAGTTCTCTATCGGCGGATGAGTGACGTCAAACTACGCAAGTAATTGAAAAAACAAGGATATATTGACTTTCCACAGGACGAGCGGTGACATGATCCTGCCCTCCGGAACCTGCGTGTTTTTTACGCAACACTCGCCCGAAAAGCGCTCTCTGAGGCTGTGGGAAGCCCGGTTCTTCATTGCTTAGAGGGGTTCATTCGTTAATGTGACAAAGCGACGGAGGGGGGCATCCCCCTGTTGCGCTGCTCGGGCTACAGCTTGCACCACGTGGTGTGGACGGTTTCTCGGGCCAGCGGGGAGCAAGGGGAAGTTCCAACGGGTGCTGTCGCACTGGGCGGATACGGATCCCTCTCAATAAACAATGTTTGGAGGTTCAAGATGAAGATGGTTAAAAGTCTTCTCCTTGGCTCGGCAGCGGGGCTCGTTGCGGTAGCTGGGGCGCAGGCAGCCGATCTTCCCGTTAAGGCCAAACCGGTCCAGTACGTGAAGATTTGTAGCCT
>DATIWJ010000032.1:0-3673 GCA_035519415.1 Pseudolabrys sp.
CGGATTGCCAAGCCAAGAAAGCTAGGAGTCAATCGTGCGGAAACTAATAGGTGTAATCGCTTTGTGTCTGCTGAGTTGTGCGGCTTTTTGCCAGTCCACATCGAAGTATCAGGTGGCGACCATTACTGAGGTTAAGCCGCATCAGACGGCAGGAGAGAATGCATCGGATGCCGCCTGCTATGACGTGTCCGTCAAAGTGGGTGACACAATTTACGTGGTGCTGTACACCACGCCTTTGGGCGACGTCCCGCCGAAGTATGCAGCGGGACGCAACCTGCTAGTGTTTGTCGGAAAGAACACCATTACTTACAACGATATGTTAGGTCGCTCGCTTCAGGTGCCGATACAAAGCCAGAAACCCGCAGTGGAATCCAAGGGATCGAAATAGGCCGCGAACGAATCGCTCTGACCCGACAGCGATTCCCCGGCCGCTTGTTATTACCAACCATACGCGAAGTGGACATCTTTTTTCACCGCGACAACACGATTCCCGCCGATCCTGCTGACTACCTCGACAATCTCAAAAACCTAACATTGAAAAGGCTCGCCTTGGTGATGCAGCAACGATGCTCTCACAAACATGAACTCACAACTCCTCTCCCTGCGGGTGAGTCAAATCTTCTTACTTGCACTCGCTGCCCAGATTCTGCCGCCCCTATTCGGGCAGTCGCCGTTGGAAGGTCATATCCGCATTTCACAATCAGCAAGAAAATCAGGCGGTTAACGGTGACATTGTTTTGGCGCGTCGATTGCTTTTGTGATTGGCGTCACAAGCGGATGTGACTGACTATCACAACCGGGTCGTGAGCGGAACCGATGGGGTGAGGCAATCCCGTCCACCGTCACGCGTCAATCAATTCGAAAAGGAGATTTTCAAATGAGTCAACAGCAGTCAGCACCAACCACCAGCGCACACCGCTGGGACCTCCGTCACCCCGGCCTCATCATGAAAGATGGTGAGCGCGAGGTGCATGAGTTCTTGGGCATGTGGCCCCTTAAGCCCGATGCCGACCTCGTGAAGTTCACCAAGACGCTGGCGTTTCGTGAGTTCTGGAACCCGCCTAACATGTCGTTCTCGGAAGCGACGACGCTGCTCGGGCTGATCCGGGCGGCGCGCTGGTTTGTCGGCACAAGCACCGAGTTCGGTCCCACCCTTTACTTCGTTTCGCAGTTCGATAGCAGCCTTGAGAAGTACTTCGACGACTTCGTGCTCAACGGGAAGGAGAACCTGTCGGAAATTTGGGGCCAGTGCATCGGTTGTCCGGCCGGCCCAGACGCGACGGCTCGTGACATCGTGCAGTACATTGCGCGCGGTCAGATCAAAACCCTGGCCTGTTACGACGCCTTTCCGAGCCTCAGCAATAGCCAGATCGAGAAGCAGGCCGACTGGTACCAGAAGACGCAGAAGTTCCAGCGTGCGATCGCCAAAGGCGACGGCAAGCTTGAGGACAAGGTTGACGCCTTCTTGAGTGAGCTGGCCAAGCCCTTCGAGCATGTGCGCAGCGCCGCCGCCATCGACACCGACGCCGCCAACGAGCCGCAGTACACCGACGTTCCCGAGCGGTTGGGAGTGGCGGTGTCCGCGTAGTACCTGAACAGCCGGCAGTTACATCGGCCCGGGCAAACCATCCCGGTGCCGATGTAACAGAACCGGCAAGTCCGCCGACGCGGAGTCGGTGGTTATTTGCGTAAAAAAGGATTGCGACAATGCAAACTCTAACTTCTGCACCAAGTCTCACGCCTGCTTACCTGAGACGACATCTTCAGGACATTCAGGACAACGTTGTCGCGCCGATCACAATGCGGCACGGACGCGCCATCTTTCTTAGAAACATTGCTCTCGCAGGTGTTCTGTTGGCATTTTCAATTGGCGGATTTGCGCAGACGCAGCCATCGGCAACGAACGTTGCGGTTGACAAGCAGCCTGACGGGGAAGCGGACAATTTTGCGGTGGTTGAGAAGCAGCCCGCCACTACAGCGAGCAACAACTCGCCAAACCAACCGCAGTCTGCCGCCGGACTCAGCAATGAGATTGCAAACCCATTGTCGAACCTGTGGCTTCTGCAGGTGCAACAGAACAATACGCTCATGGATATGCCTTTGGGAAAAGGCACATACGTCCAGAGTAACCTCCAGTTCCAGCCACTGCTGCCGATCCATGTGAGCCCCCACTGGAACTGGATCTCGCGTCCGGTAATGCAGCTTGTCAGTTCTCAACCCTATCCGGTCGCAACCTCTGTCAATCCCAGCACCAGTACGATCAACTCGGACATAAAGCGTGCGACCGGCTTCGCCGACATGATTTTTGCCACAGCTATTTCGCCCGACCGCTCATTGGTAGGCAACTGGTTGCTGGCTGCCGGAGCAACGTTCGTCTTTCCGACGGCTACTCAGCACGTCCTCGGACAAGATACCTGGCAGGCGGGACCTACCCTTGCCGTGGGGTACAAAGGCAACAAGTGGATTGCCTTTGCCTTCCCGCAGCACTGGTGGAAAATCGGCGGCGACGGCAAGAAGACCAATCAAACGCTCGTGCAATACAACTTCACCTGGAGCTTCGACAGCGGTTGGTCAGTCGGCTCAAATCCGAACTTCACAGTCAATTGGGAAGCTCCCGCCGGCCAGCGACTGACGTTCCCGGTCGGACTTCAAGTCGGAAAGCTGTTGCATGCCGGACCTATGCCCGTGAAGGTGGACCTGCAAGCTATGTATTACGCCGTTCGTCCAACGCACCTTTACGGCACGGCTGTTCCTTCCCCCAAGTGGGGTTTTCAACTGCAATTAACGCCTGTGATCCCATCGTTGATCCATGGCCTCAAACCAAAGTCGTAGCTGGGTTCTCTTGGGTACTGAACCGGCGAATCCGCCGACGCGGGGTCGGTGAGAAATTGCGTAAAGAAGGATTAGCACAATGCAAACTCTAAGTTCGCAACAAAGCTTAGCGGCGGCCGACCTAAGAAAAAATCTGAACGACATTCAGGACAACGTGGTGACGCCCATTCTGATGCGGTATGGGCGTCACATCTTCCTCAAGTTTAACGATGGCGCCAAAGCGCGCGAATGGCTGCGCGACATGGTGAAGCGCGTTAACGCTCGTGGGCAAGAGCATCGGACGAGATTTACAGTCAATATAGGATTCACCTATGAAGGGCTGAAAGCGCTCGGACTATCTCAAAGGTCGCTGGACAGCTTTCCCGAAGCCTTCCGGGTCGGTACGCGGGGCCGTGCGAATGCAGTGGGTGACGTGGGCCCGCATGCGCCAGAACATTGGGAAGGCGGCCTCGGCGGTCCAGACATTCACGCGATGGCGTGGATCCGAACTGATTCCAGTGAAGGCCGTGAAGAAGCGATGCAGATCATTCGTGCTGAAATGGAGGCGGTCGGTGGCGTCGAAATTCGCTTTATTCAGGACACCAAGGCACTCGCGCATGAAAACGGGATCGGTTCCGAGGGTGAGCATTTCGGCTTCGCCGATCCAATCTCGCAGCCGCCAATCGAGGGTGCTGATATGCCTTCGTATCCCGGCGATGGTGTTCAGGAGGCGGACGGTACGTGGCGCCCGCTGAAACCGGGCGAGTTCTTGCTGGGTTATGAGGATGAGGCCGGCTCGACGGGCACGCAGGCGCCGGACCCGCCCGAGCTGCGGTTGAACGGAACCTACGTGGTGTTTCGC
>DATIWJ010000033.1:0-56037 GCA_035519415.1 Pseudolabrys sp.
TCTTTCAAACCGCTTACGCGGCCTGAGCAACCGGAGCATAGTTGTCGTTTGCAACTATGAAATGGCCCGATAACGGCGGAACCATGCCGAGCAAAAGTCCGCCCTTTACGCCCTCGTCGATCCTATTTCGCCCCCGCCGAAACCTGTGCTCGCCGGGCTTTGGTGGAGGCGCCGGGTACTGCCCCCGGGTCCGATGGGTTTATTACGACGGCCGTTTATCGCCATAGCCGGGTTGCCCCGGCACGAGGAATATAAGCGTTGAAGGTTACCGAAGAAAGAGCGGGTCAATTGTCGGCGAAAACAGGCGCTTAATCAGAGCTGAGGCGGCGTCGTATCGGAGTAGCCATACGAATAAGGGCCGGGAAACTCCCCGATCGGTACGACATGGGTGACCACGCTGCCGAACCCCTCACCGGGTAGCCACGCGTGCAGATGCAGAGCCGGGGGTTCGATCTTGTAGACTTCCGGCCAGCGGGGCGCGAACTCGAGCAACACCGCCTGTTCGCCGGCCGGGCAAATGGTGGCCGAGATGCCCGCGAAAACCGTTTGCGCGGCGCGATGAACGTGTCCTGCCGCCACCAACAACGTTCGCGGATGCCGCTTGAGCAGCGCTGCCAGCGCATCCGCGTTGCGCAGCCGGATTGCATCCGTGTAAACGATGCCGGTGTCGAACGGCGGATGATGCAAAAACAATAATGCCGGCCGCGTTGCCGACGCCGCCAGCGCGCTGTCGAGCCACGCCAGGGTTGCTGCATCGAGTTCGCCGTGCGCCGCGCCCGGTACTGTGGAATCAATCAGCAGAACATCGACCTCGCCGATGGAGCGCATCGCATTAAGAGCGCTTTCCGCCGCGCCATAGGACGGATCGGGCAGGGCGCGACGCATCGGTATCCGCCGGTCGTGATTACCGGGGATTGCTGCGAACGGCATTTGCAAATCACCAAGCAGGCTTGACGCACGCTCATATTCTTCCGGCAGCGCCGAATTGGCGATGTCGCCCGAAATGACCACGAGGTCCGGCCGCGGCGACATTCGATTTATCGTGTCTATCGCGCGCGTGAGTGCGGCCGCAGTATCGACCCGGCCATAGGCGAGTGCGCCGGCCGGCGTTATGTGTAAGTCCGAGATTTGAGCGATCAGAACAGGGCGCGCGGCCAAAGGGCGGCCTCCAATTTCGGCTTAACCGCGCGCGGTTATGCCATGCCATAGTAATAGAATGGTTGCTGTTGGAGGAGAAGCGGATATTCGGCCTATCGCGCTCAACAAGTTGGATTTATGAGTAGCGGCCCCTAGCCGCTACCTAAGAAGGGCGCGAATGGCAGATCTCAAGATTCTGAGCACCCACGCTATCGAAGACGTGTTGCACGAGCTTGGGCCCGCATTTGAGCGCGCGAGCGGGGCGAGTCTCGCGATCGATTACGATCCCGCCAATGCGCTCAAGCGCAGGATCGAAGAAGGGACAGCTTTCGATATAGCGATTGTGACGCGGCCGGTGATCGACGCACTATCGAGGCAGGGCAAAATCCGTCCCGAGACCTGCACCGACATCGGTCGATCCGGGCTCGGTGTCGCGGTGCGCAAGGGCGAGCCTCCCCCTGATGTTTCGACAGTCGATGCATTCAAGAACGCGTTGCTCGCCGTCAGGTCGGTCGCTCGTTCAAAGGAAGGTACCAGCGGTTTGTATTTTGAAACACTGCTTATCCGTCTCGGCATCGCTGAAGCCATGCGCGCCAAAATCGTTCTGGGCGGAAGCGGGCGCATCGCGGAATTGGTCGTAAGCGGGCAAGCGGATTTGGCCGTGCAGCAAATCCCGGAACTCCTGCCCGTTACGGGTGCGGATTTCGCCGGACCACTGCCGGATGAGCTCCAGCTTTATACGGTGTTTTCCGCGGGTATCGGCGCCGCGTGCAAGGCCAGGGATACCGCAATTGCCTTCATTGATTCACTGACAACGCCGGCCGCGGCTGCGGTTTTCAAAACGAAAGGACTTGAGTCTGTCCCGCGTTGAATGGCGTATGCTCTCTGGCGCGATCTTGGTGGCGCGGGAGGATAACATGCGGCCGTTCGAAGGGATTCGGGTTATCGATGCCACTCACGTTCTGGCGGGCCCGTTCGCAACCTATCAATTGGCCGTGCTTGGCGCCGACGTCATCAAGGTCGAGCACCCGGACGATCCCGACCAGAGCCGAGTGAGCGGCACCGACAAGGAACTCAATCGCCGCAACATGGGCACGGCCTTCCTGACGCAGGCATCCAACAAGCGTTCGCTCACGCTCGACCTCAAACAGGAGAAAGATCGCGAGATCCTGAAGAAACTGGTCGGGACGGCCGACGTGTTTGTCGAGAACTATCGCCCGGGCGCGTTCGAAACGCTCGGCCTGGATTACGAAGCGCTCGCCGCGATCAATCCGCGCCTGATCTACGCTTCGTTTTCGGCGTTCGGACAAAAAGGCCTGCGCGGCGGGCAGACCGCCTACGACCACGTGATCCAGGCGACGTCCGGCATCATGGCCATGACCGGAACGCCGGAGGTCAATCCGGTCAAGTTCGGCTCGCCGGCGGTCGACTATGCCACCGGGATGACCGGTGCGTTCGCCTTGTCGGCAGCCTTGTTGCAGCGTGAGCGCACCGGCAAGGGTCAGTATATCGACATGGCCATGCTTGACGTTGCTCTCATCCTCATGAGCTCGCATCTCACGGGCTATTTGCGGAACCGCGCGCATCCCAAGCCGAACGGCAATCGCAATCCGCACGCAACCAACAGCGCATACCAGGCCAAGGACGGACTGGTCATGCTTGGCGCGAGCAATTTGCGCCAGCAACGCCGGCTTTGGACGTTGCTCGAGCGCCCCGACATGATCAAAAAAAACAATGAGGAGCGCGAAGCTGACCGGGAGCGCGAGGCAGCGGTATTAAGCGAGATCATGCGCACGCGCACCGCGCACGAGTGGGAAGTTTTCCTGCAAGCCCACCACGTGCCGGCTGCACGGGTGCGCACGATGGCGGAGGCAGTCGCCGATCCGCAACTCCAGTCACGCGGTATTATTCATCGTCACGCGGCCGGCAACGGCGTTGATGGCGCCTTCGGCGTGCCGCTTGCGGCCTTTACGTTTGCGCACGACGGTCCGCGTATCGACACGCCGCCGCCTGAACTCGGCCAGCACAATGCGGAAATTTTCCGCGAACTCGAGGTACGTGGAGATTAGCAGGCTGCGCTACTTCTCAACTGCCCCAGACTTTCTGACGAGCGCCGACCACTTTGCTTCTTCGCGATCGATGTCGGCGGCATATTCATCCGGGCTCATGGACAGCGGCTCGGCGCCTTCGGTCGCGATGTGGCCGTGAACCTTGGGATCATCCAGCGCCGCGCGCAGCGCCGCGTTGAGCTTGTCGACAATGGGGCGTGGCGTGCCGGCCGGCGCGATGATCCCGTAGTGGAGCACGGCCTCGAAGCCGGGCAGTCCTTGCTCGGCCACCGTCGGCACATCGGGAAATGACGCGGAGCGCTTAAGGCCCGTGACGCCGAGCGCGCGCAGCTTGCCTTCCTTCACAAGGCCGATTGCCGGCGGCAATGACGAGAAATAGATCTGCACATGGCCGCCGAGCAGGTCGGTCAGCGCCGGCCCGGTGCCCTTGTATGGAATATGGGTGAGATCGATACCGGCCGTGTCGGCGAACAGCACGGTGCCGAGATGAATGCCGCTGCCGGGGCCGGCCGAGGCATAATTGAGTTTGCCTGGCTGCGCTTTGGCGAGCGCGATCAGCTCCCGCACGTTGCGCGCGGTCAGCGACTGGTTCACCAAGATAATGAGAGGGCTTGTGGCGATCAGGCCGACCGGTGCGAAGTCCTTGCGCGGGTCGTAGCCGACATTGGGATAGAGGGTCGGATCGATGGCGAGCGTGCCGGTGCCGCCGAGCCCCAGCGTATAGCCATCGGGTGCGGCCTTGGCGACCTGGCGGGTGCCGACCGAGCCGCCAGCTCCGCCGCGGTTTTCGATCACCACCGGCTGGCCAAGGGATTTCCCCATGGGTTCGGCAACGGCGCGGGCCAGGACGTCGTTGCCGCCGCCGGGCGCGTAGGGGACGATCAGCGTGATGGGGCGGTCAGGATAACCGGACGGCGAGAATTGCGCATGCGCGCATTGCGGCCACGCCACCGCCCCGCCCAATAGCATGATGAAGTCTCGCCGCCGCATAGTGCATGTCCGGTCAGCCGTATTTGCGATCGATCATTGGCGGTCTGCGGTTGCAGCGCAAGGGTGGTTTGCACGTCGTCGGCTAGTCGCCGTCTTTGCGGCGTTGTAGTTCTAGAGCGCATGTCCGCCGCTGCGCCATCGCCGTCACCTACGGTTATCCGTCCTACGCTCTCTGAACTGTTCCGCGCGTTCGCCGTCGTCTCGGTCTCCGGCTTCGGGGGCGCTTTGCCCTGGGCGCGGCGTAAAATTGTCGAGCAAAATCGCTGGATGACCGCGGAAGAGTTCAACGAGGCCTTCGCGCTTTCGCAATTCCTGCCCGGACCCAACGTCGTGAACTTCTCGGTTGTGTTTGGCTCGCGCTTTGGCGGCGTTGCGGGCGCCGCCGTTGCGCTCGCCGGCCTGATGGGGCCGCCTCTTATCATTGTCACCATACTGGCAATGCTCTATGCGCGATTCGGCGATCTGGAGATGCTCGGTCGCATTTTGATTGGCATCACTGCCGCCGCCGTTGGCCTGCTGATCGCCGTCGTTGCCAAAATGGCGGCACCCTTGTTCCGCGCACGTTGGGATTGGGCACCACTGATAGCGATCGCTGCTTTCGTCGGCGTTGCCATCATGCAATGGCCGTTGCCGCTGGTTTTCGTGGTGCTTGCACCCATCAGTATTGCGTGCGCGTGGGTGACGCGATGAAAGACAACCAACTGTTTTCGCTGTTCGGTTATTTTGCGCTGCTGTCACTGTTTGCGGTTGGCGGCGCCAATGCAGCGATTCCGGAAATGCATCGCATTGCGGTTGAAGTGATGCACTGGATGAGCGACCGCCAATTTGCCGACAGCTTCGCGATTGCGCAGGTTTCTCCGGGACCGAACATCATCATCGTGACGCTTATCGGATATCACGTCGCCGGCCTGCCGGGTGCCGCGGTGGCGACGATCGCAATGTGTGGCCCGAGCTGTATTGTGGCGTTTCTGGTCGCGCGCACCTGGGATCGTTTCAAGGAAGCACGCTGGCGCATCGCTATTCAGGCCGGCCTTGTTCCGGTGTCGCTTGGATTGATCGGGGCCAGTGCCTTTGTTTTGGCGCGCAGCGCCGATCACAGTATCTATGCCGCCATAATTACTGCCCTGACCGCGCTGGTTGGCTTTGCCACCCGGATCAATCCGCTGTGGATTTTCGCTCTCAGTGGTTTGCTGGGCCTGACCGGCGGGCTGTAATGGAGCACCGCCCAACATCTGTGCTTCCGGCCCGGGCATTTCGTGTGCTAGGGATCATTCGAGGGGTTCGACTAAAAACGTACAATAAAGAACCAAGAATAAAGAATAGGGAGGAAGACGGATGTCCGAGGGGGTCAGGACCCCCCCGAACGGGGGTGGGTTTCGTTTTAAGGTGCGTGGTCCGCGCGATTTCTATGGCGGACTGGCCCTTATCGCACTGGCGATTGTTGCTATCTGGACCTCGGGCGATCTTCCGGGCACGCACGGCTTTGCTTTCGGGCCCGGCACCGCGCCTCGTCTGTTCGCAGGACTGCTCGCGGCTGTCGGTGCACTGGTGGCGCTCTCCGGTCTTCTAGTCGACGGTCCACCGCTCGAAAGCTACGCGATCCGCGGCCCCGCGTGGGTGCTTCTGGCGATCCTCGCCTTTGCTGGCATGATCCGCGGCGTCAGTTTGGGACCCGTGACTATTCCGCCTCTTGGGCTCGTGCCGTCGACCTTCGCCGCCTTCATGATCTCTATCTTTGGTTCCACCGAAATGCGTTGGCTGGAAAGCCTGATCGCTGCTGTGGTGATGACGGCATTCTGCGTCGCTCTATTCGTTTATCTGCTGCAGCTTCCGTTCCAGCTGTGGCCCTGGATCTGAGCAGGAAGCGACCATGAGTGAACTTCTTGCAAACCTCGCGCTCGGCTTCTCTGTCGCGGCGAATCCTTACAATATCGGTTTTTGTCTCCTTGGCGCGTTGGTTGGCACGCTGGTCGGGGTGTTGCCTGGCATCGGCACGGTAGCGACAGTTGCCATGCTGCTGCCGATCACATTCGGCCTGCCTCCGGTCGGCGCACTGATCATGCTCGCCGGTATCTACTACGGCGCCCAATACGGCGGCTCGACGACCTCCGTCCTGGTCAACATTCCGGGCGAGGCTACCTCCGTTATCACGTGTCTCGACGGCCACCAGATGGCGCGCCAGGGCCGCGCCGGTGCGGCGCTTTCAATCGCAGCCATCGGCTCGTTTTTCGCCGGCTGCGTCTCGACCGTGCTGGTCGCCGCACTTGGCGTGCCGCTCACGTCGATCGCGCTGCTATTCGGCCCGGCGGAATATTTCTCGCTGATGTTGTTGGGTTTGATCTTCGCGGTGGTACTGGCGAAAGGCTCGGTGCTCAAGTCGATCGCCATGGTCGTCACTGGCCTGTTGCTATCAATGGTTGGCTCCGATCTGGAAACGGGTGCGGGTCGAATGACCTTCGATATCGCCGAGCTCTCCGACGGCATCGGGTTCACCAACGTTGCGATGGGCTTGTTCGGGTTTGCTGAGATCATTCGTAACCTTGAAATGTCGCAGGAAAGCCGTGACATCGTGAAGGGCAAGATCAAGGGCTTAATGCCGACGCGGCAGGACCTGATCGATTCGTCCGGCGCGATTGCGCGCGGCACTATCCTTGGCTCGCTCCTGGGGATTCTGCCTGGTGGTGGTGCTGTCGTAGCTTCGTTTGCGGCCTACACGTTCGAAAAGCGCATTTCGAAGCATCCCGAGCGTTTCGGTCGCGGCGCCATCGAAGGCGTGGCGGCACCCGAAAGCGCCAACAATGCAGCGGCGCAGACATCATTCATTCCGCTGCTGACGCTGGGCATTCCGCCCAACGCGGTAATGGCGCTGATGGTTGGCGCCATGACAATCCACGGTATCGTGCCGGGTCCGCAAGTCATGACCAAGCAGCCGGAATTATTCTGGGGCATGATCGCGTCGATGTGGCTCGGCAATTTGATGCTCGTCGTCATCAATCTGCCGCTCGTCGGTGTGTGGGTTACCCTGCTGCGCGTGCCATATCGGTTGCTCTATCCCTCGATCATCGTCTTCTGTTGCATCGGCATCTACTCCATCAATAACTCACCGACCGACGTCGTCATTGCTGCGGTCTTCGGTTTGTTCGGCTATTGGCTGAATAAGCACGACTTCGAGCCCGCACCCTTAGTCCTCGCCTTCGTGCTCGGCCCACTCATGGAGGAGAACCTCCGCCGTGCGATGTTGATTGCGCGCGGTGATGCCAGTGTGTTCCTGACTCGACCGATTTCAGCCGGGCTGATCGCCATTGCTGCCGGACTGCTTGTGATTGCGGCCTTGCCGATGATCCGCAAGCGGCGTGAGGAAGTATTCGTCGAGTGATATTTTTCGAGACGCGCGAGGGCGAGCGGGCTTTTTCGCCCGCCGCCTGAGCCGGCATTTAGCCAGCGAAGACTCGGCTGACGGCTAACAATCCGGCTAAGAGGATCACCAGCTGAACCGAGAAAGCGGTAATGTTGGCATCCCATTTCGTCGCAATGATCGGGATTGGCGCCTTGAAAGGCCGATATCCATTCGTATCGTAGGCGGCGCCGCCGTAAATGGGCATGGCGATCAATGCGGCGAAGAACGCAGTGTAAACGATGGCGCCCATGAGCGCGACGAGATATAGCCGCTCGACAGCGAGTGGCCCCGGCCACCAGATAAGCCCGAATGCAAGCAGGCCAAAGCCGACATAGCTCGAGATCTGCCAGACCACATGGAACCGTGCGTGTGGCGTCCACGCCGGATTGGTGGCGTGAGTCTTGTTGAAGTCGGCGACGACCGTAAGGATGGCCCAACCGGCGGTCATCACGGTGAAAAGAATGCGGGCGACGAGAATGTGGTCGATGTGCATGGTTATCCCCCGAGGTGACATCCAATGTAACAGGGACTTGGGTTCGGGCTGTCGTAAAATGGCCGGTATTTCGGCCATTGAAAAGCGCCTGCCAGCGCTTGCTGCCTGCGGTAAGCTTCCGCATCTTTCTGAGTCGTGAACTCACAGGCCGCTGATGCGCCAATATCTGGACCTGATGGAACTTGTCCTCAACCGGGGTGCGGAGAAGCACGACCGCACCGGCACCGGGACACTGTCAGTGTTCGGCCATCAGATGCGCTTTGCGCTCGATGAGGGCTTTCCCCTGCTCACGACAAAGAAACTGCACCTGAAATCGATCATATACGAGCTGCTCTGGTTCCTGGCCGGGGATACCAATGTCAAATACCTGCAGGACCATGGCGTGCGCATCTGGGACGAGTGGGCGGACGAGCGCGGCGATCTGGGCCCTGTCTACGGCCAGCAATGGCGCTCATGGCCGGCGCAGGACGGCAAGACCATCGACCAGATCGGCAACGTCATCGCGATGATCAAACGCAACCCCGATTCACGCCGCCTGATCGTCACCGCCTGGAATCCGGCCGACGTCGAAAAGATGGCGCTACCGCCGTGCCACTGTTTATTCCAGTTCTACGTCGCCGAAGGCAAGCTCTCATGCCAGCTCTATCAGCGTTCGGCCGATATTTTTCTCGGTGTGCCGTTCAACATTGCGTCTTATGCGCTTCTTACGATGATGGTGGCGCAGGTGACCGGCTACAAACCTGGCGACTTCATCCACACCTTCGGCGATGCTCATCTCTATCTCAATCATCTCGAGCAGGCGCGACTGCAACTATCACGGACCCCCCGCCATTTGCCGGTGATGCGTCTCAATCCTGCAGTGAAGGACATATTCGCATTTCGATATGAGGACTTCGCGATCGAGAATTACGAATCGCATCCGCACATAAAAGCCGCGGTGGCCGTATAGCCATCTGCCAAAAAGCGGTAGTCTTGTTGTCGCCGTTTGTATGCATCGCGCTAAGACGATTTTAAGTGGAACTTAGGCCCGCCAAATCGAATTTTCTCGTGCGTCCTTCTGCGTCGCGTGGTCGTCCCGTTAGGGAAATATCAGAACAATCGTCCTAAGAAGAGAGCGTGTGTTCGCCAAAACAAAGCCGTGCCTTTTCTCCTGTCTCTCTTTTGATTACTCAATGTCGATGTGCACCTGCAAACACGTCCACCTGAGTTTGGTCTGCTCGAAAGCTTTTGGCTGCGAGACAGCACTATGAAAATCGTTCTGGTCGCGGCAATTGGAGACAATTCAGTCATAGGGCGTGACGGGCAACTGCCATGGCGCCTCAAGTCCGACCTGCAGCACTTCAAGAAGGTGACGCTGAATCGTCCGGTGATCATGGGTCGCAAGACCCATGAATCCATCGGGAGGTCTCTCCCGGAACGCACCAACATCGTGCTCACACGCGATCTCCGCCTGATTGCGCGCGGGGCGGTACTGGCCACGAGTCTCGACGCTGCGCTCAGCTATGCCCGTGCCGATGCGGCCAAGCGCGGAGTCGACGAAATAATGGTGATTGGTGGCGGCGATATTTTTGCCGCAACCATGCCGATGGCCGACCGTCTCGAAATCACCCATGTGCACGCTTCCCCGGACGGCGATGCGCTGTTTCCGCCAATTGATCCGGAGGTATGGCAAGAAGTATCGCGTGAAGATCACTTTAGCGGCCCGGACGATGATGCCGATTTTACCTTGGTTACATATGTAAAGCGCTGAAATGCCAATAAAACGCGGCATGAGAGCGCGTTGTAACGGGGCTTGGCGTCCCCTATAACCCCTCCCAACTAAGGTCAGCCGGACAAAAGAGCCGGCGCGGGAGCTAGTGACACAAATGCCGTGGACCAATCAGGGCGGCGGTGGGCCGTGGGGCTCGGGTGGCAAAGGGCCATGGGGCTCGGGGCCACAATCGCCGGGGCCGACTCCTCCGGATCTGGAAGAAATCCTGCGCCGCGGCCAGGATAAATTGCGGCGCGTGCTGCCGGGCGGCAATCTTGGCGGTCGTGGTTTCGCGCTCCTGCTCCTTGGCGCGCTTGCGCTCTGGGGATTTTCCGGATTTTTCCGGGTTGAGCCCGACGAATTGGGCGTTGTCTTGCGCTTCGGCAGGGAAGTACGCGAGGTTCAGCCGGGGCTCAACTATCATCTGCCGTATCCGATTGAGACCGTGCTCACGCCCAAGGCCCTGCGCGTGAACAAAATCGACATTGGCATGCGTGTCGTTGACGATATCCGGCGCGGCGGCACGACCGTCCGCGACGTGCCGGAGGAAAGCCTGATGCTTACCGGCGACGAGAATATCGTCGACGTTGACTTCTCGGTGCTGTGGAAAGTGAAACCGACGGGCGTCGGCGATTTTTTGTTCAACATCCAGAATCCGGAGGGCACGGTGAAGGCGGTGGCGGAAAGTGCCATGCGCGAGGTGATTGGCCGTTCGGAGATTCAGCCCATTCTCACCGGTGCGCGGCAGACCACTGAGACGGCCGTGCAGGACCTGATGCAGAAAACGCTCGACCACTACGGCGCTGGCATCATCGTGCAGCAGGTACAGCTGCAAAAGGTCGATCCGCCGGCGCAGGTCATTGATGCTTTCCGCGATGTGCAGGCCGCGCGCGCCGATCTTGAGCGCGCGGTCAATGAAGCGCAGACCTATGCCAACCGGGTGGTCCCCGAAGCGCGCGGACGCGTGGCGCAGATTACACAGGCTGCGGAAGCCTATCGTCAGCAGACGGTCGCTGAAGCGACGGGTCAGACATCTCGCTTCCTGAAAATTTACGAGCAGTACAAGAAGGCGCCGAACGTTACGCGTGAGCGCATGTACCTCGAAACGATGGAACGCGTGCTCGGCGGCACGGACAAGATCATTCTGGATTCCGGTGGAGGCGGCAGCAGCGTGGTGCCTTATCTGCCGCTCAATGAGCTGACGCGCCCGCCGCAAACGCGCAGTCAGCCACAGTCAGGAGGTCGGCCATGAGGCTGAATTTCCTGGGTGGCATCGTTGCAGTCGTTTTGGTTGCTGCGCTGATCGTCGGCTACTCGTCACTGTTCACCGTGTATCAAACACAGCAAGCGTTGGTGCTTCGGCTCGGCAGCCCGTTGTCGCCGATTACCGAACCGGGCCTGCACGTGAAGGCGCCGTTCATCGACTCGGTTGTGTATATTGATAAGCGCATTCTTGATCTGGAAGCGCCGCCGCAGGAAGTGATCGCTTCCGACCAGAAGCGACTCGTCGTGGACGCCTTCGCGCGTTATCGCATCCAGGATCCGCTGCGCTTCTATCAAACGCTGGGTTCAATCGCGGGAGCCAATTCGCAGCTTTCGGTGTTGCTCAATTCAGCGCTGCGCCGCGTTCTGGGCGAGGTGACGTTCAGCCACGTCGTGCGCGACCAGCGGGCCGAGCTGATGGCTCGCATTCGCGAACTGGTCGATCACGAGGCGACAAGCTATGGCGTCCAGGTGGTCGATGTCCGCATCCGGCGCGCCGACCTGCCCGAACAGAACAGCCAGGCCGTATATCAGCGAATGCAGACCGAGCGGCAGCGCGAGGCTGCGGAATTCCGTGCTCAAGGCGCGCAACGCGCCCAGGAGATTCGTTCACGCGCCGATCGTGAAGTGACGGTGCTGGTCGCAGAGGCGACCTCGAAGTCGGAGCAGATTCGCGGTGAAGGCGATGCAACCCGCAACCAGATCTTTGCCGAAGCTTTTAACCAGGATCCCGACTTCTTTGCGTTCTACCGCTCGATGCAGGCCTACGAGCACGGCTTGAAGCAAAATGACACTCGGATGGTGCTCAAACCCGACTCAAGCTTCTTCCGCTATTTCGCCGACCCGTCGGGTAAAATGCGCGAAAACCCGCCGCCGCCGGCCCCACAAACGCCGTCCCGCTAGCGAACGCGGACCGGTATGTCGGACTTCTTGGCCGCGCTCGGTTTGGTCTTTGTCATCGAGGGGCTGATTTTCGCGGCGTTTCCGGAAGCGGCGAAGAGGGCAATGACCACGGTCCTGGAAACCCCGGATGCCTCCCTGCGGCTGATCGGGATCGGATCGGCGGTTATCGGTCTGATTTTGGTGTGGCTAGTTCGAGTATGACGTGGGAAACCGGGCCTCGCATGGTATTGATTTGGAGTGCCCTTGAATCGCCTCGAAGTCGGGGCCACTCTCTTTGAAATCTCACTCCCAGGAGACTTGACGCCCATGGGCGCACCCTTCTTCCGCTTGACGAACTCCGTCGTACGTGCCGGCTTGGCTGTTTTCCTAGCGGCCACCGTCGCCTTGCCGGCCCTGACCACGCATGCTGCAGCGCGCGGCCCCGAAGGAATAGCGGATGTGGCGGAGCAGGTCATAGACGCGGTCGTTAACGTGTCGACCAAGCAGTCGGTCGACATGCGAAACGGCGCCATGCCGCAATTGCCTCCCGGCTCTCCATTTGAGGAATTTTTTGAGGAGTTCTTCAAGAATAGACGCGGACAGAATGGCCAGCCCGGTCAAAACAACCCGGGCGGCGATAGCCAGGCGCCAATGCCGCGTCGGGTCAATTCACTTGGTTCCGGATTTATTATCGATGCCGCCGGTCTGGTTGTGACGAACAATCACGTCATCGCCGATGCCGACGAAGTGAACGTTATTCTCAACGACGGCAGTACGTTGAAGGCCGAAGTCATCGGTCGCGACCAGAAGACCGATCTTGCGCTGCTCAAGGTGAAGCCGACGAAACAACTCAAGGCAGTGAAATTTGGTGATAGCGACAAACTACGGCTCGGCGAATGGGTGATCGCAATCGGCAATCCATTCAGTCTTGGTGGAACAGTGACGGCCGGCATCGTTTCCGCGCGCAATCGCGACATCCAGTCAGGCCCTTATGACAACTACATTCAGACCGACGCTGCCATCAATCGAGGCAATTCGGGCGGACCGCTATTCAATCTCAATGGAGAAGTGATCGGAGTGAACACGGCGATCATTTCTCCGTCCGGCGGTTCAATCGGCATCGGTTTCGCCGTGCCGTCGAAAACAGTTGTGCCCGTTATCGATCAGCTGCGTGAGTTCAAGGAAGTGCGTCGTGGCTGGCTCGGAGTCCGCATTCAACAGGTGAGTGATGAAATCGCCGAGAGCCTCAGCGTCAAGCCGGCGCGCGGTGCGCTGGTGGCGGGCATAGACGAAAAGGGCCCCGCCAAGCCCGCTGGTATAGAGCCGGGTGATGTCATCGTCAGGTTCGATGGCAAGGACGTCAAGGAGATGCGCGATCTGCCCAAGATCGTCGCAGACACGCCAGTTGGCAAAGATGTTGAAGTCATCGTCGTCCGCAAGGGCAAGGAAGAAAAAGTGACGGTCAAACTCGGCCGGCTGGAAGACGAGAAGCAGGCCGCGCTCAGCAACAAGCAGGACACGACTCAGGATGCCAAACCCGTCGTTAAAAAGGCACTCGGCCTCGACCTCGCCAATCTCACTGATGAACTGCGCAAAAAGCACAACATCAAGGAAAAGGTAAAGGGTGTCCTCATTACCGGCGTCGACGCCAACTCACCGGCGGCCGAGAAGCGGCTCGCTCCTGGCATGGTTATCGCCGAAGTCCAGCAGCAGCCGGTGGCCAACGCCACCGAACTTCAGCAGCGCATCGATAAACTGAAGAAAGACGGCAAGAAGGCAGCTGTATTGCTCGTGATGACGCCGGATGGCGACCCGAGCTTCGTAGCATTAAGCCTGCAATAGAACTGCAGTTTGTGATGCCGCGGCCGGCGCGTGCTCGCGCCGGGCGGTTCGTTAGTCGAGCACGTGATTGACCATGCCGTCGGCGAGCTTGGGCTCGAACCATGTAGACTTCGGGGGCATGATGCCGCCGGCATCGGCCACCGCCATCAAATCGTGCATCTGGGTGGGATAGAGCGCGAAAGCGAGCGCCATCTCACCCGATTTGACCCGCTTCTCAAGTCCTTCCAGGCCGCGCGCACCGCCGATGAAATCGATGCGCTTGTCGGTGCGCGGGTCTTTGATGCCAAGCAGGGGCTCAATCACGTTCCGTGTAAGCAGGGTGATCGGCAGCCGGCCGATCGGGTCGTTCGGGACCAGATCGGGGCGTATGGAAAGCTTGTACCAGCGACCGTCGAGATACATCCCAAATTCATTTGACGACACCGGCCGCACAGGCTGATCGGACGCAGCGACCGTAAAATTTTTGCGCAGCTCGGCCAGTAACTGCTCCGGGCTACGGCCATTGAGATCTTTCACGACACGATTGTAGTCGAGGATAGTCATCTCATGCTCGGGGAAGATCACCGACAGGAAGTAACTGTGCGAGCCGTCTCCTTTACGGGCAGCGGCGACGCGCGCGGCTGCGGCTGAACGGTGATGGCCATCGGCGATGTAGATTGCCGGCAGCGCCTCAAAGGCAAGGGTGAGGTTGTTGATCGTCGCGTCGTCGCTGACCCTCCAGAGCTGGTGGCGCACGCCGTCGTCGGCGGTAACGTCGATCTCGGGGTTGCCGGCCGCTGCCCGCGCCAACATGGCATCGATCGCTGGCGCGCTCGGATAGCCGCTCATCACCGGGCCGGTTTGGGCATTGACGGCCTCAATTTGGCGGACACGGTCATCTTCTTTGACTGGCGTCGTCAGCTCGTGCTTGCGGATACGGTTGGTCGCATAGTCTTCCAGCGATGCGGCCGCCGCGATGCCTGTCTGCGTGTGCCCACCCCAGGTGAGCCGGTAGATGTAATAGCAAGGCTTGGGGTCACGTATCAGAACGCCGTCAGTGACCATGCGCTTCAGGTTCTCCGCGGCCTTGGCGTAGACGGCCTTGTCGTGCGGATCGGTGGCTGGATCGAGGTCGATCTCAGGTTTGGAAATGTGCAAAAAACTCCACGGTTTGCCCTTGGCGCGTTCGCGCGCCTCTGCGCTCGAGAGCACATCGTAGGGCGGCGCCAGCACCTCGGCAGCGCGTCCGGGTGCAGGCCGCAAGGCGCGGAAGGGCCGAATGAGCGTCAAGTTTGCCTCCGTAACGCCGGGTGAGTTCTCGGTCCGCAGGTGCTATCACGACCGCAACCAGGCGGCACTATGACAATGGTCAGGGCGGTGCTTATTGCAGGGCCGACCGCGAGCGGCAAGTCGGCGCTGGCACTTGAGCTTGCGGAGCAGCTCGGCGGCGTCATCATCAATGCTGATTCAATGCAGGTGTATCGCGACCTGCGTATCATCACCGCCCGTCCGACTCCAGAGGAGGAAAAGCAGATACCGCACCGGCTTTATGGTTTTGTCGATGCAGCGGAGAATTACTCGGTAGGACGCTGGTGCCGGGACGTCAAAGAGGTGCTCAAAGAAGTAATCGCGCAGGGCTGCGTGCCAATCTTGGTGGGCGGAACTGGCCTCTATTTTAAGGCGCTCACGGCGGGACTTGCCGCGGTGCCGGCAATCCCCGCAGATATTCGAACCGACGTCCGAAGCCGGCTGCAGCGCGAGGGCGCGCCGGCATTGCATGCAGAACTCGCGCGGTTCGACCCGGCAACCGCGCAACGCGTGACAATCAACGACCGATCGCGCATTTCGCGCGCGCTCGAAGTTGTGCTGACAACCGGCCGCACACTTTCGGACTGGCACACCGAAGGTCTGCCGCCGATCGTTGACCCAAAATACGCGGCGAAAACTTTCATCACGTGTGAGCGCAAGGAACTGGTCCATCGCATTGAGACGCGGTTTGCCGCCATGCTGAAATCGGGTGCGCTGGAAGAGGTGCGTCGGCTTGCCGATCGGCGGCTCGATCCGGCACTGCCGGCGATGAAGGCGCATGGGGTGCCGTGGCTGATCCGTTATCTCAACGGCGAGATTTCGCTCAATGAAGCGGAAGCAGGTGCGATTATGGACACACGCCGCTACGCCAAGCGCCAGTTGACCTGGTTTCGCAACCAGATGAAGGATTGGCCGTGGGATACCCCCGAAATGGCCGCGGCGGCGCTCAAAAAGCAGTTTTCTGAGCTCAAATAGCGCGTTTTTGCGCTTGACCAAGCCTTTCGGCCCCTCTATAAACCCCGCGCAATGAAAGTTCAGGCAGGAGCCATGTTGCGCAATATTATTTCTGTAGTGTGGGTTCGGGCGCTCGGGTGGTCCTGACGAAGGGCCGCAGGGAGCGTCCGGACATGGCCCGTTTCGGGCCTTTTTTATTTTCGTCCGCGATGATGAGACGACGAAGGGGAGTGACATGACACGCGAAATGACCGGCGCCGAAATGGTGATCCAGGCGCTTGCCGACCAGAATGTCGAGCATGTGTTCGGCTATCCGGGCGGCGCGGTGCTGCCGATCTACGACGCGATTTTCTCGCAAAACCAGGTGCGCCACATCCTGGTTCGCCACGAGCAGGGGGCCGTGCACGCGGCGGAAGGCTACGCGCGCTCGACCGGCAAGGTCGGCTGCGTGCTGGTCACGTCGGGCCCCGGCGCAACCAACGCCGTCACCGGGCTGACCGACGCGCTTTGCGATTCTATCCCCATCGTCTGCATCACCGGTCAGGTGCCGACCCACCTGATCGGCAATGACGCCTTCCAGGAATGCGACACCGTCGGCATCACCCGGCCGTGCACGAAGTACAACTACCTGGTCAAGCGCATTGAAGACCTGCCGCGCGTTCTGCACGAAGCCTTCCACATTGCATCGAGCGGTCGGCCGGGTCCGGTGGTCGTCGACGTGCCGAAGGACATCCAGTTCGCCAAAGGTGTTTATTCCAAGCCGAAGGATTTCCCGCACACCGGCTACAAGCCCAAGCTCAAAGGAGACATGAACAAGATCAAGCAGGCGGTCGACCTGATGGCGCATGCCAAGCGGCCGCTGTTCTACACCGGTGGCGGCATCGTCAATTCCGGCAAGGCCGCCTGCGATCTGTTGCGCGAGTTTGTCAAGCTCACCGGTTATCCGATCACGTCTACGCTGATGGGGCTTGGCGCGTTTCCGTCTGCCGATCCGAAATGGCTCGGCATGCTCGGCATGCACGGAACGCTTGAAGCCAATATGGCAATGCACGATTGCGATGTGATGATTTGCATCGGTGCGCGCTTCGACGATCGCATCACGGGCCGGCTCGACGCGTTCTCGCCAGGTTCCAAGAAGATTCACGTCGACATCGATCCGTCATCGATCAACAAGAACGTCAAAGTGGATGTGCCCATCGTCGGCGACTGTGCGCATGCGCTTGAGGACATGATCCGCTTGTGGCGCACCGGCGCGATTCATCCTGACAAGAAGTCCCTGCAAGCGTGGTGGGCGCAGATCGACAAATGGCGTTCGCGCAAGTCGCTCGCGTATCGTTCATCGAGCGAGGTGATCAAGCCGCAATACGCTATCCAGCGCCTTTATGAGCTGACCAAGGACAAGGATGTCTACATCACCACCGAGGTCGGCCAGCATCAGATGTGGGCGGCGCAGTTCTATGGATTCCAGGAGCCAAACCGATGGATGACATCGGGCGGCCTTGGGACGATGGGCTACGGCCTGCCGGCCTCGGTCGGCGTGCAGCTCGCGCATCCCAAGTCATTGGTGATCGACATTGCCGGGGAGGCTTCGGTACTGATGACCATGCAGGAGCTCTCGACCGCGGTGCAATATCGGCTGCCGATCAAGATCTTTATCCTGAACAACAATTATATGGGCATGGTGCGGCAGTGGCAGGAATTGTTGCATGGCGGGCGCTATGCCGAGAGCTACAGCGAAGCACTGCCGGATTTTGTCAAACTGGCCGAGGCCTATCACGCACACGGTATCCGCTGTCAGAAGCCGGCGGATCTCGATCGCGCGATCAAGGAAATGATCGCGGTCGACAAGCCTGTGCTGTTCGACTGCGTGGTCGACCCGAAGGAGAACTGTTTTCCGATGATCCCGTCGGGGCGTGCGCACAATGAAATGCTGCTCGGTGACGCTGGTGTCAGCGCGGAAGACGCCATCACCGAAGAAGGCAAGGTGATGGTGTGATGAACGCTCCTTCGACGACCCACTATCCTGCGGCGCCGACGGCGCAAAAGGCGGAAACCCATACACTCTCGGTGTTGGTTGACAACGAGCCGGGCGTGCTGGCCCGTGTCATCGGTCTCTTCGCTGGTCGTGGCTATAACATCGAGTCGCTGACCGTGTCGGAAACGGAGCACCGGCAGCATCTGTCGCTGATCACGATTGTTACCACAGGCACGCCGATGGTGATCGAACAGATCAAGAACCAGCTCGATCGGCTGGTACCGGTGCATCACGTGGTGGATATGACGCTCGCTGGCAACGCCATCGAGCGGGAGCTCGCCATGGTCAAAGTCAAAGGCAAAGGCGAGAACCGGGTCGAGGCGCTCCGGCTGGCGGATGCTTTCCGGGCGCGGGTGATCGACGCGACCACCGAAAGTTTCGTGTTCGAGATCACCGGTGCGAGCGACAAGATCGAGCAGTTCATCAGCCTGATGCTGCCGCTCGGTCTCATTGAGGTGTCGCGCACCGGCATCGCAGCGATCATGCGCGGGCCGGAAGGCATGTAGGCGATGGGCCTGACTATCCTGGCGATCCCGCTCATCATTCTGGGAGTGTTCATCAAGCCTTATTCTCAGGAGAATTCACGCTGCATCGGTGTCGCCAACGCCCGGCCTTATTGCTTCGAACAGGGCTCCAATCTGCCCGAGGTGATCAAATACGGTAGTGTGCTGGCTGGCTTCGCGTTGCTCTATGCCGGCAGGCTACAGATCAAGCGGCAGCGCGACCGGAAGTAAACGGAAGACGCCGGAGGGACTTGCTCCGGCTGTAGGGGCGACCTAGAAGCACCCGCGGGAGAGCTTTCTCCGAATAACTGGCGACCATTGGCCGAACGAGGGACCAAGTATCATGCGTGTTTACTACGATCGCGATGCCGACCTGAACCTGATCAAAGGCAAGAAGGTCGCCATCATTGGATATGGCAGCCAGGGCCACGCCCACGCGCTCAATTTGCGCGATAGCGGCGTAAAAGAGGTCGCAGTTGCGCTACGCAAGACCTCGGCCGGCGTGAAAAAGGCCGAGGCTGAAAAGTTCAAGGTCATGGAGGTCGCCGACGCGGCCAAGTGGGCTGACGTGATGATGATGCTGACGCCCGACGAGCTACAGGGCGACATCTATCGCGACCACCTCGCCAGGAACATGAAGGACGGTGCGGCGCTGATGTTCGCACACGGCCTCAACGTGCATTTCAACCTGATTGAGCCGCGGGTTGATCTCGACGTGTTGATGATCGCTCCCAAGGGGCCCGGTCACACCGTGCGCTCGGAGTACCAGCGTGGCGCTGGCGTGCCGTGCCTCGTCGCGATCCACAAGGATGCCTCAGGCAATGCGCACGATCTCGGCCTGTCTTACGCGTCGGCGATTGGCGGCGGCCGCGCCGGCATCATCGAGACGACATTCAAGGAAGAATGCGAGACGGACCTGTTTGGCGAACAAACCGTCCTTTGCGGCGGTCTCGTCGAGCTGATGAAGGCCGGTTACGAGACGCTGGTCGAGGCCGGGTACGCTCCGGAAATGGCCTATTTCGAGTGTGTACACGAGGTGAAGCTTATCGTTGATCTTATTTATGAGGGCGGCATCGCCAACATGAACTATTCGGTGTCGAACACTGCCGAATACGGCGAATACGTTTCCGGTCCGCGTGTGATCACGCCAGAGGTGAAAGCCGAAATGAAGCGTGTGCTCGCGGATATCCAGTCCGGGCGATTCACCAAGGATTGGATGCTGGAGAACAAGGTCAATCAGACCTCGTTCAAGGCGACGCGTGCAAAGCTCGCGGAACATCCGATCGAGCAGGTCGGCGCCAAGTTGCGCGACATGATGCCGTGGATCAAGCAGCGCGCATTGGTGGACCGCAGCAAGAACTAGGGCGTGTACTTATAGATTGAGACTGGTAGCAGCGGTTGGTCGATGTCCGCTTTACACCGGTTGACCCCGCAACTCGACAGCGGATATTCGACGGCGCGGGGCGAATAGCGGACTTACGGAGGTGCCGTCCTCTGCATTGAAGGGCGTTCGGAAATGGCGGCCGCCCAGCTCGCGAGCCGCGGACGACCGTTAATGAGATCATCCAGGCCGCAGTAGCGTGCTCTCTCAAGAGCCACTGCCAGAATCAAATGTGCCATCCGGGTTGGCCCCCGCAGCGGCGGATCGTCGACAAGACGCTCAAAAGCATTGGCCATGCGCTGGCTGCGAGTTGCCTCATGGGCGAGCACGCTGGGCGAACGCTCGCCCACGGGCCGAACCATTTCACGCGTCCATACCGAGATGCCGTCGCACATACTGCGGGCCATGAACTCCAGCCTAAGGTAAGTCCAATTGGGTTCGTGTAGCGGGTCATGAAACCGTGGCTTGCCGTCGAGACTGTCGAGATAGGCGCAAATGAGCTGGCTGTCCTCCATACCAACGCCGGCATCGTCTACAAGATAGGGCACGCGGCCAGAGGGGTTGATCTGATAGTAAGCGCTACCTGGGGTGCGTGTTTTTGCCTCGATGACCTCGATGCGATCCTCGAGTGTCTTTTCGATAACAAGGATGCGTGCCAGCCGAGCGTATGGTGAGGTATAAGTGACGTACAGCTTCATCGATTCCCCCGGCGATAGCGGGCATTCCGGGATGTCCGACCCATGTCTGCTTTACTACACGGTGGATTCAACCGGTCGACGCAACACTTTCTATCTCATTCTTTCTGCTGGGGTTTGAATCCCAAGGCGTTGCGCACATCGCCTGCGATCCCAAAGTCCCTGGTTTTTCTGCCGCAGCGAAATCCTCGAAAAACCCTCGACGTATCGGCATACACTCCGTCTTTCTCCTTCAAGACAAGAAAGTGTTGCGTCGACCGGTTGAACCGGCATACCGAAAGCGGACATTCGGCAGCGCGATGCTCTGATATCCTATTTTCACTCTAATTTAGATTCTCAACAAGCGGGCCTCGATAAAAAACTTCTAAGACGATTTTCTCTGATCGCCGGCCCGACGCTGGAGATAATAGGAAGCCGCCGGGTTTATCGGATCTAGCGTGGCAAAGTGCTGTTGCGCCCTTAAGCTCATGTCTAAAACGTAGTCGACGACAGCCTCAGGCTCGTTGTCATCCAGATCAAAGCCGTTGGAAACCAATATCACGGTTGCCTGGGCATACGCTCGTGCACCATCCATGCCATTGCGCGCCAGGTGTTGATAGGCACGGTCAATCCAGACCGCACCCGCGGCGGCAGCTTCTGGGATGCCCTCCGCGACCAGGTGGAGAAACTCGGCGCTTTCTGAGATTCCGCTGTTCATCAAAGCCTCCGCCATTTTGCGGGCAACCGACGCAAAATATTCCTTCTCCAAGTTTTTGACCATGTCGTGCAGTCGGGAAGATTATCATCCGGCGCATCGGTTCGGTGTGAGGCGATCCGCCTATTTGACGGCTCCACCGGTGATGCCGGAGATGAAGCGGTCAAGGAACAAATTATAGGCGATCGCGACCGGGATGCTGGCGATCAAGGCGCCGGCCATAATCTCGCCCCAGTAGAAGACGTCGCCGCGGATGAGATCGGTCGCCACGCCAAGCGTGATTGGCTTTTGGTCAGACGCGGATATGAAGGTCAAAGCGTAGACGAATTCCTGCAAGGTCAGGGTAAACGTGAAGATCACCACCGTCAGAATTCCAGGAAGCGACAGCGGGATCGCCATCTTGATGAAGGCGCCGAACAGGCTGCAGCCGTCGACGATCGCCGCCTCCTCGATTTCGGGCGGCATGGCCTTGAAGAAACCCATGAGCAGCCAAGTGCAGAACGGGATCGTGAAGGTCGGATAGACCAGCACGAGCGACCACATCGAATTTTGCAGGCCCAGCTCGGCGATTACCCGCGACAATGGCAGGAATAGAAGCGTCGGCGGCACGAGGTAGGTCAGGAAGATGCCTATGCCCAAGGCCTCGCCGTTTCGGCCGGTCATGCGTGCGAGGCTATAGGCCGCCGGCAGCGCGGTGACGAGGGTGATGGCGGTGACGCAGAGACCGATGATCAAGGAATTAAACAGCCAGGTCACGAACAGGGTTTTCTCGAACAGATAGCGGAAGTGCTCGAGCGTTGGCGGATCGTTGAACCAGAACGGAATGTTGGTGACGTTGTAGAGGTCGGAGTTCTCCTTGAATGAGGTGATCACCATCCAATAGAACGGAAACGCCGCGAGGACGAAGAAGAAAGCGACCGCTCCGTAGAACGAGGTCTCCCGCAGGGCAGTAGCGGCAACTGTCGTGCGCGACATGTCAGATCTCCCGCCGCCGGATAAAGCGCAACATCGCAACAACCACGATGAGCAATACCGGCAGCATGAACAGGGAGATCGCGGCGCCGTGCGACACGTCGCCGGAAACAATGCCGGTTTGGAAACCCGCGAAGCCCAGAACCGAGGTTGCGCCCACCGGCCCGCCCATGGTCATCAGGAAGACGATCGACAGGTCCGTGAACGTGAACACGATGCCGAAAATCAGGCCGACGGCCACGATTGGCAGGATCATCGGAACGATGATCTGGTAGTTGCGACGCCAGAATCCGGCGCCGTCGACCGTCGCTGCGTCGAGCACGTCCTGCGGAACCGCGGTGATGCCGGCCAAAAAAATCACGATGGCAAACGGGAAAAAACGCCAGGCATTGACCACAATCACCGACAACATCGCCAGATCCTGATTGCCAAGCCAGTTTGGCGCCTGTTCGCGGGTGATGAAGCCGAGCGCGATCAAGGTCCAGTTGATGACGCTGTAGAGCGAATCGAACATCCACTGCCAGGCGACCGTGGCAAGCGCAACTGGCACCGCCCAAGGCAATATGACCAACGCCCTGACGAACTTGCGGCCGGGAAACGGCCGCAACAGCAGCAGCGCACCAAATTTGCCGAGAATGAGGCCTAGGATCTGCGATCCAAATGTGAAGATGAAGGTGTTGTAAAGCGTCTGCCGGAACGAGGGGTTTTCGATGACCTGTTCGAAATTCGACAGGCCGACGAAGCGCCATGAGGGATCGTAGATCGTGTAGGCGCTAACCGAGTAATACACCGCCATCAGGAACGGCACGCCGACCAGCAGGAGCACGTAGAGGATAGCCGGAGACACAAAAAGCGCGCCGAGCACATCGCGCCGGTCGAGGACGAACCGAAAACGCGAGGCCGGCTTGGGAACTGATTCAGCGATTGCGACCATCGATATGACCTATCCTAGTGGCGGCTCGATCTTTTGCCGTCTGTGTCGAAATTGCGCAGCGCGCTGTTGCGGACGGCGAAGGGATGCCACTCGCCGGGCCGGATCCATTCGTCGGCGACGTGCGCTGGCGGCAATTTCGCCGTGACCACCTGGTTCGGATCGAAGCCTTCGACGACTCCGTAAACGATACGCTCGGAGCCGAGATATTCGGACCGATCGACGCGGTATGAAAATTCGGTGAGAGCGCCATCGTCGATCATTTCCCTGGGCAGGAAATTCTCGGGACGGAAACCGAGATAGCCGCCATTGCGCGCCACGATATTCATCGGCGGAGTGCCGACAAAGGTAGCGACAAAGCGGTCTGCGGGGTCGTCATAGATTTCCGTCGGAGTTCCCACTTGACGCACCTGGCCATGATCGATGACGGCGATCCGGTCACCCATGCCCATCGCCTCGACTTGGTCGTGCGTCACATAAATGGTGGTGATGCCGACGCGCTGCTGAAACTGCCTGATTTCAAGGCGCGCCGAGGCGCGCAATTTAGCGTCGAGGTTCGAGAGCGGCTCGTCGAGCAGCAGCGCGGTCGGTTCGCGCACCAGGGCGCGCGCGAGCGCAACGCGCTGGCGTTCGCCGCCGGAAAGCTGGCGCGGTCGCCGGTCGAGCAGATGCGCGATACCAAGCAGCTGCGATGCCCACGCGACCTTTTTATCGATTTCGGCGCGGGGAACATTCTGCGTCTTCAGCGGAAAGGCGATGTTATTGCGGACCGTGAAGTGCGGATAGAGACCGTAGCTTTGGAACATCATCGCCACGCCACGGGCGCGTGGTGGCATATCGTTGACGACAGCGCCGCCGATCAAAAGGTCGCCGCTCGTCTGCTTCTCGAGTCCGCAGATGATACGCAAAAACGTGGTCTTGCCGCAGCCCGATGGGCCGAGCAGCACCATGAACTCTCCGTCCGGCACCGTAAGAGAAATGCCGTTGACGGCGGGAACCTCACCAAATTTTTTGACGATATCCCTGGTCAATACCGCAGCCATTCAACCTCCCAGAATTCGACGCTGGGAATGCACCTCGCCGGTCCCACCAATCGGCGGGCGCATTCGTGCCTTCCCCCTTAAGCTAACAGCTGTCCCGAACCGCGCGCGAGCGCGGTCCGGGCACGGGCATAAGCGTTTAGGCCTTGCCGGCCCACTTCTTGAGGATGGCCTCGCATTGCTGCGTTGCCCACTTGACAGAATCTTCGGCGCTCAATTGACCCGTCGCCGTCTTCGCCATCATGTCGTTGATGATAAATGCGTAGTAGATTTCGTCGGTCGCGGGCGTCGCCGGTCCCGGATAGCCCGGGATGGCAGACCATTGGTCCGAGTCCTGCAGGATCGCCAGCTTGTCGGGCGGGGTCGATGTCGGATCGCTTGACAGGATCGGCATCGGCCTCGGCACGAGATTCGCAAAGCACGGATTGTTGTAGCCCTCGCTCGCCTTGAAGGCTTCCGGCCAGTTCTGGGAGTAATATCTAAGGAACTCGATAGCCGCTTCCTTGTTCTTGGCGAACTTCCAGATGCCATAGAACTCGGACGCCGCGCCCATGATTTGTTTCACCGGGCCCTTCGGCGGTTTGATGACGAAGATGTCGTCGGCTAGCTTCTTGTTGGCCTTCTGGGCCGTTCGGTAAGCCGAAATCGGGTTGATGATGTACGAGCTGACGCCTGAAACGATGTACTGGTTGTTGCTCGAGTCGTTCCACGACAGCACATCTGATGTCATCGCTTCCTTGTAGAGCGCGGCAGCGTACTTGGTCGCCTCGACCGCCTCCTTGCTGTTGAGAACGATTTTCTTGCCGGCCTCGTCCTGAATGGAAGCGCCATAGCTCCACAGCAGGCCGCGCCACGTCGTGCTCGGGTCATTGCTGTGACCGAGCGAGATGCCGACCGGGTGACCTTTCGCTTTCAGCTTGGCGCCGCCGATCCGCAGGTTGTCCCACGTATCCGGCAGCATCCCGATCTCGCCCCACAGGGTCTTTTGATACATGCCCGGGAAGTTGATGTAGAAATCGGGAAAGGCGGACCAGCTTCCGTCATCCGCGTTGTAGCCGAGCTGCTTGCCGATAACAGAGACCTTGCCGTATTTTTTCTCCGTCTCCTTCACGAGATCGGCGACGTCGATAAAAAACTTACGGTAGAGATGCGCGCCACCGGAGCCGTTGAACCCGAAAAGATCGTGTCCCGATCCGGCGGACGCTTCGGCAGCCGCGCGTGCGGGAATGTTTTGCACGGGAACGTGGTCGACCGTGACCGCGATCTTGTTCTTCTCGCCCCAGTCCTTGGCGAACTTGTCGAACCAGATATCGTATTCTGGGACGAAGTGGGCCCATTGCACAATTGACAGCGATTTGTTGTCGGCCAAGACGCGCGACACGAATGGCGCGGATAGCACCGGTGCAGTGCCTGCGGCGGCAAGGGTGAGGCCTGCGTCCTTCAAAAACCGACGTCTCGTGACACGTGGAAATCTTTTCGCGCTCATGTTCGTTCCTCCTCTGTCAGTCGGATGAGGCGGGTTCAGGTAAGAGAATTACCCCATCCACTTATTGTGTTTTTACGCTGTCAGCTTAGCGCGCGGTAACGTCGCCGGGCTAGCGCTCTGGCTACATATTGTTCAAGTTAGGAGGTTAGGCGCACGAAGACCGGCACCAATGAGCCAGCTATATTTAGACAAAAACGGTCAACAAACCTGACCTTTGTGCGCTTGTTAAATCCAAGAAATGAGATGGACAAAATTTAATTTAGTCGGCCGTAAGTTAGATAGAACGAAATTGAACAATTGCAATTTGCAATGAGGCCGCTGGTCGTTGATAGCCTATTCGCCGTTTGCGCAAGCGTGACACAAAGTGAACGACAAGCTGATGATGTCCACTTAAGGGGCCGATAGCCGACATTCGAGGGATATTGAGGGAGAGGCGCTCGCGGAGAATCGCTTCCCACTTGGTAAACATACCACTCGTAAGTCCCAAAGTAACAGTCTTGCGTTGTTATTAAACGGAGCCGGCTCAGTTGAAAATCTTCATTACCGGTGCAAGCGGCTACATCGGTGGATCGGTTGCTGCTGCGCTGATGGCGGCGGGCCATGAAGTGAGCGGCCTAGCGCGCTCGGAGGAGGCTGCCGCGGCACTGGCGAAGCTCGGTATCAGGCCGGTGCGCGGCACGCTCGACGACACCGAGCTTCTGGCTAAGGCCGCAAACGACGCCGACGTAACAGTCAACGCCGCTAATGCCGGCCATCGCGCGGCAGCCGCAGCCATGCTCAAGGCGCTTGCCGACACCGGCAAAATCTTTCTGCACACTGACGGTTCTAGCATCGTCGGCACGCGTTCGCGCGGTGAGCTAGTCGAGAAAGTGTTCGATGAGGATACGCCGTTCACACCGACGCCGCAGCGAGCGTCGCGCGTTGAAATCGACGAAATGGTGCGGAATGCGGCAGACGACGGCGTACGCTCGGTCGTGATTGCGCCTAGCCTGATCTACGGGCTGGGGCACGGCCTCAATTCGCAAAGCATCCAGGTGCCGTGGCTGATCAAGGCGGCGAAGAAATTCGGCGTGGCGAAGCACATTGGCCCGGGCGAGAACCGCTGGGCCAACGTGCACATTGACGACTTGATGGGATTGTACGTGCTGGCAATCGAGAAGGCGCCTGCCGGCGCTTTCTACTACGCCGAGAACGGCGAGAATTCCATGCGCGAGGTATGCGAAGCGATCAGTCGCATGCTTGGGCAAGGAGGGCGCACGCAAAGCATGACCGTGGAGGAGGCGGCAATCGAATGGGGTGACGGACCGGCCAACGATACCATGGGCTCCAATAGTCGCGTTCGCGCTAGGCGCGCGCGCACGGAACTCAAATGGCGGCCGAAGGCTCGCTCGCTGATCGAGGAGATCGAGCGCGGCTGTTATGCGCAAGAGCGGTGATACCCGGGCCGGAGACTGGGATCATAAATGGGGGTTGCCAGCAAGGCATCTTGTCTGCGGCTGGTGAATCGATGGTTCTTGTCGTCACGCATGCCGGAGTGTGCAAATTGGCAATCGTCAAGCAACTCTCGATGAGTTACCCAAGCGATGGATCATCGTATGTGCGCAAGGCCGCCACTGCTTGAGCCGCCCGAAGTAGCCGGTTACGCTGTGGGCTCAAATGTGAAATGGCCCAAATCGTTCCACTTATGCTGAACGCGCTCCTAATGGGAGGAACGAAAAATGGCTACCGACGGTGCGCTCCCAAACTGTCTCGCTGGCGTCCGTATTCTGGACTTGACCCAGTTCGAGGCCGGCCCGTCCTGCACCGAGGCGCTTGCCTGGCTCGGTGCCGAGGTCGTCAAGGTGGAAAACCCGCAAGGCGGGGAAGCGGGTCGCTTCTTGTCGCACGGGTCTTCCGGCCAAGGCCAGGACTCCTGGTATTTCCTGTTGTTCAACGCCAACAAGAAATCGGTCACCGTCAATTTGAAATCCGAGCGCGGGCTCGAGCTCGTCAAGAATATGGCAAAGCGCGCTGACGTAATGGTGGAGAATTTCGCGCCGGGCGCAATTGAGCGCCTGGGGCTCGGCTACGAAGCGGTGCGCGCTGTCAATCCGAGCATCGTCTACGCGCAGGTAAAGGGCTTTGGCACTGGCGGACCCTACGAGAACAACCTTGCCTTCGACATGATCGCGCAGGCAACTGGCGGCGTCATGAGCATTACAGGGGAGCGCGACGGGCCGCCGCTCAAACCTGGCGTGACGCTCGGCGATACCGGTACCGGTATGCTGCTTGCCATCAGCATTTTGGCGGCGCTTTACCGACGCCGCAGTACTGGCCAGGGCGAGCGCATCGAGATCGCCATGCAAGATGCCATGCTGCAATATATACGAGTGGCGCTCTCGACCCAGGCGACCCACGGCGTGGCAGCGAAGCGCAACGGTGCCAAGGTGGTTGTCGGCTTCGCAGTTCCGAGTGGCATCTATCCGTGCAAACCCGGGGGACCGAACGACTACGTCTATATCTATACTAGCCGCACCAATCCGGCGCATTGGCGGCGATTGCTAGAAGTGATCGGACGCGAGGACCTGATCGGCGATCCGCGCTTCGACACTGGCGTAGCGCGCCAAGAGAACGAGCTCGAGATCGACGAAATGATCGCCGCCTGGACGCGCCGGCGCAGCAAACGAGAGGCGATGCGCGTGCTCGGCAGCGCCGGCGTGCCGGCCGGAGCTGTCTTCGACACGATGGAGTTGACCGACGAGACCGATTTCGAACGGCGCGGTATCATGCAGACGATGGAGCATCCGACCGCCGGCGCGTTCAAGATGCCAGGCTGGCCCGTGCGCTTTGGTGGGCGCACGCCAGAGATCAAGCCGGCGCCACTGCTGGGACAACACACCAATGAAGTTTTGGGCGAATGGCTTGGTCTTGATGCGAGGCAGATCGAGCAACTCGGCAAAGACAACATTATCTAAGGAAACAAGACATGGCGGAACTCACGGGCTCGGAGATTCTGGCCAAATCGTTGAAGAACGAAGGCACCGACATTCTGTTTTTTCTCATGGGCGGGCCGATGCTGCTCGCCGAGTCCTCCTGCATCAAGGAAGGAATACGTCCGCTCGATGTGCGCCACGAGCAATCTGCCGCCTTTATGGGTCAGGCCTACAGCCGGTTGGTGCAAAAGCCAAGCGTATGCATGGCGGCGAGTGGTCCTGGGGTGATCAACCTCACCACCGGCATCGCCAATTCGCTGATCGATTGCTGCCCGGTCGTAGCAGTCGGCGGCTCAAGCCCGATTGGCCAGAACGGCCGCCAGGTTTTCCAGGAGATTGACCAGCTTGCCATTATGAAGCCCTGTACCAAATGGGCAGATCGCATCTACAATCTCAAGCGCATCCCCGAGCAGGTGAATGTCGCGTTCCAGAAAGCGATGAGCGGCAAGCCGGGCCCGGTTTACCTCGATTTTCCTGGCGACATTCTCTACGCCAAGATTCCCGAAGAACAAGTCGACTGGAGCCTTTCTGGCCGACCCCTGTTAAACGCGCGGCCGCTCGGCGATCCCAACAAAGTCGATGCGCTGGTTGACGCGATCGCCAAAGCGCGCCAGCCGATTATCCTGTCCGGCAGCGGCGTGATTTGGTCGCAGGCCTGGTCAGAACTGCAGGAGTTTGTCGAAAAGACCGGCATTCCATTCTATACCACGCCGCAGGGCCGTGGCGTCGTGCCGGACGATCATGAATATTCGTATCTGACGATGCGCTCGTCGGCGTTCCGCGCCGCCGATCTGATCATCGTGGTCGGCACCCGTATGAACTACATAATTGGCCACGCCGCACCGCCCCGCTTCAACGTTGACGCCAAGATCGCTCGCATCGATATCGATGCGGATGAAATTGCTACTGCGCCACGCAGGATCGACATCGGCATCGTCGGCGACTGCAAGGCGGTGCTCCGCCAGCTCATCGATGCGAGCGTCAAACGCGTTAATGCGGATCATTTCTCCGCGTGGCGTCGAACGCTGTCCGAGGGCGAGACCGCGAAACGGCAGGCGCCAGGCGCTAACAAGCCGATGGACGATATACCGATCCATCCGTTGCGATTGTGCGACGAGATCAAAAATTTCATGCAGCGCGACGCCATCCTGGTGGTCGACGGTCAAGAAATCCTGAACTTCGGGCGTCAGTCGATGCCGACCTTTAGCCCCGCCCATCGCCTAAATTCCGGACCGTTCGGCACTATGGGCGTCGGACTTCCGTTCGGAATCGGCGCGAAGATCGCCAAACCCGACAAGCAGGTTATTGTAGTGCACGGCGACGGCTCGTTCGGCCTAAATGCGCTCGAGCTTGACACCGCTGTGCGCCACAACATTTCGATCCTGGTTGTGGTCAGCCTCAACGGCGGCTGGACTGCTGACCCGGAGCGCAACAAGCCCGGTCGCAATCTTGGCTATACGCGCTTCGATAAGATGGCCGAAACGCTCGGCTGCTACGGCGAGTATGTTGAACACCCCGACGAAATCCGCCCAGCTTTAGACCGTGCTCAACGGGAGGTCGATCGCGGCTCGGTCGCGCTCGTCAACGTCAAGACCGACGACCGCGCCCGCGCCGGCACCGTGGCGTTCGCCCAATATGCCACTTGAGAGTCAGCTTTGGGTGTGCGCCATGACAAGGCCGCGTTTTCTGGTGGGTGCAAGGTTCCAGCAGACCGAAGCGCCAATACTCAAAGTTGGTCGCTCATGAAGCCGACCGGATTGTCTTACTACGCTCTCGCGAGCAAGTGATGGCGGGGCAGAAGCCGGCCAGGGTGCATCGATACCTTCCGGGGCGCGTCGATACCGACAATACGACGATGTCGTGAGAAACCCACCTCGGCGGAGCAACCACCGGCCTCGTTTCGACCTAAGAATCCGGCGGGTCACCAATGTCGGCTTTGGGCGAATAAAAATACGAATGGCTGCGGCATGGCTGTGCGCGCGATGCGCAAGATGATCTGAGGGGACCGCGTCGTTCGCCCAGGTCAGATTTTTTCAACCATTGCCCTATCGCGTGCAACAAGGGCCGCGGCGAATGTGCGATGCAGGCGCGCAGAACTGGGCTCAACGCCGGTAAAAAGCCGGAACGCTTCGACAGCCTGGTGCACGCACATCCCACCGCCATTCATCACGCGGGCGCCCTTCGCCGCCGCCGCTCGAATAAACTCGGTCTCGATCGGCGTATAGATAACGTCAGCGGCCCAATGCTCTGCTTTGAGCGCAGAAACAGGCACCGGATTGCCGGGGAAGCCACGCATGCCGACCTGCGTCGCATTGACGATGCCGTCGGCGGCCGCGATATTGCGTTCGAGGTCACGTGCGATGCGGCAGCGCGATGCGCCGTAGTGCGCGCTGAGATCGGTCTTGAGGGCATTGGCGCGTGCGCCGTCAAGGTCATGAATGACAAGGACCGCAACGCCCAGATCCATCAAGGCAAAGGCAACGGCGCGTCCGGCGCCACCGGCACCGACCTGCGCGACTGTCGCATTCTTCGCGCTGCTGCTCCCGAGGCTCTCTTCAAAGCTGCGGCGAAAGCCAACTCGATCAAAGTTATACCCCGTGGTGCGGCCGTCCGGTGCAATCGTGACGGTATTGACCGCGCCGATCTGAGCGGCCTGCGGGTCCACGGCATCGAGAAGCGCCAGAATGTCCTGCTTGAAGGGATAGGTGATGTTTGCGCCGGCGAAACCGGCGATCTTCATTGCATCAAGAAGTTTATCGAGCCGCCGTTCCTGCAAGCGATCGACGTCCATTAGATGATAGAAGCCGTCGATCCCGGCGGCCGCGAAGGCGTCGGCGAACAGGGCCGGCGACAGCGACCCCATAATGTTCGCGCCAATCAGCCCAATCAGAATTCTTTTCTCGCCCACGATACCCGGTCCGCCAACGCGATTCCCGGACCATGGCCAAATTTTCGTATGTCAGCAACAGAACCAAAGGCGGCCCGCTTTGACACCTTGCAATGTCCGCTATTGGCTGCGGGGTCAACCGGTCGACGCAACACGTGCGGCTGGGTGCTCCTAAGGTCTTACGTGGCCGCTTGTTTTGCTGACGCGCCGCTTTATTCGGATGACCTCGCGAATACCCCGACAAGTCGGCGCCTTTCGGAAAATAGTGTCTCAGTAGATCATTGGCGTTCTCATTGGAACCGTGCTGCCAAGAGCTTTGCGCATCGCAGACGTGTTGCTTCGACCGATTGAATCTTCAACTATCCACAAATATGCCGGCCGATTACCCTATCTTTGGGCCATAAGCAGACCGCCAATTTTTGGCTAGGGCAAATTTACTTGTCACTACCTCGAAAGCGAAGTCAGGCTTTCGGATATCCGACCGTCTGGGCAAATGTGACAAATTGCATGCGGTCAAGTTGCATCGCAAGCGCGAGCTTCTTGGTGTCGACAGCGCCACGGAAAACAGTCGCAAGACCTTCAGAAGCGCAAAACAAATAAACGTTCTGGCCGATAAAGCCTGCATCGACGGAAGCATACAGACGCCGCTCTTCCGACGATATATCCTGCATCCGCTCTCCGTGCGCTACATAGATAAGGTTCAGCGGCGCGGTCGCCACAAAGTCCTGCAATCCAGTTGCGGCGCGAATATCGGCGCGCCCGTGCTGCTGCAAGACATGACGCCCAGGCTCGTAGTACCAGAGGCCGTCTGCCATCGCTGCATAGACGTCGATCACCATGATGTGGCGCCAATAAGGAGCCGTGCGGTCTCCGGACGGACGGTTGATCCCAAACGCGGCCCACAGCAGGTCGGATAGCACCTGCTGCGACAACGCGCGATCAGAGTATTCGCGTATCGAACGCCTTAATTTCAACGCTTGGATAAACGGTTTGCCGCCTTCGGTACGCGGCGGTGGTAGTTGCATAATCGCTCCCTCCTTTGCGCCAGCACTAGATGTACCTGCGAGGACGGCCGCCGTGACAATGCCGGCACTTGCTTGTCGTCGTGTAATCATGGAATCGACTCCCGCTTTCGAACCCGGACCTTGAGAATCCAGCAGGTGCCTCCAAACAATTTTGCCAGCACCGGTGCGCCTCATAAGGGGGCGCTGCAATGATTTAGATCAATGTAATGATCGTAATGCCGGCACAACTTAAAAATTAAACCTATCTCCTTCTATGCGCGACGAATTCAAACCAGCTGATTATTCGGTCGCCCTAAAGCGGCGAGGGACACCGTCTAAGCCGTGGCGATGGGAGATCAATTGTGCCGGTAAACCTGGACCGGTAAAGCGCTCGCCAATCTTTTTTGAAAGTATGGCAGCGGCGACCAAAGACGGGAAAAAGGCGCTTGCGCACTTGCTGCTACAAACACGTGAACGCGAGGAGCTATGAGCCGCTTCAAAGGCAGACAAAACGCTAAGGCCGTTGAACACGATTTCCCGCACTTCGTCGAAGTTGTCGTGGCGCCAAACGGCCTCGGCCCGAAGCTGGCGCCATGTAAGACTTTCAAGCTCGCCACGGCATTCAGCCCATGCGCGGTCATGGCCGGCCACGATGCGAATGTGGGGTTATCCGCTGGTGCTTTGCTGACTGAATAACTGCCGAAAGGCTCGCGGCGGAATTTGGCCGTGACCAATGGTGATATGCCCAATTTGCAAATCAGAGGGGCGTCTGTCACTCAATAGGTCAACCTCACTTACGCACCATTGCGTGCCTCGTGCGCCATTTGACAGGCGCTGATTTTGCTTTGCGACGAATTGCCGTTCCTTTGAGTTAGATCAAGGCCGTCACGGCCGGGAGGAACAGGATCATCCATCGTTTCTCTTACTGATGGAGATAACAGATGAACCTTCCGAGACTGTGGCCCGGGCAGGAACTGGGAGATCCGTTCCTAGCCATGCGGCGCGAAATGGAAAACGTGTTTCGTGCTTTCGATCAGAAACCGTCGTCTACTGGTATTGGGGCTGGCGCACCGGCAATCAGTGTAGCGGAGACAAATAATGCTTTCGAAGTGACCGCCGAACTTCCTGGCGTGGACGAGAAAGATATCAACGTCAGTCTTGACGACAACCAACTGGTCATTTCCGGAGAGAAAAAGGCGGAGAGCACGAAAGAAGAAAAGGACTGGCACGTCGAGGAGCGGAGCTACGGCTCATTCTATCGATCGATGCTGTTACCTTTCGAGCCGGAAGAGGGAGCCGTTGAAGCTCATTTCGACAAAGGGGTGCTGCATCTCAAGATCAAGAAACCCGCGAAGGTCGTAAAAACCACCAAGACAATTAGTATCAAGACGGGCGCGCCACCGAGCACGAGCCCTGTATCGAACAAGGCCGCGCCGAGCAAGGCTGCTTAGTCCTGAATGGTCGTCGCAGAAGACCGGAGACGCGAACCAAATAAGCGGTTTCCGTCTCCGGATTCGTTTACTTTTCGCACCAGTCAAAGCACAAGTTTTGCCTTTTTGGCGGATGTCCGCTTTAATAGCGGACATTTTGCAGCATCGATCAGCTTGTATGAAATCAAAATCGCCAGCAGTGATACCCTGCTGGCGATTGTCCAAAGAACGTGGCTCACCCTGCCCGTGGACCTGCGGCCAATTCTTTTACGGCCTCAGCTGTCAGCGGCTTGCCGCCAATACCCCACTGGCCGGTGTTGACCTCAAAAATCTTCACCCACGTCACGCCGCGCACGTTTTCACCCTCGACCGAAACCATGGCATCGGTCAACTTTTGAATAATCTGCCTTTTCTGTTCGGCATTGAACACGCCCTTGATCAAGTGGACATCGATCTGTGGCAATGCCTCGCCTCCTATGTACAGCAGCTGCTCGGTCACTGTGCGGCTAGATCAGCGGTCGATTGGACTTTGTCGAATTGCGTTTGCACTCGTACGCCATTGCGGAGCGTCTGGAGCACGATGCAGCTGTGTTCGGCTGCAGCCTGTAGCATCTTCACTTTTTCCTGGGGGACATCGATCGCAGGCTCAAGCCGAACCTGGCACTTGACCTGCTGGAATCCAACGGGAACGTTTCGATCAACGAGCAAGGAGCCACGGGCGTCAACTTCCGCACGCGTGTTGACTTCAAGATTCGCGATAGGAATTTCCAGCCGATCCGCAATAAGGCGTAATGTTGAATGGAGACAGCAGGCGAGCGCCGCGCAAAGTATGTCGCCGGGGTTGGGCAGGTCATGATAGCCCCCGATCACGCGATGGATACCGATGCGCCATGATCCGCCTTGTCCTTCTCCCGCCACCACTTCGCTGTGAAAGGGGTCTTCGGATCCGATCATTATGGTTTTAGCGCTGTCGGTGATACGGGCCTCGTCGGGCACTGTTCGATAGCGCTCGCGCAACGGGTCCTGGCGTTGCTTGACAATGCCTTTCATTGTGTTGGTCATGGCAGTCACCTTTTGGCTTGCACGTTTGATTTTGCAATCATGCAAGCAAAGCACGCACATGTATTGAGGCGCCGGTCCTATTGACGGTCGCCTTTTGCCTTCGAAAAGCACTCAAATTTGGGGTCCTGGCCCCAGGGACGCAGCCGATCAATCCCGGCCGAGGCCCGCCTTGCGGGCGACGACGATCGCCTGGGCACGATGTTCAACCGCGAGCTTGGAAAAAATCGTGGTGATGTGATTGCGCACGGTTTTCTCGGCAATGCCGGTCCTTTGAGCGATTTCAGCATTGGCCAGTCCACGGGCAATGTAGTCGAGGAGTTCTTTCTCGCGTGGGCTCAACGCTTCCAGTTTGCTCTGCGACAGAATTTCAGTCGGTTCATCGGCCGCGAGAAAATTTCGAAGTTCAGTTCTGAAAACCTGCCAGGCTCTCTCATTGGCCAGCAGGATATGGTTCTTGCCTTCAAGAGGGACGAAACGAGCGTTTGGAATCGCCGCAGCAAGTTGGCGCCCGGCCTCGAACGGCACCATCGCATCACCTCTAACATGAAAGACAAGGGTCGGTACCTTGAGCTTGCCGGCCTCAGCACGAATATCGAACGTGTTGAATGCATCCCAGAGCTTTTTGGCATTTGCCGCAGAAGCGCTTCGCCGCTGGAGTTCGCCGATCCAGCGAAGTTGCTCTTTGGTTGCGTCCGGCATCAGGAGATTTGCAAAAACTTCGCGAAATGCTCCCGCCTCCCGGCCCCAGCCCACCTCAATCATCTCTGACATCGTACGCGCCTGCTTTTGCATGCGTTGATCCATGCCTTCGGCATAGGCGCCAGACAAGTAACTATCGTAGAGGATCAGGCGACTGACGCGCTCGGGGTGACGCGCTGCGAAAGCAGCCGCTACGACGCCTCCCTGACACAGCCCTAGAAGCGGAAAGCGCTGAAGGCCCGCCGCGTCTACCACGGCTTTGAGATCGCTGACCCAGGCTTTCAGGGAAAGATCATCGACATTGCGATCAGACAGGCCTGAACCACGCGGATCGTAACGAACGAGCGTGCGACCGTCGGCAAGCGCCTCAAACCAGTGTCGCCAAATTGTGCTGTCCCAATCCAACTCCAGATGGGTAAACCAATTCGCGGATCGGACCAGCGGTGGGCCATTGCCGGCTTTGGCGAGGGCAATCCGCACTCCATCATGCGTCTGACAGAACTGTATATGCTGCTTCATTAGCGCGCACGGCTTAGGCACATCTAATTCCAACAAGAATAGCACAATGGCTCCAGACTGAGAGACCGTCGGTAATGCGTGTCTTTTCAATGTCCGCTATATCCGCCCCCCCAAAAAATGGACATTGGGTGGCACATCCAAGTCAGCATTTGGGTGTCGGTTTGTGAGCACACGGCCTAATAGCGCTTTTTGGCAATTTCGTCAGCAAGCCATCGAGCGACCGTATCAGGAGTCTCGCTGCCGTTTGACGCACGAGCATTTGCCGCGCGCATCGTCGCTACGTCTATTGAACCGATAAGCGGCCTCAATGCTGCGATCAGCTCGGAATCGTTCGCGCGTTTGGGCGAAATCAGCAAAATTGCATCGTATGGCGGAATTGCGTGCCTGTCGTCGGTCAGCGCGACAAGGTCGTATGTCGGGATTTGGCCGTCGCTCGTGTAGGCCGCGATCACGTCGACTTCGCCGTCGGCAACAGCCTTGTACATGAACTCCGGCTGCATTTGCCGTTGGGCACGAAAATTCAGGCCATAGGTTTTGCGCAGTGCCGCCCATTCGGGACGCGCAAAAATTTCATAGTCGCCGGCAACGGTGAGATCACGGGCATGGCTCGTGAGATCGGCAATCGAGCGGATATTCAACGCTTCCGCCTTTTTGCGCGTCATTGCTAGAGCATAGGCGTTCTCGAAGCCAAGCGACCCGAGCATCTGGATGCCGTGCGTTTTTTGCAGCCATTGGGATAGCGCGTCGAGCAATTGTTCGCGCGGCATAACATCGTGGCGCTGCATGCGGTTCGCCCAGAGTGTTCCGGAATAGTCGACCGCGACATCAACCTCACTTGATGCGAGCGCATCGAAGAGCACGTTGGAACCCAACCCCGGACGGCGTGAAGCCGTAAGCCCGGAAGCTTCAAGACGCTGCTGGACCAGCGAGGCAAGGACATATTGTTCGGTAAAAGTCTTGGCGCCGACCAGAAAATTCGCCTGCGGCCGTGCGAGGCCGGGAAGCAAAGCGGCGAAAATCAGAACGACAAGACCGAGTGCGCCGAGCGTCGTCCGTACGCTGCTGCGGCGAGTTACCCCTGCTTGCACCAGCGCCAGCAACTGGTCGACTGCGAGTGCGAGCAGCGCGGCAGCGACGCAACCGAATATGACAAAGATCCAGTTCTGCGTCTGTAATCCGGTGAAAATGTAGTTGCCGAGGCTCGTTTGTCCGATCGGCGTTGCCAGTGTTGCCGTGCCTATCACCCAGACAGCTGACGTTCGGATACCGGCCATGATGACCGGCAGCGCCAGGGGCAATTCGATGTCTTGCAACAGGCGCCACGGCCCCACTCCGACGACGCGTGCTGCTTCACTCAGGCGTTTGTCGACGCCGTTGAGGCCGGTGACGGTGTTGCGAAGCACGGGCAACATCGAATAAAGCGCGAGCGCCAGTACGGAGGGGAGGAAGCCAAGCGCGGAAAAGCCTTTGCCGAATACGCGTTCGGACAAGGCGGCAAGCGCCAGAAGCAGGGGATAAAAGAGTGCCAGCAGGGCCAGGCCGGGGATCGTCTGCACAATGCTGGCGACCGTAAGCAATGCGCTGCGCAGAAAGGGCCGGCGTCTCGAGGCGATGGCGATCGGAAGGCTGATGCCAAGTCCGAGGGCAAGCGCTGTGAGGCTCACCAGCACGTGGCTGCCGAGATAATCCGGCAATCGCGCCCATGCGTCGGCGAGGCGGGGGTCAAAGAACATCCGCAATGATGGCATGGGCGGCGGATGCGCGGAACCGGCCATTCATCGGCCATCCGCGTCATCCCTTTGGTTAACATAAGATAAATCTGCCAGGCGGACCCACTGCATCTTGCAATGGCAGGTTGATTACAGTCTTATGACAGCGGGCCATGCGCTGGGGGATTAGTGGGGATCGCAGCCGGGCAGGGCCGTCTTATAGGCCATGTTGTCCGTAGCGTCCGCTCTGCTTAGTCGTCTTGCGCCCGCCGAGGCGATCTCCCGGCGCGATGCATTCGCGCTAGCCATCACCGCCGTCGTGCACCTGGCCGCGCTCGCGGTGATGACCGCGACCGAGCTCGACCTCTCGACCAAGGCAACTTTTTTATTCGCTTGGGCGCTGCTGAATTTTTTCTGGCTGGCTTTGTTGAAGCGGCCCGCAATTGCCGGGCTGCTGTCGCTTACGATGATCGTCACGCTCATTGTTCTGTCGCAGTTCAAGTACGACAAGTTGATGATGACAGTGAATTTCGTCGACCTGATGATCATCGACCCCGACACGTCAGCGTTTCTCTTTACGATCATGCCGCGTTTGCGCGGCCCAATTCTGTTTGGTTTTGTGATTGCTATTCCCGCACTCATCCTCTTGTGGCGGGTCGACCCGTTTCGCGTGCGCATGCGCACAAGTGCGCTCGGCGGCACGCTATGCATGGGCGGTCTCGTGGCTCTGTCGGTTGCTTATCCGGCCGACTTCTATGGAGAGTTTTTCAATCGGGACTATGTATCCAAATTTGCGCGTTCGGGTGTGGCAGCGGTCTACGAATTTGCAACGCACGGGCTGCTTGAATCGGATGCAGCCGTCACAGATCGGCTGAAAGTGCCTGCGACGACATGTAGCCCCGGCGGAAAGCTTCCGCACATTATCCTGCTACACGACGAGTCGAGCTTTGACATCACCGCCGCGCCCGGCATGAAGGTTCCGTCCGGATACCACCGGCACTTCCGATCGTTCGACGGCGTGTCGCGCAAGATGGTCGTGGAGGGCGCCGGCGGGCCGAGCTGGTTTACCGAATATAATGTGCTGACTGGCCTGTCGGCGCGTTCTTACGGTCGCTTTGCAACATCGGTTACGCGCATTGCCTCCGGTCGTGTCGCACGTGGCTTGCCGAATGCGCTTAGCCGCTGCGGCTATAAAACCTTTAGCCTTTACCCATTCTATGGTGCGTTTCTTGGCTCGCGCGGTTTCCAGACCAGCGCGGGCGTTGAGCGCTATCTCGACATGAAGGACCTGGGGGCTCGCGGACTTGAGCCAGACAGCTTCTATTTCGATCAGGCGACCAACATCATCGCGCACGAGGGACGGCAAGGCCCGTTATTTCTGTTCGTTTACACCGCTGCAAATCATTTCCCGTGGGATTTCAGCTACCGACCGGAGCTGACGCCGGGCTGGCATGGCCTCGGCAATGCTCCCAATATCGACGAATATATCCGGCGACAAACATTGAGCGCGCACGACTATTCCGCGCTGCTTGAACGTCTGAAGCACGACTTCCCGACTGAATCTTTTCTGATTGTGCGCTTTGGCGATCACCAGCCGGAATTCGCCTATCGCATTATAGATCCCACTCTCAGCGAGGCTGCGCTCGCGCGACACCTGGAGGGCTTCGATCCGCGCTACTACACCAGCTACTACGCGATCGATGCCGTGAATTTTAAACCGGCCGACTTGTCCTCCGCGCTCAATACGCTCGATGCGCCCTATCTGCCGCTTTTGGTACAGGAAGCGGCGGGGGTGCCGCTCGATCCGTCCTTCGTCGAGCAAAAGAACATTCTTAAGCGTTGCCATGGCCTGTTTTACCGGTGCGCCGACGGTGCCGAGGCGCGCCGGTTTAATCGTCTCCTGATCGACGCCGGTCTGATCAAGGGCCTTTGACGTGGCGGGCTTTGCAGGGCCCAACTTGCCGGATAGCTTGCCATCCAAGAAATAAAAACGGGAGGGAATGCATGGCGGACGATGCCGCCGTGGCTGCGACCAAAATTCGAGATGTGCCCGCGTCGGCTGCAGCGGTCGCCCTCGACGACGTGGCCGTCGCATTTCGCCTCGCGCGTGGCGGCGTCTATACGGCAGTGGAGCGCGCGACGCTTCATGTCGCTGACGGCGAGTTCGTCTCCATCGTGGGGCCGACCGGCTGCGGCAAATCAACGCTGCTGAACGTCACCGCCGGATTGCTCACCCCGGCCACCGGCGGCGTCGATATTTTCGGAAAGCCGCTGGCCGCGATTAACCGCCAGGCGGGATACCTATTTCAGGCCGATGCCTTGTTCCCTTGGAAAACAGCAATCGAAAACGTTTCCATTGGCCTCGAGACGGCGGGTACACCGATGCGTGATGCGCGTGCGCGCGCGCAAACCTGGCTCAAACGCGTGGGCCTCGATGCATTCGCCGACCGCTATCCGCATATGCTGTCCGGAGGACAGCGCAAGCGTGTCGGCCTGGCGCAGGTGCTCATCTGCGATCCGAAAATCCTCCTGATGGATGAGCCTTTCGGTCCGCTCGACGCGCAGACACGGCAGATCATGGGGAACCTGTTGCTTGATCTGTGGACCGCCGATCGCAAAGCCGTACTTTTCGTGACCCATGATCTTGAAGAGGCGATCGCGCTCTCCGACCGGGTGGTGATCATGTCAGCGGGGCCCGCGGCACATATTATTGGCGATTGGCGGGTTCCGCTGACGCGCCCGCGCGACATATCTGAGGTCAAGCTCGACCCGGTATTTCACGAGCTGCATCGAGAAATCTGGCACAAGCTGAAAGCCGAAGTGATCAAAGGCTATGCCCAAAGCCAAGGAGCCTGATGCCACAGGAATTTAATTGCGCTAGCATTGTTGATGATACTGACGGCCAAGAAGCAAAACGGAGGAATGCAATGTTTGGAATACGTCAAACGCTCGCGGCTTGCGTGGCTATTTTGCTGCTCGCGGCGACCGCTCAAGCGCAGGGGGTGTTCACCATCACCTCGTCGTCCTTCAAGGATGGCACCTTGCTGGCAAAGAAAAACGCCGGCGCCAACAAGACCAACCCGAACTGTGTCGGCGAAAATGTGTCGCCGCCGCTTGCCTGGACAAACGTGCCGGCCGGTACCACCAGCTTCGCGTTGGTGATGACCGATCCCGAAGGCCGCGGCATCGGCGTTGATCACTGGATTGCATACGGCATCCCGGCCTCCGTCACTTCATTTGCCGAAGGCGAGACCAGCAAGCCGTCTGACAAATATGTCGGTGGCATCGGCACGGCCAAGCAGAGCATCTATATGGGCCCCTGCACCCCGCCGGGATCTCCGCATCACTACACTTTTGTCCTGATCGCGACCGATCTTGATCCGAAGGCGCTGCCGCCTGGCCTCACCAAGCTGGAGTTGTTTGAAAAACTCAACGGCCATGTGAAGGGCTCTACCGGCATCATCGGGCTGTTCAAGAATCCGCTTTAATGCCTGAGCAACCGGGAGGAGATTGATCGTCATGTCACGCATCAATCTCCTGCTGTTGCAGGTGTTGGTGGCGGTCGCGAGCGTGGCGCTATGGTACGCGCTCACCACCTATCCAATTTTCGGCAAGCTCCTGCTGCCGCCATTCTTTTTTTCCAATCCCGTCGACGTCGCAAAGCAGATTGCGACCTGGTTTGCGACCGGCGTCATCTGGAAACATCTTTGGGTAACCTTGGTCGAGTCGGTCCTCGCCTTTGTTATCGGTTCGATCGGCGGCGTGCTGGTCGGTTTCTGGTTTGCGCGCCAGCCGCGGACGGCGGCGGTATTCGATCCTTACGTGAAGATGGTCAACGCTTTGCCCCGCGTCGTGCTGGCGCCGATCTTCACGCTCTGGCTTGGCCTCGGCATCTGGTCGAAGGTCGCGCTTGGCGTCACGCTTGTGTTCTTTATCGTGTTCTTCAATGTCTATCAGGGCGTCAAGGAAGTAAGCCCCACCGTGCTCGCGAATGCGCGCATGCTCGGAATGACCGAGCGCCAGCTGATGCGCCACGTCTATTGGCCGTCGGCGCTGTCGTGGATGTTTTCTTCGCTGCACGTCTCGGTCGGGTTTGCGGTCGTCGGAGCGGTCGTGGGCGAATATCTGGGCGCCGCTGCCGGGCTTGGCTATCTGATTCAGCAGGCCGAGGGTGTATTTGATGTCGCCGGTGTTTTTGCGGGCATGTTCGTGCTCGCGGCGTTCGTCATCATAATTGATCTCGTCGTCAGCGCGATCGAGAAGCGCCTCCTGGTTTGGCGGCCGGTGGCCGCCGACAGCAGGCCCTAGGCATCCGAAGCCGGCTGGCTTATCGTTGATGTAAATTGGCCTTTCGGAAGGGCCTTGCAAATATAAGGGAGGAAATCATGTCGGTGTTTCGGCGGTTTGCCGCGACGCTCGCCGTGCTCGTGCTTTCGAGCGGCCTCGCGCTCGCGCAATCGAAGGTCACGCTCGCCGTCGGCGGCGGATCGTGCCTGTGCTACCTGCCCACAATGCTGGCGCAGGCGCTCGGCGAGTATGAGAAAGCCGGCGTCAATGTCGAGGTTGTCGATTTCAAGGGCGGCTCGGAATCACTCAAGGCCGTCATCGGTGGCAGCGCCGACGTCGTGTCGGGCTATTTCGACCACTGCGTCAATCTCGCGGCCAAGGGCCAGCACTTGCAATCTTTCGTTGTATACGATCGCTATCCCGGCTTCGCGCTGGTGGTATCGCCCAAGCACGCATCGGAAATCAATTCGATCAAGGATCTCGCCAACAAAAAAGTCGGCGTGAGCGCGCCCGGCTCTTCCACCGATTTCTTCCTCAAATATATGTTAAGCAAGAACGGTATTGATCCGAATTCCGTTGGCGTGATCGGGGTTGGCCTAGGCGCCACAGCGGTTGCCGCGATGGAGCAGGGAACGATCGATGCCGCAATCATGCTCGACCCGGCAGTGACCGTGCTGCAGGGCCAGGACAAGGCCCTGAAGATTCTGAGCGACACGCGCAGTCAAAAGGATACGCTTGCGGTGTTCGGTGGCGAATATCCTGGTGGCGCGCTCTACACAAAGGCGGAATGGATCGCCACGCACGAGAAGGAAGTGCAGGGCATGACCAACGCTATCCTCGCTACGCTGAAATGGATCCATTCGCATACGCCGGAAGAAATCGCCGACAAGATGCCAGCAAACCTGGTCGGCAAGGACAAGGCGCTCTACGTGGCCGCGCTCAAGAACACGCTGCCGATGTATTCGGAGACCGGCCGCATGGATCCGAAGGGCGCCGCGGCGGTGCTGGCGGTCTTCAGTCAATCGTCGCCCGACGTGGCCAAGGCCAATATCGATCTGTCGAAGACTTACACCAACGCATTCATCGATGCCGCGAACAAGAAAACCGGAATGAAGTAAATCCGACGGGTATCCGTTTTAAAAACGACGGCGGGGAAAGCTCCCCGCCGTTTCTGTTATTGTCGAGGCCATGAACATCCTGTCCATCCAGTCGCACGTTGCCTATGGCCATGTAGGCAATTCGGCCGCGGTGTTTCCGTTGCAACGCCTTGGCGTAGAAGTTTGGCCTGTCCATACGGTTCAGTTTTCCAACCATACCGGCTACGGAAGCTGGGCCGGCCGCGTATTTGATGCGGGAATGATTCGTGAAGTGATGACGGGAATCGAGCGGCGCGGCGTACTTGGAGAGTGCGATGGCGTTCTTTCAGGCTACATGGGCTCGGCCGAAATTGGCGACGCTATTCTCGAAGCAGTAAGGATGATCAAGCATGCCAACCCGGCGGCCAAATATTGCTGCGATCCTGTAATCGGTGACGTCGGTCGCGGCATTTTCGTGCGTGAAGGCATTCCGGAATTCATGAAAAACAGTGCGGTGCGTGCGGCCGATCTCATAACGCCCAATCATTTCGAACTCGACTATCTGAGCCAACGCTCGAGCAAAACACTGCGGCAGGCACGCGACGCGGTGAACGCTGTGCACGATCAAGGACCGGGCACCATTCTGGTCACTTCGCTCCACACCGACGCGACGCCGGAAAACGCGATTGATTTGCTGGCCTCGGATGAGGGTGGTTGTTTCATGGTGCGCACGCCAAAGCTGCCCCTGTCCGTCAACGGCGCGGGCGATGCCATCGCCGCGCTATTTTTCGTGCACTGTATGGGCGGCTATAAGATCAATGAGGCGCTTTCACGCGCAGCCTCCGGCGTGTTCGGCATCCTGGCGAAAACCGTGGAGGCTGGCGCGCGTGAAATTCAACTCGTGGCGGCGCAAGACGAAATCGTAAATCCGAGCCGTTTGTTCGAAGCGGAAGCGCTCACGCCATGAGCAAAGCGCTATCGATATTTCATGTTGATCGATTGGACCTTTCCTTCGTGCCGAAAGCCTGGGCCTTCGCCGACGAACGGCGATCGGAGATCGATGCGTTCTTTGCGGCGCTGCGGCGCAAGAAGCCCACGATCTGGAATGGTCGTGTGCTGTTGATGCATCGCCAGGTGGTGACGGGCGGTATATTTCGGGGCGAGTATCTGGAAACCGACTATGCGAGCTTTGCCGCGTGGTGCCATTGGGACCGGCCGCCCGCGAAAGTGCATGACTGCTTCAGCGCGGCTGCAATTTTGACGGCAGACGGTGCATTCCTGCTTGGCGTCATGGGCCAGAGCACGTTCAATTCCGGAAAAATATATTTTCCCTGTGGGACACCGGATACCGATGACATTGTCGGTGACACAGTCGATCTCGAGAAAAGTGTCGGACGCGAGCTGAGTGAAGAGACAGGTCTTGATATCGCCGAGTTTGTCGCTGAGCCGGGTTGGACAACGGTCGTCGATGGTTCGCTGATTGTGCAGATCAAAGTTCTGCGCGCAAAAGAGAACGCGGCCGTTTTGCGCGAGCGAATCCTGACCCACCTGGCATCCGAACAGAATCCCGAGCTTGCGGATATTAAGATCGTTCGTTCCCGCGCTGATTTCCATCCTGCGATGCCGCGCTTCGCCACTGCGTTTCTGGCGTCACGGTTTGGCGACGGATGAAATAGCGTTGCGATACGCCCGGAGAGGCAAATGACGCTCAGCAGCATCACAAAGCGGTTTCGCATCGACAGCCCGGACAAATTCCGCTTGTCCGAATACGACCCGAAAGACTGTCAGGGGCTTACCGTAGACAAGAGTGAAGCGAAGGCCATGCTGACCGAGGGCATCGAGCAACTCGTTGAGTTGCAGGAGCGGCTTTACGCTGACGATCGCTGGTCAGTGCTGATTGTTTTGCAGGCCATGGATGCTGCTGGCAAAGATAGCGTCATAAAGCACGTGATGTCGGGACTCAATCCACAAGGCGTCGAGGTGCACTCATTCAAACAGCCGAGTGTTGAGGAGTTGGACCACAATTTCCTTTGGCGCGCATGGCAGCGATTGCCGGAACGGGGGCGCATCGGTATTTTCAATCGATCATACTACGAAGAGGTTCTTGTCGTTCGCGTCCATCCAGAGCTTCTCGAGCACCAGAGGTTGCCAGATTCTTTGGCTGGAAAGGATATGTGGCAACAGCGTTTCGACGATATCTGTGCGTTCGAACGACATCTCTCGCGCAATGGCACGCGCATTTTGAAGTTTTTTCTGCACGTATCGAAGGAGGAGCAACGCAAACGCTTTCTGGATCGCATCGACGCGCCAGCAAAGCGCTGGAAGTTCTCCATGAATGACGTTGCCGAGCGCAAGCTTTGGGACAAATACCAGAATGCCTACGAAGACATGATTCGGCACACCAGCCTGCCGGAGGCGCGCTGGTTCGTGGTGCCCGCTGACCACAAATGGTTCACGCGCATGGTGGTGGCGGGCGCCTTGATGCAGGAACTACAGACGCTTGGCGTCGATTTTCCGAAGATTGAGGGCAAGGCGCTCAAGGAGCTGCAAGAAGCGGGCAAAGCACTGAAAGACGAAAAGTCGTAAAGCCCAGTTCATCGGGATTGACACAATTGCGCTCATTCCCGCGAAAGCGGGAATCCAGTGTTTTTACTCTGGGTCCCGCTTTCGCGGGGACGAACGGATAGCAAGTCGATTCAGCTCAGGTGGATCAAACACCAGTTGCGGTGGCTACCAGATCCACGGAATCAGACGAAAGCGGGTGGCGCGGCAATACTCCTCATAACCCGGGAGGTTGCGTATCAGAAAGCGCTCCTCGTCGAGTAGCCGCCAAACCAGCGCCGCGACAGTCGGAATCAGCATCAGAAAGGTCCAATACGAACCAAGCGCGGGCGGCGTGCAGATGAGGAACAGCAGCGCCCCGGCATAAAGCGGGTGTCTCACGATTGCATAGAGACCGGTCGAGACCACCGGCTGATCCGGCTCGATCCTGATCGTCGACGCCGCGAAGCTGTTCTGCCTGAGCACCACGAAAAAAATGCCGAAGCTGAGCGCGACGCCGGCATTTGCCGCCAATACGAGCCATAGCGGCACCGTCGACCAGCGCCAGCGGTAGTCGAGGCCGGGAAGGGCGAGCAGGATCACAAAACTCAGCAACGTGAACGTCATGATGATTTTTTGCGTGGGCTCCTGCTCGGCGGCAGGCCCGACGTGCATACGGCGTTCAACCAATTTGGGATCGTGCTTCAGAAAATAAATGCTGATCAGGATAGTCGCCGTAATGAATGTGAAGGCATAGAGCCACCCTTGCCAGAAGCGCAGTGAGCCGGCCGGGCCAAGCAGCAATGCGGCGAGCCCGAGCGCGAATACTCCGGATCTGGCCCAGGCCCGGCGGTTGAATGCGCTCATGCTGGCGGCCACGTATCCTCCATCGCGCGATGTGACAGCGGTTCTGACCTAATCCGCGGTGCGCTTGATTTACCCAGTCGCTTTCCGGTACAAGCGTGCCGCTGCGGTTAACGCGGACTTTACCCGAATCCACCAGGTTAGCCGACGATACGAGGGAACAGCCATGTCGACGCGGCAGACGATCTGCGCGATCGAGCGGACGGCGGGACACGCCGAATCCGCGGCCACCCTCATTCGGGGCTCGCTCCTTCTCCTTATCCGCCCCTGAGGGCCGGCTGGGCAATTCGCGCCTGGGCACTCGGGGGATCTGACGGAGAACCCATAGAGCGCCCTCAGCGGTGCATCCTACGAGAAGGAAATTTCCGATGAATTCCAAGAGTCAGTCCGAGAAGGACCGCGTTGTCATATTCGATACAACCTTGCGCGACGGCGAGCAGTGTCCCGGCGCGACCATGACGCACGAAGAAAAACTCGAGGTCGCCGAGCTCCTCGATGACATGGGCGTGGACATCATCGAAGCCGGCTTCCCGATCGCCTCCGAAGGCGACTTCGCCGCAGTGCGCGAGATAGCTCAGCGTTCGAAGAAGGCCGTCATCTGCGGTCTCTCGCGTGCCGCCTTCAAGGATATCGATCGTTGCGCCGAGGCGATCAAACCCGCCAAGCGCAAGCGCATCCACACGTTCATCTCCACGTCACCGGTGCATATGAAGTACAAGCTCCAGAAGGAGCCGCACGAAGTGTATGAGATGGTGATCGGCCAGGTTACGCGCGCGCGCGGACACACCGACGACGTCGAATGGTCCGCCGAGGACGCCACTCGCACCGAGCATGACTTCCTCTGCCGTTGCGTTGAGGCGGCGATCAACGCCGGCGCCACGACGATCAATATCCCCGACACCGTCGGCTACACGGTGCCCGAAGAATATTTTGCGCTCATTAAAATGCTGCGCACACGGGTTCCGAATGCAGACAGAGCGCGCTTCTCGACCCACTGCCATAATGATCTTGGCATGGCGGTGGCCAATTCGCTTGAAGGGGTAAAAGCCGGTGCACGGCAGATCGAATGTACCATCAATGGCATTGGCGAGCGCGCGGGCAATGCGGCGCTCGAGGAAGTCGTTATGGCAATGAAGGTGCGCCACGATGTGTTGCCGTTCCACTGCGGTATCGATGCAAGGATGCTCACGCGCGCCTCCAAATTGGTCGCGGCGGCGACATCGTTCCCGGTGCAATACAACAAGGCGATCGTCGGACGAAACGCATTTGCGCACGAGAGCGGCATCCACCAGGACGGCATGCTCAAAAATGCCCAGACTTATGAAATCATGACGCCAGAGTCTGTTGGCGTGAAGCAAACCTCACTGGTGATGGGCAAGCATTCGGGACGCCACGCTTTCATCCACAAGCTGCAGGATCTGGGCTACGAACTTGCCGGCAATCAGCTGGAGGACGCTTTTGTGCGCTTCAAGGCGCTGGCCGACCGCAAGAAGCAGATCTACGACGAGGACATCGAAGCGCTTGTTGACGAGGAGATTGCCCATGCGCACGACCGCATCAAGGTGCTGTCGTTGACCGTGATCGCCGGCACCATGGGCCCGCAGACCGCGACGCTGACGCTGGATATCGACGGTGAGCATGTCACCACGCAGTCGACTGGCAACGGTCCGGTCGATGCGATCTTCAAGGCAATCCGTACACTTGTGCCGCATGAGGCGACGCTTGAGCTTTATCAGGTGCACGCAGTGACGGGCGGCACGGATGCCCAGGCGGAAGTGTCGGTTAGACTTTCGGAGAGTGGACGTTCTTTTACCGCCAAAGGCGCTGATCCCGATACTTTGGTGGCGTCGGCCAAGGCCTATCTTGGCGCCCTCAATAAGTTGACCAGTAAACGCAGCAAAACCGCATCGGTCGAGGGACGTATTCATTCAACTGATGTTGGCTAAAGCCCTCCGTATTAAGATTAAAAATGATAATGCTGCGCCCAAATAGGACGCGGCATTATCATTTCTGGTACAAATCTGGCCTTGACGCCCAACAAATCACATTTTGTCCGCATTTCGTACGCTTTGAGGGCCAAATTCCCGGCTACTGCCCCCTTAAATACCCACACAAAGCGGGGACTTCAGGAATGAAAATGATTTTATGCGCGGGCGTATTCGCGCTCGCGACCATCGGCTTGTTGTCGGCTGGCGTTCCAACTAACGCGGCAGAAATCAACGCGCGCGGGGATCAGTCGACAGCTGCAATCAACATTGCGCGTATCAAGAGCGTACTCAAACTCACACCGGCGCAGGAGCCTTATTGGGCTCCGGTTGAATCGGCATTGCGCGATCTTGAACGCCGGCAGGCCCCTGCTGAGTCAACTGGTCTCGTGCACCGGGTCAGTCATCGGGTCGTGTCGGTCGTGCTCAATAGTGCAGCTGTGCAGCGGCTCGCAGTCGCCGCACGTCCGCTGATCGCGATGCTCGATGCCGAGCAGATGCGCGCTGCGCACGGCCTGGCGCAGGAGATGGGCTTGGGCCCGGTGGTCGCTGCATTGCGGTGAGGCGGCGGTTCGCCGCACCACCTTCCGTTGATCGTTGAGGCGTGCAATCCCCAACAGGTCCACTTGCCGGAAACCCGGTTTAGTGCCACCTTAATCGGCAGAAAAACAAAATAAAAGCCGGTTTCGAGCGATCAACTGGAGGAATACGTCCATGCGCAAGTGGATTCTCGCGGCGGCTGCGGCCGCCATTTTCGTTGCCCCTGTTGCCGCAACGGCGCAGGCGCCGATCGTGATCAAGTTCAGTCATGTGGTGGCGCCAAATACACCGAAGGGCAAAGGTGCCGACAAGTTCAAGGAACTTGCCGAGAAATACACCAATGGCAAGGTGAAGGTTGAGGTTTATCCCAACTCCACACTCTACAAGGACAAGGAAGAGCTGGAAGCCTTGCAGCTCGGCGCCGTGCAGATGCTGGCGCCCTCGAATTCGAAGTTTGGCCCGATCGGCATCAAGGACTTCGAAGTGTTCGACCTGCCGTTCCTGCTGCCGAACTTGACGGCACTGCGCAAGGTTACCGACGGCCCGATCGGCAAGCGTATGCTCAAGCTACTCGACTCCAAAGGCATGGTCGGCCTCGCGTATTGGGATAACGGCTTCAAGGAAATGAGTGCCAACAAGCCGCTGCACATGCCCGACGATTATAAGGGCCTGAAATTCCGTATTCAGTCATCGAAGGTGCTGGAAGCGCAGTTCCGTTTACTGGGTGCCATTCCCCAGGTCATGGCGTTCTCCGAAGTCTATCAGGCGCTACAGACAGGCGTTGTGGACGGACAGGAGAACACGCCGTCGAACATCTACACCCAGAAATTCTATGAAGTGCAGAAGTACACGGCGCTGACCAACCACGGCTATATCGGTTACGTGGTCGTCGTGAACAAGAAGTTCTGGGATGGCCTGCCGGCCGATATTCGCGGCCAGCTTGAGAAGGCGATGGACGAAGCAACCGTCTATGCCAACAAGATCTCCGAGTCGGAGAATGCGGAGGCCCTGGACGAGATCAAAAAGTCGGGCAAAACGCAGATCATTATCCCGACCGCTGCCGAAATGGCCGCCATGCAAAAGGCGATGGAGCCGCTCTACCAGGACATGGCCAGCCGCGTCGGCAAGCAGCTGATCGACGACGTCCGCAAAACGGCCCAAGGCGTAACCAACTAACAAGAAACGGCGAGCTCCGGCGTAAATACCGGAGCTCGTTTTACTTCTGGGGGTGGGGGATTCCAAAATTCGCTCGGGGGTGGGGCGGCAGAGCGGGCGCTGCTCAATTGAATTTGGAATTGCCGGCCGCCAGGGCGAAAGTTTACCAGCCCTGAGCGCATGAGGCGCAGGTGTTTCTTCGTATTCTTGATCGTCTCGAGGAAATTCTGATCGCGAGTTTGATCGCGGTGGCAACGCTATTGATTTTCGCTGCCGTCGTGCAGCGCTACATGGTCGGCGTCTCGTTCCTTTACCCGCTCGTGTATCACATCAATCTCACCTGGGCGCAGGAACTGTGCATCTACATGTTTGTGTGGATGGCAAAATTCGGCGCCGCCTATGGCGTCCGCACCGGAATCCATGTCGGTGTCGACGTCGTGGTCAACATGTTGGAGCCCGGGCCGCGCAAAAAAGTCGTGCTGTTCGGCCTGTTTTGCGGCGCGCTGTTTACCTTTGTCGTCGGCACGATGGGCGCGAAGTTTGTAATCGAGCTTTATCCTACCGATCAGGTTTCGCCTGATATGGAGATGCCGCGCTGGATCATCTTCCTCTGCGTGCCTCTCGGCTCCTATCTCATGTGCTTCCGGTTCCTCCAGGTTGCCTGGGCCTTCTGGCGTACTGGCGAGTTGCCGCACCATGATCCCGGTCATGTCGAGGGCGTGGTTGAGAGCCCGGCCGCAGCCAGGGATCTGGCCCGATGAACAGCGCCATCATCTTTGGCCTGCTGATCGCGCTGATGCTTACCGGCATGCCGATCTCGATCGCGCTCGGCCTGACCGTGCTCAGCTTCCTGTTCGTGATGACCACAGTGCCGATCGAGGCTGTGGCGCTCAAGCTCTTCACCGGCATCGAGAGCTTCGAGATCATGGCGATTCCGTTCTTTATTCTTGCCGGCAATTTCCTGACCCACGGCGGCGTTGCTCGCCGCATGATCCGGTTTGCCACCTCCATGATCGGTCACTGGTATGGTGGCATGGGTCTGGCGGGCGTGATGGCCTGCGCGCTGTTTGCAGCCGTGTCGGGATCCTCGCCCGCGACCGTCGTCGCAATCGGCTCGATCATCCTGCCGGCGATGGTACAACAGGGTTATCCAAAACGTTTCGGCGCCGGCGTGATCGCGACCTCCGGCGCGCTCGGCATCCTCATTCCGCCATCAATCGTGATGGTGCTGGTCGCGGTAGCCACGGGCGGCAGCGTGGCCTTCGATCCCGAGGGCAAGCGCGTGCTGTCGGCCTCGGTGGCGCAATTGTTCATGGCGGGTGTTGTCCCGGGTCTGATCATGGCTTCGATGCTCGGCATGACCACGTTCTATCGCGCCTGGAAGAACAACTATCCGCGCATGCAGAAGGCGAGCTGGCCGGAGGCGTTGATCGCATTCCGCGATTCTGTCTGGGGCCTGTTGCTGATCGTGATCGTGCTCGGCGGGATCTACACCGGCGCCTTCACGCCGACCGAAGCCGCTGCAGTCAGCGCGGTATACGCCTTCGTCGTGGCGGTGTTCGTCTATCGCGACATGAAGCTGACCGAAGTCCCGAAGGTATTGCTCGCCTCCGCCAACATGAGCGCGATGATCCTCTATATTATCACGAATGCGGTGCTGTTCTCGTTCCTGATGACGAGCGAGCAGATTCCGCAGGCGATGACGGCTTGGATTAAGGGAAGCGGGATAGGCTGGGTCGAGTTCCTGCTCGTCGTCAACGTGCTCCTATTGCTTGCGGGTAACGTGATGGAACCGTCCTCGATCGTGCTGATCACAGCGCCGATCCTGTTTCCAATTGCGGTTGGCCTCGGCATCAACCCGATTCATCTCGGAATCCTGATGACGGTAAATATGGAAGTCGGGCTCTGCCACCCGCCAGTCGGTCTCAACCTTTATGTTGCCTCCGGAATAGCACGCATGGGTATTACCGAGCTCACCATCGCGACCTGGCCATGGCTCGTCACCATGCTGATCTTCCTTGCCATGGTCACCTACATTCCGGAAATGTCCCTGTGGCTGCCACGTTTGCTCGGAATGATGTGAGATCGTGCCTGTGCAAGCTGAACGTTCGTAAATCAACATTGCATGACCGTAATCTCTGTCCAAACTTTAACTTGATAAGGCAAGTCGGCGCTCCTCTATTTGGTGGCATCAGGCAATGCCATTGGAGGTGGCCATGTGGAAAACTGTTCTCGCCGGCACGACAGCGCTCGCGATCGCCGGTGGTACACTTGCCTACGCGCAGCAGGGTCCGAGCGGATTCGAGCGCATGCAACGCTGGCGGCCGACTGCCGAAGACATCACGGCGTTTGGTGAAGCGCGGATCGCGGCGCTCCATGCTGGACTAAAACTCACCGCCGAGCAGGAGAAGAACTGGCCAGCGTTAGAGAGCGCATTGCGCGATCTCGCCAAGCAGCGCTCCGAACGCTTTGCCGCGCGCGCCAGTGCCGATCGTCCGAAAGACCCGATCGAGCGGCTCACTCTGCGGGCAGAGGTGATGGGGCAGCGTGCCGCTGCGCTCAAGAAGCTCGCCGATGCTGCTGGGCCCCTCTACAAGAGCCTGGATGATAGCCAGAAGCATCGTTTCGTAATGCTTGCGCGTCTCGACGCGCGGCAAGCGGGGGGCATGCGCGGACATCATGGCTTTGGCGGCTGGCAACGTCGCGGGCCGCGCGGGTTCGATCGTGGCGACGCGCAGCCGCAGTAAAACTTTAGACTAGCGAACAGCGCCCAAGCGATCTCCCCGACGCGCCGCTGTTCAAAGAAGCCGCCGGTGCCGCCGGCGGCTTTTTCCTTTTTCAGCCCGCGGCTTGTGCGGACCGCGCTGCTGGACACTGGCGGCCGGCTTTGCTAAGCCACGCGCGCTTGGCGGGATCTCCGCCGCAGCAATCCGGGCGCATAGCTCAGTTGGTAGAGCAGCTGACTCTTAATCAGCGGGTCCACGGTTCGAGTCCGTGTGCGCCCACCAAACAATTCAACAACTTAGCTAAATTGCGTGGTGGAGTTTTCGACACACTTTACCGGCACTTTACAGTTTTTGTTCTCTTTTCCTTCCGCTCCAACTTCCGCACCGCATTCTCGGCAAGCCGCACATCGCGACCCAAATAGTGCTTGTCCAGAATAGCCTCGACATCCTTGAGGGCGTGTCCAGTGAATGTCGCGATCTGCGGTACCGTCGCGTTCGCAAGCGCGAGCCGAACTACCGCAGAGCCGCGCAAGTCGTGGAACGTGAGTCCCTTAATGCCAGCCTTCACGCACAACTTTTTCCAAGAGGCGCGGAACCCATTCGAAGTCCATGGGCGTCCGTGCGCATTGGTGAGTACCAGAGTGCTGACGCGATCTGCGTTGTCGAGTATCGTCTTGAGGCGCTTGCTTACGGGGATGGTGACAGGACGACCGGTTTTTGATTGGCGCAGCCTTACGTACTTTCCGTCATAGGCTGACCACGGAAGACGCAAAAGGTCGCCTTGCCTTTGGCCTGTCCAAAGCGCCAACAGTGCCGCCATCGCAAAGTTGGGCGATGCGACGGCCAACAGCCGCGCGATATCGTCTTCAGTCCATAGCTTTTCGGTACGGTCAGCCTCATAGAGTCGGCCACCGCGCTGGCATGGGTTTACAGGAATGCGCCCGCGGTCATGGGCGACAGAGAGAACGCGGGCCAGCGTTGTCCAAGCGTAATCGGCCTTGCGCGGGGTGTCAGCCATGCCGTCGCGCCAACGTTTGAATTCGCCGCGGACCTCTAGGTCAGACAGGGCCTCGATTGGCATATCGCCAAATTCCGCCTCGATCATCCGAAGGTATGCGGTGTAGGCACGTTTGGTCGCGTCGGAGAGAGATGAATATTCGGAAGAGGCCCTGAATTCGGCAATCAATGTAAGCAGCTTCCCCTGTGCAGGACGTCCGCGGGATGCCACCGCCTCATTGTAGGACCGCATGAACTCTGGAGAGCCGGGGGTGCCAATGAGGCGAGGGCCGCCGCGCCAAGCGTAGTAGTAGATCGCGATCTCGCCGCTGGCGAGACGCCACCGAACCCTATGAAGGCCCTTGAGTTGCACGCGCACGCTGCGCTCTCCATGCCTCTAGTGGTGACTCTTGAAGAGTAGTCTCAAGACCTGACGCTCGGTCAAGGGCCGCGTCGATAGCTTTCCGGTCCCACCGGTGAGTTCCGGGTAAGGGGCCGGGCACAATCCCGCGGCGAACCCAGTCGCTGAATGCAGCCATGCTTTCGCACCCGCAGTAAACCGCCGCCTCCTCTCGCGTCATTCCACGTCGTTGCGTGAGCTCAGCCTTGGACGAATTTCCGTGGGCGGGGCGGGTCATGGCATCCCGCCTATTGACCGATGCGCGGCACAGCACCAATGCTCGCGAGCGCCCCGCCGGTTGGCACTGGACCAACAAGCGTCACGGCTTGGCGTTTGGCTTGTGGGCGTGGCTGATTTACCGCCAGAACAGCACCCGGATATGAGCCGGACATTGCCCGGACATTCCGTACAAAGCCGGACACGGCTTTCCATTTTCACCCGGACATTCTCGGACGTTGGTATGGAAACGTCCGAAATGTCCGGGTAGAAAGGATGTCCGGGCCAATTCACAGATTTTCGCCTCGGGTTGGCAGCCACAGCAAGGTTCGGCCATCGTCGAAGCGCAAGACTTTGATGACGCCGCGCTTCTGCGCCTCGGCCAGCGCCCGGACAAATGCCTTCTGCAGATTTGCCTGGCGCTTTGTTGTGTTGTTCTCGTCCTCCGCATATGTCGCATAAAACCGGTCGCGCACGTGCCATTGATCAACGGCGCGCACGGGCAGAACGCCCGCCTCCGGCTGAAAAGTCTCGCCTTTGGCGGCGAGCGAGGCTTTGAGCGCCGCGTGAAACACACTCAGGCCACGTGGCCAGGAGCGGTGTTCGCGGTTGTCGGCGTCGGCGTCACTGGGGACGACGACAAGCGAGGTGAGAACTTTTCCGTTCTGATCCTGGCCGACCTCTATTGGCTCCACCGTACTCACAACTTGGGTGTCTTCCGGCCCATCTCGCATCATTTCCACTGTCACGGTGATGACCCCCTCTGTTCGAGTAACAGCCAGTTGAGCGTCCACCGCTCCGGGTAAGGACGAATGCCCGCGTGGACGGGTGTCGTCGTAGCCACAGTGATGCACGATGATGACGACGCAAGTGAAGGCATCGCGAATGGCTTCTGCGGCGCGGACGTAGGCACCCATGTCGGTGTCCTTATTTTCGGACCCGACAAGGGACTTGTTTAAGGTGTCGAGCACAACGGCCACCGGCCGGATGTCTCCAAGTTGCTCTTTAATTTCTTTGATGAGCGCCGGGTGGTCGGTAATCAGGTTTGCCTGACCCGGCATGACATGAAGCGGCACAGGGGCGGCGTCTTCGATATTGTAATGCCGCCGCAGTGCCTCAACGCGTTTTTTGTAGCCGTGCGCACCCTCAAAGGCACAGTAGACGACGG
>DATIWJ010000034.1:0-9157 GCA_035519415.1 Pseudolabrys sp.
ACAGATCTCTCGCAGTTCTCTCAAGCCTACCTGAACAAGATCGCCAAGAGGCTCAATCAACGCCCTCGCGAGACCTTGGGATTCGAAACTCCCGCCGATAGAATACGAGCGGTGTTGCAGTGACCGGTTGAAACCACCGCCAATAGCGGACATTGCTGTTATCTCACCTCAGCGCCGAACCAGGCGCGACCGAGAAGAATTGACAGAGCTGCGTGGAGCACAACTGCCGGCCATAGAAAGACGCCAGCAAACCCACCCGCGAAACCGAGGTAAGCAAGATACAGCGTGACTGCTGCGCTGTAGATCAACATGCCGAGCAGCGGCGGGCCCGGCCTGCAGGCGATCCCGAAAGCTATCAGGGCGATGCCGGCCACACGCGCAACCGGTATGGCGACGCCGGTCAATTCATGACCCAACAACAACAGGCCGACGAGCGAGGGAACGATCAGCAACGCCAATCCCGTCGCGGCTTCGGCGGCAGCGGAGAAAACCAGCACTTTTGGCGTTGCCCCAGTCACCTGACCCTTTGCGCTCGCGACTTCGTAGCCAGCGGCTTGGAAATTGTTAGCGCTTCCCTTCCGTTTGCTTCTCCGGTTCGAGTTTGAAGGTCAGCTTGTCGATCTTGCCGGTGAACTTGAACGGAGGATCGTAGCGATACTCCACCAACGCGACCCCGGTGCGAGTGTCCTGGCCGACGTCGAATGTTTCGTCCTCCGGGAAGGTGACCGGAATGGTGTGCTCCATGGAATTTTTCGCCACTTCCTTGCCGTCCACGGAGAGCACGCCTGTCCCTCCTTTGCCCAAGCCCGGACTATCGGACTTAAAGTCGAAGACGATAGTGTGCTTACCCGGCTTTAACTCGGGCCCTTCCCAAACCGTGCGCTTGAGGTCGAGCAAGTTGTAAAGGAACACCACCTTGCCACGACCAACTCCGAGGGGGCCGCCTAGAGGGGCCTTACTTAGGAACAGACCATAGCCGCCGAAGCGTCCGCCTTCGGTGACGATCATCCCCTCTGCGCCACCCTCGGGGATCTCGACTTCGGCAGTGACCGAGTAGGATTTGTTCTTGATATCTGGCGCCGCGCTGCCTGGCACGCCGGTCAGTTCGCCCGAATAGGTGAAAACCGTTCGTCCGGCCGTGAGGCTCGGACGCGGCGTATTCCAACGCGCGAGCGTCGAATTGTCGAGCGGCAGCACGTTGTACTTCTTCGCCTCGGAGTAAAAGAGCGCCTGCATCTGCTTGAGTTTCTCCGGCATCTTGGCGGCGAGGTCGTTGAACTGGGTCGGGTCCTCGTTGACGTTGTAAAGCTCCCAGTTGTACCCGGTGATGACATCTGGAGGCGTTGCGGTGCTCAGCTCCCACGGGAGAGTCGCCGGAGTCGTGGCCGCCACCCAGCCGTCATTGTAAATCGCGCGATTGCCGAGCATCTCGAAGTATTGCGTGGTGTGTTGCGTCGGTGCGTTGGCGTTCGCTTTATCCCACGTGTAGGCCATGCTCACGCCCTCAACGGGAATCTGCTTGATGCCATTGATCGCGTCGGGTTGCGGAATGCCAGTCGCTTCGAGGATGGTCGGCACGATGTCAATGACGTGATGGAATTGACGGCGGATGCCGCCCACGTCGTTGATGTGGCCGGGCCACGACATAACCACGCCCTGCGCGGTCCCGCCGAAGTGCGACGGCACCTGCTTCACCCATTTGAACGGGGTGTCCATCGCCCAGGCCCAAGGCGCCGCAAAATGCGGGAAGGTCCGGTCTGAGCCCCAGAACTCGTACCAGAGAAACTGATCCTTCACCGGCACGGCAACGCCATTGAAGGTCGTGAACTCATTCGGTGTGCCGTTGAGCATGCCTTCGGCGCTCGCGCCGTTGTCGCCACCGATGTAGATGATCAAGGTGTTGTTGAGCTCGCCGAGGTCTTCGACCGCCTGGATGACCCGGCCGATCTCATTGTCCGCATAGGCGAGATAGGCCCCATAAACATCTGCTTGCTTGATGAAGAGCTTTTTCTCTTCAAAGCTGAGCGAATCCCACTGCGGTAGTTCTTTCGGCCACGGTGTCAGCTTGGCGTTTTCGGGCATTATGCCCAAGCGCTTCTGGTTGGCGAAAATTGTCTCGCGCACTTTGTTCCAGCCTTCATCGAACAAGTGCATGTCGCTGATCTTCTTGATCCACTCCGGTGTTGGATGATGCGGCGCATGAGTGGCGCCTGGCACGTAATAGACAAAGAATGGTTTGTCGGGCGCAATCTCCTTGAGCTGCTTGATGTGCTGGATGGCCTCGTCGGCCATCGCCGTTTCCAGATTCCAGCTGGGATTGCCAAGGAACGGATAGATGGCCGTCGTATTGCGGAACAGGTTCGGCTGCCACTGGCTGGCGTCGCCACCGACAAAGCCATAGAAATAATCGAAGCCCATACCGTTGGGCCATTGATCGAACGGCCCGGCCTGACTCGACTGATAAGAGGGTGTGTTGTGGTCCTTGCCGAACCACGAGGTCGCGTAGCCATTCGCCTTCAGAATGGTACCAATAGTGCCTTTCTCAATCGGAATGATCGAGTCGTAGCCCGGGAACCCCGTCGCTATTTCGCCGACCACCCCGAAGCCCACCGAGTGATGGTTACGGCCCGTGATCAATGCAGCTCGCGTCGGTGAGCAGAGCGAGGTGGAGTGGAAATTCGTGTAGCGCATTCCAGCCTTTGCGATGCGATCCATTGCGGGAGTCGGAATGACGCCCCCGAACGTGCTCGGTGCACCGAAGCCCTGGTCATCCGTCATAATAACCAAGACGTTGGGAGCGCCCTTCGGTGGCACCACCCGCGGCGCCCACCAGGCCTTCGAGTCCGAGGCTTTCTCTTGAATCACACCGCCGAATTTCGGCGGCGGCGGGGGAATTTGTTTTCCGGTGATTGTGGTGGTGGCGCCGGGCGAGCCGGGAGTGCCCGTGACTTGCTGGGCCGATGCTGAGATGCATCCCAGGGCGAAAATACCGGCAACCGAAATAAGGAGGTGACTAGTTTTCATGAACATAACTCCGACCCCGTTAGTTGGACAACCAAACGGAAGGGAAAAGAACCTGTGCTAGCGTCCGCGCCAAAACGTTCGTACTTGTTTGCTTTGCCCCGAAGGCGACCAATCATGATACGAGTCCGAATTGACGCTAAGTGCCAATAGCGGACGTCGCGGCTAGATTGCGCGACGTGTACTTTCGTATCGCTTACCGACAAACAGTGGTAAGTTGCCCATAGGCATTGACCACTTGGTAGCATGGAGCCGCCGCTGCCGCCGCACCGGCTGCTGCAGCTCCGGCTGCTGCGGCGCCGTATGTTGCGGCTCGCGCCGTCGTGCGCCGCGCGGCCCCAGCATAGCTTACTGGCGTCAGAGGGCGCCCGATGATCGCATAAGCCTCTGTGAGCAAGGATTCTGATTTGGTCAGCGATATCTTCTCACTTACGAAGAGACAACCAATGCCGACGATGGCCGCCAAAGCGATGCGAAAAACCTTGATTTTGGTGACGTTGGTATAGGTCATTTCTTTGCTCCTGGTGCTACGCCTGGTGGAATCTCATCCATGTCCGACAGGGCCGCGAAGTCGATTTTTTTGGCATCCGTCGGCGGTTTGAATGCAAAGGCATCCGCGGCGAGCGGCATGTCCGTTTTCCAGTCCTTGATGCGAAGCGTGTATTGCGGCATCCCGGTAACAGCTTTACTGGTGATGACGTACTTGTGTGGAATCGGACGGCTGCCAACTTCGACCCAGAGCTGCCAATCGACGTCGTGATTGCGGAATGCAAGGTGATCACACTCGACACCATCGATCACACCGCGACCAATATGCTTAGCATCGAGCACATCCTTCATCAGCTCGTCATATGCATTGGACAGCAGCAAGTCGGCGCCCGGGATTGCAAGGCCTAACTCGTTTCGCAACCGGACGATAATCTGATCGATCGAGCCCGCGGATTCTGTCTGCGCGAACGCATTGAGATTCTTGCCGACCACGCTGAGCGTCTTGCCGTCGAACACCAGCTCGACATCGGCGTAGCCCCCTGTGCGGCTGGCACGGAACTTGTCGGGACGGCTCAGTTCCATTTTACCAGAACTTGCGAACTGAATTTTTTGCAGATCACTGGTTATGACTTCTATGTCGGTATCGTAGGTGGCCGAAATAGTTTTTTGGTTTGCTAAATAGTCGGTCATCGCCTTCAGGACTTTCGTGGCGTCCTGGGCTGCGGCTGACCACCCAAACATCGCCGTTAGGGCGAGTGCTGCGAGCAAAGTATGAAGGCTGCGAGGCATGTTACATTCCTCCGAAGCGATAGTTAGGCCTGCTCGTGGGGCCGCTTCTGTACATTGATCCGAACTAGGCCCCGCTATCAGATTTGACTTTTGAGTCTTTGATTTGCGTCAAGGACTCGGTGGCATATGAAGGCGTTGCGACGAAAATCTCTTACTTCATCTCGATCCCGAGACGGGCGCGCTCGTCCTTGAGCACGACAGCGATAGCGTCGATAACCCTGATGTCCTGATGCGCCTTGCAGTACAAAATGACTTCGTGTTCGACCTCTCTGCCTTTGCGCACATCCAGGTAATGCTTTTTGGCAAGGCCGTTGTACCAGCCGCTGTACCAGGTCGAGAGCATGTCAGCATCCTGCTGCCATGTGTTGGCGAGTTGCGCACAAGTCAGGGCCTGAACATTGATAAACCCGTTGGCATCTGCGTAGGCACTCAGATCGACTTGGGCTTGAGCCGCAGAACTCGCTAGTGCGAGGCAGGCGGCAACTAAAATTGAGCTTTTACGCATTTCATTCTCCCATGAGGCGGCAACGTTTCGTCATTATCGATCGCCATTGGTGCGATCGCGAGCTTCAGCCCCGTTAGAACTTGTAATTCACGCCGACGAGGACATCCTGCATATTCGCTTTGCCGCTGAAGACGGCGCAATTGGCACCCACGCAGGTTGTAACGGCGTTACTAAAGGTGCCGAAGCCCATATAATTATATTCGAGGAACACCGACCACCGCGGCACGAACATCCACTCGACGCCGACGCCGGCTGTCCACCCGGTTTTGTTGGCGGCGTGCGTCGGAAAAACCGACCCATTGCTGCTGACAAAGTTTAGGTTCGTTTGAGTCCACGCCGCTCCACCCTGCCCGTACAACAGGACGTTCGGTTGCAGGAGATAGCCGGCGCGAGCCGACAACGTATCAAACCATTGCGTCTTAGAATTGACGGTGCCTGAGAACAGGGGGTCACTAATTGTTCTGCCACCGGTCAGGCTTGTCCCATCGAACATATTGCGGAAGCCAACGACCCAGGGGCCCATCTGGTAATCGCAGCCGATCTGGCCGCCGCCGGCGAAGCCGCTATTGTTGCGCGAACCGGTGGCGCCACCAGCGGTGACGTCGGTCACCTCGATATTCGCCCAGGCGCCGCCGACGTTGCCGCCGACGTAGCAGCCGGTCCAGTTGTTGACCGGCATCGGCGCAAGGACTGGCGCAGGTTGCGGTTTGCGTGGAAGATCAGCTGCCGATACGCCGCTCGTGAGCAGCGCCAATGTGCCGACGGCGCCAAGTAACGTATGTCTCATGAGTTACCCCCTCAGTCCCAAGTCGCGTTTCAAATGATTAGACAAACATCCGGCTGAGGTGCGCGATTTGATCTGCCGGCAATCCCGCGCAAATTTTGGTATCTCTGCTGCAACCACACCTTCAGGGGCCTGCAACGATGCAGACTCCAGTTGATGTCCGTTGGAGACTTGTGCCGTGATTCCAACAGCTGCGAAGAGAGTCGCGGCTGCAAGAGATGCCACTATGATCTTGGCGTGAGTGACGGCGTTCGCCGACCAAAGTGAGGCATTCACAGCGCCCCTCCGCGCTTCCTGCATCCAAATTTTCTCGTGCCGAAAAGCTAGGATGCAATTGCACGGAGACGCCATTATACGAGGCGGGCGTTGAGTAATCGAAACCGAATAAAATTATACGTCAGTATATTATGGTTACTCGCGTTGCGGCACGCACGTCGCTGAAATTGTGTTCAACAAACTCCCAGGCTGGGCTTGGAAATCTAAGCTGCGAGGACTTTGTCGAGACATGCGATCAGGCAGGTATCAGTGAATGGTTTTCTCAAATAGCCGAATGCTCCTGCTGACAGCAGCTGGTCACGAATTGTGTCCTTGGGAAATGCTGTCATGAAGATGACCGGTATCGAGCGACCATCCGAAATCAAGCGCTGCTGCAGTTCGACTCCGCTCATGCCAGGCATCTGCACATCGGCAATAATGCAAGCGGTGTCGGAAACTCGCCCGGAGTTCAAATACTCCGTGGCGGAGGCAAAAGTCGCCACTGGATAGCCGAGGGATTGAATAAGTTGTCCGGTAGCTTCTCGGACGGCTTCGTCATCATCAATTACTGAAATTATCGAGGGCTTTGCCAATTTCTGGTCCTCAATGGCCGATAGGGCGAAAGACCTAAGGCTGCCAAGTGAACGCGAATATCGCCCAGAATGGAGAGTAGTTAAATCATACGGGCGTATAAAAGCTCATCCTTGCTTGCGAGTAATATTTAGCGCGACAGCCATGCGGATAAGGTCAGCCAGTGACTTTGCACCCAATTTTCGCATCAGACTTCCGCGATGTATTTTAACGGTGATCTCACTGAGTCCAATCTTGCCAGCGATTTGCTTGTTGATCAGGCCTGATGCCACCAGTTTCATGATGTCTTTTTCACGGGGAGTCAGCGTGTCAAAGTCGGATCTCAATCTGGAAGTTGATTGGTCCAGCTCGCGCCTCTGACGGTCCTTCGCGTGTGCGAGTTGTACTGCATCGAGCATGTCCTGATCACGAAATGGCTTAGTCAAGAACTCGACGGCCCCCGCCTTCATCGCCCGCACGGTCATCGGAATATCACCATGACCGGTCATAAAAATGATCGGAACCCGAACGTCGGCCTTGAGGAGTTCAGATTGGAAATCGAGTCCGCTTATGCCCGGAAGCCGGACATCGAGCACCAAGCAAGATGGGCAGTTCGGAAGCTTTGTTCGCAGGAACTCCTGCGCGGAAGCGAAGGTCTTGACCTGCAAGCCAACCGACTCGAATAGAGCTGCGAGGCCGTCACGCACAGCCGCGTCGTCGTCGACAACGAATACCGCGACTTGCTGTTGTGACAGCTCAGTTGTCATTTTTTGTCACAGCAAAAATTAATAACCCTGCTTACAATAACACCAAAATTACTCGGCTCTTACTGGCGCTTCCTTGGTACTAGAACCTAATGGCAGAGAAAACGTGAATTTGGCGCCATATTTGCCGTCCGACACGGCGGAAAGTTGACCACCGTGGCGTTCAGCAATCGCGCGGCAAATAGCTAATCCCAATCCCATTCCGTGCGACTTCGTTGTGACGAACGCTTCGAATATCCCATCCAACTGTTTTGGATCTATTCCAGGGCCGGAATCCTCGACAATTACAGTGATAGTATCGCGGCCCTGAAGCTCAGTTCTCAGCAGTAAAGTCCTGCTTCGACCCGTCACCTTTTCCATTGCTTCAAGCGAATTATGCACGAGGTTGAAAATAACTTGTCGCAACTGACTCCGGTGCCCTTCTACAGTAGGCAATTCGGTCGTCAATTCGATGCGGGCTATAACATTGCTATCATGTAGCGCCTCGCGAAATGATTTCAGTACCTCAAGGGTGACATCGTTCAAATCAACGGGCTCTCGTTCAAGATCGACCTTTCGAAACAGGGCGCGAATGCTTTCGAAAACTTCACCGGCGCGGTGACTCTCGCTGTTCACTTTCTTTAAAAGCGCCTGCACCTTCGGGATGTCGGGTTGTGCGCCGTCCAAAAACCGAATCGCTGCGCTGCTGCCTGAGGCAATCGCTGTCAGCGGCTGGCTTACTTCGTGAGCTATCGACGCCGTGATAGCCTCCACATTCATCAGCTTGTTGTCGCGTTCGTGCTCGAGCAAGCGGTGTGACCGGGCAAGACGAGCGTACAATCTTGTCGTCTCGGACAGGAGTAATACGAGCACAATAATTGAGGTGATGAGGGAAAACGCACGGCCGGCGTAGAAACCCAGTGAGAATCGAGCGCCACTGAGCAGCGCGATGAGTATCTCTTCCAAAATCAACGCGTAGACTGCAAGCATGAGCCAATAATCGAGCACCGACCGTCGACGAACCCACAGCACAGCCAGCGCGAGGAAGCCAACCAGCAGGATTAAAGGTATAAGGATATACAAAGAACCTCGGACGTGGCGCGTGCTGTCAGAAAAAAAAGCCGGGAGAAACCAATCTCCCGCTGTAGCGGTCCATGTGAGACCCAATACAAGAGCAACTACGGCCGCTACGCTCCAACCGATCGCCTTCGCCGCTGATCCCTGATTTGCAGTGCTGGGGCGGCTCGTATCTTTTAAGCATGCATAGGCAAGCACCGCGATGGGCGCCCCAATATGCCAGAAGTAATACAGCCAGCCAGTGCTCTGAAGCCCAGCGCCCAGAAGCCCCGTTGACGAAAACGCGCCTGGAAAAGTGAGCGCGTGCGGAATGACGATCAACGCGGTGAATAGGTAACCACTCGCAAGTGCCAGCAATGCCCTTCCCGGTACGATCGCGTAATGCGCAAACAGCAAAACCGACGTGATGAGGTCGTTGACAAAAATAATCGCTTGAAGTGACGGGATAAAGGCGTCGAACCGATGCATGGGGACATGTGCAAAGGGAGCGACAAATGCGAAAGCGACGAGCAAAAGCACCGCAACAGCTAACACCAGGCGGCGTTGCTCTGGCGTCGCCGGCAGATCTGAAAGAAAAATTACAGACTCGGCTGAAGTTTCGCGCGCTGCCATCTGCTTGGGTACCGTTACATTCAGGGACAGTCGGAAAGCAATTTTGTACGTGAGTATAAAGCGACTATCCGGTTTCACCCACTGCGAATACGATCTGGCGATGTGCGGGCCGTTTTCGGCATCACAGCGCGGTTCTGACGCGCAGGCTGCAAAAGATAAACGCATGACCCACGGTTGCGCGTGATCTAATGTCCGCTTTGGGTCATGTGTGGACGGCGCCTTGGCAAGAACTTTCTGACGCTTTGCAGCATTGGTCGAGTGCGGTCATGTGTCCGGCCTGTTTATGCGGCGGATTAGGCCGCTGGCCCTAAT
>DATIWJ010000035.1:0-12727 GCA_035519415.1 Pseudolabrys sp.
GTCTGGGGGCTTCTGACAACGTTGGTTGTTTGTGAGCCAAGACGAGAAACAAAATCTTCCAGTAAGTGTCACCGAGTTGAGAGCTGAGAGCTACTCGGCGGATGGCGACAACGTTGTCATTTCGTTGCGGACAAAGTATTCGGCGCACGAGCGAAAATACTCTATTCCTGTTCAATGCCTTCGAGACTTAATAATTGATCTCCAACGTTTGAATGCTGCAGCCGCGCCTACTCAGCCGGACCAGCCCATCGAACAGGCTAGACCTTTACTTCCCGAGATATCGATAATCAGTGAGTAGGCTTTGGCGCTTGTGGCCGGCGCCAAATGGTGGATTCGTCAAGGGCGAGAGGCGGACTAGTTTTTCGATGGGAGACATTCTGCGATGAGTGCATGAGATTGCCCTCATCCGTCGGATTTTCTTCAGCTGGAAATGTCGATATTCTATGTGGAGTTACCTTGCCTCCTGAAACCGCGGTCGTTGGAAAAAGGCCAGGAATATCACCAGCAGCCAAAAAGTGTTCCGAACGGGAGCGACGCATTTTAACGTCTTTTGGTAAGACACCACTGCTCGCAAATTTCACTAAGCCATCGAACGGAGCGGGCCCGAGTTCTTTTCCATTTACCAATACGTACCAACTATCTTCGTCGACGAGCGCCGTTTCAGCTTTCGAATTATCTACTGTTTCACTATTCGGTTGCGTTACTGCGTCTGTGAAAAACGATATGAGTGCTAAACTTAGTACGAATAATGAAATTGTTATTACGATAAGACCAGTCCCTAGTATTGACCACGGCGCGACTGCGGCGAGCCACATGATTCCAACGATGCCGCTAGCGACGATCAGACCAAATACCCGCATTACTTTCCCCATGCTTGCAAAAGGGAATTATAAGGCTGTTCATCTGAGACAAATTATACCGCCGGTCGCAATACTAAGTATCATTCCGAGAATTCGATCATAGGTGCCAGCCGATACCGGCCCTGGCCGGACATCGGCCTTTATTTTTTGCTCGACGCCCACAAGAATTGCTTCGGATTTTGAGTTACTCTACAATAGCAACATGGAGTTTTGCCATGCGTTTGGTATGCGCTGTGGCATTAATTTTGGCCTGGTCGGGCGATGCCCTTGCTCAAAGCAATGCTGGCCAGCCTCCTGGTGGCAAGACAGGCGTGGAAGATACGGCGCAAAGACGCGAGGCTCCGGTTGGACACCGCCAACCATCGAGCAAAAATTTGCCGGCGGATGTTTTGCAGCGTGAGAGGGAGAATTCCGCTCAGAAAAAATTAGATAAAGGCCTGACTATTTGTCGCGGGTGTTAGCTATTTGAAAATAGCCAGACGCCGAGCCTGACAAGGGAAGAATCTCCACCTCTCGAAGTTGTCAAAGTGTACCACCCATCGAGTTGGTAATAAATTTAAATTAAAATATGCGCTGCCTTTCTGACGCCGTACCCGATCGTCTGATTTAAGAAACTCGATGGTCGTGGCGTTGAGACGCAGGGCCGTAAGATATATGAAATGCAGTCTTGGGCTGTGCTGAATATTTCTGGCGACAAGCTGCGTTGTCGGATGGACTTTGCCCCGAACGGCAATCATATCCGTAGCGAGTTAGGCCGGGCGCGGGCAGGGGCTATCGTCACTTTGGGTCCGATAAGCGCGATTATCGGAAGTCTGGGAAACCACTTCGCTGGAAGCATTCAGTGCTCAGGCTTAGACTGCTCACCACCTTCGACCATTTTTTCCGCTACACCTGCGACCGAACATCAGCGGCATCATCTCAAGCGAGGCGGTGGCGCCAGCGTCACAAAGTACGCGTCACTTTGCTGAGGTAGGGCGGGTTGTCGGGGTCGAAGCCGCGCCGGCACGCCGCGGCCTCGATGGCGCGATAGGCTGGAATGAGCATAAGGACTGGATCGCAAATTGGATGGCCGTCGCCAATCCACGGCAGCGTCCCTGTCACACCTCCGGCGGTAAACACTCGCTCACCCGTATCGTCCAGGTCTCGGATGAGCTCGTCGACGGCCGCGGCAGCCTCGTCGTTCTGTCGCAGCACCAGCACGGGTGTTGCTGGCGTGATCGATGCGCGTGGCCCGTGTCGCAGCTCGGCCGCGCTGTAACCGAGAGCCGGGACCCGCAAGATTTCGGCCACCTTGAGCGCTATCTCCCGAACGCAACCGAGGCCGTACCCTCGCCCGACCACAAAGGCCGCCGCAGCGCGTGCCGCGGTGTCGGCCCAAGCCGACCAGTCGCACGCGAGTGCGAGGGTCAATCGGGTCGGCAAAAGTTGGAGTTCCTCGTTGAGACGCTCATCACGGGCCAATGCCGCCACTAGCTGTGCCCCTGCGATCATTGACAGCGCGACGGTCTTAGTCGCGGCGATGGCACGCTCGGTTCCGGCGCCAATCGGTAGGACCAGCTCGGACGCGACGGCGACGGGAGACTCTACGTCATTGACGACGGCAAGAGTCAGAGCGCCGAACTTGCGGGCCACCTGCGTGGCGTTGACGAGGTCTGGGCTACGTCCAGACTGCGATACCACGACGAAGAGGGCATCGCGCATTTCAGGAGGCCGCTGGTAGGCGGTCACGACGGAAGGTGCGGCGGCGGATGCGAGCATGCCAAGCCGAGTTTCGAAAAGGTACCGCAGGTAAACGCCGACGTGACCCGAGCTACCGCGCCCGCAGAAAATGATGATGCGCGGCTTGGCCCTCTCCACGCGTTTGGCGATCGCCGCGAATACATCGGAACGCGCTAGAAGACGCTTGGCCGCCGCCGGGATTTCGGCGGTCTCGCTTGCCATGGCACTTCCGGCAAGTTGATCAGCCATCGTCGCCCTTGGCCGCGTTGATGGCGGAGCGCAAATTTCCCCCATGGCGTTGGAGCAGCTGCGCGGCTTTACTGGGAGTCAGCCCGAAGCCGAGCAAGACAGCTGTCTTCAAATCGCCGTCTGCCTGTTCGAGATAGCGCGTCGCATCTGCTTCTTTGCAGCGTACGATTTCGCTGACAATTACTTCTGCGCGCCGGCGCAATTTCGCGTTCCGCGCCCGCATGTCCACCATCAATCCGCGATAGACGCGGCCCATCTTCACCATTACCGCCGTGGAGAACAGATTCAGCACGATCTTCTGGGCTGTGCCTGCATTCATCCGGGTGGAGCCGGCGATGACCTCGCTGCCTGTATCGGTCAGGATACGATGGTGCGCGACCTTGAACAGCGGAGCGTCCGGATTGTTGGCAATGGCGATCGTCACCGCACCCGAGGTGCTAGCCGCGCGCAAGGCGCCAATCGTAAAGGGAGTCGCGCCACTCGCGGCGACGCCGATGACAACATCATTAGCACCGATCTTCGCGTCCGCCATGGCCTGCGCGCCGGTAACCTCGCTGTCCTCGGCGCCTTCGGCGCTCCGGACGATTGCATCAAGACCCCCCGCGATCACAAACACAAGACGCTCGGTGGGCCAATTATAGGTGGGCGGCAGCTCAGTCCCGTCCTGCACAGCGATGCGCCCAGACGTGCCGGCTCCAGCGTAAACAATTCGCCCGCCACGCTGTAGCGCTGGTACGGCGTTCTCGACAGCTACAGCGATCGCACCAAGCGCGCCGCGAACCGCCGCCGCTGCCGCAAGCTGCCCTTCATACATGGCCGCGATCATCTCGACTGCAGACCAGGAATCGAGTTCGGCATAGCGTGGGCTGATTTGCTCGGTGCGCATGACACTGTCTCGGTTATGCCGTAAACGGCCGCTCCATTCCGATACGTAGGCCCGCGGACACTATCCCTTCATGACGGCGCGCCGCACGAGATGCAAGGCGCCATCCACCGCATCGCCCTCGACAGGAACGAGCCGGCGCTGGACATCTGGAGCCAGCCAGGGCTGCATCGAAGATGCAAGCCCGCCAAGTAGGGCAACGCGGGATGCGCCGCACTCGGACAGTCGGCGCACCAGTTCGTCGATCTGCTCTGCGGCGTCCCGTACGATCCGGCGCGCGACTGGATCTCCGGAATCCGCATGCCGCATTACGAGAGGCGCGAACGTCGCATAGTCCGTAGCCGTCGCCTGGTCCATCCAGGCAACGGCTTCGAAAGGATCATTGTGGAAGCGAGTCATCACGTCGCGCGTGAGGCTGGTGTCAACGGCTCGCTCGTCATAAGCGCGCAAGGCCATGCGGATTGCGTGCAGCCCGAGATCTGCCCCGCTGCCCTCGTCCGATATAGGAAAGCCGTAGCCCCCGACTCTGAACTCACGTCCTCCGACAACGGCAAAACCAACACTGCCCGTTCCGACGATGACGATGCCGCCATCTCGTGCGCTATGCGCTCCGATGCATGCGATCGTCGCGTCGTGTGCGTAAACGACAGAGCGGAAGGGATGCGGCCGCGCCACGAGCTGCTCTAGCGCACCCTTGCGCCCAATCCCGGCTAGCCCGATGGCAGCATGCACGAAACCCAGCGCGTTGGAGCCAAGGCCGGCTTCATGGAGTGCAGCACAGCAGGCCTTTTCCACTTCGGCAAGCGCTCGGTCAATCCCTATGCGCAATGTCGCCGGCCCGGCAATGCCGGTCCCGAGCAAGCACCCCTTCGCGTCCTCAATGCGCGCGCGGCAGCCAGTGCCGCCACCGTCAACCCCGGCAAATAGCAGACGAGACTGTGAAGCCGCCGTCATTCTGTGATCCGTTGGATATCCGCACCGCACTGGACGAGCTTGCGATCAAGCGACTCATATCCGCGATCGAGATGGTAGATGCGGTGGACGACTGTTTCGCCTTCGGCGACCAGTGCGGCGATAACCAGGCTCACCGATGCACGCAAATCGGTGGCCATCACCTCCGCACCGTGCAGACGCTCGACGCCACGCACTAGCGCCGTCGAGCCCTGAAGCGAGATGTTGGCGCCAAGCCGCCCAAGCTCGGGCACGTGCATGAACCGGCTCTCATATATAGTCTCGCGAATGACCGATGCGCCTGATGCGATCGTCATCAAGGCTGTGAACTGCGCCTGTAGGTCCGTGGGAAATCCGGGATAAGGTTCCGTCACTATGTCGATGGCCTGCAATGGACCTGAGCGGACAACCATCAGCCCCCGATCAGTTGGCCAGATCTGAACACCGGCACTTTCAAGGGCCGCACCGACCGATCCGAGGTGCTCGAGATGAGCGCCGAGGATCTCGAGATGACCGCCGGTGATCGCTGCGGCGATGGCGTAGGTCCCAGCTTCGATACGGTCGGTGATCAGTTCGTGGCGGGCGTGGTGGAGGGCGTTCACCCCCTGCACCAGAATCCGGTGCGTTCCGGTACCTTGGATGAGCGCTCCCATTGCGGCTAGACAAAGCGCGAGGTCGCAGACCTCTGGATCGCGCGCTGCATTCAGGATCTCGGTTTCGCCACGAGCGAGGATCGCCGCCATCAGCGCGGTCTCAGTTGCCCCCACGGATGGGGACGACAGCACAATACGGCCGCCGCGCAGCCCGTCGCCTTTGGTCCGCGCCTGAATGTACCCCGACACTATGTCGACCTCGGCGCCCAGCGCCTCCAAGGCCTTGAGATGCAGATCGATCGGGCGCGCACCGATTGCGCAGCCTCCGGGCAGGGACACGCGCGCCGAACCAAAACGCGCCAGCAGCGGCGCAAGGACGAGAATGCTCGCACGCATGCGTCGGACAATCTCGTAGGGCGCCTGCGCGTTACGGGCTTCGCGGGCGTCCAGCACCACTACTCGTCCAGGTCCACGGATGCCAACCACGCCGAACTCCCGCATCAGCGCGAGCATCGTATCGACGTCCGTTACTTCCGGAACATTCCCCAAATCCAACCGTTCGGAATTGAGCAACGCAGCTGCAATCTGTGGCAGAGCTGCATTCTTCGCTCCGCAGATCTGGACTGAGCCTTCAATGCGTCTTCCGCCACGAATAACCAACCGGTCCATACTGTTTCTCTTCCCGTCGCTTGGAGGGCGATTAGCAGGCACCAGCTTTGCGTCTGGTCGCGCCACGACTAGCGCATCATCCTGTCGGCAAACGGGATCAGCGTCGCCAGGTGATGCTATGGGTATTCGGCGTCCTTTAACTTAGATTGGATTTGTTGCGTTACCAATCCAGCCCACCACGGTCACTAGATGAGCTCTGGTCAACATAATCCTTCAATTGCCGACGGCCATGCCCTCCTGGCCGATCGCGTTTTTGACGGTCAGCGCTGGCATACCGAAGCGGCCGTGCTGATCCGGGGCGGGCGGATTCTTGGACTTGGGTCCTGGAACGAGGTTTCCCCAGATTGGCCACAGACGCGCCTTCCGGTTGGGGCCTTCCTGGCCCCAGGCTTTGTCGATCTACAGGTCAATGGGGGCGGCGGTGTTCTCCTGAATGATCAACCGACGGCCGATGGCATGCGCGCGATCGCGCGGGCGCACCGTCGCTACGGCACCACGGCCTGCCTCCCAACTCTAATCACTGATACGCGCGAGCAAATGCAGACCGCGATCGCAGCGGCTCGCTCAATCGACAGTCGGGACGGGGTTCTCGGCTTGCACCTGGAAGGCCCCTTCATCAGTCCAAGGCGTCCGGGTGTCCACCGGTCCGATCGGATCACGCAACCCGGCCCGGGCGACCTGGAGCAATTGTGCGAACTCGCCGGCGCCGGTCGGTCATTGGTTACGCTGGCACCCGAATGCGTTCCGGAAGGCTTTGTCCGGACGTTGGCGGCTTCGGGTGTGCGGATTTCGATTGGGCACAGCGAGGCCTCCGCTGCCGTTGTAATGCATGCCGTCGCGCACGGTGCAACCGGCGTCACCCACTTGTTCAATGCAATGCCTCCGTTTAGCGCTCGTGCCCCTGGAATCATCGGCGCTGCGCTGGCCGAGCATCGGCTGACGGCCGGTCTCATCGTTGACGGGATTCATGTCGATCCTGTTTCAGTCCGGGCGGCATTTTCAGCGAAGGGCTCCGACAGAATTGCGCTCGTCACTGATGCCATGCCGACGGTGGGGACATCGCTGGACCGTTTCGAGTTGGTTGGTCGAACTATCAAATTGACTGACGGACGGCTAACCACGGAAGAGGGCACTCTAGCGGGGGCGCACCTGACCATGGCCTCGGCGGTACGCAATGCTGTCAGCCTGGCCCAGCTTCCTCTTGAGGAGGCGCTCCGCTCCGCATCGCTGACGCCCGCGCGGTTTCTCGGACTGGAAAACGAGCGCGGAACGCTAATTCCGGGGGCTCGCGCCGATCTCGTTGCTCTAAGTCAGGAGTTAAGTGTCGTCGCAACCTGGTTCGACGGAAGAACCCTTGATGTGAACTGAATGAGCGCCGCCGTGTTCAGCGGCTGACACGTTTACGAATTGTCTGCATGCTGTGGCCTTCCATAGCGCATGTGACGTTGACGCTCGCTGGACCAGGTCTGCTCATCTGGTAGCGCCAGCACATCCAGGTCTTGCGGTGTTGCCGATGCATCGTCGACCCATTGTCGCAATAACGGGCCGCCGTTAATGACATCAATGGGTAGTTTGCCATGCTCGTATTCGTAGGCGAAATCGCGCCATAGCGGGTAATCTGGGTACAAACGGCGGATCGCCTTGAAGGCGAGCGCCTGAATTCGCCAAGGCTTGAACATGCAGTGAGCGTATCCGGTACCTTCCGTATGTATCTGCATGCCGTGACAAAGCTTGCCCACATGTTTGTGAAACGTGGGTTCGAACCAACACTCGCGTAAGCGGCAACCATCGAGCCATTGCGGAGCGATGACCTCCATTTGTTTCATGACCGCGCGTGCATTGATATCGGGAGCGCCGAACTGTTCGAGCGGTCGAGTGGTGCCCCGTCCTTCCGAAAGCGTCGTGCCTTCGAGCATCACCGTCCCGGCGTAGGCGCGCGCCATCCACAAGTTCGGTGCGTTGGGACTGGGATTGACCCACGTGCGCGCCCCTAAGGGCCAGCCGAACCCCGGCGCGGCACCGGGCTGCCAATCTTGCATCTCGATGACTCGATATTCGACATCGAGCTTGAGCGTATTAATGAACCACAGGCCCAACTCGCCGAGCGTGAGTCCATGACGCATTGGCAGTGGTCCCGCGCCGACAAAGCTTTCCCAGCCGGCCTGGAGCTTCAGACCTTCGACGGGCCGACCCACAGGGTTTGGCCGATCTAGAACCCAAACGACCTTGTGATGTTGCGATGCCGCTTCGAGGACATAACGTAATGTCGTGATGAACGTATAGATTCGACAACCGAGATCCTGCAGATCGATGAGGATCACATCGAATGCATCCATCATTACATCCGTCGGCTTGCGCACCTGTCCATAGAGGCTGAAGACAGGGATGCCATGCACCGGATCGTTGAAGTCCGGCGATTCAATCATGTTGTCTTGTTTTTCGCCTCGGAGGCCGTGTTGCGGACCGAAGGCAGCACTGATCTTTATGTCGGCACACGCAGCCAGCGCATCCAGCGCGTGCGTCAGATCTTTCGTGACGGAAGCGGGATGCCCAAGCAACGCCACACGCCTGCCCTTTAATGGCGCCCGCAAAGAGGGTTCGGCGATAAGTCGATCGATACCAAATTTCATGGTGTCACGACGGGAGAAAACTCGTGCGCAAAACAGTCCGCATGATGGAAGTCCGGCTTCCCAGGTGGATGCGCCAGCGCCCAATATGACTTTTGGCCGTTCTTGTCTTCAATCACCGCCGACAAACCGAGGTCCCACAACGCATTGCGTGGTAAACCCAACAAGCAGTCCAAGTCCAGTGAGGCCTGCAATGCGTAGCGGTCGGGGCTCGACCGCACTTCGATGAGAGGCGCGCTGACTTCGGCCGCCACACGCATCCCGCTCCGATAACTGGTGAACCGGTATACCGCCCATTGCGTCGAGGGCGCAAAGTTGAATTCGTAGTAACCCGCCACCGATGAAGCACGAACAAATGCCTCGAAGCAGGTATGCCGCCAAAGCTCGTCACTGCGCGCGGATCGTACGACAGGTGGCATGTGAACTTCGCTGATCTTGCCGATCACGATATAGGACAATATCAAACTGTTGGCGCGCGGACGCACAACCTCCACTTCAATGCGTGTCGCCGCGAGGCCTCGCGAGTCCGGGTGAAGTCTTAACAACTGCCGCATAACGGCATTCTATAGGTCGCGTCATTGTTGTCATATGACGCAGAGATTAACGATGCCGAACGGGCCATATAACGGCAAGGTTTGCGGTTTGCTAAGCCTGTCCTAGCGGCGCGGCGAGATTTGCTTATGGAAAGCTTTCGTCTTGAAGTTGACGCCACACGCTCCGTATCGGCGCTGCTCGTTAAGCCAGACAACCCCGTGGCGTGCTTCGTCTTCGCCCACGGGGCAGGGGCCGGCATGGGTCATCCATTCATGGAAAAGGTGGCGAAGGCGCTGTTCGATCGCCGTGTCGCAACCCTGCGCTACCAATTCCCTTTCATGGAAGCTCGATTGAGGCGACCGGATCACCCGACAGTTGCACTGGCGACGGTCCGCGTCGCCGTCGACGGAGCAAGGCGGCGCTTCCCGAACTCGGTGCTTATTGCAGGCGGCAAGTCATTCGGCGGTCGCATGACGTCTCGGGCCCAGGCCGCATCCCCCTTGCCGCATGTCAGTGGGCTAGTTTTCTTCGGCTTCCCGTTGCACGCGGCGGGCAAGCCATCCACCGAACGAGCAGACCATCTGGTCGAGGTAAAGATTCCGATGCTGTTCTTGCAGGGGGGTAAAGACAAACTCGCGGAGCCGCCTCTCATCACAACTGTCACCCAAAGGCTCGGCGCCAGGGCTACGCTTCATATCATCGATGAAGCCGACCACTCATTCCATGTATCAAGGCGATCGGGCCGCACGGATGAGGATGTGATAAACGAAACCGCTACCACTGTTGCTGATTGGCTTACCGAACGCGGGACATTGGATCGGTGCCGATAACCGTGTTTATCGGAGGCAGCTGTTTTTTTGACGAAAGTTATTCGACGCGGCCAAATCTTGCGGGTGTCGCGCACTATGTGCGGGTCTTTGATCGTCATTGCCCGATCACCATCGTCCAATAGTAAACGCCGCGCCCGACTGCGTGCGCCACGGCTTTGCATCCCGGCAGACGCATGTTCGCGGCGTGGCCGGGCGATGACCACCACAATGCGACTGCCGCGCTTCGCGTTTTCACACCTGCGGCCACGTTCTCGGCGCGCGCGCCCCGGCGCGCGCGATCCATGAAGCCCGCATGATCCATTGAGCCGCGCCGCGCCATATCGTTGGAATGTTCCTGCGCCAGCTTTTGCATCGTGGCACAGCTTGCCCGCGCCTCAACAGTTGCGAGCAGCAGCACAGTCAAGATTATAGCGAGCTTCATATAAGCCTCTCGAAGCCGAACCGGCAAATCCTCGCCGATCTCCAAGAAATCTATCGGCACTTTATACAAATGGTTGGTGCGAACGAAGAGTGTCCCCTTTCGGGACACGACGTCTCGCGCCCAGCGGAAGGGAACCTAGTTCCATTATTAAGCAAAAACCGCAATCAGCAATTTCATCGGATTGACGCACTGGCGGCCCATTGCGGCCGGAATCAAATGTTATCGGCCCAACCGATATGTTGGGTAAAGTGCGTACATGGTGGCTTGTCGTAGCGGTCATTCTGGCAGTAGCCCAGTCGACCGGTCAAATAGCGCAAGCTCAGTTCTTCTGGGACCAACAGTATCAGTCCAAGCGGACCCGGCCTCAGCCGGGCGGCTTTTTCCAAAACTTCTTTGGCTCGTCTAACCCGCGATTCCAGGAAGACGAATACAGTCCGCCACAACAGCGACAACAACGGCAACACGAACAACAGTCAAGCGAAAGCTCGCGTGCGCCACCGCCTCGCAAAGCCGACTCGAAAGTCGCGCCTACCACGTCGGTCGTGGTGATGGGCGACGACATGGCCGACTGGCTTGCTTATGGATTGGAAAATGTATTCTCCGATACGCCGGAGATTGGTGTCGTCCGTAAGAACAAAATTTACTCTGGCCTGTTGCATTACGATGCGAAAGGTGACCTCGACTGGTGGCATGTTGCGCGCGATACATTGGCGCAAGAGAAGGCTGACTACGTGGTTATGATGCTGGGCCTCAGCGATCGTCAGGACATTCGCGAAAGAGACCTCGCCAAAGAAGCCGAAACAAGAGCCAAGGATCAGCAGATTAAAAACGACGCCGGGAAAAAGAGTGGGCAGAAGCTGGTCAAGACTGATGATGCTGACGAAATCAGCCCGGCCGAGGTGCAACCCGGCAAAAAAGCAAGTGGCGCCGCCGAGTTCCGGAGCGACGAATGGTCAAAAATTTACTCACGACGCATCGATGAGACAATCGCCGCTCTGAAGAGTAAAGGCGTGCCAGTGATCTGGGTCGGCTTGCCCTCAATTCGCGGTGTCCGCTCTACAGCCGAAGCCGCGTATCTCAACGATCTCTATCGCGCACGCGCCGAGCGCGCGGGCATCACCTATATCGACGTGTGGGATGGCTTCGTGGATGAGGGCGGCAAGTATTCCAATTACGGTCCCGACTATGAGGGGCAGATGCGCCGGTTGCGCTCAAGTGACGGTGTTTTCTTCACCAAATATGGAGCGCTAAAGCTCGCACGTTATGTCGAACACGAACTGAGTAGATATATGAGTAATCGGGTCTCGGTGGCGCTTCCTTCCGGATCGGTTGAACCAGAGCCAATGGGGTCAAAGCCGGCCGAGCGACCGCTGGCAGGGCCGGTAGTGTCATTGACTGGGGCGTCGAAAGATACCGATGAGCTGCTTGGCGCTCCCGGGAGCAGCCCTATTCACGGCGATGCCATCGCTACGAAGGTCTTGATGAAGGGTGAGACAGTAGCGGCTCCGTCCGGGCGTGCCGACAATTTTGCCTGGCCGCAAGGCGCTGCCACTCAATCCGCTCAGTCTGCGCCGCCGGCACCCGCGCCGGCCCAGGCAAAAGGCATGTTTGACGCAGCGACAAATGCTTTGGCATCAGCGCCGGCCGAAATGAAACAAGAAGAGCGAAAGAAGGGCGGCGCCGGAAAACTCACTCTGAAGACAACAAAAAAGCCGATACGGCCGGACGCTGCACCGCCAAGGTTGCGACAAGACGATGTACGGCGACCGCCATTGCCCGTTGGTCCGCCGAGTGCTATGGGCGGCATTCGTTGATCCCGTCGGCATCCCCGACATACTGGGCTAGCTCAAAACGCAATTTACAACGCTGGTGCCTCCCAGAGGCTCCCAGGACAAGATTTCTGGGAGGCGGTTGACCCAGACGGCATTTTTTAAACTGCTATACGTATATGATTTTTCTAAAGTTTTGTCTGGTCGGGGCGGCGGGATTTGAACCCACGACCGCGCCCTATTCGAGCTTCATAACCAGCTAGCCGCCAGGCGTCGGGGCTGAGTTTGTTCCGGATTCCGGGTGCACGAGGTCACTTCGAATGTAGTGTGGTTCGGTCGACCAAATCATTCGAATGTAAAACGAGTCATCCAGGAAATGTTTTACTTCGGGGTCGAGCGGAAGCCAATTAAACATAACTTGGCTCGGCCGGCGGTCGCGGATGACGGATATGACAAGCTTCGCCGGCAGATAACCGCTGATCCATCGCTTACTGCTATAAACAGCAAGTTCGGGTGGGACCAGGGCGCCGGCACGATATGCATCCATGCCCAAATCCGTTACGACCCACTGCTCATCAGGCGGATTACTTTTAAGTTTGGCCATGGCGGCTGCAATCGGATT
>DATIWJ010000036.1:0-130473 GCA_035519415.1 Pseudolabrys sp.
TTTTGCGTTTGACACCTAGCAAAACCGAAAACACCAGCGAGATTAAAGTTGCTTTCGACCTCACGGAATGCCCGATGGTCATGGCCGAGCTGGCGACAATCCCTGATGACAAACGCAAGGGGCCGCTGATTACCGATGAGCGGACCGGCCTACCCTATCGGTATGACGTGTGGGGAGCGGGTTGGCGGCGCGACCGCAAGGCAGCCAACATATCCCCGCAAGTATGGAACCGCGACTTGCGTGCCGGAGGTCTTACCGAGGGCGATCTAGCGGGCGCAAGTCTCGACGACCGCTCCAAAATAGCTGGACACGCGAATAAGCGGATTACGGCTCGTGTTTATGACCGCAACACGCTGGAAGCGCATCGGCGGCAGGCGGCCGCCCGCAGATTGCACCGTGGCAAAGGCGATGGAGAAGATTTGTGACGCCGGAACGCGCCAGGAACATTCCTAGGAACGCGCAAGGAACGCGGGATCTAACCAATTGCAAATTCTTAACTATCAGAAATCCAAGGTTAACGGTCCGCTAACGCGGCCCCACTAATCTGGGCCATCCCGCAGTTCGCGTAGCGTTAGCTGGTATGACGAAGCTTTCCGCGTCCAATTCACTGGACAGCCTGGTCGACCTGGCGTGCCGGGACGGCGTCGACATCCGCCCGACCCTGCTTCGCGTGCTCACCGATCTCTATGTCCAGAAGCCCGTCCATAGCTTTGAAGAGGAAACCCAGTTCGTCGAGCTGGCACTCGGGTTGATCGAGACTGTCGATGCGCAAACGCGCGCCGCGGTGATGGCCAGCCTGTCGGCCTATCCGGCGGCGCCGGCGGCGGTCCTTGAAATGCTTGCCGGCATGCCCGCGGCCGGATTGCGTTCGCGCGGCGAGCCGGCGCGGAATGACCTGATCGAGCTGTTCTTTTCCGCAAGCCCTGACGAGCGGCGGCTGATCCTTGCCAATCTCGATGTGACATCGGAAGCCACGGCGCGCCGGCCGGCGCCGATCGCCGGCGAACTCGTCCGCCGCCTGGAAAGCGCGGCGCTCAAGCACGACCAGGGCGAATTCATCCGCGTGCTGGAACGCGCACTCAAGGTCAGCCGCGAACTCGCCGACAGGATCACCCGTGACAATTCCGGCGAGCCGATTGTCGTCGCGGCCAAGACGCTCGGCATCAAGGCGGATGCGCTGCAGCGCATTCTGCTTTTCCTCAATCCGGTCATCGGACATTCGGCGCAGCGCATCTACGAACTCTCGCGCCTGTTCGACGAGCTCAATGCGGCCGCCGCCGACCGCATGGTGGCGATCTGGCGAACGACTGCGCCGCGGCAACCGGTCTACACACCCGTCTACTGGAACGACGAGCGGGCGTCAGTGCGTCCCGGGTCGACGCCGGCATCGCAACGGACCGCCGCTTCCTCGGCGGCGGCGCGCGCCGGCAGCGAACGCGACGGGCGTGCTTCGGCAAGATTGAAGACAAAATAGCGCGCACTAACCTCCGTGCCCCGGACTTAGTCCTGACGTCGTCCTCCGCGAATGCGGAGGACCCAGCACTTTGCGAGAAAAAATGTTGAACGCACGAAGTGCTGGATCCCCGCTTTCGCGGGGATGACCGAAGAAATCGTTGCGAGCATCATCCACCCATTCCCAACGGTTGGAAGCTTGCTTGTCACACCACGGCGCCGTCGAGGAAATTGCGGCCGGCCCGATCCTCGATTTCGACAATCCACAAATCCGGATCGAACCGCGTTTCCTTCACAAGACGCGCCTCGAGCTCGGCTTCCGCCGCCGGTGGGCCGCCACCGACGATGGCCGAGAACACGCGATCGGCGGGGCGCGCCTCGTCAAAGACGGCCTGCGGTGCCGGACCGTAGAGCGTGCCTGTGCCGTCGAGCCGGTTGACCTTGATGAAGATGACGCCGGCCTCTTCCGATCCGCGCCGCCGCACGGCCGCGAAGACGCCTTCGGTGCTGCAACGACGCAGATAGGCCGAAACCCATATGCCGGATTTCAATCGCATGCGCTTCTGGTAGCACGGGCGATTGCCGCGTTGCCAATCACGGCAACAGCATGGTTACGCAGAATAAAATTTGCTGCCGGCCATTTGTTCTCCGGATCCCGCTTGCGCGGGGATGAGCGGGCGTGGAGGGCAATGCCCGCAACAACTCCTCCGGTCATCCCCGCGCAAGCGGGGATCCAGCACTTCTTTCGTAAGAGCTGGGTCCTCCGCATTCGCGGAGGACGACGGAATAGTGAGCGAGGATGACCGGAGAGTGATGGACGCCAGCAGAATTCGGCTACTCCAGCGGGCGGCCGGTCATTGCGGCAAGGTCGCGCACGAAACGGTCGGTAATCTGCCCGTCGATCGGCAGCCGCCGGTCGCGTTCGAATTTCTCGACCGCCGCCTTCGTATCCGCATCGACAAAGCCGGTCGGCTTGATCTGCCCATAGCCAAAATCGGCGAGCGCGCGCTGCACGGCCATCACGCGCTTGGACGGCGCTGGCGCAATCAACCTGGCGATCGGATCGGATGCAGGCGCCGCCCCGCTGGCGCTCGCCGGCTTTACAGTCGATGCGGTGATGGCGCGCAGCAGGCCCTCGCTTGCTTCGGCACTACCCTTCAGTCCGGCGGTCTGGATGAAATCACGCACCGCTGAATCGGTCTTGGCGCCCCAGATGCCGTCGGCGGTTCCGTCGTAGAAGCCCTTGCGGGTGAGTTCGCGCTGGATGTTGACGATGAGCTGGAGGCGCGCCGCACTGTTCGTCTCGGATGCGGGCACCTGCTGTGCACCCGGCAGGCGCGGCGCGAGCGTCGCCTCCTGCGGCAGCAGCGGACGTGCCGCAAATATCGGCGCCGGATGCGGGCCCTTCTGCAAAAACAGCGCGTTGACGACAATTGCGAATATCGCGGCCGTCGCCATCAGCAGCGCGACGAATTCGCGCGGATGCTCGCTGATCGCCGCGGCAAGCCGGCCGGCGCCTTCGATGGCCATACTGTCTCGGCGCGAGGATCGTCTACGCACTTTTCTTCACCCTGTCGTTGGCGGATATCGCGGGACCCCTGTTGCGCCCGGTGACGACGAGCCTGACCGGATCGTTTGCGATCTCGAGCGGCAACTTCACGGTGACGCGGGTTCCCTCCCCGAGGCGGCTTTTGATATCGACCTCGCCGCCGTGCAGATGCACCAGGCCTTTGACGATCGACAGGCCAAGACCGCTGCCGTCGTGGCTGCGATCATAAGAGGTGTGCGCCTGGAAAAAGGCTTCGCCCAGGCGCGGCATATCCGCCTCGCCGATGCCGATGCCGGTGTCCTCGACGGTCACGGCGAGATGCGGCCCCTCGCGCAACGCGTTCACCGTCACGCGGCCGTCGCGCGGCGTAAACTTGATGGCATTGGCGATCAGGTTGATCAGGATCTGGTTGAAGGCGCGCCGGTCGGCCGCGACCTCCGGCAGGTCCGGGGCAAGACGCAGCGTGAGTTCGACACCGGACTCGCGGGCCTTCAGCGCCAGCAGGTCGGCGCAGCCGGCGATGACCGGCGCCGGCGAAAACGGCTCGGGCATGATGCGGAAATTGCCGGTTTCCATCTTCGAGACGTCGAGGATGCCGTTCACGACCGACAGCAGATGATGGCCGGATTCGTTGATCAATCTGGCGTAGTCGGACCGGCGCGCGGCATCGAGCTCAAGCGATTCATTGGTCAGCATGTCGGAGAAGCCGATGATCGCGTTCAGCGGCGTACGCAGTTCATGGCTCATGGTGGCGATGAAGGTGCTTTTCGCCGTGCCGGCGCGTTCGGATTCCGCGCGCGCCAGTTCGAGCGCGCGATCCTGCATTTTTCGGTCGCTGATGTCGCGGAGCACGCTAACGACTTCGCCGCCGCCAAGGTCGCGCAGCCGGCAGCGCATCTCGACCCACACAAACTGTCCATTGGTCCGCCGGATGCGGAGCTCGACCAGCCGTTCCTCGGCAAGAGCCGCCGCATCGGCGATCGCCGAAAGATAGGCGGGGCGGTCGACGACATGCACGCGATCAAACAGGCCATGGCCCATCAATTCATTCGCCCGCACGCCGATCATCGGTTCGGCCGCCGGCGAAATGGAAAGCACCGCGCCATGACGGCCATGGCAGACGACGGCATCGGTCATCGCGCGTGCCAGCAGCCGGTGCTGATTTTCCTCGGTGTGCAGCAGGGAATAAGTGTCCTGGACGAGAACCCCGGCGGCGAGCGCAAGGCCGGTGGCATAGAGCGTGGCCGAGATGATGCCGACCGCGGCGAGCGCGCTCTGCTGCTCCGGTGTGGTCACGGATTTGGGAAGCAAACCGGTCGCTCCGAGCGCGAGCAACAGGCCGGCGGCAGCCAGGGCGGACAACGCGGCAATCGTCACGACACGGCGCGAGGCGGACAACGCCGCTTCCAGCGGGACGACCACCAGCCAGATCGCCCCGAACGAGCCGATGCCGCCGGTGCAGAAGGCGACAAGCGATGCGAGCATGGTCAGCGACAGGGAGGAGAGCACGTGCGCGCTGTCATAGCGGCCGGTGCGTGACAGGTAATAGACAATGACGATCGGAACCGCGAGCCACGAGAACACGCCGACCTCAAGCGCGCTCGGCACGCCGCGAATGGCGATGTAGACGGGCAGGCTCGCAAGCGCGGCAAGGCTGCCGAGCAGGCGCGGCGCGATGAAGACGCGATGACGGGCTGCCGTCAGCGCATCCCGCTGCGCCGCCGGATGCACCAGCGCGTCGACATAATTCCATACTGGCGTGAGAAAGCTCACGGTCCCTGTACACGTCTCGCCGAAACAGACGCGCCCCTCGTTCACGTTCGAATTTATGGCAGGGCGGATTAAGCGAACGCTAAGGCTGACGATCCGCGACGCCCAATCGGATGCCGCCGCGCCGGTCTGGGCAGGTTCTCGCCGGTATTCGCGGAGCATGGTGAAATTTCGGTTGCCGCGGGCGCGCGCCGTTGCGTCCGCCGCAATTTGTTACCGATGCGGTAACCATGAGGGGCGCGCGCTGAATCCCGTGTCCCGGGCGCAGCGCTCTCCATCCGCGCATTCCCGCGCAAGCGGGAATCCAGTTCTTACGAGTGCTGGATCCCCGCTTTCGCGGGGATGACCGGCGGAACGGGCCGGGGAGATGATTAAACTTTTCATCAAACTCGATTTTACTTTGTCCTAAAATCTCCCGGCATTTCGAACAACAGCTTCAACCCTGTCTGCTAGGGTTTGATTTAAAGGCGGCGATTAGCCCGCCGGGGATGTTACGGGTAGGGTCATGTTCTTTCTTTTGCGGATGGCGTTTTGGCTGGGCGTCGTGTGCGTGCTGCTGCCGAGCGGCGGCAAATCGACGCCACCGGAGGCACAGATCGAGGCCTCGGAAGCCGTGACGCTGGCGGGCGCCGCTGTCTCCGACGTGCGCGGATTCTGTGGGCGGCAGCCTGATGCCTGCGTCACCGGCGGCAAGGTCGCGGTTGCGCTGGGCCACAAGGCCGAGGCCGGCGCGCGCACGATTTACGAATTCATCAGCAAGCTGCGCGACAAGTCGGCATCTGGCAAGCCCGGTTCGGAAGGCACCTTGACTTCGACCGATATGGCGCCCCCCTGGCATGCGCCGGTGCCGTTGCCGCCACGCCGGGAAGCGCGCGACGGAAGGCCGGCGGCTTAACTCCACATCCGCTCATTCCCGCGCAATGCGGGATTCCAGTCTTACGGGGAAAGTGCCGGATCCCCGCTTTCGCGGGGATGACCAAGGAGTGAGCCGGGGATGACCGGAGTCCATCGCGCCGCATCCAAGCACAAGAACGGCGTGTCCCGGGCGCAGCGCAGCACGAAAGTGATGCGCTGCAGACCCGGGACCGTACCAATCACAGCCAAGCAAGCGCCCGTAACGGTCCCGGAAAACCGGCAGTTTGTGGCGCGCCCGCAGCGGGCTTATATAATGCGTCATGACGGCCATTGATCAGATCGTTGAGAACTTCGCGGTGCTCGACGAGTGGGACGACCGCTATCGCTATGTCATCGAGCTTGGCCGCACGCTGCCGCCTCTGGCCGAGAGCGCCCATATCGATGCCAACAAGGTCCGCGGCTGCGCCAGCCAGGTCTGGCTTGTCACGCATGTGAAGCCGGACGGATCCGCCGGGCCAATCCTGAAATTCGAGGGCGACAGCGACGCCCACATCGTGCGCGGGCTGATTGCGATCCTGTTCGCGCTCTATTCCGGCAAGAGCGCGCGCGAGATTCTGGCCGTCGATGCGCTCGCGTTGTTTGACCGTCTCGGCCTGCAGGAAAATCTCACGCCGCAGCGCTCGAATGGCTTGCGCTCGATGGTGGAGCGGATCCGCGCCGAGGCCAAGGCGGCCCTGGCCACCGCCGCGTAGTCAAACACTCTCCACGCTGAACGTGGCATCATCGGCGAGCCAGGTTTTCACGCGCGCGCGGGCGAGCCCGCGTGCCAGCGCCGCATAACCATAGTGGCGGGCAAGGCGATCGAGCGCGAGCTGCAGCACGACCTTGCCCGAGCGCGCCGGCCATGCGCGCTCTCGCTCTATATCCGCAAGGCCCTTGAGGAAGCAGCAGACGTCGAGCAGCAAGCCCGCGAACTCAGGACCAACGGCATCAAGCGCGTGATGCACGCGCTGCCGCGCCGCGATCATTGTTTCGGTGAAGACGGCCTCGCTTTTGCCGCCCTGGCGGCCGGACGCCAATGGGCTCGACCAGTTGGACGTCGTGCGCGGCATCAGATGCGCGCGCGTGAAATCGGCGCGCAGTCTTTCGCCGGCCTGCAGCTGATGCGGCTCGATCAAGGCGCGGCCGCTGCGCCCGTGCCGTCGCGCAAGCCACACCAGCGGACTTTCGGTTTCATCGACGGTGACGCTGGCGCGGCCGAACTTGGTGATGATCTGCCGCGGCGCCAAAGCCAGATGCTGGGCGCGGAAACGGTCGACGAGCGGCGGCGGCGATTGCGGCCCCCGGCGCGATTTGCGCTTGCCGCGTTTGGGCCGGCGGCGGCGTGCTGGCGGCGGCGGCGCGACAAAGGTCATGAGCAAACTCCCGTTTTAGGATTATTTACCTATGAGGGAGACAAAAAGGAAAGTCCCGCCAAAATAGCAGTCGAAGATATCCACAACTTTCAGGAATTTGTGCGGGCTCGCGCGCGCCCTGCGCGAATTATTTCGCCCGACGCCGGCGCTGCTGTCCCAGACCCATCTGCTTTGCGAGTTGCGATCGGGCAGCCGCGTAATTTGGTGCCACCATCGGGTAATCGGTGTTGAGGCCCCACTTCTCGCGGTACTGCTCGGGCGTCATGTTGTATTGCGTCCGCAGATGCCGCTTGAGCGACTTGAACTTCTTTCCGTCCTCCAGACAGACGATGAACTCCGGCGTGATCGACTTCTTCACCGCGATGGCCGGCTTGAGCGGCTCGGCAGGTCCGTCGGCGGATTTGCCCGACACCCTGCTCAGCGCGGCGTGCACCTGGTTGATCAGGCCTGGTATTTCGCCGGCCGGGACCGTGTTGTTGCTCACATAGGCGGACACGATTTCCGCGGTGAGTTCAATGAAATTTCCATTGGCTGTGGTGTCACTCATCGGTTGTCCTGCTCTTAAACGCGACGGCCGCGGCGAATGAACTCAATCTGAATTGATTCAAAATGCGTCGAGTATCGAGGCCTTCAATATTTAAAACTACTATCCGAATTCAGACGCCGCAAGAAAAAGGTAGCTGCCAAAGACGACAAATATTGGTCAATTACGACCAAGACAATAAAAACTAAAATAATACCGGTTGAACAGCGGGCTTTATTCGTATTCGCGCCCTACGAGTTCTTTGCGAGGTGACTGCGCAACTCATTGATCGAGGCAAAACGCAACGTCCCTTGCGGCAGTTCCGCCTCGATCGAACCGTCGACATAAAGCGTGTAGCCCATCCCGTCGACGATGCCTGATTTCAGGATCGCCGCCGTGCGCGGTTTTTCCGGTTCGCTGCGTTTGGGCGGCGTTGCAAGCGCATCGCGCGCCGGCGGAGCGGGCCGTACGTCCGCGAAAGGCTCGCCAGCCGCGGGGCTCTTCGAACCCTTCGCCTCGGCCGGCCACATGGCATCGAAATTCGCATTCTGAATCGGCCGCACCGGCGGCGGCGCGGCGGGGGGCGCGGGCGGAACAGGGGTCCGCCAACTGGTGTCGCGGCCTTTTTCGGCAGCGGGCTGAGGCGCAGGATGATGCGGCGACAGCGAAATATCGTCCTCAATGGTCGCGGATGGCTGATCCGGGTTGCGCAACGTGGGCGCAAGGGACTCGAGCGACCTGTCGTCGACCGGTGTGGCCACGGGCGGGGGAGCGACCGGCTCACCGATGTGAGTGTCGGCCCTGGTATCTGGCCTGATATCGGCTCTGGCGTCGGATCTGGGTCTCGCCGCAAACGGAACGTGCCCCTGAGGCGCGTTCGAACGCACGGGAGCGGTGTTTTCAAACGCTTCTGCGGGCAGTGCGGGCCGACCCGGCGGCTGCATTGCCAGTGCCTCGGCGACCCGCCGCAACTGGCCGGCCACGATGCCAAGGCCGATAATGATCAAACCGCCCACGGCGGCGGTCGTGCCGCTGCCAATCAGCGTGTTTCCGAAGCTGAATTCGTTGATCGGTATGCCGAATCCGACCATCACGAGCCCGGCGAAAAGGGCAAATGCACCGATCCCAAACAATACAGTCGGCATACGCCTTTTATCCTCTTCTACCAGTCACTTTCGCCGCTTGACCGGCTAAATTCCTCTGGCGATGGTAAATTCTCACCGTTTTGCGCGCCGTGGGCAACACCTAAGTAAATCAACCCCGGACAACTGGAAAACGTGCGAAGCGAGCCACCGGTATCAGCCGTTGCCCCAGCCGCCGCTACCGCCTAATTAACATGACCGAGGAACTCGTTCGGCCGGAGTCGGGTTTCATCTAGAGGCCGGATTATTCTGAATTCATCTTTTGTGGATCGAGGAGGATATAATGTCGTTCAAACTGCCCGACCTGCCCTATGCGCATGACGCGCTCGCGCCGTATATGTCGCGCGAGACGCTCGAATATCACCACGACAAGCACCACAAGGCGTATGTGGATAACGGCAACAAGCTTCTGGAAGGCAGCGGGCTGGAAAACAAATCGCTTGAGGAGATCGTGAAAGGATCGTTCGGCAAGAACGCCGGACTCTTCAACAATGCCGGCCAGCATTACAACCACACGCACTTCTGGAAGTGGATGAAACCGAATGGCGGTGGCGACAAGATCCCCGGCAAACTGAAAGCCAAGATCGACAGCGATCTCGGCGGCGTCGTAAAAATGAAGGAAGATTTCACCCAGGCCGGGGTGACCCAGTTTGGCTCAGGCTGGGCCTGGCTTGCGGTCAAGGACGGAAAATTGATCGTCAGCAAGACGCCGAACGGTGAAAGCCCCCTCGTGCATGGCGCATTGCCGATCCTTGGCTGCGATGTCTGGGAGCATTCCTATTACATCGACTACCGCAATCGGCGGCCCGACTATCTTAAGGCATTTCTTGACCATCTGGTGAATTGGGATCACGTGGAAGAGATGTTCCTCGCCGCGAGCAAATAGATCGCCACCACCTCAACCCTGACGGCTCGCCTTTCCGGCACCCGGTCGGCAGTTTTGACTGCCGACCGTCTTGCCATTGGCGTGCTCGTTGTCTTGTCCGTGATCGCGATGATGACGTTCCGCGATTTCGGTCTCGGCTGGGACGACTACACCCATTCGCAGTATGGCGACCTGCTGCTCTCGCTGTACGGTTCTGGCTTTGCCGACCAACGCGCGCTGTCCTTCGTCAATCTCTACAAATACGGCGGTGGTTTCGACATGGCGGCCGCGCTCGCCGCCAAGGTGCTTCCGTTTGATCTGTTTGAGACGCGCCGGCTGGTCGGGGCGGCCGTCGGCATCGTCGGGTTGATTGCTACCTGGCGCATCGGCCGCCGGCTCGGCGGACCAACGGCCGGACTGGTTGCGCTCGTCTTGCTCGCGACCTGTCCACTCTATTACGGCCATATGTTCATCAACGCCAAGGATGCGCCTTTCGCCGCCGCAATGGCGGTGCTGCTGCTCGGCATGGTGCGCACGTTCGAGGAATACCCGCGACCGGATGCGCGGACGCTCGCGCTCGTCGGAATTGGCCTCGGCCTTGTCTTCGGCTCACGCATTCTTGCCGGCATTGTGGCGCCTTACGCGCTTGCCGCGTTATTTGTCATCGTCACCAGCGAAACGCGGACCGCGGGCTTCCGCAAAAGCGCCACGCGCGCCGGCGAATTCATCTGGTGCCTCGTACCCGCGCTGGTGCTCGGCTACCTGATCATGGGATTGCTGTGGCCCTGGTCGATCCTTGCGCCGCTCAACCCGATACGGGCGGCCGAATATTTCGACCGCTTTTTCGAGAAACCATGGCGGGAAATGTATGCGGGCAAACTGTACGCGGTAACCGCAATGCCGGCGGACTATCTGCCGCGCCTGTTCGCGCTCAAGCTGCCGGAAATCATGCTGGCACTTGGGCTCGCCGGCACCGTCGGCGTGTTCGTTGCGGCGACAAGACGCGACCTGCCGATCAATCAACGCGCCAACTATGTTCTGGTCGCGCTCGCCGCCATCCTGCCGGTCATGGTGGCGATCGTCGCACACCCGGCCTTTTATAATGGCCTGCGCCATTTCGTGTTTGTGGTGCCGCCTTTTGCCGTTCTCGGCGGCCTTGCCGGTGCCTGGCTTTTCGAGCGCGCGCGCGCGTTCGGCAACGCCGCGGCGGCTGCCCTTGTCGCCGCTTTCATCGGCGCGCTGGCATTGCCGGTGAGCGATATGGTGCGGCTGCATCCTTATCAATACACCGCATTCAACTGGGCCTCCGGCGGCGTGGTGACGGCGCGCGACAACTACATGCTCGACTATTGGGGGCTCGCCTTCAAACAGGCCGGCGAAGCGTTGCGGGCCAAGCTCGACGAGATGCATCTCAAGCCGCCGCGCGGACGACGCTGGACCGTGGAGATCTGCGGACCGCAACGGCCGGCGGAAGTGGCGCTTGGTCCGGATTTCGAAACCACCTGGGACCGCAAGCGCGCGGACTTCGCGATGATGCTCGGCACCTATTATTGCCGCGACCTGACCGCGCGAGTGTTAGTGGAAATCAACCGTGAGGGCGTCGACTATGCGCGCGTCTACGACATCCGCGGGCGTCCGGTGCCGAAACTGACCACAGAGCCGCCACCCTGAGCGTCAGCGCTGTTCCTCCCGCAACACATCGGCGGCGATGCGGTGCGCTTCGTTGGCGGCCGGGATGCCGCAATATAGGGCCAGTAGCAGCAGCACTTCCTGGATCTGCTCAGGCGTGCAGCCGTTCTTCAGCGCACCTTTGAGGTGCACACGCAATTCGTTGGAGTGGCCGGCCGCAGCCATCATCGCCACCATCGCCAGCGACTTTACCCCCGGCGGTAAAGCCGAGCGCTGCCACACATCGCCATAGGCATAGGCGTTGATGATGTGTTGCAGCGGCTTGCCGAAATCGCCGAACGCGTTCATCCGCTTGTCCACCGCTTCGCGGCCGAACATGTCGATACGCAGCTTCAGCCCGCGCTCGTAGAGCTCCTTGTCATCCATGACCCGTTTCCTTCTGTCGCCTTCACCCAATTGCCGCTGTCCCGCCAGCTTGTCTAGTATGCGCCGCTCATGAGATTTCGTCCCGCCAGACCATCCGCATGTCCATGATCGATGCCGCCGTGATCGGCCTCGGCCGATGGGGAAAAAATATCGTCGATGCGGTACAGGGCAAAAGCAAGCGCTTGCGCATCATCCGCGGGGTCAGCAAGGAGCCCGAGCTGGTGCGCGACTTTGCGGCGGCGAAGGGCTTTGAGCTGTCGACCGAGTTCGCGGAGGTGGTGGCCGACCCACGCGTCAAGGCGGTTTTCCTCGCAACCCCGCATTCCCTGCATGTCGGGCAGATTTCCGCCGTGGCCGCGGCCGGCAAGCCGGTATGGTGCGAGAAGCCGCTTGCTCTGACGCGCGCGGAGGCCGAGCGCGCGATTGCCGCCACGCAGAAGGCCGGTGTGCCGTTCGCGCTCGGCAACAACAAACGCTGCTTTCCGTGCATGCGCGAGCTCAAGCGCATCGTTGCCGACGGTACGCTCGGCGAGATCCTGCACATTGAAGGTAATTTCAGCAACGAGCATTCGACTCGCGTCAAAGGCGGCTGGCGCGATGACCCGCGCGAATCCCCGGGCGGCGGCATGACCGGCGCCGGCCTGCATGTGCTCGATGCGTTCGTCAACCTCGCCGGGCCGATCGCCAAGGTGGATGCCCGCGTCTTTTCGCAAAAACCGCCGCCCGATCCGCGCGATGCAGCGGTTGCGATGGTGCAGTTCGACAGCGGCGCCACCGGCCTGCTCGCGACCGTGCGCGCTGCGCCGATGTATTGGCGGATCATGGTGTTCGGCAGCAAAGGCTCGGCGGAAGCGCGCGAGGAGACCTCGCTCACCGTCGCGCTGATGGGAGGGCAGCCGAAAACGAACATCTATCCGCCGGCGGATTCGCTCGGCGTCTTGCTGGAGGCCTTCGCCGAGACCATCGAAACCGGCAAGCCCTTTCCGGTCTCCACAGCCGATATGCTGGACGTCGTCGGCGCGTTCGAGGCGGTCATCCGCTCAATCGCCGAAGGCAAGCCAATCGCGGTGGCGCGAGGCTAGTTGGTCAGCGGAGAGTGGTCGCACTACTGCTGCGGAATTCCCGCGGCCTCTCGCACGGCGTCCCACCGCTTGTATTCGGCGGCCATGAACTCTCCGAATGCTTGCGGCGTCGATGTCTTGACCACCACGCCCGCGGCCGCCATGCGCTGACGCACGGTTTTATCCGCGAGGCTTTCGTTGATTGTTTTGTTCAATTTGGCAATCACCGTTTCCGGCGTGCCACGCGGCGCGAACAGGCCGTACCAGGTTGTGACGTCGTAACCCGGGAGCACTCCGGATTCGCTCGCGGCCGGAACATCCGGGACAGCCGGGAAGCGATCCTTGCCGGTCACCGCGAGCGCCTTGAGCTGACCGGACTGCACATGCCCGATCAGGGCCGACACCGTGTCAAACAGCACATCGGCATGTTTGCCAAGGGTTGCATTGATCGCCTCCGGCGACGTTTTGAATGGGACGTGCAGCAAATTCACTTTAGCGGTCTGCTTGAACATTTCGCCGGCAAAATGCTGGGTGGCGGCAAAACCCGGGCTGGCAAAAACGATTTTTCCCGGATCGGCCTTCGCCGCAGCAACCAGCTCCGCCACATTGTTGGCTGGAAAATCCGGACGCGTGACAATCAGCAGGCTCGCCGTGGCGATCTGGCCGACCGGAGCAAAGGCGGTCAGAGTGTCATAGCGCATGTTTTTTCTGGTCACGGCGGCGAGAATCTGGCCAGCGGTCATGATGCCGAGCGTGTAGCCGTCGGGTTCCGCATTGGCGACCGCTTCATTGCCGATGATACCGCCGGCACCGGGCTTGTTTTCAATAACGACCGGCTTGCCCAGCTTGGCTTGCATCGAATCCGCCAGGATGCGGCCGATGATGTCGGCGCCGCCGCCGGGCCCAAATGACACTATGATGCGGATGGGTCTCTGCGGCCAGTCCTGGGCAAAACCCGCCGACGCAGCTCCCACGGCGAGCAACACAGCCGCGGCGAGCAAGACGATCCTTTTCTTCATTCCCTTCCTCCCAGGCATTCGTTATTTTTTCCGGCGACGCACTTCCTTGATGACCGCACTGTTGTCGAGATCGGCTTCGCCGGCCCGCACGCAGGCCTCCAGCACATCGGCATGCACATCGAGCATGGACAGTTTTTGCCCGGCGGCGGCGGCCTGATCGAGCATCAGCTGGACATCTTTCAATGTCTGCTTGACGCGGCCTTCCGCTGAAAAATCGCCGCGCACCATTTTCGGTCCCTTGGTCTCCATGACCTGCGAATAGGAGGCGGAGCCACGCGCCACCTCCAGAAACGCGGCGGGATCAAGGCCCAGCCGTTCGGCGAAAACGAGACCCTCGGCCAACGCCAGGCGATTGAGGCCAAGGATCAGATTGACCGCCAGCTTGGCGCGGCCGCCATCGCCAACTTTCCCGACATGGAAACGGCGCACAAACAGCGCGTCCAGCACATCTTCGACCTGCCTGGCGATGGCGGTATCGCCGCCGATCAGCGCAACGCCATCGCCGCGGCGCACCTGATCGCTGGTCCCCGACACCGGCACATCCAGATAGCGGATGCCGCGCGGCGTCACGCGCGTGGCGAGCGCTGCCACACGATCGGGATCGCAAGTGCTCATGCACAGGACGATCTTGCCAGAACCTTCGCCGAGCGCGGGCAACAGATGTTTTTCGACGACGTCCTCGACCTGCTGGGTATTGAAGACCGCAATGATGATACAGCGCGCGCGCTTGGCCAATTCTTCGATCGATGACGCGGGCCGGCCGCCGATCTCGGCGAGCCGCACGCGGCGCGCAGGATCGACGTCGAAACCGGTGACCGGGATTTTTTCGTCGATCAGGCGCTGCGCATAGACCTCGCCCATCAGCCCGAGACCGATGATCGCAATAGGGGCGCTCATCGCCAGCCGCCATCCCGGCTAAGCATGTGCATAGTCCCAATAGAGCTCGCGCGCCTTGCGATAAAGCGGCCCCGGCTGCAACGACCGCTCACCGATGCGGTTGACCGGCATCACCTTGGAATAATTGCCCGAGGAGAAAATCTCATCGGCCTTCTCGACATCGCTGTAGCTCAGCACGGTTTCGACGACCTCCACTCCGGCAGCGCGCAACAGCTTGATCACGCGCTGGCGGGTGATGCCGTTGAGAAAAGTTCCGTTCGGCGCCGGCGTGAACACGACACCATTCTTGCCGATGAAAATATTGGCGGTGGCAAGCTCCGCCACGTTGCCAAGCAGATCGAGCACGACGCAATTGCCGAAACCGCGCGCATTTGCCTCGATGAGCGCGCGTGCATTGTTGGGGTAGAGGCAGCCCGCCTTGGCGTTGACCGGCATGCACTCAAGGCTCGGTTTGCGATACGGTGACAGCGTGACCGAGAAGCCCTCCGGCTTGCGCATGGGCGCCTCGTAGACGCCGAGGCACCACTTCGTCGATTCCGGATCGGGCGCAACCAGCAGCGTGCCGCTGCGCTCGGCCCAATACATCGGACGGATATAGAGTGCCGCCTCCTTGTCGAAACGCTTGATACCGTCGCGGGTCAGCTCCATCCAGGTTTCTTCCGAAACTACCGGCTTGAGGTGCATGGTCTCGGCCGAAGCGTTGACCCGCGCACAATGGAGATCGAGATCGGGCGAAACGCCTTCGAACGTGCGGGCGCCATCGAACACTGACGAGCACAGCCAGGCGGCGTGTTCGCGCACGCCCATGATCGGCACGTTACCCTCGTGCCAATCCCCTTCATAAAAGGTCCAGGTCTTCGACCAGTCTTGTCCCGCCATCCACGAGGCTCCATCATCTGTCATGCACCGGCTTGACTCGGCAATGACGAGTTAGTGGCATGATCTTATGCCATCATCGGCGGAAAAAACCATGCAATCCTCGGCGGGAGACATTGATGTCAATCTTCATCTTTGATGCCTATGGCACGCTCTTTGACGTGCATGCGGCCATCGCGCGCCACCGCGCGAAGGTTGGCCCCGACGCCGAGCGTGTCTCGACGATCTGGCGAACCAAGCAGCTTGAATACACCTGGACGCTGACGCTTGCCGGGCACTACATGGAGTTCTGGGTTCTCACCGAGCGCGCTCTTGACTATGCATTGGCCCTCGTGCCGGGCGTCGACAAGTCGCTCAAGCCGGCGCTGCTGGACTCATACCTCAAGCTGGATGCCTTTCCCGATGCACGCGCCGCGCTCAAGGCGCTGAAAGCGAAGAGCCACAAGACCGGAATTTTGTCGAATGGCTCACCCGCCATGCTGGAGAGCGCGGTGAGCGCGGCCGCCATTGGTGGCGATCTCGACGCGGTGTTGTCGGTCGACACGCTGAAAATGTTCAAGCCGCGGCCGGAGGTCTACGCGCTGGTCACCGATCGCTTCAAATGCCGGCCTGGCGATGTGACCTTCGTCTCGTCGAACCGCTGGGATGTGATGGCGGGCACTCGCGTCGGGTTCCGCAGCGTTTGGATCAACCGCAGTAACATGCCGGACGAATATCAGGATTTCCCGCCGGCGCAGGTGTTGAGCGATCTCGGCGCACTGGCGCAGATCGCCTAGCACTTTCGTCGTATAGGCAGGCTGGCGCGATCCTGTTCCGCGGCCTATATGGCGGCTGCGTCCCTCCTCAACCGCCATCCCCCATGCAGTCGATCATTTCCGTCAAAGACCTGTCGAAGAGCTACGCCTCCGGTTTCAAGGCGCTTGACGGAATCAATCTCGACATTCGCCGGGGCGAAATTTTCGCTTTGCTCGGGCCCAACGGTGCCGGCAAGACCACATTGATCGGTATCATTTGCGGCATTTTGGTTCCGAGCCACGGCAAGGTCACGGTCGACGGCCACGACATCGCCAGCGACTATCGCGCCGCGCGCTCCTTGATTGGCCTTGTTCCGCAAGAATTGCATACCGACGCCTTCGAGAGCGTATGGGCCACAGTTTCGTTTAGCCGCGGTCTGTTCAACAAGCCGAAAAATCCCGCCTATATCGAGAAGGTCCTTCGCGCGTTGTCTTTGTGGGACAAGAAGGACAACAAGATCATGACGTTGTCTGGCGGCATGAAGCGCCGTGTGCTGATCGCCAAGGCGTTGTCGCACGAGCCGCAGATCCTTTTTTTGGATGAGCCGACCGCCGGCGTTGACGTCGAGCTGCGCAAGGACATGTGGCAAGTCGTGCGCGACCTGCGCAATTCTGGCGTCACCATCATCCTCACGACGCACTACATCGAAGAAGCGGAGGATATGGCTGACCGCATCGGCGTGATCAACAAAGGCGAGATCATCCTTGTCGAGGACAAGAACGAATTGATGCGCAAGCTCGGCAAGAAACAGCTGACGTTGCAGCTGCATCAGAAACTATCGGTGATCCCGTTGGAACTTTCCACGTTCAAGCTTTCGATCGGCGAAGACGGGAGCACGCTAATCTATGATTACGATACCAAGGCAGAGCGCACCGGCGTGGCAACGCTCCTCGGCGAGCTGTCGCGCGCGGGCTTGCGCATCCGCGATTTGCAGACGACGCAAAGCTCGCTGGAAGACATTTTCGTCGGATTGGTGAGCGACAGACGATGAACCTGAGAGCGGTCAACGCGATCTATACGTTCGAAATGGCACGCACCGGGCGTACCATATGGCAGAGCATCGTGTCGCCGGTGCTTTCGACCTCGCTTTATTTCGTGGTGTTTGGCGCAGCTATTGGCTCCCGCATCACCGAGATCGAGGGGGTTTCATATGGCGCGTTCATCGTGCCGGGGCTCATCATGCTGACGCTGCTCACGCAAAGCACAATGAATGCATCCTTCGGCATCTACTTTCCGCGTTTCACGGGGACGATTTATGAAATATTGTCGGCGCCGGTGTCGCCGTTCGAGATCGTACTCGGTTATGTCGGCGCGGCCGCGACCAAGTCGATCATTCTCGGCCTGATTATTCTGGCGACGTCCTGGCTGTTCGTGCCGCTGCACATCCTGCATCCATTCTGGATGGTGGCATTTCTGGTGCTCACTGCAGCGACCTTCAGCCTGCTCGGCTTCATCATCGGCATCTGGGCGGAGGGGTTCGAGAAACTTCAGATTGTACCGCTGCTGATCATCACGCCGCTCACCTTTCTCGGCGGAACCTTTTATTCGACCAGCGTGTTGCCGCCGGTCTGGCAGACGATCGCGCTTTTCAATCCGGTGGTGTATCTGATCAGCGGGTTCCGCTGGAGCTTCTTCGAAATCGCGGATGTGAGCCATAGCGTCAGCGTCGGCATGACATTGCTGTTCCTGTTCGCCTGCCTGGCCACGGTCTGGTGGATGTTCAGAACCGGCTACAAGCTGAAAAAATAACCCCTCACATTTCCGTGCCATTGAAATAAGCGGCCGGCATTGCGGTATGTTCTTGCGGTCCCTTTGGACACAAGAAGCAAACTGTAGGAAAGCACGCTCATGTCGCCGAAATTAAAAACTTTCGCAGCCTTCGTCGCGACGGTTGCGCTGTCGTCAAGCGCCATCGCCCAAGGTCTCGTCACGCAAAAGAACTTGTCGCTCGATCTCGCGGAGGCGGTCGCCAATGCTGCGCTGGCGCAGTGCCAAAGCATGGGGTTCAAGGTTTCGGTAACGGTCGTAGACCGCGCCGGGCTCCCCATCGTTATGCTGCGCGGCGACGGTGCCGGGCTTCATACGCCTGAAGGCGCCGACCGCAAGGCGTACACGGCTCGTACCTATGGCTCACCATCAGCCAATTTCGCCAAGCGTGTGCAGACGGAGCCGAGTTACGCTCCGGCGATGCAATACACCCGGGTGCTGGCGCTAGCCGGCGGGCTTCCGATAAAGGTCGGCAACGAGGTGATCGGCGCCGTCGGCGTGTCCGGCTCGCCCGGCAAGGACGACATTTGCGCTCAAGCCGGCATCGACAAGATCGCCGACCAGCTCAAGTAATGCGGTCTGGCCTTTTTACTACCTGAGCCGAATCGACTTGTTACTCGTTCGGAAGACGGATTGCGTAAATACACTAGCCCGCTGACAATGCGTGGAGGATACGCGCCCAGCTTCTGATACCTTTATGATAGCACGTCAGGTCGAACTTCTCGTTCGGCGAATGCACGCGGTCGTCGTCGAGCGCAAAGCCGACGAGAAGTGAATCCATGCCGAGCACGTTCTTGAAATCGGCCACGATCGGGATTGAACCCCCCGCCCCGACCGCAACGGCCTTGTGGCCCCATTCTTCGGCAAGCACGGTGCGCGCCTTGCTGAGCGCCGGATTGTCGAATGAAAGTTGAATGGGCGGCGCCAGGCCGAAATTACCGAACTCGACCTTGCAATCCGCCGGCAACCGTTCCCGTACGAAAGCACGGAAGGCGTCCCGAACTTTCTCTGGGTTTTGCTCGCCGACAAGGCGAAAAGAGACCTTTGCGCTGGCCTCGCCCGGGATAACAGTTTTGGCGCCCTCGCCCGTATAACCGCCGATGATGCCGTTGATCTCTGCAGTCGGCCGGGTGGTGATCTGCTCGATCAGCATGCGGTCCCGTTCGCCGGCCGGCTTTTTCAGGCCGATGGGGCCCAGGAACTTTTCCGCCGTCAGGTCGAGCCCTTTCAGGTCGGCCTTGATGTCGGCCGGCAGGTCCTTCACGCCATCATAGAAGCCGGGAATGGTGACGCGACCTTTGTCGTCCCACATCTCTCCGAGGATTTGCGACAGCAACCGCAGCGGGTTCTGCGCCGCACCACCAAATACACCGGAATGCAGGTCCCGGTCGGCACAGGTGATCTTGACGTCCTCGTAAACCAGCCCGCGCAGCGATGTCGTCACCGCCGGCGTTTTTTGATCCCACATGGCGGTATCGCACACGAGGGCCAGGTCCAGCTTGAATTCAGCGGCATTGTCACGCACGAAACCAAACAGATTTTTCGAGCCGCATTCTTCTTCGCCCTCGATCATCATGGTGATCGGCAGCGGCAGCTTGCCGGTGACGGCCTTGAACGCGCGGCAGGCCTCGATGAAGGTCATTGCCTGGCCTTTGTCGTCGCAGGCGCCGCGTGCGACGATGATCTTGCGGCCATCCGGCAAAGTCTCGATGCGCGGCTCGAATGGCGGCGTCTTCCACAAACTCAGGGGATCGACGGGCTGCACGTCGTAGTGTCCGTAAAACAGGACGCGCGGACCCGCCACGCCGTTCGACTTGCCAACCACCACGGGATGACCGGCGGTGGGCCGGACAGTCGCTTCGAAGCCGATCGACTTGAGATCGGCGGCGACATGCTCGGCAGCAACACGGCACTGTTCTTTGAATGCCGGGTCGGTCGACACCGACGCGATGCGCAGCAGGGCAAACAACCGTTCGACGCTGCGGTCAATGTCCTGGTCGATGCGGTTGAGCACCGCGTCGAGAGTCGTCATGAGGGGCTCCTTCCGGGGATACTGAAACTAGCAACGCTGCCCCAGGCTGAAAAGGAGCGTTAGTGCAGAGTCGGCTTGTCAAAGTCGGCTAAACTTGACAGCTGGATCAGCATCGCTTGCCGCGATGAACGCCGCGGCCTGTCGCGCCCGGCGCGGCGGCCTTGCAACGCGGCACTGATCCGGCGGTACAGCATGCGCGAGGGTATGGTCGCAGAAAGGGCGGCCAGATAGCCGCAGCGGCGGGCCATGCGGCGCACATAGGGTGTGATCGCGGCGGCAACCATCAGCGTGGGGATGCCGCAGAGTAGTCCCGGCGCATCACTTTCCGCCGCCGGCACGTCGTCGGGAACGGGACTGTCGATTGCCACAAGGCAGGCGTCGGCGGCGCCCGACTGACATAGCCGCCGCGCTTCCTCGATGTCGGTGACTGCCGTAACCTTTGCCACCTCCATTCGCCGGAGGCGCGCAGCTAAAATATGATCATCGCCGCTGTCAGCGACGACAACGATGCGCGAAAACCTGATCGACTTCATCGACGCCACCTGTGCACCTCACGCGGTCCGTGCTTCCGATGAGCCCGCACAACGACCTCATGGGTCAAGCGGACCAGCCGGTATATCCTTCTTCTTTCAGGATATTTTAAGCATACACGGCACGGTGACGCGCCCAAACCGGCAAATTACTGATGGTGAAACTACGGATGAGCATTTGCCTGGTGAGCGCGTGATCGTCGCCACAAGCATCTCCTAATCACTGATGCGTCAGCGAGCAATGCTCCAATGTGTGGAAGACTGCCGCAGGCGGAACCGCTGCAACTGCAACTTATTTCGCTTGACTGTGGCTCTGGCGACAGATGCGCCGCAGCATCACCAAACAGAAATGAGACCGCAGCACGCTTGTCACCGGCGAAAACGGCGGTCAATATGGCCGCAATTCCGCCATAAGTGCGGGGGGCGTGAGGGGATCATGGATGAATTGATCGGGCATCTCGTCGACAAGGTTGGCGTCGACAGAAGTGCCGCTGAAAAGGCGGTTGCCATCATCCTCGACTTCCTGCGCAAGGAAGGGCCCGCCGATAAAGTGCAGGCACTCATCAATTTGCTTCCGGGGGCGGAAGCGTTACTTGCGAAACAATCCGAAGGCGGGGGCGGCATGTTCTCCATGGGTGGCATTATGGGCGCTGGTACCAAGATGATGTCGGCGGGGTTGAGCATGAGCCAGGTGCAAGGCGTCACACGTGAAACCATTGCTTATGCGCGCGAAAAGATCGGCGACGATGCGGTAGGGGAAATCGTCGGCGCAATTCCTGGATTGAGCCAGTTCGTTTGAACCGTTTAATGACGCTAACAAACATAAGAAAAGGCTGAGGAGGCACGGATGTCTTATCCCATCACGGATATCGACGGGATCGACGGCAGCGTTGCCGCGGTCCTTAAGTCGGTGGGAATTAGGTCGACCGACCGCCTGCTCGAGGCAGCACGCACGGTGAGAGGACGCAAGACGCTCGCCGAGAAAACCGGCTTCGACGAAAAGCAATTATTGTATTGGGCCAACGTTGCCGATCGCATGCGTATTAAAGGCGTTCGCAAGGAATATTCCGAGCTGCTGCAAGCCGCCGGCGTCGATACCGTGAAGGAACTCAAATACCGAAATCCATCCAATCTTGCGAAGGCGATGGCCGACGCAAACAAGAAGCGCAAGCTGGTTCGCCTCCTGCCGTCGGAGAAAGTCGTCAAGCGCTGGATCGAGAACGCCAGGCTTCTGCCGCTGAAAATCACCTACTGAGATCAACCTAGTGACCACCGGCTGACGAAGGGAAGGCTGCTTGACAGCCCCGCGCTGACCGCGCAAAGCGACCGGCATGGGAAACCTGCCGGCCCCCAAAAAAATCACCGGAACTGCGGCAAAATCCGCCTCAAAGCCGCTTTCGGCCCTGCTTTCGGCCGGCCGGCCACTGGTCATGGGAATCCTGAATGTCACGCCGGACTCCTTCTCGGACGGCGGCCAGTTCCTCGACCCCGCCACCGCCATCGTCCATGCCGGCGAAATGACCCGCCAGGGCGCTGATATTCTGGATATCGGCGCGGAGTCGACCCGCCCCTATGGAGGTGCGGCTCCTGTGTCGGCAGACGACGAAATGGCACGGCTCGCGCCGGTGCTGCCAGCCGTCATCAAGTTTGGCCTGCCGGTATCGATCGACACCATCAAGGCTTCGATCGCAGCCTGGGCACTCGATCTGGGTGCGGCCATGGTCAACGACGTGTGGGGACTTCAACGCGATCCCGGCATGGCGCCACTGGTTGCCAAACACGGCGTGCCGGTGATCGTAATGCACAATCGCGAGACGGCCGACTCGACGATCGACATCGTCGCCGATGTCCTTGCATTTTTTTCGCGCTCGCTGGAAATCGCGGCGCGCGCCGGCATCGACCGCGAGAATATTGTGCTCGATCCCGGCATTGGCTTCGGTAAGACGTCCGAGCAGAGCATTACGTGCCTCGCGCGTCTTGCGGAGTTCAGGCGCTTCGGCCTGCCGCTTCTGGTCGGCGCTTCGCGCAAACGCTTCATCAATACGGTGACGCCCTCGGCGCCGGACGAGCGTATCGGAGGATCGATTGCCGCCCATCTGCTGGCGGTGCAAAAAGGCGCGGCGATCGTACGCGCCCATGACGTGGCCGAAACCGTGCAGGCGCTGCGCGTGGCCGCCGCGATCGAGGACGCACCATGAGCGATCGCATCTTTGTGAAAGGACTCGCGCTGCATGCCAACCACGGCGTGATGGCACACGAGGCCAGAGTCGGACAGACCTTCACTCTCGACCTCGATCTTGAAATCGATCTTTCCGCCGCGGCCCGTTCGGACAAGGTTGTGGATACCGTCTCGTACGATAAGGTGGTCGATTGCGCGACCGAGGCATTTTGCACGCATCGCTACCGGTTGATCGAGGCAGCGGCCGGCCGGGTTGCCGATGCCATCCTCGCCGCCTTTCCGCGCGTCCGTTCGGTGCGGGTAACGATCCATAAGCCGCACGCTCCTGTTGCCGCCACCTTCGACGACGTCGGGGTGACGCTTGTGCGGAGCCGTCATGGCTGAAGAAGCGCTTCTGGCGCTCGGTGGGAACGTCGGAGACAGCCGCGCGATTCTCGACCGGGCCATAAACTTGTTTTGCGACGGCAAAACAGTGCGGTTGATCGCGCGCTCATCCGACTACCGAACGCCACCCTGGGGCTTCAAATATCAGCCGCACTTCGTCAACCTTGCCATCGCAGTCGAGACGACATTGAGCCCACACGAACTCCTGGCGCGGGCGCAAGCGGTGGAACTGCGGCTCGGCCGCGATCGCGCCCATGAAAAGCGTAACGGGCCGCGCACCGCCGATATCGATATTATTGCCTACGATGATGTGACCTTGAATGAAGCCAATTTGACGCTGCCGCACCCGCGCTGGTTCGAACGCCCTTTTGTATTGCTGCCGCTGGCCGAAATCGCCGGAGACCGGGTCATCGCCGGGCGACGGGTGGATGAGACGGCGGAGGCTGTCGATGCCGGCGGAATCTACCGCCTGCCCTAGCGTGCAAATCATCGGCATTGACGAAATTCCGGCTCCGCTCATTCCCGCGAAAGCGGGAATCCAGTGGTTTTTGATCTGGGTCCCCGCCTTCGTGGGGACGAACGGATAACAAGTCGACTCAGCTCAGGTGGATCAAACACGAGCGGCATTGGCGTACCGGGCATACAATTTGCTTCAACGCAATGGTCCGACCCCGGGTACTGTGGCATTTTCCCGACATGACTGACGATCTCTCCCTGGCGACCGAATTCTCTCCGACGACCCAGGCTGAGTGGCGCAAGCTGGTCGACGCCGCGCTCAAGGGAGCCGATTTCGACAAGCGGCTGGTCGGCCGCACCTACGATGGTTTGCGCGTCGAGCCGCTTTATGCGCGCGCGGCGGGAGCCAAGGTCGTCACCGGGCGAATCCCGGGCGCAGCCTGGAGCGTGATGCAGCGTGTCGACCACCCCGATCCGACGGCTGCGAATACGCAAGCGTTGCAAGACCTGGAAAACGGCGCCACCGGCCTCACACTGGTCATGGCCGGCTCGGTCAGTGCCAACGGCTATGGTCTTGATGCGTCGCCGGCGACACTTACGCGTGTGCTCGATGGCGTACAGCTCGATGCCGGCATCACCATCGATTTCAATTTAAGCCCGGCGACTCGCATTGCGGTCCAGCATTTCGCTGCGCTGGTGAAAAACCGCAGGCTCGCGCCGGCATCCGTCGACATGCGCGCCAGTATCAACCCGATTGGCGGATTTGCCGCTTCGGGCTCGAGCTCGCAGGCCTGGAGCGCCCTATCGAAAAGCTTCGCCGCGATAGTCGCCGACCTGGCGTCACAAGGCTTCCGCGGGCCGTTCGCCGTTGCCGACGGGCGTATCGTTCACAATGCCGGCGGCTCGGAAGCACAGGAACTTTCATTCGCTATTGCATGCGCGGTTGAATATCTGCGTGCGCTTGAACAAAACGGAATTACGCCGGATGCCGGGCACGGCATGATCTATTTCCGGTTATCGGCCGACGCCGATGAGTTTCTGACCATCGCCAAATTTCGCGCCTTGCGAAAGCTGTGGGCGCGCATCGAAGAGGCCTGCGGCCTGACGCCAAAGCCCGCCTACGTGGCCGCGGAAACGGCGTGGCGAATGATGACCAGGCGCGACCCTTACGTGAACATGCTGCGCACCACCATCGCAATTGCTGCGGCAGGGCTTGGTGGCGCAAACAGCATTACGGCACTGCCTCACACGATCGCGCTCGGATTGCCGGACCCCTTCGCCCGGCGGATCGCGCGCAACACGCAACTTGTCCTGCTCGAGGAATCGAATCTTGAAAAGGTTGCCGATCCTGCCGCAGGATCTGGCGCCATCGAGGATCTTACCGGCAAGTTCTGCGCCGCCGCCTGGGCGCTGTTCCAGGACATCGAAGCTGCAGGCGGCGCCTGGGCGGCGCTTGAAAGTGGCCTCTTCCAGACCGAGGTTGCAAGCGTGCGCAGCGAGCGTCAGCAGGCAGTGGCCCGCCGTAAGGACGCGATCACCGGCACGAGCGACTACCCCGATCTGGGTGAAACGCCGGCAACCACACTCAATATACCTGCGGTGGCCCCACCCAAGGAGGGTGCTGCAATCTCCGCTCAGGCCCTGCCACGCATTCGTCTTGCCGAACCGTTCGAACGGCTGCGCGACGCCTCCGACCGCATACTGGAAAAGACAGGAAGCCGCCCGAAGGTATTTCTCGCCAATCTAGGGACGGTGTCGGACTTCACCGCGCGCGCGACATTCGCCAAAAGCTTTTACGAAGCCGGTGGCATCGCGGCGGTCACGAACGATGGTTTCAAGGATCGGGCGGCGATAGTCGACGCCTTCAAGGCCTCGCACGCCAAGTTCGCGTGTCTCTGCTCATCGGACAAAGTCTATGAAAAAGAGGCGGCTGCCGCCGCACAGGCACTCACCGCTGCCGGTGCGATCGTCCACCTTGCCGGCCGGCCCGACGACCGAGAGGCGGCGTGGCGGCAGGCCGGTATGAAAAGCTTTATTTATACGGGCTGCGATGTGCTTTCGACCTTGCAGGCCGCGCATGATATTCTGAACGTCAAATGAGTCAGGTCCCAAACTTCACTAGGATCAACTTTGCCGACACTGTCGCGCCGGCCGGCAAGGGCGTGTCCGCATCCTGGGCGACACCGGAAGGCATTGCGGTGAAGCCGGTCTACAATGAGAAAGATCTTGCCGGGCTCGATTTCCTCGACACCTATCCCGGCAAGGCGCCGTTCCTGCGCGGCCCCTACCCCGCGATGTATGCGGCGCAGCCATGGACGATCCGGCAATATGCCGGCTTCTCGACCGCCGAGGATTCGAACGCCTTCTATCGCCGGAATCTTGCCGCCGGGCAGAAAGGCCTCTCGATCGCCTTCGACCTAGCTACTCACCGCGGCTATGACAGCGATCATCCCCGCGTGTCCGGCGATGTCGGCATGGCCGGCGTCGCGATCGATTCCATTTACGACATGCGCACATTGTTCTCCGGCATCCCGCTCGACCAGATGAGCGTTTCGATGACCATGAACGGCGCGGTATTGCCGGTGCTCGCGCTTTACATCGTCGCGGCAGAGGAACAAGGCGTGCCCCACGCAAAGCTGTCGGGCACGATCCAGAACGACATCCTCAAGGAATTCATGGTGCGCAACACTTACATTTACCCGCCCGGCCCCAGCCTGCGCATCATTTCCGACATTTTCGCCTACACGTCGGCCGAGATGCCGAAATTCAATTCGATTTCGGTCAGCGGCTATCACATGCAGGAGGCGGGTGCGACGCAGGATCTCGAGCTCGCCTATACGCTCGCTGACGGGGTCGAATATGTGCGCGCCGGATTAAAGGCCGGCCTCACCGTCGATCAATTCGCACCGCGCGTCTCGTTCTTCTGGGCGATCGGCATGAACTACTTCATGGAGATCGCCAAGCTGCGCGCTGCCCGCATGCTGTGGGCGAAGCTGATGAAGCCCTTCAAACCCGAGGATGCCCGGTCACTGTCGTTGCGCACGCATTGCCAGACCTCGGGCTGGTCGCTGGCGGCGCAAGACGTATTTAACAACGTCTCCCGTACCATGATTGAAGCGATGGCGGCGACACAGGGCCAGACCCAATCGTTGCACACCAATGCACTCGATGAAGCCCTCGCATTGCCGACCGATTTTTCCGCGCGCATCGCGCGCAATACCCAGATCGTCCTCCAGCAAGAGGCGGGTGCAACCCGCATCGTCGACCCATGGGGAGGCTCTTATTACGTTGAACGCCTGACCTATGAACTCGCGCGCAAGGCCTGGGGCCATATTGAAGAGGTTGAAGCACTCGGCGGCATGACCAAGGCCATCGAGGCCGGCATTCCCAAGCTGCGCATCGAGGAAGCCGCCGCCAAGACGCAAGCCCGCATCGACGCCGGCGCGCAATCGGTGATCGGCGTGAACAAGTATCCGCCAACCGATGAGGCACCGGTCGAGGTCCTCAAAATCGACAATTCCGCCGTGCGCGCACGCCAGATCGAGAAGCTTGAGCGCCTGAAAAAAGAGCGCGATCCAGCTGCCTTGCAGGAGGCGCTCGATGCCCTCACCCGTGCCGCCGACCGCGGCAATGGCAATCTCCTGGCGCTTGCCATCGACGCCGCACGCGCAAAAGCAACCGTCGGCGAAATCTCATCGGCGCTCGAAAAAGTTTTCGGCCGTCATCGCGCCGAGATCAAAGCGATCACCGGGGTCTACAAGCGGGAGGTCGGCATGACCGGCGCCGTCGAACGTGTCCGCACCGCCGTTGAGGCATTCGAGACCGCGGAAGGGCGCCGCCCGCGCCTGCTGGTGGCCAAGATCGGGCAAGACGGCCATGACCGCGGCCAGAAGGTCATCGCCTCAGCCTTTGCCGATCTCGGTTTTGACGTCGATATCGGGCCGTTGTTCGCGACACCCGCGGAGGCCGCGCGCCAGGCCGTCGAGAACGACGTGCATATCCTCGGTGTCTCATCGCTTGCCGCCGCTCATCTCACGCTGGTGCCCGAACTCAAGACCGAACTCGCCAGGCAAGGCCGCGACGACATCATGATCGTCGTCGGTGGTGTGGTGCCGCCGCAGGACTACGATGCGCTGATGCAGGCCGGCGCCGAGGCGATTTTCCCGCCAGGCACGGTGATAGCGGAAGCCGCCGAGAAACTTCTCAAGACGCTCAACAAGCGCCTCGGACACGGCAAAGAGGCAGCCGAGTGAGCCGAGCAATCGTCCTTGCGGCCGCAGCCGCCGTTGGGGCGCTGTCGTTATCCGGATGCATTGATTCCGCCGGTCCGATCTTGCCGGACGCGCAACCTATGTTCGGCAAAGATCTGCGGCTTCAGTTCTACACGCTCCGCAAGGGCTTCGCGGATGAGCCCGAGCAGGCGACATACAAGTGGGATGGCGAGCGGTACATTCATGACAGCGGCGGCATGAACGATGTCACGGCCTTTACCGTGCATCGACTCGAGGGCCGCACCTTTATCATACAAAGCGTGGCGGCCAAGCGCCCAAACATCATCGAATATGCGGTCGCGCACGAGCTGACCGGCGGCGTCTATCAGGTCACGGCGATTGACGAGAATGACGCCGACGGCGCCACGCGCGCGCGCAATTGTCAGCGCGTGGACGATTCCCATTGCCGGATCACGACGGGAAAGCAATTGATTGCCTTTGCGCGCGCCACTGACGCAAAGCAAAAGGGTGAAGGCGGCCTGGTGCTTCGGCTTGCGAACAGCCCGGAAACCGCGCGCTAAGGACGTCAATGGCCTCGCGCAATCTCAAACTGTCCGATCTCGTCCGCGGTATCCACACCGGCGATCGTGCGACGCTGGCCCGCGCGATCACGCTGATCGAGAGCAAGCGCGCCGATCATCGCAAGACCGCGCATCATCTGGTGCAGGAGCTGTTGCCGTTCACCGGCAAAGCGGTACGTCTCGGCATTACGGGCGCGCCAGGCGCCGGCAAATCCACCACGATCGACGTGCTCGGGACCTACCTCACGGGCAAAGGTCACAAGGTGGCCGTGCTCGCGGTCGACCCGTCGTCGACACGCACCGGCGGCTCGATCCTCGGTGACAAGACGCGCATGACGCAGCTGTCCTCCGATCCGAATGCATTTGTCCGCCCTTCCCCCTCGTCCGGAACGCTGGGCGGCGTCGCCGCCAAGACACGCGAGACCATGCTGGTCTGCGAGGCCGCGGGTTACGATGTGGTGATGGTGGAAACTGTCGGCATCGGTCAGTCGGAGACTGCGGTTGCCGACATGACCGACTTTTTCCTGGTGCTGATGCTTCCCGGCGCAGGCGACGAATTGCAGGGCCTGAAGAAAGGCATCGTCGAAATTGCCGATATGATCGCGGTCAACAAGGCCGATGGCGACAATATTGCGCGCGCCAAATTGGCGGCGGCGGATTATCGCGCGGCGCTCAATATCCTCACGCCACAATCCGCCACCTGGTCGCCACCCGTCATCACCTATTCGGCGCTTACCCAGAATGGCATCGCCGAGTTGTGGGCCCAGGTTCTCGCGCACAAAAAGAAAATGACCGGTTCGGGCGAACTGGAGGCGCGCCGCCGCGAGCAACAGGTGAAATGGATGTGGACGATGCTGGAAGAGCGGCTTACCGCGCGGCTGCGCAGCGATGCATCGGTACGTACGAAGTTGCGGCAGGCCGAGGCGCAGGTTGCCGCCGGCAAGCTCGCGCCGACGCTCGCGGTTGAGGAAATCGCGCGGCTGCTTGGCGTCTAGAGTGCAATTCATCGGGATTGCTCTTCCGCTCATTCCCGCGAAAGCGGGAATCCGGTGTCTTTTGCTCTGGGTCCCCGCCTTCGCGGGGGCAAACGGATAACAAGTTGATTCAGCTCAAGTGATCAAAAATAGATGACAATGACCATTCTCGTCACAGGTTTCGGACCGTTCCCCGGCGCGCCATTTAACCCCACAGGCCAGCTCGTCGCGCGACTTGCGCGCCTGCGCCGACCTGCGCTCGCCGACGTCAGAGTTGTTCCGCATGTCTTTGAGACGAGCTACGCGGCGGTGGACCGTGAACTGCCGGATCTGCTCGCCAGGCACAAACCGGATGCCGTGCTGATGTTCGGGTTTGCGCCGCGCGCAAAGACGTTGCGTATCGAAACGCGCGCACGCAATACGGTGACGCACCTGCGCGATGTGTCCGGTCAAACACTGCGCCGACGATTGATCGTTGGTGGCGGGCCATCGGCCTTGCCGCTTCCGGTCCGCGTACGCCATTTGCTTGGCAGCGCCCGCGGCACGCGTATTCCGGTCATGTTATCGCGCGATGCCGGGCGCTACCTGTGCAACTATCTCTGCTGGCGTGCGACCGAGGCAACGGCGCGGAACGGGCTGCGCGCCGCCGTTTTCATTCACGTGCCCCCTGTTGCGCGCACCATACGCCGGCCCGGTAAACGGCGGCGTCTGACCCAAGACGATCTTTTGCGTGCCGGGAGCCGCTTTCTTCTAGCTTTGACGACGGCAGCTGGCATTAAAAGCACTACTGCAACCGGATCAGGATCAAGCCGCCGACGATCAGGCAGGCGGCGATGATCCGCACGGCCCGCAGCGGCTCCTTGAGCACCACCACGGCAATGACAGCGCCGAACAGCACGCTGGTTTCCCGCAAGGTCGCAACAACGGCGATAGGCGCCACCGTCATCGCCCAGATCGCGATTGCATAAGACAGGACCTGCAGGGCGCCGCCAGCAAAGCCACGCCGCCAAAAACGCTGCATTGCCGGCAGGACATCCGGGCCATCGCGATAGAGCGCGTAAGGCACCATGACCACGGCAATGCCGATAAAAAGCCAGAGTGAATAGGCATTCGGATTGCCGGAGAGACGCGCACCGACGCCATCGATGACCGAATAGGCGCAAATCGTGAGCGCCGTGAAAAGCGCAAAGCCGATCGCGCGGCGATCAATCTCGGCAAGGTCACGGCCACCCCGCGCCGACAAAAGCAGAACGCCCACAACAATTGCAAAAATTCCGCTCCAGCCGATGGTGCTCAGTCTTTCGCCAACGAAGATCGTGGTGGCCGTCGCCGTCATCAAGGGGGCCGAGCCGCGCGCAATCGGGTAGACCTGCCCGAGATCGCCGGTGCGATAGCTCTCGATCAACGCGGCGAAATAGACGAGATGAACGACGATTGACAAGACAAGCCAGGGCCAGCCGGCCCACGCCGGCATGCCCACGAACGGCACAAGGACAAGGGCCACAATGCCGGAACCGACCGAAATCAAGGTTGTGGTCGATAGCGGGTCGAGCCCGACCTTGATGAGCGCGTTCCAGCTGGCGTGGCAGGCGGCGGCAAACAAAACCGCGAAGAAAACGACATTTTCCATCAGCAAAATCTATCGGAAGCCGGTCCCGAAATTGAACGAATTTCGCCGAGTATATTTTTGCGGGACGAGTCCGGTGCGCGGCGGCATGCAGATCGACTTTAGTAGTGCATCCGTTGCAGCGCAAAAGGAACTGCAAAATCATAACCAGCCAATCCTTTAGTGGCTAGCTCTGGCATGCGTGTACGAATTTCCGGTGCGATCGCCTTTCCTGTCCCGGCCGCGTGCAGATCATCGGGATTGGCGCAATCCTGCCTTTCGCTCATTCCCGCGAAAGCCGGGAATCCGAACGGATAACAAATTGATTCAGCTTAGTGGGATCGAACACACTAGATGACCGTGCCGCTCGCCGGCTCGATCAGGTGCATGTGGTCGATGTTGGCATAAAGCCGCATGGCGGCGCCGGCATCGACGGCGCTGCTGGGCTCGACCCGGCCGCAGATTTCGCTGCCGTTGACGCTTTTGCCTTACGCCTTGGCAGCGGCGGGAGCCCACAACTTCGGACCAGCGCGCTGATACTGTGGTGGCCGCGCCACGTCGGCGCCGAGCGCCTTGGCCGCATGCCAGCCCCAATGCGGATCATCGAGGAAGCAGCGCGCCATCGAGACCATGTCGGCTTGGCCTTTCGCGACGATCTCTTCCGCCTGTTCGGGCTTGACGATCAGGCCGACGGTCCTTGTCGGGATTCCAGCCTCTTTTCGCACCCGCGCAGCGATCGGCACGTTGTAGCCCGGCTCGGTGGGGTTGCGGATATCGGCGGCGACGCCGCCTGAAGAAATGCAGATAAAATCGATCCCCTCACCCTTCAGGGCGCGGGAAATCGCGACGGCATCATCCGGCGTCAACCCGCCTACCCGCCAGTCGCTGCCCGTGATGCGCGCGCCGAGAGGAATTGCCCTTGGCACGACCGCGCGCACCGCGCGCGCAATCGACAGCGGAAAGCGCAACCGGTTTTCAAGCGAACCGCCATATTGGTCGGTGCGCTTGTTTGAAATCGGCGACATGAAGCCGTGCGCGAGATAGCCGTGCGCCATGTGCAATTCGATCTCGTCGAAGCCGATGCGCAGCGCGCGCTGGGCGGACGAGACAAAGGCCGCGCGCACGCGCTCCATGTCGGCTTCGGTCACTTCGCGCGGGGTGTGCCAGCCTTCGCCGAACGGAATTGGCGAAGCTGCAATCGTCGGCCACGGGTCAGCCTCCGGCTTGAGCGCGGCGGCGCCCTCCCAGGGACGCTGGGCCGACCCTTTGCGGCCGGAATGCGCGATCTGGATGCCGAACCTGGCGCTGCCCATGCGCCGCGCCTGCGCGACCACCCGCGCCAGAGCGGATTCATTGTCGTCCGAATACAAGCCCATGCAGCCATGGGTGATGCGCCCGTGCCTTTCCACGTGCGTCGCTTCCACGATCACGAGGGCGGCGCCCGAATGGGCGAGCATCCCGAGATGCATGAGGTGCCAGTCGTTGGCGCAGCCATCGTCAGCCGAGTACTGGCACATCGGCGAGACCACGATGCGGTTGGCAAGCTCAAGGCCCGCCAGGCGAAAGGGCGTGAACAAGGTACTGGACATAAGGTGATTTAACTCTGGTTGATGAGCGCTTATTAGCGCTGCTGGATGGATTTCAGATAGGCAATGATGGCACCGACATCGTTGGCATCAAATTTGAACTCCGGCATGTCCGGGTGACCGGACATGATGCCCTCTCCGAGCGCCTCTTCCAAGGATTCGACCGGGTAGCGTTGTCCGAGGGTGCGAAAAGGCGGCGCAAATTTGTGCGGGCTGTCACCATTGCGGCCGACCGCATGGCACGGTGCACAATTCTGCACAAGCAATTCTTCGCCACGCTTGAGATTTTGAGCCGCCGCCGTATGTCCAAGCGCCATGATCGCGGCCAGCACAGCGGCGCTCGCCCAAGCGCGCATCAAGCCTTGCCGAGCGTGACCCGCTGGCTGGCGAGCGTCGCCCAGAGAATCGTCGCGTGTTCGGCGTCGTGCAGCCTCGATGCGAATTGCTCTTCTGTGTAATAGCGGGTCCATCGGCCGTTACGCTCGAGTTCGGAAATATGGGCTAGCCGCCGGCGCGCCAGCGCAAGCCATTTTTCGGCGATCTTATCGAAGCGGACCTCGCCTTGCACGGCTGCCATTGAGTGCCCCCCGGCACGCGCCAAACCGGCACTCGAGCGACGCAAGATGCATCGGCGACTGCCGGAAAACGCACAAAAACAACGGCATACTCATGAATAGCGCCATGTACTCCGATTCGCGAAGGTTTCAAAGAGACTGACGCGTCTAGCGTTTGATCCACCTGAATTATTATCCGTTCGTCCCCACGAAAGCGGGGACCCAGAGTAGAAACTGGATTCCCGCTTTCGCGGGAATGAGCGGAAGCCGGGATTGCGTCAATCCCGATGAATTACACTCTAGAGGCGGATACGCAGCAGGTTGGCGAGCTCGCCGATGATGCCGCGGCGGAACAAGAGCACGCAGGCGACGAAGATCGCGCCCTGAATGACCAGCACCCATTCGCCGATCGGCGCGAGCTTGAACTGCATCACAAGGATCACAAAGGCGCCGACCATGGGGCCGAAGATGGTGCCGAGACCGCCGACCAGCGTCATCAACACGACCTCGCCCGACATCGGCCAATTCACGTCGGTGAGCGAAGCCAGTTGCAGAACGATCGCCTTGGTGGCGCCCGCAACACCGGCCAACGTTGCCGACAGCACAAAGGCGACCAGCTTGTAGCGATCGGTCTTGTAGCCAAGCGAGGTTGCCCGCGCCTCGTTCTCACGGATGGCCTTGAGCACTTCGCCGAAGGGCGAATGGATAATCCGGTAGATGAACGTGAAGCCGGCGAGGAAAATAACCAGAACGACGGCGTACATTGCCATCTCGTTCCGCAGATCGATCAGGCCGAACAGGTGGCCGCGCGGCACCGCCTGGATTCCATCCTCACCGCCGGTGAACTTAGCCTGCAGCGCAAAGAAATACATCATCTGCGCAAGCGCCAGCGTGATCATGCTGAAGTAAATGCCCTGGCGCCGGATCGCCAGCGAACCGGCAACGAGACCGCAAATGGCAGCCGTCGCAGTGCCGGTCAGGATCGCAAGTTCGGGCGTGAGGCCCCAGACCTTGGCGGCGTGCGCGGACAGATAACTCGCCCAACCGAAATACAACGCATGGCCGAAGGACAGCAGGCCGACATAGCCGACCAGGAGATTGAAGGCGCAGGCAAACAGCGCAAAGCACATTGCCTGCATCAGGAACAACGGATAGGTGAGAAACGGCGCGATGACCAGTGCTGCGACCATGATGACAAAAGCGATGGTCTCGCTCTGCGTGCGCAACGCGGAAGGTTTCGTGGCGAGTGGATCGACGACGCGTTCCATCACCCTCTCCGCCCGAACAAGCCAGCCGGCCGCACCAGCAAGACGATGGCCATAATGACAAAGATCACCGTGTTGGAGGCTTCCGGGAAAAACACCTTGGTGAGGCCCTCGATCACGCCCAGGCCGAAGCCGGTGATGATCGCGCCCAGGATCGAGCCCATGCCGCCGATCACAACCACGGCAAAGACGACGATGATTAGCTCGGAGCCCATCTGCGGCGATACGTTATAGATCGGCGCCGCCATAACGCCGGCAAAGGCGGCAAGCGCCACGCCAAAGCCGTAGGTGAGCGTGATCATGCGCGGCACATTGATGCCGAATGCGCGCACCAGCGTCGGGTTTTCGGTGGCGGCGCGCAGATAGGCGCCAAGCCGCGTGCGCTCGATGACGAACCAGGTGCCGAAGCATACCCCGAGCGAGGCGACGATCACCCACGCCCGGTAGTTGGGCAGGAACATGAAGCCGAGATTGCGGCCGCCCTGGAGCGATTCCGGAACGGTATAGGGAAGGCCCGCGGAGCCGAAATAATTGCGCGCAACGCCTTCAAAGATGAGCGCCAGCCCGAAGGTGAGCAGCAGCCCATAAAGATGGTCGAGCTTGTACAGCCATTGCAGGAATAGCCGTTCGATGATGATGCCGGTAATGCCGACCAGAATCGGTGCAATGATCAACGCCGGCCAGTAGCCAAGACCGGAATGTTGCAGGATGAGATAGGCGGCAAAAGCGCCCATCATGTACTGGGCGCCGTGGCTGAAATTGATGATGTTGAGCATTCCGAAAATGACGGCGAGCCCCAGGCTGAGCAGCGCGTAGAACGAACCGTTGATCAGGCCGATCAACAGCTGCCCGAACAGCGCCTGCGAGGGGATGCCGAAGATTTCGAACATGACCAATCTGTTGCGTTCGTGTCCCGGGACGGCGAGCACGAAGTCATGCGCCACACCGGGACCTTTGCCATCAACCCGCGGTTCCCGGATCAGCGGTGCGTCACTACATGCCGCACCGCGTCCGGGACCATAATCATCATCAGCCAGTCACCAGCGGACAGTTACCTTCCTTTAGCGGTCGGAACGCTTCATCCGCCGGAATGGTGGCGCGGACCTTGTAGAAGTCGCCGGGATATTTCGACTCCTCCGGCTTCTTCACTTCGAAGAGATAGGCAGGATGCACCTTGCGGCCATCGGCGCGGATCGTGCCCTTGCCGAACAGCGGGTCATCGGTCGGCATGGACTTCATCTGCGCGACCACTGCCTTGCCATCGCTCACATTTCCTTTGAGCGCGACCGCAGCCTTCAGATAGTGGGTAATGCCGGCATAGACGCCGGCATGGATCATCGTTGGAAACTTGCCCTGCCGCTCCTGCTGCCAGCGCTTGGTCCAAGCGCGGTTGACGTCGTTCATGTCCCAGTACCAGGTTTCAGTCAGTACCAGCCCCTGAGCTGTCGGAAGCCCGAGTGCGGCGACGTCGCTGGCGAAGACCAGCAGACCAGCAAGGCTCTGCCCGCCTTTGACGATGCCAAACTCGGCTGCCTGCTTGATCGAGTTGATAGTGTCGCCGCCGGCGTTAGCGAGGCCAATGACCTTCGCCTTGGACGACTGCGCTTGCAAAAGGAACGATGAGAAGTCGTTGGTGTTGAGCGGGTGCCGGACCTTGCCCACCACCTTGCCGCCGGCCTTTTCAACCGCGGCCATCGTGTCGCGCTCAAGAGCGTGACCGAATGCGTAATCCGACGTCAGGAAGAACCAGGTATCACCGCCCGTCTTCACGATCGCGGTGCCGGTACCATTCGCCAGCATCCAGGTGTCGTAGGTCCAGTGGATCGTGTTGGCGTTGCACTTCGGACCGGTGAGATCGGAGGCTGCGGCACCCGACACGATGAAAATCTTGTTCTTCTGGCTGGCAACCTGGCTGACTGCAAGCGCGACGCCGGAATTTGGCGTATCGATGATCAGATCGACCTTGTCCACATCAAACCATTGGTTGGCGATTTGCGAGCCGATGTCGGGCTTGTTCTGGTGATCGCCGTTGATCAACTCGACCTTCACATTGGGATGATCCTTGGTGAAGTCGGCAATCGCCATTTTGGCGGCGGCAACCGAGCCGGGCCCGCCGATATCGGCATAAAGGCTCGACATGTCGGTAAGCACGCCGATCTTGACGTTCACCTGCTGGGCGTTGGCCCCGCCGCAGGCGAGAATGGCAGCGAGTGCCGCCAGTCCCAAAGTTTTTTTCATCAGTGCATCCTCCTTGTTGTTTTGCGATGAGTAAAAATTCAGCCGCTCACCAGCGGACAATTGCCTTCGTTGAGCGGACGGAAGGCTTCGTTGGCCGGGATGGTGGCACGCAGCTTGTAGAAATCGCCAGCATATTTTGATTCCTGCGGCGTCTTGACCTCGAAGAGATAGGCCGGATGCAGCTTACGGCCGTCGGCCCGGATGGTGCCTTTGCCGAACAGCGGATCATCGGTCGGCATCTCCTTCATTTTGGCGACGACGGCCTTGCCGTCGGCAGCACTCTTCAGCGCGGTGACCGCCTTGAGGTAGTGCAGCGTGCCGGCATAGACGCCGGCCTGATTCATCGCCGGAAACTTGCCCGCCGCATTGCGTTCGGCGTGCCAGCGCTTGGTCCAGGCGCGGGTCGCATCGTTTAAGTCCCAATAAAAGGTTTCGGTGAGGACCAGGCCCTGCGCGGTCGGCAGGCCGAGGGCGGCGACATCGGTGGCGAACACGAGAAGGCCGGCGAATTTCTGCCCGCCTTTGACGATGCCGAACTCGGCGCCCTGCTTGATCGAGTTGATGGTGTCGCCGCCGGCATTGGCGAGACCGATGACTTTCGCCTTCGAGGCCTGCGCCTGCAACAGGAACGACGAGAAGTCGTTGGTGTTGAGCGGGTGGCGAACCTTGCCCAGCACCTTGCCGCCGTTCTTCTCGACCACCGCCATGGTGTCGCGCTCCAGCGCATGGCCGAAGGCGTAATCCGAGGTGAGGAAGAACCAGGTGTCACCGCCGGTCTTGACCACCGCCTTGCCGGTGCCGTTCGCCAGCATCCAGGTGTCGTAGGTCCAGTGCACGGTATTGGGGCTGCATTTCGGCCCGGTAAGGTCGGATGAGGCCGGACCGGATCCGACGAAGACCTTGTTCTTGTCGCGGGTGACCTGGCTGATGGCGAGTGCCACCCCCGAATTGGGCACGTCGACGATCATGTCCACTTTCTCGACGTCGTACCACTGGTTGGCGAGTTGGGTGCCAATATCCGGTTTGTTCTGGTGGTCTCCGCTGACCACTTCAACTTTCACATTAGGATGATCTTTCATGAAGTCGGCGGCGGCGAGCCTGGCCGCAATAACCGAGCCAATACCAGTAGCATCGGCATAAAGGCTCGACATATCTGTGAGCACCCCGATCTTCACGTTTAACTGCTGGGCGCTGGCAGTCCCGCAGGCCAACACGACGGCGAGAGCCGCCAAACCGATCATTCTTTTCATGACGTAACCTCCCTGCTTTCCTGCCCAAACGTTTGTTGTGTCAGACACCGAGGTAGTCGTGAAGCTTCTCGACATTGGCGTCGAGTTCCGAATTGGCGAACTGGTCGATGATACGTCCATGCTCCATGACGTAATAGCGATCCGCAACGGTTGAGGCGAAACGGAAATTCTGTTCGACCAGCAGGATGGTGAAGCCCTGTTCCTTGAGCGCGCGGATGGTCTTGCCGATCTGCTGGATGATCACCGGGGCAAGCCCCTCCGTCGGCTCGTCGAGCAGCAACAGGCGCGCGCCGGTGCGCAAAATACGGCCGATCGCCAGCATCTGCTGTTCGCCGCCGGAGAGCTTGGTTCCCTGGCTGGAACCGAGCCGTTCCTTGAGATTGGGGAACAGGTCGAAAATGCGATCAAGCGCGAGCCCGCCCGGCTTGACGACGGGCGGCAGCAGCAGATTTTCCTCAACATTGAGACTGGAAAACACGCCCCGCTCCTCGGGACAGAGGGCGATGCCCGCGCGTGCGATCTTGTCAGAGCTGCGGCCTATGAGTTCCTCGCCCTGAAACAGCACCGAACCGGTGCGGTGGCCGACGATGCCCATGATCGACTTGAGCGTGGTGGTCTTGCCGGCGCCGTTGCGCCCGAGCAACGTGACAACCTCGCCCTCGCGCACGTCGAACGTGACGCCATGCAGGATGTGCGATTCACCGTACCAGGCCTGCAGGTCCTTGACCGCAAGGAGCGGTGTGCGTGCGTCAAGCATGCCCCACTCCCATGTAAGCCTCGCGCACTTCCGAATTCGCCGACACGGTGTCGTAGTCGCCTTCCGCCAGCACGCGCCCGCGCGTAAGCACGGTGATGTGGTCGGACAGATCGGCCACGACCGAAAGATTGTGCTCGACCATCAGTACGGTGCGATCGGCCGACACCCGCTTGATCAGTTGCGCGACGCGATCGATGTCCTCGTGGCCCATGCCCGCGGTCGGCTCGTCGAGCAGCAGCATCTCCGGATCGAGCGCCAGCGTCGTGGCGATCTCCAGCGCGCGCTTGCGGCCATAGGGAAGCTCGACCGCGGTCCAGTCGGCGACGGAGGAGAGCCCGACGTCGGCGATCAGCTCCATCGCCCGCTCGTTGAGACCGTTGAGCACCGAGGTCGGCCGCCAGAAATCGAATGAGCCGCCGCGCCGGCGCTGCAACGCGATGCGCACATTTTCCAGAACCGTCATGTGCGGGAACACCGCGGAAATCTGGAACGAGCGCACCAGGCCGAGCCGCGCAACGTCCGCCGGCTGCATCGCGGTGATGTCATGGCCCTTGAACAGGATGCGGCCGCGCGTCGGGCTTAAAAATTTCGTGAGCAGGTTGAAGCAGGTCGTCTTGCCGGCACCGTTGGGTCCGATCAAGGCGTGGATCGTCCCGCGCTTCACGCGCAGGCTTACGCCGTTCACGGCGATAAAGCCGGCAAACTCTTTGGTGAGATCCTCGGTTGCGAGGATCAACTCTTCACTCATTCGCGACGACCCCTCGTCGCTTTAGTTTTGGCAGGTTTGTGGCAAACGGCCAAGGCCTACTAAAGGTTCGGCCCTGCGGCTAAGTGGCTGATTGTATTGAAGGTGTCCGGACTGGCCCGCGCTCAGCCACCCTTGAATTTCTTTGCCAATGCATCGGCATTGCGGGCGAGCAGCCCCACATCGGCGCCCACCGCAACGAAGAGATAGCCCCAGTCGATATAGCGGCGCGCCTCTTCCTCGTTGCCGGTGAGGATGCCCGCCGGCTTGCCAAGCGCCTTGAGGCGCTTGACCGCATCTTGCATGGCCTTCTGCACGTCGGCGTGTTGCGGATTGCCGAGATGGCCGAGCGAGGCCGCCAGATCGGACGGGCCGATAAACACCCCGTCGATACCCTCGACCCTGGCGATCGCCTCAAGCTGATCGAGCGCCGTGCGGGTCTCGACCTGCACCAATACGCAAATCTCGTCGTTCGCCTTGGTCAAATAGCCCGGCACGCGACCGTAGCGGCTGGCGCGCGCGGCGACCGAAACACCGCGAATGCCCTGCGGCGGATAGCGGGTCGAGGCAACCGCGCGTTTTGCTTCCTCGACATTCTGCACATAGGGGAACAGCAAAGTCTGCACGCCAATATCGAGCGCCCGCTTGGCGAGCACCGCATCGTTCCACGCCGGCCGGATGATCGGCGTCGCGGTGCCGCGTTGCACCGCCTGCAATTGCGTGACCAGATCCGGGATCTCGTTCGGCGAATGCTCGGTGTCGAGCAGGATCCAGTCAAAGCCGCTGTCGGAAATGACTTCGGCCGCGATATTGCTGCAAAGGCTCGACCACAAACCGATCTGGAGCTTGCCATGCGCCAGGGCCTGCTTGAAGGCATTGCGCTGGAATTCGACCATGACCTTACTCTTTTCTAGTGGCGCATAAACTCTTCCGAAAACCGGTTCCCGCTTTTCGGGATCATGCGCTACACAAATTGGATGGCGATGCCCCCGAGCGGCCCGAAATCGGCGTGAAGCGTGTCGCCCTTTTGCGCAAAGACGACGCGCGTGAACGAGCCGGCAAGCACGATATGCCCTGGCTCGAGCGCATGCCCGTGTGGGCCGATCTTGTTGGCGAGCCAGGCGACGCCCAGCGCCGGATGACCGAGCACGCCGGCGGCGAGCCCTGTCTCCTCGATTTCGGCGTTGCGGTACATGACGCCGCCGACCCAGCGCAGATCGACATCCATCGGTCCGACCGGCCGGCCGCCCATGGCAATGCCCGCGGCCGCGCCATTGTCAGCAACAGTATCGACGATCTTGCGCTGATCCTGGATGCGCGCGTCCACGATCTCGATTGCCGGGATGACGTATTCGGTCGCACGCAGGACCTCGGCGAGACCGACGCCCGGCCCCTGCAATTTCTTGCCCATGATAAAGGCGAGCTCGACCTCGACCCGCGGCTTGCAATAATCGGCGTGCTTCACTTTAGCGCCGTCGGCAATCAACTGGTCATCGAGGATATAACCGTAGTCCGGCTCGTCGATCATCGACGAGCGCTGCATGGCCTTCGAGGTCAGGCCGACTTTGTGCCCGATCAGGCGGGCGCCGGCCTTGATCTTGCGCTGCGCCACCTCGGTTGAGATCGCATACGAGTCCTCGATAGTGATGTTTGGAAAGGTGACGTGCAGTTGCGTCGCCTGTTTGCGCTCCTTCTGCGCCGCCATCAGGATATCGGCGGCCTTTTTTCGCTCGGCGTCGGACAGCATGAGTGGGTCCCGGCTGGGCTACGGAATCAAACGGACGGCGTAATGGCGTCAGTGCTTGAGCTTCGGACCGATCTTGAAACTCGCTTCGGTCTTTTTGGTGATCTCGTCGACAGTCACGCCCGGCGCAAGCTCGATCAGAGTCATGCCGCCCTTCTTGCGGTCGATATCGAAGACGCCGAGATCGGTGATCACCATGTCAACGACGCCGGCGCCGGTGAGCGGCAGATTGCACTTGTGCAGAAGCTTGGGCTCGTCCTTGGCCGTGTGCTCCATAATGACCACGACTTTCTTCACCCCGGCGACAAGGTCCATGGCACCGCCCATCCCCTTCACCATCTTGCCCGGGATCATCCAGTTGGCGAGATCGCCGTTTTCCGCCACCTGCATCGCGCCAAGCAGCGCAAGATCAATATGGCCGCCGCGGATCATGGCGAAGGAATCCGCCGACGAAAAGAAGCTCGTGGTCGGCAACTCCGTCACCGTCTGCTTGCCGGCATTGATCAGATCCGGATCTTCCTCGCCTTCGTAGGGGAAAGGCCCGAAGCCGAGCATGCCGTTCTCGCTTTGCAGCTGCACGGTCATGCCGTCGGGAATGTAGTTCGACACCAACGTGGGAATGCCGATGCCGAGATTGACGTAAAAGCCATCGCGCAATTCCTTGGCCGCGCGTTCGGCCATCTGGTCACGGGTCCAGGCCATCAGATTTCTCCCCCGGTTCCTGCGGCAGGCACGCGCTTGCGCACGGTGCGCTGCTCAATATGTTTCACTGCATTCGGCACGTGCACGATGCGCTGGACGTAAACGCCCGGCGTAATGATGTGGTCGGGATTGAGATCGCCCGGCTGCACCAGATGCTCGACCTCGGCCACCGTGATCTTGCCCGCGGTTGCCATCATCGGATTGAAGTTGCGCGCGGTCTTGCGGTAGACGAGATTTCCTTCGGTATCGCCCATCCACGCATGCACGATCGATAAGTCCGCGACGATGCCGCGCTCCATGATGTAGCGGCCGCCATCGAACTCACGTTCTTCCTTGCCTTTGGCAATGTCGGTTCCGGCGCCGGTGCGCGTGAAGAAAGCCGGGATGCCGGCGCCGCCCGCGCGGATGCGCTCCGCGAGCGTGCCTTGCGGATTGAATTCGATCTCCAGTTCGCCGGCGAGGTATTGCTGGGCGAACAATTTGTTCTCGCCGACATAAGACGAGATCATTTTCTTGACCTGCTGTGTCTCCAGCAGCAGGCCGAGGCCGGCGCCGTCCACCCCCGCGTTGTTCGACACAATGGTCAGATTTTTTACACCGGACTCACGAACCGCCTTGATAAGCTCTTCAGGAATACCGCAGAGGCCAAAGCCGCCGGCACAGATCAGCATGCCGTCCTTGAGCACACCGGCCAGCGCGGTTTTTGCGTCGGGATACACTTTCTTCATGCGCGTCTTCTGCCTTCTCTCCGGCTATGCGTCCAACATCACGAGAAAACATCATTCCGGCGGTTGCACGCAAGCCTAGCGCGCCGGGCTTGGGGGCGGAGCAGCCGGAGCTGCGGGTGGAGCAGCCGGGGCCGCCGGCGGGGTCACATCCGTGACCGGGTTGCGCGGGGGCGTGATATCCGTGACCGGATTGCGCGGTTTTGCCGGTGTTGCGGGAGCGGGGGGCGCAGCCGGTGGCGGCGCAGCTGTAGTAGCCGGCGCATTCGGCAGCGTCACCGTCCGTGGCAACGGCACGCGGTGCGGATAGTAGGTCCAGAGCACAAAGAGCACCACAAAGACCAACGTTGACAGCGTGGCTGCCGTCCAGCGATTGCCGAACGACAACAGGTTGCCGACGACGGCCGCCAGATAGACCAACACCGCCAAAACGATGACATACAGCCAGTCCACTTGAGCAAGGTCGATCGGCATCGGACGTCCCCACTATCCGGCGGCAAGCTTAGCGCAGACCCGCGATGCGGGTCACCCCCGCATGTAAAAATGCTGCGACGGAATTTCCCCTGAAAAACAGGTTCCAAATTTTCGGAGTCACGCGTTATACCTGCGCCCGCCATGCCGAATGTCCTCATCCTCACCGAAGTCCAGGAAGCCATGCGCGCCCGTTACAAGGCGATGCTGCTCGAGCAATTTCCGCAATTGACGATCAATGTGGTCGGCCATCACAACGATGTCGGCCCCTACATAGCGAACATAGACATCCTGCTGTGTTTCTCGCCCCCGATGGCAGACCACGTGGTGCGCGATGCGCCGAAGCTGAAATGGATCCAGGCGCTCGGAACCGGCGTCGACAACATCATCGACCTGCCATCGCTCGGTAAAGAGGTGGTGGTGACCAATGTCCGCGGCATCCATGGCGCGCCGGTCTCGGAAGCGACCATTGCCTATATGCTGTCGCTCGCCCGCGACCTGCCCCGCGCCAGCCGCGCGCAGGACAAAGGCCAGTGGGAACGCTGGCCGGCGGCGCTGCTCGCCGGCAGAACCGTCGGCGTTCTCGGTGTCGGCCTGATCGCGGAATATCTGGCGCCGATCTGCAAGACATTTCATATGACCACGGTCGGCATCAGCAGCAGCCCGCGTGCAACCAAAGGCTTCGACCGGATGGTTCATCGCGACGACCTGGTGAAGATCGCGCCCGAACTCGATTTCCTTGTCGCACTCACCCCGCTTAACGCAGAGACGCGCGGCATCGTCGGCGCAAAAGTCTTCGCCGCCATGAAGCCCACGGCCTATCTCGTCAACGTCGCGCGCGGCGGTGTTGTCGATGAGCCGGCGCTGGTCACAGCGCTGGAAAGCGACCGAATTGCCGGCGCAGCGCTCGATGTTTTTGCGCAGGAGCCGTTGCCAGCTACCAGCCCGCTATGGAAAACCAAGAATGTGACGATCTTCTCGCATCTCGGCGGTTACTCGCAGGGTTATGAAGACCGCGCCATGCCGACCATCGCCGGCAACATGGCGAAATTTCTGGCCGGCGATGCCAGGTCTATGATCAATATTGTACGCAAGCCCGCGTCCTGGAGTGACTGACCCATGGCTTTGTCCGAACGCCTGAACACACCGATCTCCAACGCCGAACTGGAGCGCCGCTGGCGCGCTGTGCGCGCCGCCATGGCAAAAGACAAAATCGATGTTCTGCTGATGCAGAACAACAATGATCACATGGGCGGCTATGTCCGCTACTTCACTGATATGCCGGCGACCAACGGCTATCCCAACACGGTGGTGTTCCCGCGCGACGATGAAATGACGGTCGTGTGCCAGGGGCCGTTTGGCGGCAGTGAAGCAACCGCGCAAGGCGACCAGAACTGGCGCGGCGTCAAGCGCCTTCTCACTACGCCGAGTTATGCGTCCGCTCACTATACAAAAGATTACGACCCCGAACTCGCTGCAACCGCACTCAAGCCTTTCGCTCAAGCGACCATCGGCTATGTCGGCACGTATCAGATGTCCTATGCGCTGCTCGATTACATCAAGCGCGCGTTTCCGCAGGCGCGCTTTGTTGATGCCTCCGAAATGGTCGACAAGATCAAGGTCATCAAGAGCGCGGAAGAAATGGAGTTGGTGAGACGCGCCGCACTGATGCAGGACGGTGCCATGCGCGCCGCATTCGCAGCGGCAAAACCCGGCATGCGCGACACCGAGGTCGCCGCAGTCGCGCAGCAGTACAGCCAGTGCCACGGCAGCGAGAACGGCATCTATCTCTGCGCCTCGATGCCGCTCGGCAAGCCATCAAAATTCGCCAACCGCCACTTGCAAAACCGCGTCATCCAGAAAGGCGATCAGATCGCATTGCTGGTGGAGGATAACGGTCCGGGCGGCATGTACACCGAGCTCGGGCGTTCCTGCGTGGTCGGCGTCAAGGTGCCGCAGGCGATGAAGGACGAGCTTGAATTCTGCAAGGCCTCGCGCAAGCTCACGCTCGATCTCCTCAAACCCGGCACGCCCTGCAAAGACATCTGGAACGCCTTCAACGATTTCATGCAAAAAAATGGGCGGCCCGCGGAAGCGCGGCTTTATTGCCATGGCCAGGGCTACGATCTGGTGGAGCGTCCACTGATCCGTAACGACGAGCCTATGACTATCGAAAAGGACATGAATATCGTCGTCCATCCGACGTATCTCCACGTCGGCTATCTTAACTGGCTGTGCGACAATTATCTGATCGGCGGCAATGGGCCGGGCGACCGGCTGCATCAGTTCCCCGAGGACGTCGTCGAAGCGGGTTAAGTTCCGTGTGTCCCGGACGCGGCGCAGCAACATAAGCGCGTACACTCGTGCCTTCGACGCGCTATGGTGCTGCGCCGCTGATCCGGGACCTTACCAGTGTTTGATTTTTTGAAGATCCCGGGTCTGCAGCGCACCGCTAACGCGCTGCGCTGCGCCCGGGACACGATCCGCCCCGACTTGACCGGCAGGCCCGCGCTGCGCGAGGGTTAGTTTCTTTGGTGGAGAGCACGACAATGAAAAGAAATCTGTTGGCCGCGGCCTTTGCCGCGCTTGCTTTGGCCGGACCGGCCATGGCCCAGGATTTTCCGACGCGTCCGGTGACAATGGTGATCCCGTTCGCCGCCGGCGGACCGCAGGACACGATCGGCCGAATCGTCGCGCAGCGCATGGGCGAATTGCTCGGGCAGCCGGTCGTGATCGAAAATGTCGGTGGTGCCGGTGGAATGACTGGCTCAAAGCGCGTCGCTGACGCCAAACCTGACGGTTACACGATGGTGCTCGGCAGCGTCGGTACCCATGCCCAGAACCAGACGCTCTACAAGCATCCTCTCTATAATGTGGTGAGCGATTTCACGCCTGTGGCTTACCTCGCGGTAACTCCGATCGCGATCATCGCCCGGCCGGATCTGCCGGTGAACGACTTTAAGGAGTTCATCGCCTACTCCAAGGCCAATCAGGCCAAGATGCAATATGGCTCGGCGGGCGCCGGCTCGGCCACGCATCTCGCCTGTGTCGTGCTCAACAGCGCGATGGGCACAACGATCACTCATGTTCCCTACAAGGGGACTGGTCCTGCCATGCAGGATCTGGTCGGCGGACGCATCGACTTCCTGTGCGACATTATCGCCACCGCCAAACCGCAGATCGACGGTGGCAAGGTGAAGGGAATTGCCATCATGACCAAGGACCGCTCATCGGTCCTGCCAAACCTCGCAACGACCGGCGAACAGGGGCTCGACGTGCAGGCCTACACCTGGAGCGCATTGTTTCTGCCGAAAGGCGCGCCGGCCGCCGTGGTGAAGAGGCTCAATGAAGCTGCTGTCGGTGCCATTGCAACGCCTGAAGTGCAGGAACGTCTCGCCAAGCTTGGCGCGACGGTCGCCGCGCCAAACGAGCGTAGCCCGCAATGGCTCGCCGATTTCGTCAAGAGCGAAGTCAGCAAATGGGAAGCACCGATCAAGGCGAGTGGCGTGCAAGTCGAGTAAGACAAATGCTTCAGTGGTATTGCTGCGGCGCGTAAGGAATAAGGAGTCAAGGATGGCCGACATCAAGATTCTCAACCCTGACGCGCTCGGCAAGCCACTGGGGCAATACTCGCATCTCACCCGCGCGAAGGCGTCGGAGTTCGTCTTCATTGCCGGCCAGGTTGGCGTCGATCGCGACGGCAAGATCGTGGGCGCAGATGACTTTGATGCCCAGTGCGTGCAGACTTTTGCCAATATCGAGGCGGCGCTGAAATCGGTCGGCGCCGGTTGGGGCAATATCGTTCAGTTTACGACGTACCTGGTGCACTCGCAGGATATTCCGAAATTCATGAAATACCGTCTGCGCGAATTTCCGAAGATGTTCTCGAACGGCGCCTTCCCGCCCAACACGCTGCTGATGGTCGACCGGCTCGTGCAGGAGGCGCTGCTGGTCGAGGTGCAGGCGGTGGCTGCACTGTAACTCTCCCACCGCTCATTCCCGTCCCCCTGCGCGGGGACAGGCTTCAGCGGAAATCCAGCGCTTTGATTCAGCCACTGGTCCCCGCTTTCGCGGGGACGAACAGACAGCGATTCATTTCGGCTTATCCATCAGGCTGACATGCCCTACGACCACGCGCCAGCCTTCCGGAAATCTCACCCAGGTCTGGGTTTGCCGGCCGATCTTTCCGGGCGCCGTTGGGCGCTCGTAGAGCGTGGATGCAACCGCGAAGTCTCGGCCAAACGTCGTGATCACCGTGCGCGACAATTTGCGCCCAAGCGCGACCGGCGAACGGACCGCGCGAAATGACTTGATATCGGCGTAGCCATAGAGAATTTCCGTCGCGCCGTAGCGGACCGTGCGTGGGTCGTCGCGGAATAATTCATCGAGCGCCGGCACGTCATTTGAAACCAGTGCTTTTTCATAACGTTCGAATGCCGCCTTCACTTCCGCCACGACGTCTGGCAGATCGATTTCCATCGCATGCTCCCCATTTCTTTCCGCAGAATTCTAGGGTTAAACCAAATCGGCAGCTACCCCGACGACTGGCGTCCGTGCGGGGCTATGACGTAAGGTGTCAACAATGCAGGCGCTGCAACGTGCCGCACTAAAATGTAAGGGGAGGAATGCCGTGAAAGCCTTGAGACCGCTGCTGATCGGATTGGCCTTGCTGTGCCCTGCGTTGGCTATGGCGCAGGATTTTCCCAACAAGACGATCAGGCTGATTGTCCCGTTCCCGCCCGGCGGGCCGAACGACATTATTGCGCGCGTCGTCGGTCAACGTATGTCCGAGATTCTCAAGCAGCCGATCATCATCGACAACCGCTCGGGACAGGGCGGTGTGGTCGGAACCGACGTCGTCGCAAAATCGGCACCGGATGGCTACACGATCGGCATAGCCAGCGCCGGCGCACTCGCCATCAGTCCAAGCATGGAAAAGGTCGCTTACGACACGCTCAAGGACCTGCAACCGGTCACGTTGGTTGCCAAAGTCCCGGAAATGCTGGTGGTCGCGACGAGCGTCCCGGCCAACACGATGCAGGAGCTGGTTACGCTGGCGAAGTCGCAGCCTGGCAAGCTTAACTTCGCATCGTCAGGTCCCGGCAGCATGCCGCATCTCGCGGGCGAACTGCTCAGGCTAACCGCCGGCATCAATATCGTCCACGTCCCCTACCGCGGTGCGGCTCCGGCCGTGAACGATCTGCTCGCCCAGCAGGTGCAAATGGTATTCCTCGATCTGCCGGTGCTCTTGCCGCAGATCAAGGCCGGCAAGCTCAAGCCGATTGCGGTCGGCGCCATGCAACGGGTGCCGAGCGCGCCCGATGTGCCGACGACAGTGGAAGTCGGCATGGCCAATCTTCAAACCGAGAACTGGTACGGCATGGTCGCACCGGCAAAGACGCCGCCGCAGGTTGTCGCCGTGCTCAACAAGGCCGCGGTCGAGGCAATGAAGGACCCCACCGTGATCGAGAAGCTGGCGAGCCAGGGCGCGATTCTGGTCGGCGATACGCCCGAGCATTTCCGCGATTTTATTGACAGCGAAACGAAGAAATGGGCGAAAGTGATCGTAGACGCCGGCGTGCATACTGAAAAGTAAAACCGGCGGACATCCGCAATGTCGACTGCCGGGAATTTTGTGCTGCGCACGACTCCAACCTCGCCATTCGGCCGCAAAGTCCGCATGGCCATCGAGGCATTGGGGTTGGGTGGGCGTATCACAACCGTGCCTGCCGATCCGCTCGACGAAAACGATACGCTCCGCCAGCAGAATCCGCTCGGCAAGATGCCGTGTCTCGTCTTGAGCGATGGCAACACCATCTACGACAGCGGCATCATCATCGAGTATCTGCAGGATGTCGCCGGTACCGACCGCTTGCTGCCGCTGCGCGGGCGCGATCGCTATCGCGCGCTCACGCTGTCGCGGCTTGCGGACGGCATCATGGATGCCTCTATTCTGGTCGTCTACGAGACCCGTTTTCGTCCCGACCTGCCGCACTCGCCGCGCTGGCTTTCGCATCAGCGCGACAAGATCCGGCGCGGATTGGCGGCATTCGAGGCATCGCCGCCAGACCCGAATAAAACCGACGTGGTTTCCATCGGCCTGTCGTGTGCGCTTGGTTATCTCGACTGGCGCACGCAAGTCGACTGGCGCCCCGCCTACCCGACCCTGGTCGACTGGTTGAACCGATTTTCCGCGCACGAGCCGGCCTTCGAACACACGCGCGCCAAGGACACATGATGCAGCATGATGCCGGCACGCCCGCCGATCCGCCTTACTGGATGGCCACGCCCAGCAAGCCGAAACTCAAATTGCCCGCCGGCGCGTGCGACGCGCACGTTCACGTGTGGGGGCCGCGCAAACGTTTTCCGTTTGCGGAAGGACGACGTTATACGCCGTCCGATGCGCCAAAGGAGTTGCTGTTCAAGCTGCACGAGCGACTCGGTATCCAGCATTGCGTGATTGTGCAGCCCGCCTGCCACGGTCCCGACAATTCCGTAACAATCGATGCGGTCGCGGCGACCGGCGGTTCCTACAAAGGTGTTGCGCTGGTGCCGGTGACGATCGCCGATGCCGAACTCAAGCGGCTCGCTGCCGCCAACCTGTGCGGCGCACGTTTTCACTACATGGAGCATCTCGGAGCCGGTCCGGGGATTGAGGAGGCAATCGCCTTCGGCAAGCGGCTCGCCGATATTGGCTGGCATCTGCAAATCCACATGGAGGGCGAGCGTATCGCTGAACTCGCCCCCGCGCTCAAACGCTCGCCGGTACCGGTGATGATCGATCACATCGGCCGCATTGATGCCTCACGCGGGCTGGAGCAGCCGGCGTTTCGCGCACTTCTCGCGCTGATGCAGGACAGGAACGTATGGGTCAAAGTGAGCGGCACCGATCGCGCCACGCGGCAAGGCCCACCTTACAGCGATGCAGTCCCTTTCGCACGCAAACTGGTCGAGGAATTCGGTGATCGCGTGGTCTGGGGCACCGACTGGCCGCATCCCAACCACGCGCCGCCGGTGATCGACGATGGCCTGCTCGTTGATCTTCTCGCCGAAATCGCGCCAAGCGAAGCGGCGCGCCAGACCCTGCTGGTGGACAACCCACAGCGTTTCTATCGCTTCGGGCCGGCGCGCAAATTGACCGGAGCCGCAGCATGAATGGCCGACTGCAAGACCGTATCGCTATCGTCACCGGCGCCGGCTGCATTGGGCCAGGATGGGGCAACGGCCGCGCCACCGCCGTGCGTTTTGCCGAGGAAGGTGCGAAGATTTTCGCAGTCGATCGTAATCTCGACAGCGTCACGGAAACCATCGACCACGTGAAACGCGCAGGCGGCGAGATTGTCACCCACCAGTGCGATGTCACTGTCGCGGCTTTAGTTGGGGTCATGGTCAAAACCTGCCTCGATCACTTCGGCCGCATCGACGTGCTGGTGAACAATGTGGGAGGCTCTGCGGCCGGCGGGCCAGCGGAGATGAGCGAAGACGTGTGGGACGCACAGGTCGATTACAATTTGAAGAGCGTTTTCCTCACGCTGAAGTATGTGCTGCCGGTGATGGAACGGCAAAAAAGCGGCGCCATCGTCAACATTGCCTCGACCTCCGGCCTGCGCTGGACCGGCTCGGCGCAGGTCGGTTATGCCGCGACCAAGGCGGGCGTCATCCAGCTGTCACGCGTGGTCGCCGTGCAGTATGCGGACAAGGGCATCCGCGTGAACACCGTCGTTCCCGGGCAGCTGCACACCCCCATGGTTGAGGCGCGGCTTGCCAAGCAGCGCGCGGGCGGCGACGTCGAGGCATTGCTGAAATCGCGGCTCGAGCGCATTCCCATCGGCTTCATGGGCGACGGCCGCGACACCGCCAACGCGGCTTTGTTCCTTGCCTCGGACGAGGCGCGCTTCATCACGGGAACCGAAATTGTGGTGGACGGAGGCATGGTCGCGCGGTGCGATTGATGTTTGATCGTCGCTTGCCTCCGCGAAAACGCGGACCCAGCTCTTGAATTTGATGGTCTCATGCTGTGGCTCTGGATTCCCGCTTGCCGGGGCATGAGTGGAGTGTGCGCAACGTTTACCGGTTCAACCACCGCCGCGCGAAGCCAAGCAGGCCCTGCGGCAGGAAAATGATCATCACAATGAAGACCACGCCGAGCGGAATTAAATAGGGGAACTGGTCGCCGAACAGACGCGACAGCAGTTCGCGCATGAGCTGGAAAAAGCCGGCCCCGACGATTGGGCCGACCAACGTGCCGATGCCGCCCATGACGTTGAAGATCACCGTCTCGCCCGATACCAGGAAGAAGATGAAATCCGGCGCGGCGAAACGGTTCTGAACCGCGTAGAGCACACCGGCCAGCCCGGCAAAAAGCCCCGAGAGCATAACCGCTACGATTTTGTAGCGCTCGACCGGATAACCGATGGCGCGGGTACGCGGCTCGTTTTCACGAATCGATTGCAGCACCATGCCAAAGGGCGAACGGGTGATGTGCCGCAGGATCAGATAAGATGCCGTCACCACCGCCAGGACAAACCAGTGCAGAGTTTCGGAGTTGAACGGCACCGAAAACAGCCCCGGGATCGCCAGTGGGGGGCGCCGGAAGTTAAGACCGTTTTCGCCGCCGGTGACTTCAGTCCACGTGAAGACGATAACGTAGAAAATCTGGCTGAAGATCAATGTGGTGATCGCGAAATAGATATCGCGCAGGCGCGTCGAAAAGTAAGCGACGAACAACGCGATAATTGCCGCGGCCACGAGTCCGAAAGCGAGCGCAAGCCAGAGGTTCGGCGGCGAGAACATGAGCAATGCCGCCGCTGCCCCATACATGCCGAGGCCGAAAAAAGCCGAATGGCCGAACGAGATCATGCCGGTATAGCCGATCAGCAGATCGGACGACATTGCCAGCAGGCCCCAGATCAGCACTTCGGTGAGAAAGCGGCGCCAGAATTCCGGCAGCACCAGCGGCGCGACGATCAGCAGCGCGATCACCACGGCGAAAGCAAGCCAGAACGTTGTGTTCGAGCGCGTTTTCATTTCGGTGTCGGAACAAAAAGACCGGTCGGCCGAAATAGAAGAGTGAGAATCAGCACTACGAAGGAGACGATCACTGCCTGAGCGGGACTGACCCAGATCGAGGCATAGGATTCCAGCAGGCTGATGAAGATCGCGGCCGCAATTGAACCGCCCAGATTGCCCATGCCGCCGACCACGACAACAATGAAGGCCTTTAGCACCCAGTCGAGACCCATGGTGTGGTTGACCCCGACCAGCGGTCCAAACAACACACCACTCGCCGCCGCCATGCCCGCGCCGATCGCGAAAGCCGCCGTGTACACCCACGGCACGGGAATCCCCATCGCCTGCGCCATCACGCGATCCTGCGTGGTGGCGCGAATCCAGATTCCGTACTTGCCGTATTTGAGGAATAGCCAGAAACCGCCGATGATAGCCGCGGAGAGCCCGGCGATCACCAGGCGGTACCACGGATATTCAAGATAGAACAAAGTGAAGTGGCCGGTGAACGGCTCCTGGATTTTTCGCGCGACAGGCCCGAACTGCCACAGCGCATAGTTCTGCAAGATCAGCGAAACGCCGAACGTCGCGAGAATCGTCGTGAGCGGATCGCGCCCAATCAATGGGCGCAAGGTCACTATCTGTATTGCGGCGCCGAGCAGCGCGACAACCAGGGTTGCAATCAAGAGTGCGAGCCAGAAATTTCCGGTCGTCGCCAGCACAAGCACGCCGATGTAGGCGCCGAGCATGAACAATTCGCCGTGCGCAAAATTGACGACATCCATGATGCCGAAGATCAGCGTGAGCCCGGAAGCGATCAGCGCCAGGATCATGCCGGTGACAATGCCATTCACGGTTTGAATCAGTATCTGATCCCAGGGAATTGCAACGAGGATCGCGGTCAGCTCCATCCTAGACTCCGAGATACTGATGAATAACCGCGTCATTCACCTTGAGATCGCGGGCGGCCGCGTGATGGCGCACCACGCCTTTTTCCATGATGTAGACACGCTCGCTCGCTTCCAGCGTTAGTGGCACGTTTTGTTCGACCAGAAGAATCGCCACGTTCTCCCGGTGCAGGACATCGATAATGCTGCTGATCTGCGAGACCATTCGCGGCATCAATCCCTCGGTCGGCTCGTCGAGCAATATGATTTTTGGTTCCAGCATCATCGCGCGCGCGATCGCCAGCATCTGCTGCTCGCCGCCTGAAAGCGTCCCGCCGGCCTGGTTGCGCCGCTCGGCGAGTACCGGAAAGTAGTTGAACACCTTGTCGAGCAGTGCGTGCTTTTTCGCGTCGGTTACGCCTTGCCGGTCAAGACCGGTGCGCAGGTTTTCCATCACCGTGAGCAGGCGGAAGATGCGGCGGTCCTCCGGGACGTAACCGATGCCAAGACGCGCGAGCTTGTGCGGCGGCATTCCTGTAATCGGGCTGCCGCCAAGCTGCACGCTGCCCTCGGTCGGGCGTACCAGGCCCATGATGGTTTTCAGCGTCGTGCTTTTGCCGACGCCATTACGTCCGAGAAGGCCCACCACTTCGCCAGCCCCGACATGCAACGTCACGCCATGCAGGATATGGCTCTTTCCGTAATAAGTGTGCAGATCCTCGACCGCTATTAGCGGCTGGGCGTTTGTGGCGGCACTCATGTCTTGAGGTAGACCTCCAGCACCTTTGGATTGTTTTGGATCTCCGTCGGTGTGCCTTCGGCCAGGACCTGGCCGTAGTTGAGCACGGTGATTCGGTCGGCAAGTCCCATGACGACTTCCATGTCGTGTTCGACGATCAGGATTGTCAGGTTCTTGGCGATGCTGCGGACAAGCTGCACCGTATCGCGCGTTTCCGCCGAGCTCATGCCGGCGGTCGGCTCGTCGAGGCAGAGTAGTTGCGGCTCGGTGGCGAGCGCAATCCCGATTTCGAGATTGCGCTGCTCGCCGTGCGAGAGATTGGCGGCAAGCTCGTCAGCTTTCCCGAAGAGCTGGACCGATTTGAGCACCGCTTCGGCCTTTTCGATGATGTCATGATAAGCGCCGTAGTGCCTTAACATGCTCCAGGCGTGCCGGCGCGACTGCGCCGCAATGCGCACATTCTCCAGTGTCGTCGCATTCGGCAGGATATTGGTGATCTGATAGGAGCGCGCGATTCCCTTCAGCGAAATCCTGTCTGGCGAAAGCCCGGTGATATCTTGGTCATTGAACAGGATGCGGCCGGAAGTCGGCGGCAGCACACCGGTCAGGCAGTTGAAGAACGTGCTTTTGCCCGCGCCATTCGGTCCGATGATCGCGCGAATTTCCTCGCGATTGACCTGGAAATCGACATTGTTGACAGCCGTCAGACCGCCGAATCTGCGGGTCAGTCCCTCGGTGCGTAGCACGGGGACCTTTGCGCCAGCCCCGGCCTTGCCGGCCGGGGCGGCAGCGTCACTCGCAGACTGCATCGCCACTTAGGTCGTGGCGAACTTGCAGGCCGGCGGGAAGAATGTCTTGTCGCCGGGAATGGTCTCGACAATGTGGTGCTTGCCGTCCTTCATGTCGAAGATAACCTGCAACGGGAATGCTTGGTGATCGTCCTTGCGCAGCAGTTTATCGCCGGTGAAGAAATCGTCGCTTAATTTCATTTGCAAGCCTTCGAGCGCCTCGATCAATTTCATCGTATCCTTGCGACCCTCGAACTTCGACTTCTCCATGCCGACTTTCAAAGCGTTCATCGCCTCGAAGTTTGACTGCACGTAACGGTCGGGCAACGGGCCCGACGGATCGATTTTCTTCAACTGCACTAACGCCTCATCGTAGAAATGGCGGTGATATGGCGTGTCAAACGGGCCCTGGAACACCGGGATGTATCGATTAATTCCGACGAACCCCTCGATCTTGTTGCCGAGCGCCGGAAGGTTGGTGGATTCCGCAATGGCACCGTCGCCGGCCCATTTATACTTCTTGGTAAGGCCGAGATCGTAGGCCTGGTTGCCGATGGTTACGCCGTCCTTGCCGAAGAAGATTCCGAACAGCCCGTCAAATTGGCCGGTGACCTTTGACAGGAATGGCGTCATGTCGGCGGTGCCGAGCGGGATGCCGGTCGTCTCCACGACCTCGCCACCTGCTTTCTTGATCTCCTGGGAGTAGGCATCGCGTGTCGACTGGCCCCAGGAATAATCCGCATAGGCGATGTGCCACTTCTTGCCCAGGTTTTTGACCAGATAGGGAGCGAACGCGACGGCTTGCGCGGGCGCATAGTCGTGAACCCGGAAGCTGTAACGGTTGCATTTGGTGGTCGTCAGTGTGGTGTCGAGACACACACTGATCATGTTGACGATCTTGGCTTCTTCCCAGACCGGCATGCAGGCAAGACAAATATTGGAGAGGAAGCCACCGCAATGCGCGTCGATCTGGTCTTCGTCCACGAGCTTGCTGGTCTTGCGGCGTCCGACATCCGGCTTGGATTCATCGTCCGCGATGACTAGCTCGATCGGGCGGCCATTGACACCGCCATTCTTGTTGATCCGATCGACGGCCATCTGCACGCCGACCAAGGCGGTCTTGCCGCCGGCCGCGCCAGCGCCTGACAGCGGATTGATGGCGCCGATCTTGTAAGGTTTGGCTTGGCCGAATGCGGCACGCCAAGGTGCTGGCACCAGCATCAACGCCCCGATCGCGCCACCGCCCCAGCCGACGATACGGCGGCGTGTGACCTTGCCGCTGTACCAGACATCCTGCGCCCACTCCTCGTCTTTCCATTTTTCTGTCATCGCGCGTCCTCCCTCAGGATCACAATCGTGCTGACCAGCAACCGCGTGTAAATACCGGGCGCTGATTCAAAACCAGGAAACGTTGCTGTGGATAGTTTTGCCCGCACGCCGGCAGTACGGCCAGCGACGCGCGCTGTCGTGAAAGTGGCACGCCCATGCCCGATGGCACGACGCGGCATCGCCAATTCCTCCCCTGCCGGCCCTTGGCGGGCTCTTCGTTGCCAGTAGCAAACGCGATCCCGTCTCAAGATTCAACCGCTAGATTCACATTGATGCAACGCCACACACATGGTCGTATGAGTGCGTGCGGACTGGGCAGGCGCGCTCAAGGCTGTGCCCGGCCGATTACAAGGCCGATGACAAGGCCGATTGCAACTTTGGATTGGATGATGGCCGTTACCCCCCTGCGCCGAGAGGAAAACACCGCGGCCGGCGGCGGCCTTGCGGCAAGGCTTGCAATCCGGGCCGGAACGCACCGCGGACCGACGTCTGGTGTGGCGCCCGGCTTTGTGCAGGGCAATCTCGCTATTTTGCCGCAGGCGCTCGCCGGGGACTTCCTGCGCTTTTGCCAGCTCAATCCCAAACCCTGCCCGGTCATCGGAACGTCCGCCCCCGGCGACCCGCGTGTCCCGGCGCTGGGCGAAGACCTCGACATCCGCACCGACCTGTCGCGTTACCGCGTCTGGAAGAACGGCGAGCTGGTCGCCGAGCCGGAGGACATCCGCGATTTTTGGCGAGACGATCTGGTGAGTTTCGTGATCGGCTGCTCTTTTTCGTTCGAGGAGGCGCTGATGGCGGAAGGCATGGAGCTTCGTCACATCACACGTGGCTGCAACGTGCCGATGTACCGCACCTCGATAGCGACCCGGGAAGCCGGTCCGTTCCACGGGCCCATGGTGGTGTCGATGCGGCCGTTGACGCCGCGCGATGCAATCCGTGCAGTGCAGATCACCACGCGCTTTCCGTCCGTGCATGGCGCGCCGGTGCACATCGGCAAGCCGGAAATGATCGGCATCAAGGATATCGGCAAGCCCGATTACGGCGATGCTGTCGAGGTGCGCAATGACGAGCTGCCGGTGTTCTGGGCCTGCGGGGTGACGCCACAGTCGGTGATCGCGACGGTGAAGCCCGAATTCTGCATTACGCACTATCCGGGCAGCATGCTGGTAACCGATCGGAAGAACACCGAGTTCGCGATCATGTGACCGCGGCGTTCGGTCGAACCGCCTTTACGCGGCATTCCTCGCCTTCTTGTCCAGTAGTCCTGACTCAACCAGAGCCTGTCGGATGCGCGCGACCTCGCTGCGCTCGATCTTGACCAGGGGTGGACGCACCACCGCCCGCGGCAATTTGCCGAGCAGCACTAGCGCTTCCTTCATACGATTGTGCATGTCGACGAAAGGATCGGCGTAGAACACGCGCGCGGTCGGCTCGATTCGGTCGTTGAGGCGTTTGGCTTCCGCCATGTCGTTCTTCTGCACCGCGCGGAACAGCCGCGCCTGCAAATCGGCGATCACGCTGCCCGAACCGGACAGCAAACCATTACAGCCGAGCACCAACGACGAGAGCAGCCACGAACTATGAGTGGTGAGGACGTTCACCGGCCGCGGCAGGCTTTGCAGCGTGCGGATGTGCCATTCGTGGTGCGGCACATTGCCGATCCAGTCTTTGATGGCGCGGATCGACGGCACCTCCTCGCACATCGTCAGCAATGTATCCTTCGGATAGCCCTGCCCGGTTGCCAGCGGATACTGAAACAGGATCAGCGGCAAGTCGCTCGCATCGGCAATGCGCTTGACATGCGCAAGCGCCATCGCCGGCGACTGGCCGAGGGTGAACGGCGCCGGCGGAAACACCAATAGCGCGGAGGCGCCGCCCTGCGCCGCCATGCGGGCAATGCGCGCGGCCTCGATGCTGCCGTCGGCCCAGATGCCATTGACCAGCGCAAGACGAGCACCGATTTCGTCCTGCGCGATATCGAGAACGCGTTTTTGCTCATCGAAGGTACATGATGCGACTTCCGTTGAGTGAGCGTTGATGGTGACAGCGGAGAGACCTTCCACCGCCGCCACATCGCGCAGATGCTTGCGGAAGCTCGCCTCGTCGATGGCAAGATCATTGTCGAACGGCAATAGCACCGCCGGGATCACACCCTGAGGTACGTAAGTCGCGTGCCGTGGCATTGCCCCTCTCCTTTTAAGATGACCGAGCATTCCCTGAACGCGTCGAGTATAGCCGAATTCGGGTCAGACGATCAGCGCGCCGCCATCGATATAGATGACCGATCCGGTCGCGAAGCCGACAGTCATAAACGTGAGGATTTGCCGCGCGATATCTTCGCCCGTGCCAACCCGGCCAACCGGCAGCGCGGCCGCGGTCTTTGCCAGCATATCGCGGCGCGCGGCCTCCGGCATGCTGGAGCGTATGGGTGTGTCAATGGTTCCCGGCGACACGGCATTCACCCTGACGGGCGCCAGCTCAAGCGCCAGACCGCGCGTCAGCGACTCCAGGGCACCATTCACCGCGCCGACAATGGCAGCACCAGGACGCGGACGAATGCTCAAGTAGCCCGTCACCAGCGTCAGCGTCCCACCCGCGCGGATTTCGGCCGCACGCGCGACGCGCCAGGCACCCCAGAACTTGCTTTCCATGGTCGCGCGCACGTCGTCCATGGAAACAGTTTTAAAGGGACCGGTGCGCAGCTGCGCCGCCGTCACAACCACATGATCGACCCGGCCGCAGTTGCGGAAAAGGCTTGCAACGCTTTCATCGCTCGTGACGTCCGTGGCGATCGCGGTAACCCGTATCTTTTCCGAAGCTGCCTTCAGGCGCTCCGCATTGCGCGAGGCAATCACGACATCGGCGCCTTCCTTCTTGACCAGCTCGGCGGTTGCCAGACCAATGCCGGATGAACCTCCGACGACGACGACCTTCTTGCCTGCGAGCACCATCATCTCCCCTTCAGTACGAGCGCCTATGCAAAAACCGAATAAGCGTGCCGCTCTCGTCGTTCGAGAAGTGGCACCGCACGCTCCAGCACCAACGTCCTGAAATGCGGCGTCTTCTGGTGATCGAGGTACGCCTGCTCGTTCACATATTGCTCGTACAACAGAAATTCATTTGGATCGTCATGCGACCTATTGACGACAAACTCGAGGTTGCCGGGTTCCTGGCGCACTTTTAGAGTGAGCTCACGCAAGATCGCCTCGATCGCTTCGACTTCACCATCGCGTGGCCGCCATCGCGCTATAATCACATGCGTCATGGATCTACCTGGTGGAGGGCTGGGAAGCGCCGAAAGCCTCCGACAAACGTTTTGCCGCCGCACCAAGATCGCGCGACTTGTTCTGCAGCGCCTGGATCGACAGTCGCCAGACCGGTCCGGAAATTCCAATTGCGCCGATAACCTGACCGCTGAAATCGTGCACGGGCATGGCCGCGCAGCGCACTTCATTGTCGAATTCCCCGTCGTCGAAAGCGATACCGGCACGGCGGATCTCCTGAAGCTCCCGCCGCAACCGTTGCGGACTGGTAATCGTCTTCGAGGTCAGCGATTTTAATTCGACACGGTCGAGATACCGGTCGAGTTGGTCCGGCCGCAGGGAAGCAAGTATGACCTTACCCAATGCCGTGCAGTACGCCGGCCGCACAACACCGACGCGATCGGTCAGCTGAAACGCGCCTGGTCCCGGCGTGCGCGCCATAACAACAACGGCGTCGCTCATACGCGCGGCAAAGTGGCTGCTTTCACCGGTTTCGCGTGACAAATCGTCGAGCACGGGTGTCGCCATGCTGACCATTTCCATCTCGTCGAGCGCACTGGCGGCGAGCGCGAAAAGCGGACGGCCAATGCGGTAGCGTTTGCTTTCCTTGAGCTGCCGGATATAGCCCAGCGAGACCATCGTCTTCACAAGATGAAAGGTGGTGCTGTTGTGCAAACCAACCCGTTTGCTGAGATCGGCCAGTCCGATCCCGTCACGATTGCGCGCCACCTCTTCCAAAATCGCGAAGGCGCGGCCAATCGATTGCAGTCCACCGCGCGCGCGGTCCTCAACATCATCGTCGATATCAGGCAAGGCTCTTTCAACGGTGCGCGCGATCGCCGCGTGGCCACCGGCGGAGCGCCCTCGTGCGGGGCTGGTTTTCGATTTGACTTGGCTTCTCAAAACAATGCTCCAGCGGTTCCAACGTGCGTAACGTCCTTGTTCGTCACCATTAACTCGGATCGTCGGTCACCGGCGAAGTGGCAACGATAAAGACAAGATCGACCAGGCCTGTGTTGTTGATCGAATGCTCGACGCCGGGCGGCAGATAGATCACGTCGTGCTTGCGTACGACATGGGTCTTGTCGCCAATTTCCATCAAACCCTCGCCTTCGAGCACGTGATAGATCTGCTCCTGCACTTTGTGGCTATGCTTCTCCACGTAGGCCATCGGCTGGTACATTGAGATGCGGTAATCGAGATGCTTCGACCTCATCGTTTCCGGCATCACCAGCGGCTTTGATAGCGCACCACCAAAGTGATTGGGAAACTGCCGCCACGGCGTTTCCGCCACGTTCTTGATGGAAGCCCGCCGTTCGTCTTTCGACATCATTTTCCTCACTTCACCGGAGCGGCATCGGGAAGCCAGCGTTGGCCAAACACAGGTTCCTTGTAAGGCGTCGGCGGCAATTCCCAGGCACCGGTCGACGGAGGTCGCACCTCGGCGTCAACATGCACGTCGAGCACGAAGGGCTTGTTGGTCTTCACAGCGTGTTCGAGCGCGCCCTTGAAATCTTGCGACTTGGTAACCGTCATCGCATCGACGCCTGTCGCTTTGGCCCAGGCGGCGAAATCCGGATTGTAGGGTTTCTTGTTATCGCCCTGATGAAACATGGTGCCGTGTTCGCGGCCGCCAAACATTCCGAGCTGGATGTCGCGGATGGAAACCCAGCCGAAATTATTCCAGATTACCCAGACCACCGGAATGTTGTACTCGACAGCGGTACAGAGGACGTGCGGCACCATGGTGAAGCAACCGTCGCCGGCAATCGCCACCACCGGACGGTCGGGCGCCGCCAGCTTGGCGCCGAGCGCACCGGCTGTCCCGAAACCCATACCGGAGAAGCCCCAGGAATTGAGCATGGTCTGCGGCTTCCGCGCGTTCCAGAACTGCATGTACCAGTTGTGATTGACCCCGACGTCGCAAGACAGAATAGCGTAGTCCGGCAACACTGCCTGGCAATCAGCAACAATACGTTCTGGTCGGATCGGCGAAGCGTGTAGATCGAAATTCGGGCGGGTGAACTTGTCCCACTCCACGCGCCATTTCGCGATGTCGGCGAGCCACGCTTTGGTGTTGCCGCGCTTGTTGCCGCGCCGCTCGAGCTCGCCGAGCAACTGCCGGAGAAACGTGCGGGCGTCGGCAAGCACGCCGAGATCAGGCGGATAATTGCGGCCGAGTTCGGCTGAATCGACATCGGCATGGATCAGCTTGGTCGTGGGGAAATTCCACGAGTAGCCGGGCATCCAGGACGATGCCGAACGGTCGTCGAAACGCGCGCCGATCGCGATAACGAGATCGGCGCGGCGCCCCGCTTCGTTAGCCGGGAAAGCGCCGTTGCGGCCGATAAAGCCGAGCGACAGCGGGTCAGTCATGTCGAAACAGCCCATGCCGTTGGGCGAAGAGATAACGGGGATACCGAGTTTTTTGGCGAATTCAGTAAGCTCGCGGCTCGCCTCGGATAAAGTGACGCCATGACCGATGAAGATCACCGGCCGCTCGGCTTTGAGAATCATATCGAGCGCGGCGGAAATTTCATCAGGTGAGGCACCGCTGCGTTGCGCGTTGAGCGGTGGTGCCGGCGGCGGCAAGTCGACGTCGTCTTCTTCCTGAAACACATTGAACGGCACGTCGATATTCACCGGTCCCGGCCGGCCTGACAGCATCGTCGTCGTCGCCTGTCGTAGCGACAAAGGCAACATATCAACACGCGTCGGCTGATAGCTGCGCTTGACCACAGGCCGCACGATGTTCACGAAATCGGCCTGGTAATGCTTGTTGATTTCCTGGAACGGACTGCGGTTGAACTGCGACGTCGGCACATTGGCGGTGATCGCCAGCATTGCCGAGGAATCCGTGAGCGCGCAGGCGAGCGGCATGATGATGTTGCAGGAGCCCGGTCCGCACGAGGTCAAGGTTGCGACCGGCCTGTGTTTCACGCGGAAATAAGCGTCCGCCATATGCGCGGCGACCTGCTCGTGACGCGGCGAAATCAGCTTAATGCGGTCGCGCGCCTGATAGAGCGGATCGAGCATCCCGACATTGCCGTGTCCGCAAATGCCGAAAACATATGGAATTTCGTTGGCAACGAGATATTCGGTAATGAGCTCGGCGCCCTTCATCCTCGGCATTCTCTCGCTCCCTGCCCGCCTTTGCGGGACGAACGCGCCGTCACCCGACAGGCACATTGTTTTAGCTGCGGCGATGAAGACTATGCCCGCGCCGCCCGTATCTCAAGACTTGAAAGCCGTTCTGACATTGTGAGATGCTAGGTTTCTGTCCGGCCTGCGCCAATAGCCGGACCGCAAAGCGTCAAAACAAACTCGGCAGTGCTCGCCGCCATAAACAGAGCATGGGAGGGGAAAGGATGACCACCAAGACACGACGGAGTCTGTTGCAGGGCGGCGCCGCGCTGACTGGCACGCTTGCTCTCGGTTTTCCAGCAATTGTTCGCGCGCAAGCGGACAAGATCAAGATCGGCCATCTCACGCCGTTGACGGGATTCCTCGGTGCGCTCGGCGCATACGCACAGTTGGGAATCAGAATGGCGGAGGACGAGATCAACAAGTCGGGTGGTGTGATGGGTCGCCAGATCGAGATCATTTCGGAAGACTCGGTCAATCCGGCAACCGGCGCGACCAAAGCTCAGCGGATGCTCGATCAGGATGGCGTGGCTTTCTTGATGGGTGAAATCAACTCGGCCGTCGCTCTGACCATCATGCAGGTGGCCGCGCGCAACAAGCGCTTCTTTATGCAGATCGGCGCCCGCTCGGATGCCCTGCGCGGCAAGAACTGCAATCGCTACACCTTTCATGTCGATATTCCGAGTACGGTCATGGTCAACGCCGTTGGCCTCGCGCTGGTGCGCGACAACATGATGAAGGGCAAGAAGTTCTACACACTGACCGCGGATTACCTTTTCGGTCACGATCTGGCGGGCGCCGCGAGAAATTTCTTCAAAGGTCACGGCGGCGAATTGATTGGCGATGAACTTGTCGCCACCGATGTCACCGACTTCAGTCCTTACCTGCTGAAGATCCGGCAGGCCAAGCCCGACATCGTCTGTTCCAACCTCGCCGGCAATCAGGTGACCAACCTGATCAAACAGTATGCCGAGTTCGGTCTTCCCTATCCGATCGTCGGGTTCAATCTGAACACCGCCGATGCGTGGGCCGCGGGTGAAGGCAATCTGAGCGGGACCTGGCCGACGGTCTGGTACCACACACTCGATTTACCGGGGTCGAAAGCGTTCGTTGACGGATTTATCAAACGCAACGGCAAGCCGCCGGAGAACCATGCCTGGATCGAATACGTCTCGCTCAAAATGGTGGCGCAGGCCATCAACGAGACGAAATCGACGGACACAGAAAAACTGGTTGCCTACTTCGAGAGCGAGACACAGTTCGACATCTTGAAAGCGCGCAAGGCCTATTTCCGAAAGTGGGACCATCAGCTGATCCAGGAAGCCTATCCATTCACGGTCAGACCGAAGGGGCAGGCGAAGGATAAATGGGACTTCCTCGCGCTGGGTGCCGCAGTTCCCAATGCGAACGAACCGCTTGAAGTCCTGAACCCCACGAAAGAGCAGAATCCCTGCACTTTGTAATCGGGACGCTTGACGCGGGCGCCTTTTGGCGCTCGCGTCTGGTTAGTGCGCGTCGACGGGTGGTCTGATGCCGCCGCGCCACAACCAGTGCCCGCGCCCGATGGTCAGAGAATCGCGTTCATGTTCTTGCTGGAACAGGTGGTCAACGGTCTCGTACTCGGAGGCTACTACCTGCTGATTGCGCTCGGCCTGTCGCTGATCTTTAGCGTCGGCGGCGTGGTGAATTTGGCGCACGGCGCATTTTATGCGTTTGGCGCTTATATCGCGGTGCAGTTGACTGACTATGTCGGCTTTGGCCCCGCCATCGTGGTTTCGCCGGTTGCCGTCGGCGTGCTCGGAATTCTTTTCGAGCGTTTTATCTTGCGGCGCTTCTACACCGCTGACCCGATCCTGAGTCTGCTGGTCACTTTCGGCCTCGCCCTGATGGCGGAGCAATTGCTGCGCATCATCTGGGGCGCCGCTCCCTTGTCGCAGACTATGCCGCAAGGACTCAAAGGCGCGGTTTTCATCGGCGACTTTCTGTTTTCACGCTACCGTTTGATGCTGCTTGCGGTCGTTGCAGCCGTGCTCCTCAGCATCTGGCTGCTGTTGCAAAAAACATCATTCGGCCGCGTCGTGCGCGCCGGAATTCAGCGGCCGGACATGGTCGCCGCGCTCGGAATCAGGCTGCAGCCTTACATGACTATCATTGTCGTGCTCGGCGTCGGAATGGCGGCACTGGGCGGTGCGCTTTTTGCTCCGATCACCATTGTCCATCCGGCGATGGGCGCGGAAATCATCACCGTCGCCTTTGTTGTCGTGGTGATCGGCGGTCTGGGAAGCTTTTGGGGCGTGGTGCTCGCTGCGCTGCTGGTCGGAGTGGTCCGCGGCATCACCATCCATTTCGCGCCGGCCGCCGGTGAGGCCTCGATCTATGTCCTGATGTTTCTCGTGCTTCTATTCCGGCCACGCGGCCTGCTTGGCGAACGCATCGAGAAGTTCGAATGAGCAAGTCTTGGTCGCAATCGAAATACGGACCGCTGTGGATCGCCGCAGCCTCGCTCATTGCGTTGCCGTTCCTGATGCACGTGTTTGGCCTGGCGGTGAACACGGCGTCGATGGTGGTCATCCTCGCAATCGCGACCATGGCTCTCAATCTGTGTGTTGGTTACACGGGCCTCGTGTCGTTCGGGCACAGCACCTGGTTCGGGATTGGCGCTTACGCAGCCGGCCTGATCCAGCGGAATTTGTTTCATGACCAGATATGGCTGCCGATACTGCTCTCGACGATCGTGGTGGCGACGCTCTCGACTGCGGCCGGCATCCTGATCCTGCGACGCCGCGGCGTTTATTTTTCGCTGCTGACTCTGGCGCTCGCCGCACTCACCTATACCGTCGCCTTTCGCTGGACCGAGGTGACCGGCGGCGAGGACGGACTTGCTGGCCTCAAGCGCGGCAGGATCGGTCCCATCTCCCTCGACGACGGTCTCGCCTTTTACATCGTGGTCGCCCTGATCGGATTGTGCGTCCTATATGTACTGCTGCGCGTGGTGCGCTCGCCATTCGGACACGTACTCGTAGCGATCCGCGAAAATCAGCTGCGCGCGACGTTCCAAGGTTATCCGATCGATCGCTACAAGCTGGCGGTTTTCGTGCTCTCAGCGGTGGTTGCTGGCGTCGCCGGCGCGCTGCTGGGCTTCCAGACTTATCTGGTTTCGGCCGAAGCGGTCTCCGTGCCTTTCTCGGGCGAACTCCTCGCCATGGTCGTGATCGGCGGGATGCATCACATTCTCGGCCCCGCACTGGGCGCACTGTTCTTTATTCTCTTCCGCGAACTGTTTTCGATGTGGACGCAGAACTGGCTGCTCTGGTTCGGCCTTGTATTCGTCGGCTTCGTCATTTTCTCACCGAGCGGCCTTGTCGGCATTTGGAACACGATCAGCCGACGCTGGCGCCTGCCGCCGGAAGAGGCGGCGGCGATGAGCAAACGGAAGATTTATGAAGGATTGCCGCTCCCCGCATTCCTGCGCCCGACGGCGGCACAGGGCACGGTGCTCGAGGTCAGCAATGTCTCCAAGCATTTCGGCGGCATCCACGCCGTGTCGGGTGCAAGCCTTCAGCTCAGCGCTGGCGAAATCCACGCGTTGATCGGTCCCAACGGCGCGGGGAAAACGACATTGTTCAACCTGGTGTCGAGTTTGTATCGTCCCGACCAGGGCACCATACGGCTCAACGGCCGTGCCATTCACGACTTGCCTGTCCAGGACGTCTGCCAGCAGGGGCTCGCGCGTTCGTTCCAGATCACCAGCCTGTTCCGCAATTCGTCGATCTACGAGAATATCCGCCTGTCGCTGCAGGCGCGGCATCCGGGCCGCTTTAATTTCTGGCGCGACGTCGAAACCTATGACGACATCAATACGGAAACGACGGAGTTGATCCGCTTTCTCGGGCTTGAAGGCATCGAGGGCATACAAGGCGGTGAGTTATCTTATGGCGGGCAGCGGTTGGTCGATCTCGGCATTGCTCTCGGATGCAAGCCGCATATTTTGCTGCTCGACGAGCCGCTTGCCGGTCTCGCCGCCGCCGAACGCGAGCGGGTGTCAGGCCTCATCAAAAATATCGCCGTGAACATTCCAGTGCTGATCGTCGAGCACGATATCGATCGTGTGCTCGGCTTCTCCCGCCGCGTCACGGTCATGAATCAGGGCGAAGTCTTGATGACCGGCACTCCCGAGGAGGTGCGCAACGATCAGCGCGTGCAGGAAGTCTATACCGGCACTGGTAAGCCGCCGGCGACCGGGCGTGCCGCAGACGCCGTGGAGGAAAAATGCGTTTTGCGTTTTGAAAACGTGAACGCGTTCTATGGCAAAAGCCACATTCTTAACGATGCGACCCTCGACGTCCGCGAAAACGAAATCGTCGCCCTGGTGGGCCGCAATGGCGCCGGCAAGTCGACTCTGCTCAAGACATTATGTGGACTCGTAAAACCGGCGTCCGGAATCATCGAGTTCGATGGAAAGAATATTGCAGATCTTCCAACACCCGACATCGCGCGCATGGGAGTTGGCTATGTGCCGCAAGGCCGCGGTCTGTTTGCCGGCATGACAGTCGCTGACAATCTGGCGCTCGGGCGCCTGGCGCGGAAGACTGACGGAAGCACCGGCGCGGTATGGAGCCAAGACCAAATCCTGAGTTTTTTCCCGCAACTCAAGGCGCGGATGAATATCGCAGCCGACTATTTGTCCGGCGGCGAACAGCAAATGGTCGCCGTTGCGCGCGCGCTGTCGGGTGACACCAAGCTTCTTCTGCTGGATGAGCCGTTTGAAGGTCTGGCGCCGACTGTCGTGCTGGAGTTGTTCCGCGTATTCGACGTCTTGCGCCGGCATGTTTCGATTGTCATCGTCGAACACAATCTCGATCTGGTGCTTGCGCTTGCCGACCGCGTTTTCGCGCTGGAGCGCGGCACGGTGGTCCATCAGGGGCCGGCAAAACCGCTGCTGGACGATCTGGCCTACCGAAAGAAAATCCTTTGGTTGTAATCGCGCTTTAATCTATACGGCCGGATGTTTTCCGGCGGCTGAAATCATGCGAAAAGACCCTTAGCCATGTCAGCGTCCTTTCGAGTGCTGCGTACACGATCATGAAAGCAGCGCCATTTGAGTATTCCCGCGCACGCGACATCGACGAAGCCTGCGCGTTGCTTGCCGTCGACGAGAACGCGCGCGTCATCGCCGGCGGGCAAACGCTGGTACCGATGATGGCGATGCGGCTGGCGCGGCCGACGCGGCTGATCGACATCGCCCGTATTGCACCCCTGTCTTACATACGCGTCGATCGCGATGCGATAGCGATCGGCGCCACGACCCGGCAATGTATGGTCGAGCGCGACAGACTTGTCGCGACCAAATTGCCATTGCTGGCGATCGCCGTTCCCTTCATCGGTCACACCGCCACGCGCGCACGGGGCACCGTCGGCGGTTCGCTTGCCAACGCTGATCCGGCGGCAGAGCTGACGCTGATTGCGGCAACGCTCGACGCAACATTGAGTTACCGCGCAGGTAGCAAGACGGCCGACATCTCCGTGCATGAATTCTTCGTTGGGCCGATGACTACGGCCCTCCCCGCTGGCGCATGCCTCACCGGCGTGCGCTTTCCGATATGGTCGGGCAAAGTCGGCGTCGGCTTTCACGAAGTTAACGCGCGGCGCAGCGACTTCGCATTTGTTTCAGCAGCGGCGCAGGTGGAATTGGGCGACGACGGCATGGCAAGGCGTATTGCCATCGGCGTCGGCGCCATTACCGATTGTCCGCTCCGGCTGAAAACCGCCGAACAACAGCTGCGTGGAACGGCAGTCAGCCCTGACAAAGTCAGCGAGGCAGTACGCGCGGCACTTGCCGACGTCGAGCCGCTCGCCGACCTGCATGCTTCCGCCGATTACCGGCGCCGGGTGGCAGCGACACTTGCCGCGCGTGCGATCGCCGATGCGCGTGCCCATGCGCAGGGAAAAGCGCAAGGAAAGGCGCAAGGAAAGGCATATGCGCATTGAACTGACGGTCAACGGCGCGGCGCACACGCTCGACATCGAGCCGCGCACCACGCTGCTCGACTGCCTGCGTGATCATCTCAGGTTGACCGGAGCGCATGCCGGCTGCGAGCATGGCGTCTGCGGCGCCTGCACCGTGCTGGTCGACGGCGTTGCCATTCGCTCCTGCCTGATGTTCACGCCGCAAGCCGAAGGCGCGGCGATTACGACGATAGAAGGTGTCACGCCAGGACCCGGCGAATTGTCCCTGATCCAGGATGCGTTCTGCGAGACGCACGGCATGCAGTGCGGCTACTGCACACCGGCGATGGTCCTGGTCGCGCATGCGCTGCTTGCCGATAACCCGGACCCGACGCGCGGGCAGATCGTCGAGGCCATTTCCGGCAACATCTGCCGCTGCACCGGCTACGCACAGATCGTGGAAGCGATCGCACTCGCAGCCGAGCGCATGCGCGGGGCCAACAGGCCGTCGGAGTTGCGCAAATGACCGAGGCTCAACATCGCTACGTTTCCGGCGACCGCCGTGTCCGCGAAGACCGCCGCTTTGTGGTTGGAAAAGGCAAGTTCGTCGCCGATATCGATCTGCCCAATACCAAGCACGTCGCGCTGGTGACTTGCCCGTACGCCGCCGCGCGGATCAAATCGATCGACAAGAGGGCGGCGCTGAAAATGCCCGGCGTGCACTACGTCGTCGACGGGCGCGAACTTGCCGAGGCAACCCTGCCGCTGATGACCGGGCTCGACACGCCGAATGTGCCACGCCGGCCGCTCGCCGTGGATGTTGCACGCTATTCCGGCGAATGGGTCGCCGCCGTCGTGGCCGACACGAGAGCACAGGCCGAGGATGCGGCCGAAGCGGTCGATGTCAGCTACGAGCCCCTGCCCTTTGTTCTGGATGCCGAACAGGCCATGGCGCCCGGCGCAGTGCTGGTGCATGAGGCGCACGGCACCAATGTACTGCTCGACAAGACCTTTACCTGGGGCGATGTCGACAAGGATTTCAAAGACAGCCCGCGCAAGCTTTCCCTGCGGGTGAAATGGGCCCGTTCATCGACAGTCCCGATCGAGACCTTCGGCGTGCTGGCAAACTGGGATCCATGGCGCGAAATCCTCGACGTCCACGCCTCTATACAAATGCCCCGCTATGCCGACCAGATCGGCGCGGCGCTGAAAATACCGACCTCCTCGGTGCGGGTGCACTACGACGTGGATGTTGGCGGCAGTTATGGAGTCAAACGCGGCATCAAGAACACCGTGCTCGCGGGGTATCTCGCCCGGCGGCTAGGCGTTCCGATCCGCCTGATCGAGGATCGCCTCGAAAACATGCGCGGCGGCGATGCGCATGGGCCGGAGCGGCTTTTCGACGTGGATGTCGCCTTTGATGACAATGGCATCGTCCGCTCCATGAAGATGCGTGCGCTGGAAAATCTCGGCGCCTATACCGGGCGATCTCCATTCCAGCTCGGCAAGCCAATTGGCTCCATCGTCGGGCCCTACAAAATCAAGAGCGTTGAATATCGCGCCATCGCGGTTGTCACCAACAAGACAACGCAAGATGCCGTACGCGGCTTTGGCCAGGGGCCGACCAATCTCGCGCTCGAGCGTGTCATGGATGAGGTCGCCAACGTCTTGTGCCTCGATCCGCTCGAGGTTCGCCGGCGCAACCTGATCCTTCACGAAGAATTCCCCTACATGATCCCGAGCGGCACCACCTATGACAGCGGCGATTATCACACTGTCATCGACAAGGTGCTCGCCGACACCAGCTATGCAGACCTCAAGAAGGAGCGCGACCGGCTGCGCGCCGAAGGCAAGCTCGCCGGCATCGGCATTGCGGCCTGCCTCGAGCCCTCGGGTGGCAACGCGACCTTCGAGGCGCTGCTCAACCCCGCAATCACGACGTCCACCTTCATGGATTCCTGCCGCATCGTCGTCGACGGCATGGGGGCCATTACGGCCACCATGCATACGACATCTTCCGGCCAGGGCCACGAGACGCTCGTCGGTACCGTGGTTGGCGAGGTTTTGCAGATCGATCCCGACACCATCCGCGTGGCGCGACCGGATTCGCTCAACTCATTGCCAAGCGGCACGCCGGTTGGCAGCCGCATGGCGATCATGCTGGGTGGCGCAGCCTTCCACGCGGCGCAAAAGCTCAAGTCCAAGCTCACTGCCATTGCCGCGCACGATCTCGGGATCCCGCTCGAGCGCGCGGTTTACAAAGATGGCAGCGTGTTCGACCGCCGCACTCCGCAAAACAAGCGCTCATGGGGCGATCTGGTGCAGATCGCGCACCGCAATATTCATCGCATGCCGGAGGGTTTCGAACCGGGGCTGGCTGTCAGCCACATCTATGATGTGCCAACGGGCGGCACGCTGCCGACGCCGGACGGACGTGTGCAGATGTATCCCTGCTTCGCGTTCGAGTTCCACCTGATCCTGCTCAGCATCGATCCTGATCTGGGCGTGCCGGAAATCGTGCGATACCGGCTTGGGCATGACTGCGGCACACAGATCAATCCGAAGATCGTACGCGGCATGACCATGGGCGGTATCGCACACGGCATCGGCGCCGCGTTGCACGAGGAATTTGCCTACAACGACGAAGGCCAGCTGATCGCCCAGACCTTCATGGATTATCTGTTGCCGTCGTCGCACGAAGTGCCGGCGATCGACATTATCGATCACGAAACGCCGTCCCCGCATACGGTGTTCGGGCAGAAAGGTTCGGGCGAGTCCGGTTATCTCGGCGCTCCCGCCGCGATTGCCAATGCGGTCAATGATGCGCTGAAGCCGCTTGGCGTTTCGATTAATACGCTGCCTTTGAAAGTCTCGAAACTCGGCGATCTGATCGCCGATGCGCGCGCGAAAAAGGGCGGCGGATGATCATCGATTGTCACGCCCATCTGGTGCCGCCTGATCTCCTCGTTGCGATCCGCAAGAGTGCGACAAAGTTTCCCGATGTGCGGCAGATCGAGGATGGCGGCTCGCTTGCGCTGGCTTTCGCCGGGGCCAAGCCAACCCGGCCGGTGTCGAAGCCGCTGTCCGATATCGCAGGCCGGGTGGCATGGATGGCGGCGCAGGGAATCGACAAACAGGTTGTGGGCGGCTGGGTCGATATGTTCGGCTATGAGTTGCCCGGCACGGAAGCCGAAGCATGGAGCCGTCTCGCCAATGAGTGTCTGCTCGCCGCCGCCAAAGCCGAACCACGGTTCGTGCCACTCGCAACCGTGCCGCTGGGCAACGGCGCGCGCGCCGCGTCTGTTCTCAAGGACGCCGTGATGGCGGGTTTTGCCGGCGTCATGATCGGTACGCTGCCGCGCGGTGTCGGTTCAACCCTCGATGCCGCCGATCTCGACGCGTTCTGGCGGGCGGCGGACGAGACAGCCGCGCTCATCCATATCCATCCGAGCTTCGATGCCGGCGATGTGCGCGTGAACGATTTTGGTCTCGCCAATGGGCTTGGCCGCATCACCGACGCGGCCGTAGCGGTGGCGCGGCTGATCTGCGCCGGCCATGTCGCGCGCTATAAAAACGTGAAATTTTTCGCGCCGATGGGTGCCGCCGCTTTGCCGTTCGTGCTGGGGCGGCTCAAACGCAATGCCGCGATCACCTCCGGCATTGGCGACCCGGTCGAGGCGCTGTCGCGCATCTATACCGACACGATCCTGCACGACGCGCGTGTCCTTAAATTCGTCGTCGAGATGATGGGCGCCGACCGCCTGATGATGGGCTCCGACATGCCCTTCCCGATCGGCGATACTGAACCATTGAAGATCGTGGCCGCCGCCGGCCTGTCAAAGGATCAGTCCGCATCGATCAACGGCGGACTGGCGGCAGGACTATTCCGGATTCAATGAAAACAATGACTTAAGCCAAGGCCTGAAACCAAGAACAAAGGTCGCAATACGGAGGATCACATGAAGAAGAAGCTTTCGGCCCTCGCCGGTTTAGCGCTGCTTGCGCTGGCACTCCCGGCGACCGGGCCTGCCGCGGCGCAAGCGCCGGTCAAGGTCCAGATCGTCGTGTTTGGCTTCCCCTCGCTCGGCGCCTTCATGCCGCCGGTGATCAAGGCGATGAAGATTGACGAGGCGCACGGGCTCGACATCGACTTCGTCGAGCGCCCGCCGGACGCCTACACCACGCAATTCAACTCTGGCGAATTCAAGGTCGGCGGCAGTGCGGCGCTGCTTACCGTCGGCCTCGCCGACCAGCGCGGCGTAAAGGTGAAGTATTTGTTCAATTTGTTCGACTTCTGGGGCGCGGTCGTGACCTCGCGGCCGGAGGTGAAGACCGTCAAAGATCTCGAAGGCAGGCAGCTTGCCGCTGCCTCATCGACCACGAATTTCGTGATGTTCGAATTCTTCGCGAAGAAGCTGGGAACCGACATCTCCAAGATCCAGGTGGTCAACACCGCCACGCCGGGGTTGATCGGCTATGCGCTCGCCGACCGCGCCGACGCGATCCAGCTGTGGGAGCCGGCCTATACGCTGCTCAAGGCAAAGAAGCCGACGATCCAGACGCTCGATACCGATATGAGCAAGGCTTGGAAGAGCTTCGCCGGCGGCGAGCGTATCCCCTATCTCGGCGTTGCCGCGCATGCAGACTGGATCGCGCAAAATCAGGCGCTGATCCCGAAGCTCTATGCCACCTACAAGCAAGCCGGCGACTATATCGCCGGTCATCCGGAGGAAGCGGTGGCCCTGATCGCACCGAAGTCGACGGCGGAGGATCGGGCCGCGCTCGTTTCGCTGATCAAGGCGAATGACCGGCTCGGCATGAGTGTCATCCCGGCGGGCGACGTCGCCAGGCAGATCGAGGCGGTCTACCGGGCCGGAGTCGACGTCGGCTATTTCAAGTCGATGCCCTCGAACGACACGATCTACGCGCAGTCGATAAAATAATGATGAACACGCGCACCATGCGCGCGTTGCAAGCGCTCGCCAGCATGATCGTGCTGGCGGCCGGCTGGCAAATCTTGTCGTTGGTCTTTCCGCATTATCTGTTTCCACCAGTGCCGGAAATCATCTCGCGTACGATCGAGGTGCTGATCACCGGGTCATTGTTGGTCGACGTCCTTTTGACGGCCGGCCGCATCTTCGGCGGATTGTTCGGCGCATTCATTCTTGGCGGCGTGCTCGCGATGGTCATTGGTCAATCGAAGACTGTCGAAAATTTCGTTACGCCAGTACTCACTTTCTTCCAGGGCATCCCCGCGCTGTCCTGGGTAGTCTTCGCGATTATTTGGTTTCATGGCATCGAGTTTCGTGTGTTCTTCATCATGATCATGACAACGCTGCCCGCGTTCACCTTCCAGATCCTCGATGCCTTCCGCTCAATGTCGAAGGACTTGTTCGAAATGACCATGTCGTTCCGGCCCTCGCGCTGGACATTGTTTCGCTTCCTGATCATACCGACCATCGTTCCGGGCATCCTCACCGCTTGGAAGGTCAATCTCGGCAACGCCGCGCGCGTGGTCGTGGTGGCCGAACTGGTGGGCGCAACCGGCGGCGTCGGCTATCAGCTTCTGCGCCAGCAACAATTGTTCGACATGGCCGGTGCCATGGCCTGGACACTCCAGCTCGTGCTGTTCGTGCTGGTGGTCCAGCAGATCATCGCCGCGATCGAGAATTGGGCCCTGCGCTACCGCGCGGTGTCCGAGCGGGCGATGTAATCTCATGCCCGGCGCCGAGCCCGTGATCCGCTTCACGAATGTGAGCAAGGTGTTTCGCCGTCCCGACGGGCGCGGCAATTTCACCGCCGTCGACAGCCTGTCGTTCGAAATAGCCAAGGGCGAGATTGTCGCGGTGCTTGGCAAGACCGGCTGCGGCAAGTCGACAATGTTCAACATCGTCGCCGGTCTGATCGAGCCGAGCTCCGGCGAAGCGCGCGTGGTCGGCCACGATCCATTCCGCGAGTTCGAATTTTTCCGCGGCAAGATCGGCATTGTATTTCAGAATGACCGGCTCATGCCCTGGCGTACCGCGCTCGATAACGTGCTGCTCGGCTTGCAGATCCTCGATACCAACGCGAAACAGGCGGAGCATACGGCACGCGCGTGGCTCACCCGGCTTGGCCTTGCCGGCCACGAAACCGATTATCCGCACGCGCTCTCCGGCGGTATGCGCCAGCGTGTCTCGATTGCACGCGCTTTTGCGGTCGATCCCGAAATTCTGCTTTGCGATGAGCCTTTCTCATCGCTCGACGAAATGACTGCGCGTGACTTGCGATCCGAATTCGTCCGGCTGGTGCGGCAAAACAGCAAGACCGCAGTGTTCGTCACGCACCAGATCAACGAGGCAATGGAAATCGGGGACCGTGTGCTGGCGTTCCACCGGCCGGCGCGCATTGCCTATGAAGGCTGGTTGACCGCCAAAACAAGCGACGGTGACCGGCAAATGATGCACGACGAGATTATGCGTGCACTTTCAGCCGAACCGACCCATGCGGAACCAGCGTCCAACCGCATCTAAACTACTGTTTTGGCCGCATTTTTCCAAATTCTCCTCCGTTATCCACGGCGACGGCGGTAGAAAGCCACCGGCGACGGAACCTTTCGCCGTTTAGCGGATTTAATTGCTGGCGGGCGCTCCACCATGACTAGTTCGTGGAGCGGGCGGGAGGGTCAGTTTCTGCCCCAGACAAAGCATGGCGAACGAACACGGCGTTGCGACTGCGGCACCTGCGGTAGCTGGCCCTGAGATTCGCCCCTTGTCGCCGTCAATCGCGTCCGGCGCATGCGTGTGCGCGGGATGAACGTGGGATATTCGGGAGGCGTTGATGCACCAAACGACAATCACCAACAAGAAAACCGCCAATGGCGTGTTGTCGAAAAAACGATCGGGCCGAACCGGGCACGACGCTTCTGATGTAACGTCTCCGGCTGAACTGCAAAATATGTTGCAGGCGCTCCGCGCGATGCGCGCGGGAGACTTTTCCGTAAGAATGGGGATCGAGCAGGACGGCATCCTCGGCAAGATCGCCGACACCTTCAACGATATCGTCGCCTCCAATGAACGCATGGCGCAACAGCTCGAGCGCGCAGGACAAGTGGTCGGCCGCGAGGGCAAAACGCGCCATCGGGTCAAATTTGGCGTTTCCAATGGCGCCTGGGGCGAGATGGAATCGTCGGTCAACACGCTGATCGATGATTTGCTCTGGCCGACCAAAGAAGTCACGACCGCGGTCGCCGCTGTCGCGCAAGGCGACCTGCTGAAGACGGTGCGGCTGGAAGTTGATGGCCGCCCGCTCAAGGGCGAATTCCTCGAAGCCGCCAGTATCGTGAACACGATGATCAAGCAGCTGAGCGTGTTTACGTCGGAAGTGACCCGCGTCGCCCGCGAGGTCGGCACCGAAGGAAAACTGGGTGGCCAGGCGCAGGTAAGCGAAGTGACCGGCGTGTGGAAGGACCTCACCGAAAGCGTGAACTCGATGGCAAACAACCTGACGGCGCAGGTACGTAACATCGCCGAAGTGACCATTGCCGTCGCCGACGGCGACCTTTCGAAGAAAATCACCGTCGACGTGCGTGGTGAAATCCTCCAGCTGAAGGAAGCCATCAATACGATGGTGGACCAGCTGCGTTCCTTCGCATCGGAAGTGACACGTGTCGCGCGCGAAGTCGGCACCGACGGCAAGCTGGGCGGACAGGCCATTGTGCCGGGCGTCGCCGGCACTTGGAAGGATCTGACCGACTCGGTCAACGCCATGTGCGGCAATCTGACCGACCAGGTTCGCAACATCGCGCAGGTGACCACCGCGGTAGCGCGCGGCGACCTGTCACGAAAAATTACGGTCGACGTACGCGGCGAAATCCTCGAACTTAAAGACACCATCAATACGATGGTGGACCAGCTCAACGGCTTCGCCTCGGAAGTGACCCGCGTCGCCCGCGAAGTGGGTACCGAAGGCAAGCTGGGCGGCCAGGCCGCCGTGCCGGGTGTCGCGGGCACCTGGAAAGACCTGACTGACAGCGTCAACTTCATGGCTGGCAACCTGACCGCTCAGGTCCGCAACATCGCGGACGTGGCAACCGCTATCGCCGGCGGCGACTTGTCGAAGAAAATTACGGTCAATGTGTCGGGCGAAATCCTTCAGCTGAAGGAAACCGTCAACACAATGGTGGACCAGCTCAATGCCTTCGCTGGCGAAGTGACGCGCGTGGCGCGCGAAGTGGGCACCGAAGGCAAGCTGGGCGGCCAGGCTGCCGTGCCGGGCGTCGCTGGCACCTGGAAAGACCTGACTGACAGCGTCAACTTCATGGCCGGCAATCTGACCGCTCAGGTGCGCAACATCGCGGAAGTGACCACGGCCGTCGCGCGTGGCGACTTGTCGCGTAAGATCACGGTGGACGTGAAAGGCGAAATTCTCGAACTAAAAAACACCATCAACACGATGGTGGACCAGCTCAACTCATTTGCCTCGGAAGTGACGCGCGTCGCGCGTGAAGTCGGCACCGAAGGCAAACTGGGCGGCCAGGCGGAGGTTCCGGAAGTGGCGGGCACCTGGAAAGACCTGACCGACAACGTCAACTTTATGGCCTCGAACCTGACCGCTCAGGTGCGAAACATTGCCGAAGTGGCAACCGCAATTGCCAATGGCGACCTGTCGAAGAAAATCACCGTGGACGTCCGCGGCGAGCTGCTGCAACTTAAGGAAACACTCAATACGACGACCGATCAGCTGCGGTCATTCGCCGGCGAAGTGACGCGCGTGGCGCGCGAAGTGGGCACCGAAGGTCGCCTCGGCGGCCAGGCCAACGTGCCGGGCGTCGCCGGCACCTGGAAGGACTTGACCGACAACGTCAACCTGCTGGCAGCAAACCTGACCACCCAGGTCCGCAACATCGCCGAAGTGACCACGGCCGTCGCGCGCGGTGACTTGTCGCGCAAGATTACGGTGGACGTGAAGGGCGAGATTCTCGAGCTCAAGAACACCATCAACACCATGGTGGACCAGCTCAACGCGTTCGCCTCGGAAGTAACGCGCGTCGCGCGCGAAGTGGGCACCGAAGGCAAGCTGGGCGGCCAAGCCGCCGTGCCTGGCGTTGCCGGTACCTGGAAAGACCTGACCGACACCGTGAACGTGATGGCGGCGAACCTCACCGAGCAGGTGCGCGGCATCGTCAAGGTGGTGACTGCCGTCGCAAACGGAGACCTTAAGCAAAACCTGACGGTGAAGTCGAAAGGCGAAGTGGCGGCACTCGCCGAAACCATCAACAACATGACCGATACGCTCGCGACCTTCGCCGATCAGGTGACAAGCGTCGCCCGCGAAGTGGGCGTCGACGGACGTCTCGGCGGTCAAGCCAACGTGCCCGGAGCGGCAGGCACCTGGAAAGCGCTCACCGGCAACGTCAACCTGCTCGCGGCCAATTTGACCACGCAAGTGCGCGCGATCGCCGAGGTCGCCACCGCAGTGACAAAGGGCGACCTGACGCGATCGATTCAGGTAGATGCCCGCGGTGAGGTTGCCGAACTCAAAGACAACATTAACACGATGATCGACAACCTGCGCCTGACCACGGACCGCAACACCGAGCAGGACTGGCTGAAGACGAACCTCGCGAAATTTACCAACATGTTGCAGGGCCAGCGCGATCTGAGCACGGTCGGCCGCCTGTTGCTGAGCGAACTGACGCCGCTGGTCAATGCGCAACTTGGCGTCATCTATCAGGTGGAAAGCGAAGAATTGCAGACGATGCGGCTGCTCTCCGCGTATGCGGATGACGGATCCAATGGGCACCCGCAGCGGCTCCGCATCGGCCAAGGATTGATCGGACAATGCGCCGCCGACAAGCGTCGGATGCTGATCACCGAGATGCCGGTTCATGCCGTGCCGATTGGCTCTGCTCTCTTCAAGGTCACTCCTTCCAACATCATTGTCTTGCCGGTGCTTTTCGAAAACGAGGTGAAGGCCGTGATCGAGCTCGCATCAGTGACGCAGTTCACTGCGCTACAAACGATGTTCCTCGAGCAGCTGACCGCCAGCATCGGCATCGTGCTCAATTCCATCGAAGCCACGATGCAGACAGAAGGTTTGCTCAAGCAGTCGCAGCAACTCGCCGGCGAATTGCAGACTCAACAACGCGAATTGCAGCAAACCAACGATCAGCTCGAGCAGAAGGCCCAGCAGCTCGCCGAGCGCAACGTGGAAGTGGAAAGAAAGAACCAGGAAATCGAACAGGCGCGCCGCGCCCTCGAAGAGAAAGCGGCCGAGCTCGCGCTCACTTCGAAATACAAGTCTGAATTCCTGGCTAACATGTCGCACGAACTGCGCACGCCGCTGAACAGTATTCTTATTCTCGGACAGCAGCTCGCCGACAATCCGGACGGAAACCTCACAGCCAAACAGACCGAGTTCGCCCGCACGATCCATGGCGCGGGCACCGACCTGCTCAACCTGATTAGCGACATTCTCGACCTGTCGAAGATCGAGTCGGGAACGGTTACCGTCGAAGCGGAGGAAATCTTCTTCTCCAATCTGCTTGATGCAGTCGGGCGCCCGTTCCGCCACGAAGCCGACACACGACAGCTTTCTTTCAAGGTTGATCTCGATCCCTCGCTCGGGCGTAGCCTCATCACGGATGCCAAGCGCTTGCAGCAGGTGCTCAAGAACCTGCTCTCGAATGCGTTCAAGTTCACCGATCGCGGCGGTGTTCAGCTCAAGGTCTCCGCCGCGCCTGCCGGCTGGACGTCGACACACCCGATCCTTGCCCAAGCGCAGAGCGTCGTTGCCTTCGAGGTCGCGGATACCGGCATCGGGATCCCACCCGAGAAACAGAAAATCATCTTCGAGGCTTTTCAGCAGGCCGACGCCAGCACCAGCCGAAAATATGGCGGCACCGGCCTGGGGCTTGCGATCAGCCGCGAGCTATCAAACCTACTGGGCGGCGAAATCCACCTGCGAAGCGCGCCCGGCGTCGGCAGCACATTTACGCTTTATCTGCCAAACACTTATGCGGGGCCGTCGGTGGCCACGCGACCGCCGGGTGGCTCGGGTGCGCCAGCAGCTCCAAGCATGCCCATCGCGCTTCCGGAACGCGTCATCGAACAAATTCCGGACGACCGGCATGAAATTCAGCCAGGCGATTCAATCTTGCTGATCGTGGAAGACGACCCGCACTATTGCCGCGTTCTGATCGATCTTGCTCGCGATAAGGGATTCAAGGTCCTGGTCGCGGTGCGCGGCACTGACGCTCTTGAACTGGCTAAGCAGTATCAGCCAAGCGCGGTTTCACTCGATGTCTTCCTGCCCGACATGTTGGGCTGGAGCGTGCTGAGCCAGCTCAAGCAAAACCCGCTGACGCGGCACATTCCTGTGCAAATCATCACACTCGATGAAGACAAGCATCATGGCCTGTCTCGCGGCGCATTCTCTTTCGTCACCAAACCGACGACCACTGCGGGTGTCGAGGCCGCGCTGCGCCGGATCAAGGAATATTCGACGCCGCGGCGCAAGCGGCTGCTCGTCGTTGAGGATAATCCGGTAGAGCAGTTGAGCATTTCCGAATTGCTCGGCTATGACGATGTCGAGATCGAAACGGCGGGCACCGGACGCGGCGCACTCGAAGCGCTGCGCCGCCGGCCTGCCGATTGCGTGGTGCTCGATCTGCGGCTACCCGACATGTCCGGGTTCGATGTTCTGGAAGAACTCGGTGCCGACGCGGTGCTGTCGGAAGTCCCCGTTGTCGTGTTCACCGGACGCGAACTCAGCCCGGAGGAGGACGCACGCCTCCATACCATGGCTCGCTCCATCGTCGTCAAAGGCGTTGAATCGCCCGAGCGACTGCTGGATGAGACTGCGCTGTTCCTGCATCGAGTCGTGACCGAACTTCCTGCGGAAAAACAGCGCATGCTGGAGCGGCTGACCACATCAGACGAGGATCTGGTCGATCGCACCGTGCTGCTGGTTGATGACGATGCCCGAAATATTTTCGCGTTGAGCAGCGTTCTCGAGCGGCGCGGAATGCGGGTTCTCACCGCGACAACCGGCAACGAGGCGATCCAGCTCATCGAATCCAATTCCGACATTGCCATCGTGCTGATGGATATCATGATGCCGAAAATGGACGGCTACCAGACCATGGAGCAGATCCGGAAAAATGCGAACTTCCGTCGTCTGCCGATTATTGCGCTCACAGCGAAGGCGATGAAGGGAGACCGCGAGAAGTGCCTCGATGCCGGCGCATCCGACTATCTGGCAAAACCTGTCAACACTGAACAGCTGCTATCCGCGCTCCGCAGTTGGTTACATCGCTAACGGCGGAAACAAATTATGTTGGACGACAAAGTCAACATCCTCCTCGTCGACGATCAGCCGGCGAAACTTCTCACTTATCAGGCAATCCTGGCCGACGTCGGTGAGAACCTGCTGAGCGCAAGCAACGCTACGGAAGCGCTCGAACTGCTCTTGAAGAACGATGTCGCTGTCGTGCTCATTGACGTCTACATGCCGGATATCGACGGTTTTCAGCTGGCGGCGATGATCCGCAATCACCCACGCTTCGAGAAGACCGCACTCATTTTCATTTCTGCCATCCTGTTGACCGACGTTGACCGCCTGCGCGGCTACGAAATGGGCGCAGTCGATTATGTGCCGGTGCCGGTCATTCCCGAGGTTCTGCGCGCGAAGGTGAAAGTATTTGTCGAACTGTTCCGGAAAACGCGGCAGCTCGAACAATTGAACCGGGAGCTTGAGGCACGCGTCGCGGAACGTACGGCCGAACTCGCATCTTCCACGCTTCAGCTTCGCCAGAGCGAGCGCCTGCGCAGTCTCGCCCTCGCCGCCGGCCAAATGGGCAGTTGGGAATGGAATGTTGCGCGCAGATCGACCATCTGGGACCACGGTCAGTGCGAAATTTTTGGCGTCGATCCGGGCACCTTCGTCCCGACCATGGAGAGCGTGAAGCCGCTCATCAATCCGGACGATTTTGAACTGTTGACGCGCGCGTTTCGCAAGGTCACGAAAGATGCCAACACTTTCCAGACTGAATTTCGGGTGCGTCGGCCGAATGGCGAAGTAAGGTGGTGCACCGGCACGGCGGCGGCAAGCTTCAACGACGAGGGACGTCTGATCTGGGTCAGCGGGGTGACCGCCGATATCACCGACCGCAAGCGGGCCGAAGAACGGCAAATCCTTCTGGCGGAAGAGGTCGATCACCGCGCGCGCAATGTGGTGGCTGTTGTACAATCGATCATGCGACTTACCCGCGCGGAAAGCATCGACGAATATATGAGTGCGCTCGATGGCCGAATCGGCGCGCTTTCAAACGCGCACCGGCTGTTAGCCGGCTCGCGCTGGGAGGGCGCCGATCTCACCCGGCTTGTCGAAGAAGAATTCGCCCCCTATCGCGCCGGTGGTAGCGAACGGGTTTCGACACAGGGCCCCAACGTTTTGCTGCCGCCAGCCACCGCTCAGACGATTGCCCTTGCCCTGCACGAATTGGCAACTAACGCGGCGAAATATGGCGCGCTGTCGAAAGAGCTTGGCCGCGTCGATCTCTCTTGGCGGACAGAGCCCGGGAAACTTGAACTGACCTGGGTCGAGTCAGGCGGACCGGAAATCACAGCGCCAAGCCGAGGCGGTTACGGCAGCCGCGCCATTTTAGCCGGCATCGAACGCCAACTTGGAGGCATCGTAGACTTCGACTGGCAAGCCGGCGGCCTGCGCTGCACCTTGAGCGTGCCCCACGACCCCGCCAATGAGTCATCGAAACGTCCCTTGCGTCGCCAGACCGACGACGAGTCGGTGGACTTTATTGCAACGAACCCCGACGACAAACGCGTCCTTCTTGTGGAAGACGAGCCGCTGGTATCGATGATGCTGGCCGACATGTTGTCCGCTTTCGGACACAAGGTTGATGGTCCCTACAGCCGCTTCAGCGACGCCATCCTGGCCGCCAAAAGCAATAATTTGCAGGCTGGCATTCTCGACGTAAATTTGGGCGGCGAAAAAACCTACGCCGTAGCCAATATACTGAGCGACCGGAAAATTCCGTTCGCATTCGTTACCGGTTATGGGCCCGATAGCATCGTTTCCGCGTTTGCCCACGCCCCGGTATTGCAAAAACCGGTCGAGGCGGCAAAACTACACGCGCTGTTGCAGCAAATCGTGCGATAGGGCGTGACAGTCTGTAAACGTCACCGCGCGACTTAAGATGCGGGAACCAAGCAGCCGTAGTTGCGTTATTCGCGGCACCAAAACGAATAAACGCGATGACAGCGAGACAATTTCTGATCAGTGAAAGTATTTACTGCCGCCAGCGTGCTAGCAGCTGTGTCGATCCCCTTTTGGCCGAGGAGCTACGGCGGTTGGCAGATTGCTTTGAACGGACGGCGGATGCAATCGAACCTAACGAAATTCCCGGGGACGAAACCTGGAATTCTCAGGGTTCCCTTTAGACCGAGGAACTCGCTACAATCAGGAGCGTAACGGCGAGGAGGAATAGTCGCGCTGGGCGTAGTGGAAATTCTGCATCCAAAAGTGCATCATAATTGCATCTGTGGGGGTCAGTGACGACTATTCTACCATCGGACCGTGTTCCGGCTGAGCCGCCACGCACCATTAAACCACGCAATCTCGCGCTGGGAATCGAGCGTATTGGATTCTTTTCGCTGACGCACAGAACACTGTGCGCGCTTGCTTTCATCATCCTGAGCATCATAGCGACGGTCGGCTTCGTGCGCGTAAAGGTCGACGATTCGCTGAGCCAATTATTCCGCTCCGAAACCGACGAATTCCGGACCTACGAAGAAGTCACCCGTCGCTTTCCTTCAAACGAATTTGACGTCCTTATCGTGATCGAGGGCGATCAGCTGCTGGCACGGCCATCCCTGGAGAAACTTCGCGAACTCGCAATAAACCTTCAGCTGATCGACGGCACCAGAGGCCTGATTTCCATATTTTCCGCGCGCGAGCCGCCGAACAACGGACAGATCCCGCCTCCCCTGTTCCCCAACCCGTTGCCGCACGGTGCCGAGTATCAAGCACTCATCGAGCGGGTGATGGCAAACGAAATCATTCGGGACAAGATGCTGTCGCCCGATGGCAAGCTGACACTGATGGTCCTCGCCCTCGAGCCTGATGCGACCGGCCCGGACAGGCTCAATAAAATTGTCGGCGAGATCCGCGATGAAGTCAGAACCCAATTGGCGGGCACCGGTCTAAGAGGAGAGCTATCCGGTGTCCCGGTGATGCAGCATGAAATCCGCAACGCAATTCAGAGCGACCGCCTGGTCTACAATTCGCTCGGATTTGTAGTCGGTTGCCTGATCGCGATCATGTTCTTCCGCCGTTTCTCGTTCATGGTCATCGCCGCCGGACCACCGCTCGTTGCCATCCTTCTCGCGCTTGGCGCGCTTGGCTGGTTCGGGTTTAGCCTGAATATGTTTCTGAACGTGATGACCCCGCTTATCATGGTCATCAGTTTTTCCGACAGCATGCAGATTACCTTTGCTGCCCGCGATCGCCTGCTGGCAGGTGATGACAAGGTCAGGGCTTTTCGCAACGCGCTTCTCATCGTCGGGCCGGCCTGCGTGCTGACCCATGCGACCGCGGGCGTGTCATTTATTGCGCTCCAATTTTCGTCATCCGACCTCATCCGGACCTTTGGTGAAGCCGGGCTGGTCGCGGTCGCCGTTGCTCTGATCGCGGTTTTGATGGGTGTACCGTTGCTCGGCGTCCTGCTCATCCGCAACGAGGCGGAATTCGTCGCTGCCGTCAGGAACATGGACACGGCGCTGAACATACTGCGCCGGTTTTGCGGCTGGATCGCAGTTCAGATGGTGGCGCGCCCCGGGCTTTATTCTTTGATCAGCCTGCTTGTCGTCGCGGTGCTATCGCTCGGTTACAGCCAACTTCAGCCGCGCTATCGGCTCGCAGACCAGGTGCCCGATCGCGAACAGGCCGTTAAGGCCAGCAGCCGACTCGACGTCAAGCTGACGGGCGCAAATCCGTTCGATGTCTATATTCAGCTTCCGAAAGGCGCGTCTCTCTATGCGCCGGAGACCCTGGCCGTAATCGCCGATGTCCACGTATTGCTGGAGCATCAACGCGGTGTCGGTAACGTCTGGTCGCTGGACACCCTGCGCCGCTGGCTGGCTGAAAAGCTGCACAAGTCCGATGTTGAAACGCTCAAGGAATACGTCGATCTTCTGCCGCCTTATCTTACACGCCGATTCGTTTCAGCCGAGCAGAACGCCGTTATCGTCAGCGGTCGCGTTCCCGACTCCGATGCAAGCCAGTTGTTGCCGATTGTCGATCGTGTTGACCAGCAACTGAACAGTATTAGGGCGAAATATCCGGGATATAAGATTGCTGTCACCGGTCTTTCCGTCATCTCGGCGCGTAACAGTGCGCTTATGATCGATAAATTGAGCAGAGGCCTCACGATTGAGATTGTCTTTGTGGCGATGTTCATCGGCCTGGCGTTTTGGTCGCCCGTCGTCATGCTCATCAGCATATTGCCGGGGCTCTTTCCGATTGTTCTCGCCGGCAGCTTGTTATGGGTGACAGGTCAAGGACTGCAATTCGCCAGCGTGATCGCGTTGACCGTGTCGTTCGGTCTCGGCCTCAGCGCGACAATTCACTTCCTCAATCGTTTGCAGATCGAAGATATCGATCCCGACCCTGCTGTGGGCGTCGAGAGAGCAACTATCCTGGTCGGTCCGCCGTTGATCCTGACATCGGCGGTTCTGGCTTGCGGGCTGGCGATGACCGTTCTCTCAAGTCTGCCATCGCTCCGGCTCTTCGGCTGGCTCAGCGCCTTTGCCATGGTCGCAGCGCTGTTCGCAGACTTGTTCATGTTGCGGCCGATTGCCATGTTCCTCAGCAAGATCGTGCGGCGAATGTCGCGGCGTTCGCTGCTGCGGTCTTCGGTCGAGTAGCAGCTTGACGGCTAGCTGCGCTTGAGGTTGATCGAGGCGCCTCGCACGCTGGCCTGCGCATCATGCGACCTGATCACGACCGACTGGCGCCCGCCGTGGGTGACGACCGTCAGGCTCGCGACGAAGGATGATGCTCTGGCCACGACCTGGAAACGATCGCCTTCGGCCCTGCCGGAAATCGTGCCGGCAACGTTGCGGGTCGATTCGCTCCAACTGCCAGAGATCGCACCGCCGGAATAATGAGCACTGGCGCGCAGATCAAAATTGAAGCTTTCGCTGGCACAGCGAATGTTGAGCTGAAGTTTGCGTTGATCGTTGAGTGCGTCGTAAGCTGCCCGGCATCTGATCGATTCATGTGTCCCATTGGACAGTTCGATCGTACCGGAGCCCGACCACTGTCCTGCCAGTTTATCAAATGGTGCTATACTTTGCGCGTAGCTTGCGGTCGCAGCGGAAAGAATAAACGCCATGACCACCCCGGCCTTGCGCAAGACACTGGTCATCCGCTTTGACGGTACTGACATGTCTGAGCTTGGCATTCCGTAGTTCCTGATGGAACGTGGATACGCTGCCACAGTTGTGTTCAAACAATGCACGAAATCAAGGCATATGACAATGTATCCAAAGATCTGCGCTGTCCTCGCTCTCGTTCAAATCGTTGTCGGCACAGCGCTTGCGGCTGATGACAAAAAAACGACAGGCTCGTCGACCGGCGGCTTTTTGCAAGGGACCCCCGAAGAGCAAGCCGCCTGCGCTCCAGACTCCACCAAGTTCTGTCGCGATTTCATCCCGGACTCGTTTCGCGTTCTGGGCTGTCTTCAGGAGCATCGCAAAAGCCTGAGGCGGGTTTGCCAGAAAGTTCTGGAAGAACACGGCCAATAGAGCAAGGCTACGTGGAAACCGACCAGCAAGCCTAATTACGGCTGTGCAGGCTAAACAATCTGCGTAACAGACTGCGGCGCTCCCGAACTGCCGGCAAATGCTCGTGCACATCGCCGCCCAGATAACCGCGAAACTTCATCGCAGACCAGAAAAATGGATTCCATCTTGACCAGACCTTTTCGGCCTCTTGACGCGAAAGACCCGCGATGACTTCGGGTACGGACCCGAAGACTTCCGGCAATTGGCGTGAAATCTCGGCGTCGCGCAAAACATTCCATTTCGACATTCCGCCCATGACCGGCGACCTGATTGAGAAAACGATACGGCTTATTCGCGCTTCCCGAATGGCATAGGAACACATCGCGCAAGGCTCAACCGTCGTGTAGAGCGTGCAATCGCCGAGATCTTTGCGCTTCAGTATTTTCTGAGCTTCCGAGATAGCGATCAGCTCGGCGTGCCGTGTAATGTCGCCGTCACGCACGACCTGATTTGTCGTTTCCACCAAAATGTCGTGGCCTCTGCAAACAAGCGAGGCAAAAGGCAATTCGCCATGCTGTGTGGCCGTCGCCGAAAGACCGATGCAACGTTGCATCATCTCCGCATCGACGGCTGAATGGCCTGCGTCCTGGCCGTCGGTTTTGGCGTCCATCCGATCCCCTTAACGGCGCCGCACAATCATCGGCAGGCCGCCCTCCGGCCGCAACGTCACTTTCTGTATGGGCCACGGCGTACAACCAGGCACCATTTCGAGCGTGAAATTGCGCATGATCGTGGCGATGACAATTGACGCCTCTTGAAGCGCAAACGCCGCGCCGATGCAAATCCGCGGCCCGACCCCGAAAGGAAGATAGGCAAAACGGTCAATCGTGTCGCGTGCGTCGCCGGAGAAACGATTCGGATCGAAATTGTCAGGCTTTTCCCAAAGCGCGCGATGCCGGTGCAGCACATAAGGTGCGATGACTATCATGGTACCGGGCTTTATCGGTTCGCCGGCGAGCTCGTCGCGACCGATAGCGACACGACTAATGGCGGTGATAGGAGGGTAGAGGCGATTTGATTCGTCAATAACCGCGCGGATTTCAACAAGCCGATCCGCAAGGCCACCCGGGTCTCCGTCAAATTCGCGGTCTGACTCCGCCTGGACGCGCTGGCGCCATTCTCTCGACTGCGACAGCAAGAATAGCGACCAACCGATGCAATTGGCCGTCGTCTCATGGCCCGCGGCAATAAAGGTCAGGATATTCGCGCGAATTTCCGTTTCCGAAAGCCCCTCACCGGTTTCCGGATCAGCTGCCTCGAGCAGGAATGTGAGAATATCGCGCGGCGCGCCGCCCGGATCGGCGGCAAGGCACTCCCGCCGCGTCGAAATGATCGTATCAATTGCAGACCCGAAAACGCGAAGCATTGGTCGCAGCTTCCAGCGCGCAGGACGCGGGACAAAGTCCGGCACGCCCAGCATATCGAACGGGTCGATGCGTCCGATTGTCTCAAAATAGCCTTTCATCGCAAGGCGGATGTCTTCCCGCGTACGGCCGAGCCCATCGGAAAAGATTGTTCGCTCCAGCACTTCCAATGTGACACGCGTCGCCTCGACTGCGACATCGACGACCTCGCCTTCGTGCTCGGCGAGGCGCTCAACCAATCCACCAGCTACATCGAGCATCGCAGCCGAAAAGTTCATCACCGTCTTTCGTGCAAACAGCGGCGCGAGTGCCCGGCGTTGTGTTCGCCAGTTGTGACCCTCGGCGGTCAGCAGGCCGCCTATCAATCCGGCAGACAAGACCCGGCGCTGTAACCAGTCCTTTTGATAGTTTCCGCAATTGTCAAAAAGGACGCGACGAATTGCAGCCGGGTCGCTCACGACCGCGACACGCCCAATCGACAGGCCGCTGATCACGATCGGCTGTTCGAAATGGGCAGTGGTCCACGCTTCGAGCGGATTATTGGCGAGGACACGAAGGAGGGAAATCGGCCCTAAAGCCTGCGCCCGCGGAACCGGCGCCGGCGGGCTAAGCTCCGCGGGAAAATCGAGCAAAGACAAACTCCGTTTAACAGCTGGGCGTAAAAGACCACCTTTCAAAGGCCTACGCCCAACCGTCAGCCTGTCCCGGAGTTCCAATTTAGCGCAATTTGGGCCGTAAAGTGGAGGAACTGGCCGCGACTTCGGCTATTTCAGATGTTAGATGTCCCGCGGTCCGCCTCATTGGAATTTCAGGGTTTTTCACGTGCCGAATCGACCGAAGCCGATTTCCGCCAACCCGCGACTGCTATCCGCCGCATGTGCGGCTTGGTTGATCGCGAACGGCGCCGTTTTAGCCCAGCAGCCACCTGTTCCCGCGCCACCTGACCCAACCGGGGAATGGGTGGTCGCCAAGCAAGTTGCGCGCATCAAAATCGCCAATTGCGACGGGCAGATGTGGGGCGTGGTGTCTTGGGAAACGCAGCCGGGGATCGACACCAAGAATCCGGACCCCAACCTGCGATCCCGGCCCACGCTTGGAATGCCGATCCTGCTCGGCATGGCAGCCAGCAAAGCGAATAAATGGGAGGGCCAGATTTATAATTCCGAAGACGGCCACACATATTCCGCCAGCATCACCCTGCTCGATCCCAATACGCTGCGCGTTCAGGGTTGCTTCCTCGGTTTTTTGTGCGGTGGCGAAAACTGGACCCGCGCCGAATCTCTGGACCCGCCGGCCACTGCGACCACACAGCGTACAAGCACCAAACCTCCGGCCACGCGCAAGACAACAGGCAAGCAACCCGACCCAACCGACGATACATGTTCAAGAACGCTTGGCTCGGCGGGGCTTTCCCATGAGCGCGGGCTGAAATAGCACCGCTGCCGCCAGCGTACACACCAGCGACAACGCCAGCAGTTTACCCATACTCGATGTGCCCGGATGTTGCGAAAGCCATAGGCTCCCGAAGGCGGTTGCCGTGGTCAAGGCGCTCCAAATTACGGCACGTGTCAGGCTCGACTGCAGCAGGTCCGTACGGCCGGATCGCCAGGCCATTATGTAGTAGATCTTGAAGGCAACGCCGACGCCCAGCAGCAAAGGCAGCGCGATGATGTTGGCGAAGTTCAGTGGCATGCCGATCAAAACACAGATCTCAAGCGTCACCACTCCCGCCAAAAGAAGCGGAACGAGTGTAAGTAAAACATCGCCGAATCGGCGCAAGACTATCCAAAGCAGGATGGCAATCGAAACTAGCGCATAAAAACCCGCTTCGAAGAATGCCCGGACGACCGTACGACTCGATTCAAGAATTGAAATCGGACCGCCGGTGGCATTCGGATCGACGGCGAGAACCGCGCGAGCGAAAGACCGCAGAACTTCGGTGTCGTCGGTATTCCCTTTCGGCGCAACCTCGATACGAGTACGTCCGTCCGGCGTCACCCATTGCCGCTTGAGAGCCTGCGGCAGATTGTCCTTGCTGATCTTCTGGGCGCTCAAGAAGCTGCGCAATTGAGCAAGGCCGGTTTCGAGCGGCACGATAAACGCGACCTTCACTCGTGTCCGGGTTTCCTCACTCGCCTGTGCCAATTTTATCGCGTCAGCGGCCAGCCGTCTGGCTGCATCGGCTCCTGGCCCTTTGGTATTCCCGGCAATCTTATTGAGCTGATCGGCAATACCATTTAAAGCCGCCACGTTTTCACCATCGGTCGGCGGCTTGCTCGATCCCGGTTTTTCCAGCGCCGGACCAAGCTGCCGCTCCAGCTCCTGGATCAGACCGAGTTTCTTGTCCTGATCCTGTGGCACAAAACTGAACAGCGTTGTCGTTTGCAAGACCTGCGGGAGCTTCTGCAATCTTTCAGCTGCTGTCGAAACTTCGTTCAACGACGAAGTGACGACGTTGACCGAATTGATTCCCGTCCGCGTGTCCCCGCCGAGCTCGAGCAAAGTCGAGATCGATTCGGTCTTCGGACTGCGCAGGTGAGTTGGGTCAAAGTCGAAAGTAAGAAAATAAAGCAGCGGCGATCCCAATACGGCGACGGCGAGCGTCCCGACGATGACTGGGATACGATAGTCCTGAAGAAAACGGTCTATCGGCGCGAGCGCGCTATAGCCGATGGGTTCCGGCTCCCCAGTCGGATTAAACACAGTAATAAGAGCCGGCAAGAGTGTGATACTTGTTAAATAAGCGATCAGCATACCCACGCCCGCAATTTGGCCTAGCTCCGAAACACCTCGATAAGCAGTCGGAAGGAAGGACAGAAAGCCAGCCGCCACGGCCGCTGCTGCGAGTGTCAATGGAACGCCTATTTTTTCCGCCGCTTGAATTATTGCCGGGCCAAGCTTGGGCACATCGTGACGCTCGGCGCGGTAGCGCACCGAAAACTGAATGGCGAAATCAACTCCGAGGCCAACAAATAAAACGGCAAATGCGACCGATATCATATTAAGGGCGCCCACCATCATCAGTCCCAGCGCGGCTGTGATTGCCAGACCGACGAAAAGACTGATGAACACCGCAACGATAATGCGCGCGGACTTAACTGCCAGCCAAAGAATCACAAGCACAATGACGACAGTGGCGACGGCATTTGCCAGTGCTCCGTCCTGAACTGTTGCAAATTCTTCGTCCGCTATCGGCACTGAGCCCGTCAGTCGAACACGCGCCTGATATTTTTTCTCCAGCTGTAAATCAGTTGCGGTCTGCCGGATGACGTTGCTCGAGGCTTGCCCAGGCTGAAGGGCAGAAAAATCAAGCACGGGATGAACTTCGATGAGCCGGCGCAGGTCTGCGGGCTCGGGTTGTTGGCCATTCAACATCGCCTGCCAGGAAAACGAGGCCGGGTGCCCTGCCAGCGCTTCCTCTATCGTTGTCGAAGCCATAGACAACGGCCGGGCCAATGCATCGAGCGTGAGCATGCGATTTTGCACGCCGATCAAACCCAGCGAGAGAGTGCGCGTGAGCCCGCGAAGACTGGGATCGCCAACAAGGGTGCTGACAAGCGGTGCCGCCTGCCCCAGACCCTTGGCGAAGCCTGCGACAACTTCAGTCGGCCTGTACAACAGGCCGTTGCGCGCAAAGAACTCACTACCCCCGATATCATCCACCGTGGGGAAGAGTTGGGGATTTGCCTTCAGTCTCGCAGAGAGTTCGGCTGCAGCGCGCGCCGCGTACTCCACTGTGGGCGCATCGATGACGACCAGGGTGGAACCGAAATGACCTGGGAAGGCCTTTTCGAACTCTGCCTCACGCTGGCGCCAATCAAGTTCGCGCGAGATGAGCTTGTTGATGTCCGTATTGATGGCAAAATGGCGAGCTGAATAGCCCACCGAGCCCGCCGCCGCTATCATGGCTAAGGCAATGATCGGCCAAGGGAATCGGGTACAATAACCAACGATTCCGGTAACGACTGACCTTAGCATGACGAATATGGCCTTCCCGGCACCAAAAATTCATCCCCACTTGCGCTTGGATGCAATATTATCAATGCTTTCTGCGTGGAACTTATGCAGGCGTCATCGATTGACGCTGATTGAGAGTTTCTAGCCAGAGCCGCCAAAGCTCGAAAGAAAATATTCCGAGAGGTTGTGCCGAGGGCAAGAGCGCCTCCGAGTTGAGTGGGGAAGATAAGAATGACGGCGCCCAATGATAACTGCCTGACAAAACCAACGCCGAACATCCTACAATCGATCAACAGCCCGGCAGATTTACGGCGTGTTAATGCGCAGGATCTGCAGCGGGTTGCCGACGAATTGCGCGCTGAGACGATTAATGCTGTTGCCGTCACCGGCGGTCATTTGGGGGCCAGCCTCGGTGTAATCGAACTGACCGTCGCTTTGCACTACATCTTCGACACCCCCAATGACAAACTTATTTGGGACGTCGGCCATCAGGCCTATCCGCACAAGATTCTAACTGGCCGCCGAGACCGCATTCGGACATTGCGGACCGGTGGCGGTTTGTCCGGTTTTACCAAGCGGTCCGAAAGCGAATACGACTGTTTCGGCGCGGCACACTCCTCAACATCGATCTCGGCCGGATTGGGAATGGCGGTTGCTCGCGACCTCGCTGGCCAAAAGCACAATGTGATCTGTGTAATTGGCGATGGCGCTATATCTGCCGGCATGGCGTACGAGGCGATGAACAATGCCGGCGCCATGAATCGTCGTCTCATCGTCATACTGAACGACAATGAGATGTCGATCGCGCCCCCTGTCGGCGCCATGTCCAACTATCTCACGCGCTTGTTGTCGAGCCCCACGTACATGTCGTTGCGGGACATCGGCAAACAAGTCGCACATCACTTGCCAAAATTCCTGAAAGAGAAAGCGTGCCTTGCCGAGGAATTGGCACGTGGTTTCGTCACCGGCGGCACATTGTTCGAAGAGCTCGGATTTTACTACATCGGCATTGTTGACGGACACAGCCTTGATCAACTCTTGCCCGTGCTCGAAAATGTTCGCAACGCCGATAATGGGCCATTTCTTGTGCACGTACGCACGCAAAAGGGCAAAGGCTACGCGCCGGCAGAGGCTTCGCAGGATAAATATCATGGCGTCGTGAAATTCGACGTCACGACCGGCAAGCAGCAGAAGGCGACCTCGAACGCGCCGTCGTACACAAAAGTTTTCGGTGAAAGTCTCACGAAGGAGGCTGCGAAGGATGACCGGATCGTCGCCATCACAGCTGCGATGCCGGGCGGCACTGGCGTTGATATATTTGCCAAGACGTTTCCCAATCGCGCGTTCGACGTAGGCATTGCCGAACAGCACGCTGTGACTTTTGCTGCCGGTCTGGCTACGCAAGGATACAAGCCGTTCGTCGCGATATACTCGACATTTCTCCAGCGCGCCTATGACCAGGTTGTCCACGATGTAGCGATCCAGAAATTGCCGGTGCGCTTCATTTTGGATCGTGCGGGCCTGGTCGGCGCAGATGGGCCGACCCACGCCGGGTCCTTCGACCTTGCCTATCTCGGTTGCCTGCCTAATTTCGTCATTATGGCGGCCGCCGACGAAGCCGAGCTTGTCCACATGGTTGCCACGGCGGCAACGATCGATGATCGACCCTGCGCTGTACGTTACCCACGTGGAGACGGCGTCGGTGTCGAACGTCCGGAGACCGGCGTGCCATTAGAAATCGGCCGCGGACGCATCATCAGCAAAGGCAATACGGTTGCCCTGTTATCGCTTGGAACGCGCCTGGCTGAATGTACAAAAGCCGCGGAGACGCTGGGAGCACACGGCATTTCGACAACCGTCGCTGATGCGCGTTTCGCAAAGCCGCTCGACCGCGAGCTCATTTTGCGGCTGGCGCGCGAACATGAGTTGCTCATTACGATCGAGGAAGGGGCCATAGGCGGGTTCGGCGCGCAGGTGATGCAGCTGCTCAGCGATACCGGTGCGCTTGAGCGTTCCGGCTTCAAGATTCGCACCATGGTATTGCCGGATATCTTCATCGACCACGACAGCCCGCCGGCCATGTATGCCAAGGCTGGACTCGACGCTAACGGGATCGTTAATAAGGTCTTCGATGTGTTCGGCTCGCGTCACGCGCCGGAATTGCAGCCGGCCGAGATCGAGTTTCTCGCCGAACGCGCGCGCCTCCGCCGGCAAGTCAAGGCAATGAACGGGCACGCGAAGGGGGCAACGGCATGAAGGTTATTCTCGCGAAACCACGGGGCTTCTGCGCCGGGGTCGTGCGTGCAATCGAGATCGTCGAGCGCGCGCTCGAGAAATATGGCCCGCCGGTCTACGTCCGCCACGAGATCGTGCATAACAAATGGGTGGTCGACGCGCTCAAGGCGCGTGGCGCCCGTTTCGTCGAAGAGCTGTCCGAAGTACCGCCAGACGCGATCACCATCTTCAGCGCCCATGGCGTGGCGAGGAAGGTTCAGGATGAGGCCGCCGAGCGCGGTCTGCGGGTGCTCAACGCGACCTGTCCGCTGGTGTCGAAAGTGCACGCGCAAGGCCGCCATTACTTACGCAACGGCCGCACGGTTGTTCTGATCGGCCATGCGGGACACCCGGAAGTGGAAGGCACGCTGGGACAAATTCCCGGCCCTGTGATACTCGTGCAGACGGAGGCCGACGTAAACGGGCTCGACCTCGCGGAAGACACGCCCATCGCTTACGTGACGCAGACGACGCTAAGCGTCGACGACACCAAAGGGATCATCGCGACGTTGTTCAGGCGTTTCAAGGACGTGGTCGGCCCTGGCACGCAGGACATCTGTTATGCGACACAGAATCGCCAAACCGCACTGCTCGAGTTGACCAAGCTCGTCGATGTAATTTTCGTGGTTGGCGCCAAAAACAGCTCAAATTCGAACCGACTGTGCGAAATCGGTGTAGAAGCCGGTGTTCCCACCCACTTGATCGCCAACGGCAACGAAATAAAGAAGGAATGGTTGCACAACGTCGAAGTTGTTGGCATTACGGCGGGCGCTTCGGCGCCAGAAGTTATGGTGCGGGACGTGATCAATGCGTTGCGTGCTGTCGAGCCGGTGGAGGTATTCACCCTGCCCGGCCAGGATGAACACATCGAATTCAGGGTGCCGGTCGAGTTGCTCGATGTGACCGGCTCCCAGCAAATCAGCAAGGATAGTGATCTTGGGCATTCCCCTACTTCAGAAGTTATTTGTCGGTAGCTATGTCATCCGTCAGCGTCTGACCGGCCGAAAGCGTTACCCGCTGGTGCTGATGCTTGAGCCGTTGTTCCGGTGCAACCTGGCTTGCGCCGGTTGCGGCAAGATCGACTACCCGGACCCCATTCTGCACCAGAACATGTCGGTCGCCGACGCGCTTCATGCGGTCGACGAGTGCGATGCGCCGGTTGTATCGATCGCCGGCGGCGAACCGCTATTGCACAAGCAATTGCCGGAAATCGTGCGTGGCATCGTTTCACGAAAGAAATTCGTCTACCTGTGCACAAACGCGCTGCTGATGGACAAGAAGCTCTCGCAGTACGAGCCGAGCACCTTTTTTACCTGGTCCGTACATCTCGACGGCGACAAGGAGATGCACGATCACTCGGTTTGCCAGCCCGGCACGTATGACCGCGCCGTGACCGCGATCAAGCACGCCAAAGAACGCGGGTTCCGCGTAAACATCAACTGCACTTTGTTCAATACGGCGGAGCCCGACCGGGTTGCGGCATTCTTCGACACCGTCACGGAGTTAGGTGTCGACGGCATCACGGTGTCGCCGGGCTACGCCTACGAGCGCGCACCTGACCAGCAGCACTTCCTCAACCGCGGCAAGACCAAGCAACTGTTCCGCGACGTGTTCAAGCGCGGGCCGACCAGCACAAGGTGGTCGTTCAGCCAATCGAGCCTGTTTCTCGACTTCCTCGCCGGAAACCAGAGCTACCACTGCACGCCGTGGGGCAACCCGACGCGCACTATCTTTGGTTGGCAGAAGCCTTGCTATCTGCTCGGCGAAGGCTACGCGCGCACCTTCAACGAGCTGATGAACGACACCGATTGGGACGCCTACGGAACCGGCAATTACGAGAAGTGCGCCGACTGCATGGTGCACTCGGGCTATGAAGCATCCGCGGTCAACGACGCGATCGCGCATCCTCTCAAGGCCCTGGCTGTCAGCCTGCAGGGCGTTCGCACCGATGGCGACATGAAGCCCGAAATATCACTCGACCGCCAGAGGCCCGCTCAGTACGTGTTTTCAAAGCACGTCGAACAGAAACTCGGCGAAATTCGTCAAAACCAAAGCAAGACGCGAGCTGCCTGAACGGGGACGCCGGGGCCCGAACAGGGGAATGGAACTTGCGGGCTTGCGGGCCCGTTATGTCAGAGCCACCGTTCGATTTGTGACAACGCCTTCGGAATTCGGCCATGCGCGGGCGAACCGTTCTTTTCATCGCGGTGCTGGCGGCGATCCCGCTGCTGCCCGACATTGGTTATGCCCAGCTGTCGCCGCAGGGCGTCATCGGCGGTATCACGCGACCATTCCGGCAGATTCTCGGCCATTATCCCCGGGCGCGCCATCATCGCGCAGGTGCCACCAAGGCCGCGGCCGCCAGGGCCGCGGCCGCTGCCCAGCCCGGCGAAACTCCCGCCAACACCGGGCCTCGCCTTGGGCTGGTTGGCCCCCCAGCCTGGCCCAATGCCTACGAAGACGTGGTTGGCTTTACGTTCTGGCCAGATGACTACGCACCCCGGCTGCGGGGGCGTGGGTTCGACGTGATCGTCGACACCATCACCGGGCGTTTCGATTTGCCGCGGCCGGCCCGCACCGCAACAACAGGCGCGGCGGTCAGAAGCGACGCGGATAATGAGCCCTCCGTGGATCGATGCGGCGATCTTTCCAACACCGAGAGCAATTGGCCGGCAGCCCGCATCGAACAGATGCTGCAACTGTCTGACACCCAGCATGCGGCTCTCGACAAATTACAATTGGCGGCAGTTCAATCGGTCAAGAATATCAAAGCAGATTGCCGCGCGCCTGGAGCGATCGCGCCGCCAGACCGCTTGCGAACACTCATACAAACGCTTTGGACTGTGCGCGACGCCGGCATAGCCATGCGCGAGCCGCTCAAGACTTTCTACGATACCCTTACAACCTCGCAAAAGAACAACTTTGCCAGCCTGCAACCGCAAAGCAACTTGCCTCCCGATCCCAAAAACACCAACAGCATGAACAAGCTGTATCAGGCCTGCGCGTCGCAGAACGTCGAAAAATCAGAGCGCCTGATCAAGGCAATTGAAATAAGACTTCGGCCGGACAAGGGACAAGCACAGAGCCTGGAAAACTTTGGCAAAGCCTCGACGGACATGGCCAAGCTGATGATCGCTTCTTGCGCGCAGCCGATTCCCGCCGATCCCATGGCGCGGCTGGATTCAGCCAATGACCAGCTGACGGCCATGAATTATGCCGCATCAACTGTGCAAATCGCATTAGGTGATTTTTATTCGAGGCTCAACAACGACCAAAAAGCGCGTTTTGATTCTTTAAACCGCTAGTCGTCACATACCGTAATTTACTCTCGAGATGTTGCTCGCCTTCAAATTGCGGTAACGCGCAAGTGCCCATAGCGGGAAGAATTTTCGATAGCCATGATACCGCAGGTAAAAAACACGGGGAAAGCCGGTTGCGGTAAATCGTTCTTCTGACCAAAAGCCATTCGCTGCCTGCGTTTGCGAGAGATATTGAACACCGCGTGTCACCGCCGGATGGTCGATCTCACCGGCTGCAATTAGCCCGAGCAGCGCCCAAGCCGTCTGTGATGATGTGCTGGCAGCCGGCTCGTGGCCGCGATAGTCAAGTTTGTAGCTGGTGCCATCTTCACCCCAACCGCCATCCGGATTTTGAATTGAAACGAGCCAGTTGGCGGCCTTGCGCATTTCCAAGGAGCCATGATCGATGCCACAAGCGTTGAGGGCACAGAGCGTGGACCATGTGCCGTAGATGTAGTTCAGACCCCAGCGTCCGTACCAGCTTCCGTCCTTCGTTTGCGTGCCGAGCAGATATGCAACGCCACGCGACAAGGACGTGCTCTGGTCCATGGTCTCGCCAAGTTGCGCCAGCATCGACACGCAGCGGGCCGTGACATCTTCCGTCGGCGGGTCGATGAGCGCACCGTGGTCGGCGAATGGAATATTGTTGAGATAGTCGTAAACATTGTCGACGTCGAAAGCCGCCCAGCCGCCGTTGTGGCTTTGCAAACCCTTTACCCATTCGACGGCCCGGTCGATCGCCTGGTCGTAACCGTGACCGCTCCCCGACCGACGGACGCGATCCATCGCCATGACAACCACAGCGGTATCGTCGAGATCAGGATAGTGCGGATTGGCATACTGGAAGGCCCAACCGCCGGGCCGGACCTGCGGGCGGCGATTGGTCCAATCCCCGGCAACATCAAGTACTTGACGGGGAACTAGCCAATCAAGCCCGCGGATCGCATTCGCTCGCGCTTTGTCGTCTCCGACTTCCAGCAATGCGTGGCAAGCAAGCGCTGTATCCCAGACCGGTGAGACACAGGGCTGGCAGTAGGCTTCGTTATTGCCGACGACGAGCAGCTTTTCGACCGAGTGCCGCGCCACATCGGCGCTTGCTTTGTTGCCGAGCACATCGAACATCATCGTCGCATTGGCCATCGCCGGAAAAATCGCGCCGAGGCCGTCCTCGCCGTTAAGCCGTTCCGTGACAAACCCGACAGCGCGATCGATAGCCCGTTGCCGCAGGCGTTTTGGAAAAAGTTTCACGGCAGGACGCAGAATGATGTCGATGCCGCGAAACAACGCAAACCAGATCCAGCGCTGGTGCGGAGCCTTCGCCGCAGGCCCGATGGAAGCCGGTGGTTCTACGAACAGTTCATCGATTGTAACGCCAAGCGGATTTTTGGCGCGCGGTTGCAATGCCTGCAAGACAAGCAGTGGTACCAGCACCGTGCGCGCCCAGTATGACACTTTCGACAGATGGAACGGAAACCATCGCGGCAAAAGCACGATTTCAACCGGCATTTCCGGCACACTGCGCCAGCTCAAGATGCCGTAAAGCGACAGCAAAACGCGGGTGAACACGTTGCAGTGGACCGCGCCGCCGCGCGCGAGGATTGCTTCGCGCGCCCGCGCCATGTGAGGAGCGTCCGGACGATCGCCAATCATCTTCAGCGCAAAATAAGCTTTAACGCTTGCGCTCATGTCAAACTCGCCCTGATGGTAGAGCGGCCAGCCACCATGCTTGCCCTGGATGCGGCGCAGATAGCCGGCAATCTTTTGCTCCAGGCCTGTATCCCTCGGTTCACCGCGATAATGCCGGAGCAACACATATTCGGCGGGAATTGTCGCATCGGCTTCAAGTTCGAAGACCCAATGCCCATCACCTTGCTGGCATTCAAGCAGTGCACGGGTTGCGCTCCCGATTGCGGGCTCGGTATCGGGCCGTACCGGAATGCGTGATGCTTCTGTGACGAGGGTCGTCATGCGGCGATCCGCAAACGGTCTCTAACGAGGTCGGCGGCCCGGTAACCCGAGCGAACGGCACTTTCTATTGTCGCCGGCAAGCCGGTCTGCGTCCAATCGCCGGCCAGAAACAAATTGTTCCACGATGTTTCCGCGCCGGGACGTAGCGCATTTTGCTCCGGCGTGGCGGCGAAAGTCGCGCGTCGCTCGCGGACGATCTGCCAAGGCGGAAGATCGGTCACAAGACCGGCGATTTTCGCAATATCGTTCCATATCGTCTGTGCCAATTCCGTTCGTGGCATGTCGAACAGACCTCCGGCGTCACTGATCGTGGCCGAGATCCGGCCAGGCAGAGGAAATATCCATTCGCAAGTACCATTGATGACACCGAGCATCGGCGGCAAATGAGCCGGCGGATCCACGCGGAAATGCGCGTTCACTATCCCGCGGAACAACGATGGCGTTGGCAGGCCGGGGAGAAGATTCACCGCGACATAAGGTGGGACGGCAAGGATAACGGCATCTGTTCCGCCCAAAGCGATCGTTTGCTTGGAAAATTTGAGTCGTGATACGAGCTCTTTTGCAAAGGACAGTTCTATCAACTCGTCTTCAAGTGCAATCGACACACCGCGACCGCGCAAATGGGCCAACGCTGGCTCTACGAACACGCTGCCCAGCCCTTCATGTGCCAACAGCGGCCTGCACGCTTGCCCCCCGAGGGCCAGAGTTTCGCGAATGAGTGCGCCAGCTAGTTTTGCAGACCCCTCTCGCGGCGCGATGTTCAGGGCGGCAAGCAATAACGGCTCAAGAAAGCGGTCATAGATCGGGCCGCCGCAGTTCATCACCTCTTCGATGGGCCTGTCTGCCGATATCCAGGCGAGCCGTGCAAGGGGCAGGTAATCGACCACAGCCGTTTGCGGAACACGCCGCTCTCTGTCGAACACCCACCATGGAAACCGGCTGTCGCCGAAACGCAAGGTCCATTGCTCGCCACTTGCGATATCTATAAACGCAAATTGCGCCTGGTCCGGCCCGCGCAAGCCGGCTCTTGAACCGATCGCCTCGGTGAATGACAGCGCGGCATGATTTCCTGACAATAAAAGATGGGTGCCATTGTCGATCAACATGCCCGTCGTTTGATCGTAATATGAGCGACACCGTCCACCGGCGTAGGCGGTTGCCTCGTGGATGACGACGGCGCGATGTGACCGAGACAGCCGTTCGGCGGCAGCAAGCCCCGCCAAACCCGCTCCGATAATGTGGACTGTACCCACGTCAGACGAATGCATGCCGTAAAGCGATCCACAATAGATAGGGTTTGTTGACGTGGACACGGTCCCGTGGGAGCGCCCAGCCGCGCGATACCATGTCTTCAAGCATCTGGCGATAGACTGCGCCCATGATTTTCGGCGCGCGCACGACCCGGCGTGGACTGCCGGACATAATCTCATTGGCCTTGGTGAAATGCCCCCGTGCGCGTTCGACAACAAAAGCACAGGCCGCATCAATTCGAGGATTCGACGCGACTGCTACCGGGTCGTTGCCATCGATGTTTGCAAGTTCCAATGCCTCCTTCGGGAGATACAAGCGCCCCACAGCAGCGTCTTCGTCTATATCGCGCAAGATATTTGTAAGTTGAAGAGCGCGGCCGAGATGATGCGCGAGCGCTCTTCCATCAGTTTCGTTCATGCCAAAGATGCGAACGGATAGCCGCCCGACAGCGCAGGCAACGCGGTCGCAGTAGAGATCAAGTTCCTTAAGGCTCGGAGCCCGGATATCCGCACGCGCATCCATTTCCACACCATCGATCACTGCAAGGAAATCGTCCTTTTGCAGACCGAAGCGGGAAATGACCTTGGCGAGGCGTTCGAGACCGTCGGGGACGCTTCCGGAATAGACTGCGTAAATATTTTTCCGCCATTCCGACAGGAGCGCGAGCCGCTGTGGACGCGGCCTATCCTCGTCCGCGATGTCATCAACGTCGCGGCAGAACGAATAAATTTCAAACATCGCTTCTCTTTTCTCGCGACTTAAGATGCGCATCGCGAGATAAAAAGAGCTGCCGCCTGCGCGGCGCGCGGCCGGCGAAGCGCTCGTTGTAGGATTTGGAGCCTGGATGTTCATGGGGTTTGATATCGGTGCGCCGGCGCCATCGTTCGTAACAATCGGCGCAATATAGCGCGCGAGCCACCGGTCACGGCCGTGGCCAGCGCTTCGGCTTTGCTCAGATGCACACGCTCGGACAACGGATCGCGAACCATCAGAATTGTCAACAACCGGACCGCGAGGGACTGGATGACCGAGATTTCGAGCGCAAGCCGTGTGTCGCTTACCTTTGCATCAAGCCCGCGGCTGTCACTCAGCAAGACCGAAGTGCGTCCCACAAGTCCACGCAGACAATTCCGTAAGGCAGGACTTGCCTGAGCGTCATTAAGCGCTTCAACGCTAGCGCCACTCGCGGCCAGGGCGTCAAGCGGAATGTAGACCCGATCAAGGGCGCGATAGTCCTTGGCGCAATCCTGCAAGTGATTGATGATTTGCAATGCGGCACAGAGTGCATCTGACGCGGGCCATGTATCTCTTGCTTCCCCGTGCACGTCGAGCACAAAGCGGCCGACCGGCATTGCCGAACGCGAACAATAGTCGATCAGATCCTCCCAATTGGCGTAGCGGAGTTTGGTTGCGTCTTGCCGGAATGCGCTCAGCAAATCCTGTGCGTGGCGCGTGGACAGACCCCGGCTGTTCAGAACCGTGTGCAAGCGCAAGCCTTCCGGCTCGTCGCCGTTGCCGAGCAGGCTCGCTTCAAGACGATCCAGCCGTATAATTTTTTCGGTGCTGTTAAGCTCAGGATGATCCGCAATGTCGTCGGCAACGCGGACGAATTCGTAAAATGCCAGAATGACCGGCCGGTGACGCCGCTTGATGAGTCGTGATGCGACCGGGAAATTCTCGTCGTGCGCGCCCTTGCCGGATCGCAGTTCTCCGCTTCGGGTCATTGCAAACTCGTCGCATCCGCTTGAACGCGCCCCTTCCACTGACCGCCCCGTCCCCGCGCATACTGATACGCGGAATTGAGCGTGTAATACAGGTAAAGCGAGGCAATGCCGGGCAGGGCCATACTCCAGAGCAGTGATTGTCGATAGAACCTCAGTGTCGGTGCAAAAGATAATGCCATAGCGATCCAGGCAAGGATCCCCAAAAATCGCGGCACGCCTGTGGCAAAAATTGCGAGCAGTGGCGGAGCAATGAACGTCAAAGCCATGCTAGCAATTGTCGCCGCCAAGAGAAGCGGCGAATAGCGAAGCTGTGCATAGGCCGACCGCGAAATCATCTGCTTGATATCAGAAAGCGTACTGTAAGGCCGGATGCTACGGACACGATCGGTCAGGCCAAGCCAGATCGGGCCGATTGCCTTCAACCTTGCCGCTAACGAACAATCATCGATTAATGCGTTGCGAATGCTTGCGATGCCGCCGGCACGCGCGAGAGCGTCCGCGCGAACGAGCATGCACCCACCTGCCGCCCCAGCAACGCCTGAATTGGACCGGCAGACCCACGAAAACGGAAAAAGCATTTGAAAGAAATAAATGAAAGCCGGTACGTGGCTGCGTTCAGCCAGACTCTCACATCGCAACTTTGCCATCAGAGAGGTCAGGACAAATTGACCTGCTGACGATTGCTTTACGAGCCAGGCGAGCGTATCGGGCGCATGGACGATGTCTGCATCCGTAAGCAAGAGATATTCTGGCCGCAGCAATTCGGCAGCAGCAATGCCTTGCTTGAGCGCCCATAGCTTGCCGGCCCATCCTGCCGGCGGCGGGCTCTTGCTTCTAACAACCGTTAGCTGGCGCCCGTGGACGGTTTCGGCGACACGCGTCGCCGTCGCCGCTGTTTCGTCGCTACTATCGTCATCGACGACTATGATGCTAAACAGCCCGGCATACTCCTGCCGCAAGAGAGACGTTACGCTTGCCTCGATGTATGGCGATTCATTACGCGCTGGTATAACGGCAACCACCGTGGGCCACTGCTGCAGCTCGGGGTTCTCTCGCCCAGTGTCGCGCACCCGGCCAAGCCAAAAGGCGCCCCGACCCCCGATCAGGTAGAGCCACACCAGGACGCAGACAACTGCCAACACGCCGCTCATTGAAGGAAAGGCTTCTAAGTGCATTCGACCCCTACTTTTAACATCGGAACGAGCTTATTGGTTCGCTCGATTTGGCGGCTTTGACGAAACGGCAGATTTGAAGGTAATCGTTTAATCCCTCTGAAAACCGCTTGTAAAATACATGCCTTGCCACCACAAAGCACGATTCAAGCTGCCTCAGGCAAGAAGCCACCCTCGCGGCAGCATCGAACGCCCCTCGTCTCAACGCACGTAACATGGATTGAGAGTCATGCTGCCTTCTTCAAGCGATGTTGTCGTCGTCGGTGCAGGCAATGCGGCCTTTTGCGCCGCTCACGCAGCCGCCGAGCACGGCGTCTCCGTTCTTGTCCTTGAACGTGCCTCAGAACAAGAATCCGGCGGCAACAGCCGCTTCACGGCCGGGGCGTTTCGCTGCGTTTACGACGGCGTCGATGATTTACGCGCGTTGATGCCCGATCTGACAGATGAAGAGGTCGCGAATACCGACTTCGGCACCTACACCCAGGACAAATTTTTCGACGACATGGGTCGCGTCACCGAGTATCGGACCGATCCAGACCTTTGCGAACTTTTGATTACGCGCAGCAAGGATACGATGCGCTGGATGCAGAAGAAGGGCATTCGATTTATCCCGATTTATGGACGGCAGGCCTACAAGATCGACGGAAAATTCAAATTCTGGGGCGGACTCACCGTCGAAGCCTGGGGAGGCGGTCCGGGCCTTGTCGAGGCGCATACCAAGATAGCAAGGAAGAACGGGGTTACAGTCGCGTATAACGCGCGCGCGCTGTCGCTGATCGCCGATGATGATGGCGTCCATGGCGTACGCGTGAAACACGATGGCCGCACTGTCGAGGTCAAGGCGAAGTGCGTGGTGCTCGCAGCCGGCGGTTTCCAGGCCAACACCGAAATGCGCACACGCTATCTTGGCCCCACCTGGGAACTCGCCAAGATCCGCGGAACGCGATTCAATACGGGTGACGGCATCCGCATGGCGCTCGACATCGGCGCCATGCCGACGGGCAATTGGTCGGGTTGCCACGCCGTCGGCTGGGACCGCAACGCTCCGGAGTTTGGCGACCTTGCCGTCGGCGACAATTTCCAGAAGCATTCCTACCCGTGGGGCATCATGATCAATGCCAACGGTGAGCGCTTCGTCGACGAAGGGGCGGATTTTCGCAACTACACTTATGCCAAATATGGCCGCGTGATCCTGATGCAGCCGGGCCAATTCGTCTGGCAGGTCTTCGACAAGAAGATCATCCCGATGCTGCGCGACGAATACCGTATCAAACAGGTCACCAAAGTCCGCGCCGATACACTCGAAGAGCTTGTGAGGAAACTCGATGACGTGAATGCCGACCGCGCGCTGGAGACGATCAAGGCATACAACAAGGCGGTGCGCACCGACATCAAGTTCAATCCCAACGTCAAGGATGGCCGCCGGACCGAGGGTCTGGCCATCAACAAATCGAACTGGGCGAACCCGGTCAATGAACCGCCCTTCGAGGCCTACGCCGTGACTTGCGGTATTACCTTCACCTTCGGAGGGTTAAAGATCGATACGTCGGGCCGCGTCATCGATACCGATGGCCAGGTCATCGCTGGCCTGCACGCCGCTGGCGAGCTGGTCGGCGGATTGTTCTATTTCAACTATCCGGGCGGCACCGGCCTTATGGCAGGCTCGGTATTCGGCAAGATCGCGGGCACCACCGCTGGCCAGCGGGCTGCGCAGACGCCGTGAGCTCTCAGCTTTCTCTTTGCATGAAGAATATGGCGATCGTTGGCGGATCGCTGGCGTTTGTTGCGTGCGGCGCCGGCGCTTATTCGATCGACGGGCGAAAGGCGTAGGCACGCGCTTTACGATTAGCCCCGGCCCTTCCCGCTCCCGGGAAAATGTCGGGGCAGCCGATACTTTCCGGGTTACGTTGAAAGAGTGCCGGCTATCTCGGCTTTGCCTTGGTGGCGCGCTCGCGCAACCGATAGAACTGGATAGCGGACTTTGCCGTCTCGGGCTTGAGTTTGTTGAAGCTGTCGAGATAGTCGCCGGATTTGGCTCCGCTCAGCAACAGAATGGCCTTGGTCGACTTCCAGAAAAAACCAATGGATTTCGCGATGACCAGGATTTGATCGCCCGTATCGTGGACGAGCGCGCGCTCGATCGCCCCAACCGGCAAATCGGCCAGCAATGACAAAGCCGCCGCCGTTTCATCGAATTTTCGGAGCTCTGCAAACCTGCAAACCTGGGCTTCATTGAGCTCGCCACTCTTGTGCAACCTCTCGACATATGCCAGCGCGCTCGCAAAGCTTGAATGTTCGCGCAAATCCGTCTGAATTTTGTCCGCCGCCTGTTTAATCATCTCGCGGACCAACTCTGCCTTGTTCCGATCGGCGGTTTCGAAGTTCAGCCGTACCGTTTCCGAAGCGGTCTCGAAAAGGGTCAGCAGATATTCGCGTGGAATCTCGGGGCGCGTCCACACCAAGAGTGCAAGTTCGCTGTCATTTTCGGACCGTGTGACGAGCTTCGAATAGCCAAATTCGGAGAACCGTGCGCCGGCGTTCTTGGCCGTGCTGATGACCACATTTTGATCACCACGCTCTACGAGAACGTCGGTAACGCCTTCGCTGAGACGTTTGCGCTGCGAAATCGCAAGCAGGTGATCCTGGCCTTTCGTCTTTGCGCCGGCAATCAAGGTCTCGTCATCAAGGCATTCAGACCGGCGAAGGACGGGCCCGGCAACCTCGATCGAATCATCGAGTGCGAGCGTTCGCGTCACTTTGGGCGGAGAGTTCGCAATCGTCGAGATCGTTTCCCCGAACGTAACACGAGCCGAATGCTCGATCTCGCTCACCAGGCGGCTCATGACGTCATCAAACAGCGTTATCTGTTCGCTGTCGAAATGCTCGGCGCCAACCACAAACAGATCCGTGATCTGACGCAGGATGTCGGCGCGCGAGCCAATATTCCTTTGCGAAATTGCCGCTTCCAGCTCGTCAACGAGCGACCGGTGAGCCGCCACGCCTTTTTGTTCGCCGGCATTCCGGTTCCGCCGGTCTTCCGGAGCCTCAGGTTCCGATGCGAGACTACGCGGCATCTTCGATCTCCGGAAATTTGTAGGTCCGATCGAAGTCCAACTGCGCCGACGCGCAAGGCCGCTGGAACAGATACCCCTGCAGGGACGTCACTCCGGCCAGCCGCAGGAGGCGATATTGTTCCACTGTCTCCACGCCCTCAGCAGTGGTTGCTATATCGAGACTGCGGGCAAGCGTCAGCGTTGCCGCGATAATGGCGGCGCATTCGGTGCGTTTGGTCAGGTTCTGCGTAAACGATTTGTCGACCTTGATCTTGTCGAAAGGAAACATCATCAGCTGGCTCAGCGAAGAATACCCGGTCCCGAAGTCATCAAGGGCGATCGCGATACCGAGATTTTTGAACTGTCGCAAAACAGGCAAGCATTCGGTAGCGGATTCAATGAGCGCTGTTTCTGTAATTTCCAGTTCCAGACGCTCGGGCGGCAGCCCCGATTGAGCAAGCGCGCAAATTACAACATCGACCAGATTGTCTTTTCGGAACTGAACTGCTGACAGATTGACAGCGACCTTGATTCCGCTCGGCCAGGTGGCAGCTTCAGTGCAAGCGGTCTGCAGCAGCCACTCGCCGATCTGCGTGATCATTCCCGTCTCTTCGGCAAGCGGAATAAACTGGTCAGGCAAGATCATGCCCTTGGTCGGATGGCGCCACCGAATGAGCGCTTCGGCGCCACAGACCAGAAGTGTCTTGGTGTCGATAATCGGCTGGTAGTGAAGTTCGAGTTCGTCTTGTTGAATGGCGCGTCGCAGCTCGTTCTCAAGCTCGTGGCGCGCGCTCGCAGCCATGCTCATTTCAGGGTCAAAGAAACAATATCCGTTTCGTCCAGCGGACTTTGCGCGATAAAGAGCCAGATCGGCCATTTTCATCAGGCTCTCGGAACTCGCCGCATGTTCGGGCGCCAAGGCAATGCCGATGCTGGTGGCAATGTTGACCTCGTTGCCCTCTATGTTGAATGGCTTGGAAAAGATTTCGATAATTCGGTCTGCGAGCGCACAGGCACTGTTGTGCTGATCGTTGTCGCGGTCCTGTACAATCGCGAACTCGTCGCCGCCCAGCCGCGCCAGTACGTCGGTTTCCCGCAGCGAAGCCTTGAGGCGCACAGCGGTTTCCCGCAACAGCGCGTCGCCCACAGCGTGCCCCAATGTGTCATTGACATGCTTGAAGCGGTCAAGATCCAGCAGCAACACGGCAAATGAATCGCCCCGCCTGCGGTGGCGCCCGATCGCCTCTTCTATTTTTTCCATAATGGCCAGGCGGTTTGGCAGGCCCGTCAGAACGTCATGGTGGGCCATGAACGCAATCCGCTGCTCGGACCTCTTCCTCTCCGTGATATCGTCGATAACGACGATGAGGTGCCTTGCCACACCTTCGCTGTCACGGACCACGAGCCGGTTGGTCGCGAGAACACGCGAGTCGCCGTCGGGCATCTCAATCTCATAATCGCTTGAGCACGCGCCGAATTCTCCGGCAAGGGCTTCATTGTCCGACGTGTCGATACGTTCTGCGTCCTTTGGCCTATAAATGTCGAATACGGTTTTCCCCAGCACTTCATTCCTCGGCACCTTGAGCATTGTTTCAAACGCCCGGTTGACGAGGACAAACTTACGTGTCGCCACATCTTTGACGACGACTGCAATTGGAATGTTCTCGATAATCGAATTTAGAAACTGCTTGGCCTCCTGCAATTGCTTTTCGGCTTGCAGCTGCGCGGTGATGTCCTGATGAACCCCGACTGATCCGCCGTCCGGCATCGTCCGGCGGCTGACGGCAAATGTCCGGCCATCCCTTAGCTCGTCAATCAGATAGCCCGGATCGGGAAGAAAGGCTTCCCCGACGCGGTTATTGACATATTTCTGCGCGTCTTTCGGGCAGCACCCGGTCGCTACCCGGGCCTGGAGAATTTGCGGAAGTGTCGTTCCTGGCTTTATTTGCTTCGGATCCAGGCCATACATCGTGCTGTAGAGGTCGTTGGCCAGTACAAGCCGTTTGTCCGACCCAAACATGCAAATTCCATGTGGCATGTTTGCCAGCGTCGCGTTCAAAAGCATGTTGGTATGCTCGAGACGCTTTTTGGCGCCATCACGCGATATCTGGCCGCGCAGACTGAGACCGGCGACCAGCAGTATCAGCAGGGTTAGAATTGTCGCGAGTATGTAGCCCGACTGCCTTTGGCTTTCGAGACGCGAAAAGATTTCATCTGCCGCCAAGCCGACCGTGATAACAAGCGGATAACCGTCGACGGATCTGTAAGCAATGAGCCGCTGAACGCTATCGCTCAGACCGCTGCCCGTATAGTACCAGCCGTTCAACGCTACGGGAATTCGTTTGAACAGATCGGCCTGCGAGAAATCCTTTCCGAGGACAGCAACCGCGTGCCCGCTTGTCGCGCGGACGATGCCGTCAAACCCTATGACACGTATATAGCCTTCGCTGCCAATATTTACGGAATTGTAGATGCGCGTCAGATACGAAGGATCGAGTGTCGCAACCACCACACCCCGGAAGGATCCATTGCTGTCCTCGATGCGACGCGAAAGGTGGAGCAGCCAGCTCCCGCTCCTGGAATCGATCTCCGGTTTGCCAATAACAAGTTCGTCGCTTTGCGCGTTTGCATGAGCATGGAAGTATTCTTTATCGCGGACATTCGCCGACATCTGATTTGGCGTTTCAGCATTATTGCTGACTTTCGCATGTCCATCGCGGTCGACAATACTGACCTGTAGAACACCACCGGCCAGACTCCGGCTCGATTTCAGCCAATCCGTCAGATCGAACCTGGCGGGATCCCGCACGTAAAGCGCGCGGATGATTTTTAACGAACGATCTATCTCGCTGAGCGACCGCGAGAGGTGTTCCTCAAGCGCTCCGGCCAGATTGGTCGAATTTTGAATCGCGGCCCGTTCAGCGCTGTCGTGCTCGTTCTTCAGGAAAAAGAACAGAGTCATCCAAACGAGGCTGATCAGGACTGCTCCGAGCAGCACCGATCGATGCCTGATGAGGGCGTGCAAAACTTTTTTAAAACTCGTCATCTGATGAACGTCACGAAACCTGAAGGCCGTCATCAATCATTTGAAATAATTAGCAAAAAGCCATTGATTTTCCGTTATTTGAAACACCGGCGGTCGTTCTCGATTTAGCACCAAGAACCTCCGCGCCCGTTAATGATTTATTTTGCGTTACGGCGCTCTCGCTCAGGTACAGGCTCTCTCGCTCACTCACGCTGTCCGAATGAAGTTAATTCGGAGAGGCACGAGCAGCACAACATTAAATGAAAGTCATCATGCCAGGTTTTTGGAGACGAGATCACGCAGTGCCTGGGGCGAAAAAATCACCAGCCCACCGCGTTCGAGCTTCAACCATTTCTTGCGTTGCCAGTCCTGCAATTGCTTGTTCGCGCTTTCTCGCGAGACCCCGATCATTTGGCTGATTTCACGCTGAGTGACGCTAATTTTTTTGGATGGCAAATCAGCAGCCGACGGTTGGTAGAGGTGTAGCAGAACCTTGGCGAGACGATTTGGCAAGCCGAGAAATACGATATCTTCAACTTGCTCACTCGTTTTCCGGATACGAGCACACAGTATCTTGATCAGCCTTATCGCAACTTCGGGGTTATCTCGGATCAAAGGAATGAAATCGCGACGCTCAATAACCATCAATTCGCTGTTATCTATAGCAACGGCATCTGCTGTCCGCTGTCCTCCGTCGAGGAAGGCAATTTCCCCAAAGAGTTCACCCGGAACAACCAAATTGAATATCGCGTCCTTTCCCTCTTCGGAAGGCGCACTGATCCTCACCGCACCGGCGCGAACGGCGTAAAGTTTCGAGCCGATATCCCCTTTTCTAAAAATGACCGCGCCTTTTTTTATTTTGGTGGTTATGACACGAGGCGCCAAACTATCGATGACTGCATCGCCCAAATCTCTGAAAAACGGATGGGCGCGTAGCAACGAGTGCTTGTCGAAAGATTGCGTCTTAGGAGGCGAGCCCATTGCCATGCGACGTTTCACCAAAGCAAGTTTTTTAAACAGGGCCTACCATACGACAAAATCGCACAGCACGGCAGCATACCTCTCAAGCACATCGCGCTTGCATCCTCGATACTTCTACCGGGACCAGGGGCGAAATAACCGCAAAAATCAGCATGTTTGCTCATGAATGAATTCTTAAACTTCCTATCTTAATTTATCGGGATTACGCCGCCGAAACTGAGAATAGGCTCTCGGCGGACTATTTGGCGTGACCGATGTCCCTTGCTGACGCAGTCGATACCGAGGCAATCTGCCCGAAGTGTCGGACGACCATGGTCCATGTTGCCGTAACGCCGCATCCGGTGGTGCGCAGCATGCAGCGAAATACTTACGTCTGCTACTCCTGCAAGCGCACACGAACATACATGTTGCCCGGCAAGCCTGACGTCATTGTGTATGAAATTGATGCCACACAACGCGCCCAGTGACATGCCAAATGAAATCTGTCTCAACAACGACTGATCGCAGAAAAGACGACCGCATCCCCTCGCATCGGCGGGGGATCATCAAATTCGGACCGTCGGGACAAGAACTTCCGTGCACTGTTGACGACCTGACCCTGGTCGGCGCTGGTTTGCAGGTTGCAACCACTTTCGGGTTGCCAAAGGTCTTCCGACTGACCGTTGATGGTGAAATAGAAACCAGGCATTGCAGAGTGGTCTGGACCGACGGCAAAAAACTTGGCGTTTCGTTTGAATAGTCAATAGCGCAAACGCCTGTGATAGATAACCGTTGCTAGTTCAACGTAATACCTATCTTCGTATCCGTTCTCCAGATTGACCGACAGGTCCGGCGTTCCCCTTCGATAATGACGTCGAAATTCGCGGGAATGCCATACGTGGTCGACACCTGAAGGCACGCGCCCGTATCCGAAAGATTCCGGACTGCGCAATCAAGTTTTTGGTGCCCTGTCGCTCAGAACGATTTGCGCAGTTTTAAGTACGCGTTTGCGAAAAATATTTCGTTTGTCTTCCACGGCACCACGCCCAGAATCGTCAGGATTAGGTGACAAACGACCTTGCTCAATGTCAACTAACGGAAAATGGTATCCAGACTTCCGGGGACTATTTAAGGGCGTTAGGGCCGGGACGTGCTGTGAAATCTGTGCAAAAGAATGCGTTCAACAATTTTGCGATGTAAAACTCATCGGTAAATCTTGTCTGATCGGCTCGGCCTTTAAGCCGGTTTTTGAGCGAGAAGTGCAAGTGCTTCATTTTTGCTCTGAAGTTCCTGTTCGAGCCGGGCAATGTTCTCGAACAGACGCTCACTCGTCAACCGCAGAAAATAAAATCCAAATTGCGGGTTCTGGAAATAAAGCTCTTTGACCTGCTGGTAGCTCGCCGTGAGCGCCTCCCCGTCTTCAATGCACTCGATGGTCTGCGTACGCTTGTTGCCGGGGGCGAGGAGTCCCAAATCACCGAAGACTTGGCCAGTTGGAATTTCGATTCCTATTTCGCACAGTCGGTACCGACCGCTGACGCTATAGTACATTGCATCCGCCACATCGCCTTTCCGGAATACGATGTCGCCCTTATGAAACCGCTCCCGGGACATAAAGGGCTTCAACCAATCGATCGACGTTTCGCCAAAGGATGCCGCGGCTTCCACATCCTGAATGAGTTTTCGCATTTGTTGCAGACGTACGGTGTTGAGCGGAAGAAGGATCAGGTTCAATACAAGCGTTGGATATATTCCGCCAAAAAAGCCGTAGATGATGAAGAGGGCGTTGCAAGTCATACTCACAACGCGCAACGGAATCATTGTCTTCATGGCGCATGTGACGATGCTCGACGCCACGGCCGCATAACCGAACCACATGGGCCATTCAGTGTGCTTGAGAAATTCCATCCTCGTCCCCTGCCTCGCTCGACGCCCGCCCCGCCCTGCCGGCCACAGGCTTTGAACTGCGGGCGGTCAGGGAGACTCTACCAATACAGCGTCGACCGATCTGGATAAATGTCGACGTGCGGCCAGACCCGGATTTAGACCCCGGAGCACTTCGGCGGAGATTAAGAATTGTTTATTTCTTTATCACCCGTATCCACGGTAAGATACGATAGTGAATACCCGGGGGAAATTATGGTCTCCGCCACACCAACCCCAGTCGGACCGAGCGCGCCAAGGCTTACCGCGAAGGACCTCTTGCGGCAATTCTGGGCCGATGCCTACGGCAAGGAGGTGCAGACGGCCGCAACCTATTCATACACCTGGCTGGCGGATCAGTTCGGCCATATCTGCATCGGAATTCTTGTCAACTTTTTCGCCACCGCCGTGTGCGGCCTCTTCATAGTTGGCTTCCAGATCCAGAACCTCAAATACGATACCGGGATTTGGTACGGCCTTTTTTTCGCTATTGCCGGGCCGGCCTTTTGGGAATGGCGCGCCTATAGCGATGCGGCGAAACAGGCGACCGGGCGTTTTCCACTCGATACAAAATTGCTGCGCGACAACGCGGTCGTCGCTACGGCTTACATGGCGTTGGGGGGACTGGTAGGGTTTGCTTTTCATTTGACGCTCATCCCGGCACTGCTGGTTTCCGCAATCGTCGTGGTCGCTGCTGTTTTGCTCGCGCCACGCTGGCTGCGACAAAAAATTATCTGGCAAAAGGCATCGATACCTTATCTGTTTCGTCTTGCCGACGCGGCGCCCAACATGGACAAGGAAAGTGCCGAGGCTCTGCAGGGTTTGATCGATGCCGGTGCGCCTCCGACCACGCGCCCATGTCAAGTCATAGTCGGCGGTCCGATCGGGTCCGGCCGGACTTCGTTGGCATCCGGGATCGGCACCGAATTTGCTTTCAAAAACCACAAGGTCCGATATCTCGGCCTCGATTGCCTGCTCGAATTCGCCACGAACGTGAAGGGCAATGAGTTCCCCAATGATCCCGGACCGGCGACCATCGACTATTGGCCGTGGAGCCAGTCTCAGGTCGTGATCATTGACGGCATCGGGCCGATGCTGGCCGCCAGCGAACAGAACCGCGAAGCCAACATTGGACGGTTCAAGGAGATGCTTCAAAACGACCTGGGATCGATCGCCGGCGTTCTAAAACAGTGTCACACGGTCTGGGTTTTGGGAAACCTTCTTCCACCACCGCCAAGCGACCAGTTTGGCGTTGTGCTCGGGGAATTTGCCAAAGCCGTTGCGGCATATTGCGAAAGCAAATCCCCGCCGTTCGTTGTGGAGCTCGAATTGCCGCCGCCAAAACGGCCGAACAAGACGATTTTGCCTACAGCACGATTGCCAGCGCACGTCGCGTCGGTGAAACGCGTATGGCGCCAACCGGTGGCGCCGTCCAAATAGCGCGGCCGGGGTTTTTGTTTGGCATTCGGCGCTGGTGCCGATTGCCTCAGTGTCTCCGCTGCGGCCTTTGGCCCTGCAACCTGCGGTTTGCCCGCGCTGTCCTTTGGATGAACTGATCTGATATGATGATATTCAACCATTGCTAACGTAATCATGTGGCAACGTTGGCCGAACAAGCTCTGAACCATTTGTCGCGATTTTTGCCAGGAGCGCTCGTTGAATGGGCGGCCCGGCCCGCGATTGATTCTTCGCAGCGCCTCCGGGAGATGCATGTCGGGGCGCTGATGATAACCGATGTATCCGGCTTTACGCGGCTCACCGCGAAGCTGTCACGCGAAAGCGGTCAGGTTGGTGCCGAACGAATCGGTCTCGTCCTGAACGGATTCGTATCGGCACTCATCGGCACCGTGGAAAGACTAGGCGGTGCGATCCTGAGCTTCGAGGGCGACTCGCTCATGGCAGGCTGGAAATCGGAGCCGGAGTCCGCTGCACTTGCAACTGCCGTCTGGCGAAGTTGCCATTGTGCCCTGTCCCTGCAGCGCGAAATCGGTCAAACGCTTGTTGAAGACGAGATCATCACACTGCGATCGGGTATCGCGGCGGGGCCCACCTATCTCGTCCATCTTCTGGCGCAGGCCGCGAATTCCCGGGTCATCCTGACCGGACCCGGGGTTCAAGCAGTCTGGCGCTGTGCCGAATTGGCCGAAAGCGGCGAAACGCTCGTGTCATCGGATGCATGGAAGCATGTCGCCGAGCATGCAAAGGGGCACCCGATGGTGAGTGGGCCCGTGCAACTGCTTGATATCGGCACGCCACCGCCCCTGGATAGCGTTCGTCCGGCAACAGGGCCAGAGGGACCAGATCTCGCAAACTATCTGCCCGTCGTCGTACGGTCGCGGCTTGCCTCGTCGCTGTCCCGGTGGCTTGCCGAGCTGCGCACCGTCACAACTTGCTTTGTTCGGATCACCGGACCCGACCTGCTGGATAACCTCCCGAAGCTCGAACAGGCTTTCAATATCCTTGAGACAAAAATTACCAGGTTCCACGGCGATCTGCTGCGGATCACAGCCTGCGAGGGAGGATTGCAGGGCCTTGCCGTGTTCGGATTGCCGGGCAATGCCCATAAAGATGACCCGCGCCGGACAATTCTCGCCGCACTCGAACTGCAGGCCGATGTCAGCCGGCTTGGCCTGAACGCATCGATTGGCGCTGCGACCGGTGACGCCTTCTGCGGGGCAATCGGAACCGAGCGCCGCGCCGAATATACCGTCCTTGGAGAATCTGTGAATCGTGCGGCGCGACTCTGCGCTCTCGCCGCGGGTCGCACGCTAGCCGATGAATCGACCGCTCAAGAGTCTTCAAGCTTCGTTACCTTTCAGGGCCCGTGGTCGATGCAGGTCCCGGGAATTCGGGCGCCAATTTCGACGTTCGTCGCGCTGCGAGCGAAGCGCGATAGCATCCTGGAACAACGTGATGTTCTGATTGGCCGGAACGAGGAGCTGACCCGGCTCGACACCTTGCTTGACCAAGGCAGCCGCTCCAAGGCGCAGATCACCATCATCGTCGGGGAACCGGGTATCGGAAAATCCGCGCTTGTCGACGCGTTCATCAAGCGTTGCGTCGAAACAGGCGTTGCTGTGCTTGATGGATTTGCCGATGACGTTGAGCACAACACGCCATACTTTGCTTTTCGCCGCATCATCCGGCGGCTGCTCGACGTGGAGCAATTGCAGGGGCGCGAAGCCTACGAGCGCATCGAGGCCCGGCTTGCGCGGCGGCCTGAACAAATCGGCTTTATTCCTCTGCTTAGAGACGTGCTCGACATCGGGCTTGAAGGGACGTCGACCATCGATGATCTATCAAGTAGCGTTCGATCTGAAAATTTGCGGCGGCTCCTCAAGAGCTTGATCCTCGATGGGCTATCGGCGGGACCAAGCGTTCTTGTTATTGAGGATGTTCACTGGATTGATGCCGCTTCGGCGACGCTGCTTGCCGATCTCATACGGACCGGCAAACCGATTACGGTGGTCCTGACCTCGCGAACCGACTCTGTCAGGGGCCTTGAACGCGTCACCGACATTGATTGTCTTACGCTCAACCCGCTCGATGAGGCCGGCACAGCAGAACTCGTCAGTTCGTCGCTCGAACAGGCCGATATCCCTGCCTGGCTACAGCTAGCAATCTGGCAGCGCACCAGCGGAAATCCGTTTTTCGTCGGCGAAATCTGTCGGATGATCAAGCAGCGCCGACCGGAAACGTGGCCGCGGATTGTCCCACGTGTTGAAACTTTTGACGAAGACAATTCGATAGCGCTGCCCCAGTCTGCCCGCGCCGCTGTTCTGAACCGGACAGACACCCTGCTGCCCGACGAGCAATTCGTTCTCAAGGTCACGAGTGCCATGGGGCCGACTTTCACCGTAGCCGATATCGAAGCGATCGAGCTTATCAACAATGCGGGAATAAGCGCGGCCGAATGCGTTGCCAGCCTCACGGGCGCCAATCTGTTTAGAGCGGTAACGGTCAATCCTGCCCGATTTACCTTCAGCCACAGGATTATCCGCGACGTCGTTTATGCCAGCATGCTGTCCGAGCAAAAGCAGGAGGCACATGTCGCCATCGCAAGAGCAATCGAGCGCGGCGGACGCCTGTCTGAAGCGGAGACGCTGCCGCTGATTCTCAATCAATGGCAGCGGGCAGGAGACCGTCGCAAGACCTTTGAATATCTCGACCGCGTCGCCGAACTGAGACTGCGGCAGTTCGAAAATTCCTCCGCGATTGCACAAAGCGAAGCATTCCTGAAAATTGCCGAGGAAGAAGCTATTTCGGCGCCGCCCAGTCGATTGGCAGCCGCCCATTTTGTGCTTGGTGAGGCTCAGGTAAACCTCGGTCGAATGGAAGCGGCGCGAACAAGCTTCGAGGACGGCCTGCGTCTGCTCAATCTGCCGATGCCACGGACCAAGCTTGGTCTCGCGCTCAGCATCATCCAACAGGCCACCGAGCACCTCATTCGTTCCGGGCGGCCTGGTAGCTCGCGGGCTGATGCAGAGAGGTGGCGGTCGGCGTCCGCTTTGGTCAACGACCCCGTGTCCAAGGCGGTACGGGCCTATGAATATTTGACAAACATTTATTATTTCCTCGGGGACAAGGCGCAAATCATTCATTCTACGTTGCGCGCAATCAACTTGGCCGAACGTGCCAAGCTCGCTCCCGTATTGGCAGTGCAATACTCGAACCTTGGCGCGATCTGTGGCGTCATCCCGCTGCGCAAACGGGCCGAGCACTATCTAAAGCTCGCCGGCGGGTTGACCGATCATTTGGGTATTCCGACAGTAACCACCAAATCCAATCTGTTGTCTGGCCTCTATTGGACGAGCATCGGAGAGTGGCAAAGAGCCAAGTCACTTTTCGAACCTGCACTCGAGCAAGCCTTGAAGCTTGGCGATACCCGGCGTTGGAGTGAAATCAGCGTCTGTCTCGAAACCATCATCAGCCCGTGGTTCCTCAATCCGAGTTATGACGGCAAGCAGCTCTGGAACGAGATGGTCGATAAAGTTTGTCAGACCGGGCGCACAAGCGGTGATCCGCAAATCCTCGGCTGCGGCTTGACTGGCGCGGTCCGCGGCCATCGTATCCTTGGCGCGGACATGCGTGCACGCGCATATTTGGACGAACTTTCAACGCTCGTGCGCGACCATTCTTCCGAACTCGAGCCGATCCACAGGCTTGAGGGAGCGGCCTATCTGGCCGATGCCGCGCTCGATCATGGAGACGCCGCGGCCTGGCAGCACTGGCTCGAGCAGGCCACGCTTTCGATCAAGGCCGTCAACCCTGCCATCAAGTCACGCACTCTTCCTGCCCTGAGTGCCGCGTTCAAGACCGCAATGCGCAAGCCCGGGCATGCCGAGCCGGCGGCCGCGCGTGATATTCGTTCCAGCCTCGCGAGCGCCAGCGCTGCGAATCTCGGCCGTTTTGCGCGTATCTACCCGATCGGGCGCCCGCGCGCTGCGCTTTTTCAGGGTGACCTGGAAGCCAGCCTGGGAAACACCCGACGCGCGGCAAAACTCTGGCGCCAGGCACTTCCGAACGCTCTTCTTATGAGTATGCCCGCTGACGCCCTTGCATCACTTGCCAGGCTTCGCGCAGGCGGCTTCTCATTGACTGACGCCGAGCTGTCGGCCGCGCAGCGCCTGGATGCATCACTGCTTGATCGTGACTCTGAGTTCCGCAAAACTGCTGAACTTGTAGCGGCTGCGCTAGCCAGTGGAGGGGGAGGTGCTGTCGCGCTACCGTAAGCCCCGTGTCCTGTTGGTGGTGGCTCATTTCGATGACACCCGCAACCCGGACGGCCGGCCCAATTTTATTCCGCAGGGACTCGGCCACGCATTTCTTGCGGGCGCCTTTCATCACCAGAACGTTTTGGTGCGCCTCTACAGCGAATTTCACAGCGGGCCGCTGAAAGACGAGCAGGCCTTCGCCTGGCCTGACATGCTGGTGCTGACCGGCGTTACCTCTTCGTTTGATCGCATGCGGCAGCTCGCCGCCTACGCTCGAATTAAGTCGCCCGGCTGCATCATTGTTGCCGGCGGGCCGGCAGTTCGCAACTTGCCGGTTTCGAGTGCCGCAGCTTTTGACTATGCCTGTCACGGCGACATTGAGGAACTCGCTGAAATCGCGCGCGAGGTGCTCGGTGCCGACTCCGTGGCCGACACCATGCGCCCACGATTTGACCTGCTGACCTGGAAAAGCCTGGTGAACTATGTCGAGACCAGCCGCTATTGCAATTTTCGCTGCACTTTTTGCGCTTTGACTGCGGAACACCGGGACTACAAAACCTATGATCTGGGTTACATAGAAGATCAGATCCGAAGTTACCCTGGGAAAAAGCCGGTTCTGTTCATCGACAACAATTTCTACGGGAACAATCGGTCGCACTTCCTTCAAAAACTCGATCTTTTGAGATCGCTGGTGCGGGAAGGTGTTCTGCCAGGCTGGATCGCATTGGTCACTGGTGATTTCTTTGCGGATCCCCACAATGTGGATAGAGCGCGCGAGGCCGGCTGCATCGGTCTGTTTTCCGGTGTTGAGAGCTTCAATGCCGATCAAATCAAGTCCTACAACAAGCGGCAGAATCTTTTGCCACAGATCAAAGTCATCAAAGCGTGCTACGAAGCCGGCGTCGTATTTCAGTATGGCCTGATCTTCGATCCTACCACCCAGCACGTGCAGCAAATGCGCGATGAGCTCGAATTCGTGATTCGTTGCGATGCTATACCACTGCCCGCATTCACGAGTCTCACGATCCCGCTGCTCGGTACGCCGCTCTTCCAGGACCGGGTCAAGTCACATAGTTTCCTTCCCCTGACAAAATTGCGGGACATGGACGGCTTCACTCTCCTGACGAAGCCACTCGATAACATGGATCTGGTGCTTCCTTTCGTGAAAAGTCTCGTCGAGCTCGACGGGAGCTTCAGCGAATTCGCACGTCGCGGGTTTGGGTTCTTGCGACGGTACTGGCGTTCGCTTTCTGCCCAGCAGATCGCCTTTACTGTCGCGAACAGTTTTCCCAGGCTCATCAACAAGAGACGTACCGTAGCGTCGACCGACGACGACAACCTGACCTACATCACCACTACCCAACCGCTTGGGCCTCTTTACAGCCCGATGTTCTCCGTGCCGGATCGGTACCGTCATTCCTTCAGTGCAACCATGATTACCGACGACTCCGGACAGCTCGAACCCGAAATTGTGGAAAATCTGTCGGCGAAGGTACCGGCGCCAATGGGAAGAACGGCGGCGGCGCAACCCATTTCGGCGTCTTAATCGCCGAAGCTGTTTCTTCCGAGTGGAATTCGGCCAACCCTGACAAAGGCCAAAAATACGAGAAACGCCGGCCGGGACGACGATAAAAGGGAGGACCGCTATCCACAAAATGACAACGCCGAGTTGCCCCGCGCTCGGCGAAGCCCTTCTCATGATTTCGCACTATGCTCATGCAAAGAACGGACACTGTCGCCGTCGGTCGTTCGCGCCTTGGCTCCGGTAGCACAGATGCGCCTGGTCGACGGAAATGCTAGCAAAGCGGCCCTGCCGGGGTGTATCGATCGTGAAGTCGCAATTTGAAGTCGTGGTTGTGGGAGGCGGAATCGGCGGTTTGTTCGCTGCGAACGCGCTGACCGCACGTGGCATTCCGGTATCGGTCTATGAGCAGGCCCCTGCCCTTGGCGAGGTCGGAGCCGGAGTATTCCTGACACCAAACAGCGTCCGTCAGCTTCACCGGGTGGCGCTTGGCCCAGCCGTCGAAAAATGGGGAGCCAAGGTCGGCTTGGATTCCCGATATTTCCGCCACGACGGAGAGCCAATTGCCCCGGTCCAGGTCACCGACTCCTCCGGCTGGAACGCAACATTCGGAATGCATCGCGCCGACCTTGTGGAATTTCTGGCAAGTGCGCTTCCCTCCGGAGTTGTGCGCACCAGACACCGGTGCACCGGCTTCGAGCAGGATGGAGACCGGGCCATTTTGTCATTTGCGAATGGAGCGACGGCCGAATCGGATCTCGTCATCGGTGCGGATGGAATTCACTCCGAACTTCGGCCATATGTATTTCCTCCCTCCCATCCGGTGTTCTCGGGATCGGTTGCCTATCGAGGCATTGTGGCGCACGAGCTTGTTCCGCACTGGCCGACCAACGCGTGGCTGATGTGGCTTGGAAAAGGAAAGCACTTCCTCACGTTCCCCGTACGCGCCGGCAAGCTGATCAACTACGTCGGCTTCGTGCCGGCCGACCAGGAAATGAAGGAGTCGTGGTCATCTCCCGGGGATCCTGATGTCCTTCGCCGCGAGTTCGCAGGCTGGGATCCGCGCATCGGGTCGCTGTTGCAGCATGTCCAAATAACTTTTCGATGGGCTTTGTATGATCGCGAGCCGCTGCCGACCTGGACCCGCGGCAGACTGACCCTCCTTGGCGATGCCGCGCACCCGATGCTCCCGCACCTCGGCCAAGGCGCAAATCAGTCGATAGAGGATGGAATGGCACTCGCGACCATCCTGGCGCGCGCGGACCGCGAAACCGCTCCCGCTGCTCTCCGTGCTTACGAGCGCCTTCGCCGTGAGCGTGTTGCACAGGTTCAGCGAGGCGCGCGGGAAAATGGCCTACGCTACGACTCGGCCTATGCTGATCTTGGAGTCCGCGACGCCGAGATCACCGCGCATGCCGCCTTCCGCAAGCGGCTCTATGACCACGACGTCGTACCGGAAGCGCAGGCCACCGCAATAGCCTAACGCAATAATTCTACTGCATTTTCACGTTTGCCGTTTTGATCACTTCATTCCAGCGATCCACTTCCTGGTGCATGAACTTCGCCGTCGTATCGATTGAACCGCCAACGATGTCCGCCGACAGTTTTTTTAATCGGTCCTGCACCTCGGGATCGCGCAGCGCTTCACTGATGTCCGCATTCAATTTCTGGATGATCGCATTTGGCGTTTTTGGCGGCGCAACAACGGCATACCAGGCGGCCGACTCGAAGCCGGGTAGCGTCTCCGCCATCGTCGGCACATCCGGCAGCGATGGAAGGCGCTTATCGGAAGCAACCGCAAGTAACCGCAGCTTGCCGCTCTGAATGAGCGGAAGCGATACGCCTAAATTGTCGAACATGAAGTCGACATCACCCGCAAGTAGTCCCTGTAAGGCCGGAGCCGATCCGCGATAGGGGACGTGCTGGACCTGCACCCTCGCCATCATCTGCAGCATCTCGGACGTCAGATGCGAGGTCGTACCGTTTCCTTGCGTGGCTGATGTTACTTTTCCCGGGTTTGCTTTGAGATAGGCGATAAATTCCGAGACAGTCTTTGCAGCAACTTTGTGCGGATTGGTCATCAACGCATTCGGCACCTGAGCCATGACAATCACCGGCTCAAATTGCATCGGGTCGAAAGTCAGATTCTGATAAAGATTTTGATTGATCACGAGCGGAGGCGGTGGCGCCGACAGCAGGGTGTATCCGTCCGGATCCGATTTGTAAGCGAGTTCGGCGCCCACATTCCCCCCTGCGCCGCTTCGATTCTCTATGATGACCGCCTGGCCCCATTTCCGTGACAGCCAGTCACCAATGACGCGCGGGATAGCATCGGCGGTTCCGCCTGCAGGAAAAGGCACGATGATTTTGACGGATCGGGTTGGATAGCTTTGCGCCAGAGAATGTTGGCCCAAACAGAACTGGGTTGCGATTGTCAGAGCAAAGACCAGAAAAAGCCCGGGCCTCATAAGACCTGTCTTGAACATATGGCTCTCCCTCGCCACCCGTGCCCGGGCATTTAACGTTCTTCAAGAGCTACTGATTTTTTTCGCCGCCTCGATAGACCGCACCGGCGTTTCCGGTATCAGATTGCCGTGCCGGCGCTCGTACGTCGATTTCCCACTCTCGCGCCATTTCCCGGCCACAGCGGCGTTGGCGAATTCGGTCCACTCTTCGTTCCAGTCACCTAGCTGGTATCCGTGCCAGGGGGCCTGCGGCGAGAGATGCGGCAACTTGAGCTCTTCCCATATTTTTTTCGCGCGGGTCATGAATTCCTCAGTTGGCAGCGCCAAAGGCGGCATATTGTGTTTGAGCGTTGCATCAATCATCAACGTTCCCTCGACAGGCGGACGGCCGGACTTTGGTCCGTGGCCACTCGACCGATAGGGAATGATATGCACGTCCTCCAGAAAATTTGATCGATACGCCAAAGACCAGAAGACGGCGTCGGCATTGTCGGGCAAAATATCCTCCGACACGGCGATAACAAGCTTCCCGCATTGCGCTTGTAGTGTTGCAGCACCCTGCATGCCGCGCCACACTTCTGTCTGCGGCGTGCCTCGCTCGAACTGAAGAAAAATAACCTTGCGCAAATTCGTCAGCGGCTCGTGCATAACGACACGTTTGATGCCGCGTACGCCGAGCGCGTGCCGCAAGTGCTCCAGGAACATCGGCTCGTAGGCGACTTTTTTCAGAACCGACGATTCGCTCGGTGTCACCTGGCTAATGATCGATAGGAAGACAGGCTTGCGCTTGCGGGTGAGCGCGGTCACCTGCATCGACATATTGAAATCCTCGAGCGCGACGTGCCCGTGACTCTCTCCGAACGGCCCCTCTGGCTCGAGAAGATCGGTGTCGATAAGGCCCTCAATAACGATCTCCGAATCGGCCGGTACTACCAGATCGACGGTTTTGCACCGCACAGTCTTGACAGCCTTGCCCATGAGGCCGCCGGCGACATGCATTTCGTCGAGATCAATTGGAAGTTTTTGCGGTCCGGTAAATAGAACAGCCGGCGCGCAGCCAACAACAATTGCACATGGCATAGGCTTCCCCAGCTTTTTATACTTCTGCCAGTGCAAGTATCCGCCTGCGCCGCCGAGACGAGAGGCCATACGTACGCCGAGTCGATCGTTGGCTTTGAGTGCCGCACGATAAGTGCCCATATTCTGGATCCCGTTCTCCGGATCCTTGGTCACGCAAAGCGTTGCGGTCAGGTATGGTGCGGAATCGAAACCAGGAGTGGAAATCGGAACCGGAAGGCTCGCAAGGCCGCCGCGTTCCGCCAGCAATTCCTTTCCAGTCTGCACGACTTCATGGCACGGAGCCTTATCGACCAGAACCGGAGCGACGGGGTTGGCCATGGCCTTGACCCACAAGGCTCCAATGTCATCGACCGGTACGCCTAGTCCAATCGCATATATCTCCGGGGAGGCCCCAAGCCCACCCACAAGAACGGGAATCTCATAGCTTTCACCACGAGCGCCAACGACATTCGTGAACAGAAAGGCGCGTCGATCTTCTTCGTGCAGACCGCCCTGGAATTGCCAGCGTGCAACAGGATGCAACTCCGAATCTTTATCGATCGGCCGATCGATGCGTGTGACGAGTCCGCGCTCTGTCAATCGCGCAATGTGTTCTTGCAAGTCGGAAGGTGCCTTATGCGTCACACTCGATTCCATCGCAGACCTCCGGTAGCGATATGCAATTGGCCGCTGACATTCGCGGCCAGACGCTTTTACCTCGTACCATCATATTGTAATAGATACAAAGCTGACCGGATGTTCTTTAGATTTTCCTCATCTGACCAGCGTATCGCGAACGGAATCCAAGATGATCCGATTGGTTGCCGCCATTGTCGTCACACTTGCAGCTGGCGCACAGTCCTCCCTTGCGGAGGAGAGTTATCCCGTACGTCCAATACGTTTGATTGTCGGGTTCGCAGCGGGCTCAAGCGGTGACGTCGCCGCGCGAATCATCAGTCATAAGCTCGGCGAACTGCTCGGCCAGACTCTGATCGTGGAAAACCGTCCCGGCGCGAGCAGCATTGTTGCGACAGATTACGTGGCTCGAAGTGCGAAGGACGGCTATACGCTTTTGTTTGCCACGATTGCCGCGACCATCAACACCACTTTGCTTCCGGGCAAAGGCCCGAATATCGAAAAGGACATGACGCCAATTGTCCTCGTTGGCTCGATCCCGAATATTCTTGTCGTAAATCCTAACCTTGGGGTGAACGATGTGAGAGAGCTGATTGCGCTCGCCAAAGCAAAGCCGGATGAACTCCTGTATGGAGCATCCGGTCTCGGCAGCGGTCCGCACCTGGCGACCGAACTTTTCAAGCAGATGGCGGGGATAAAAATGACCGGTGTTTTGTATCCGGGCAGTGCGCAAACCGTCATGGACCTTATATCAGGCCGGATTCAAGTGATGTTTTCGCCGGCGTCCACCGCACTTGCATTCATCAAGGACGGACGCCTTAAGGCGCTGGGGACCAGCGAAGCCAAGCGCACGAGTGTGGCCCCCGAACTGCCGACGATTTCCGAAGCTGCCCTGCCCGGCTACGACACTGGTGTTTGGTTCGGCATTCTCGCGCCGGCCGGCACGGCAAAACCGATCGTCGACAAGATTTCCAGGGCGACGAACGATGCTCTCAAGGATCCGGAGGTGCTGAAACAGCTTACGACCCAGGGACTGGATGCACGCGGAGGAAGCCCTGACGAGTTCGCTGAATTCATCCGGAAAGAAACAGGGCGATGGGCGCGCGTCATCCGTCAGATGGACACAGCCAAGGAGAGCAAGGAGGGCACAGCTCGGCCCTAATCAGGATCGCCACCGAAGGGCGGACTCGACCAAAAGAGGCGCGGAGAGTTCGGTGCTTCGCGCCGGTTGGGGGCCGGACTTCATTTCGATATATTTTTGGACATTCTGGATAGTAGCGCTTCGACGATCGGCGCCGGAACGAGGGCTTTGAATTCCTCTCGAATAAGCAAACAGGATCGATTGTTCGACCCGTTCTGCTTCAATCTCGAGGTCTTTGACGCGCGCCCTCAGACTTCCGATTACGTCATCTTCAAGTGGCTTCATGTATTGCCGCACGCTTCGCAGTGGCCGGACGACACTATCTTGCCAAATAGCAACACTGTTCGAGGCTGCTTCGATGTCCGCGCTGCTCAACACAATCGACTGCACACCGGTCCAGGCGCAAAAAAGCAGAACATTGACGTCGAGCCCAGTCGCTTCCTGCATCGCCAGGCATTCCTCGGCAACGCCATTCTGGCCATAGACTGCAAGAGAAAACCGCCAAAAATCGTTGTCGTATTTCAGATTGCCGCTGCCGGCAGGGCGCAATTCCGGATGGTTCAAGCTTTTACCCGCGCAGTCACGAATTATCTGCTTCTTCGCGATTTTTCGGGCGCTCGCGCTCGCCGGTCCAGCGACGGATTTTTCCAGTGTCAATGTCGAATAGATCGAGTACACGCGCAAGCGTATGATCAACCATGTCTTCGATCGACTTCGGCAAGGCGTAGAATGCAGGAACCGGTGGATAGATGATTGCGCCTGCTTCCGTCACAGTCGCCATATTGCGGATATGTCCAATATGAAGCGGCGCCTCGCGCAGCATGAGGACCAAACGACGCCGTTCCTTCAACACAACGTCTGCCGCCCGCGAGATCAGGTTCGCAGTATTCCCTGTCGCGATTTCAGACATCGTCTTAATCGAACAAGGCGCGATCACCATGCCACGCGTGGGGAAGGAACCGCTGGAGCAGGCCGCACCGACGTCGCTGTTCGAATACACGACCGTCGCCATGCGTTCCACGTCTACGAGTTTCAGGCTGGTCTCATACGCGAGGGTCATTTGTGCGGCACGTGAGATAATAAGATGTGTCTCGACGTTACAGGCCCGCAGCAATTCCAGCAGCCTGACGCCATAAATCGCTCCCGACGCCCCGGTCATACCGATGAGTAAGGGAGAAATCGGGGATTTGATTGCGAGATGTTTCATAGGCTGCATATATTGCAGCAACTTAGGCGCCAATGACAGATCAAAATCCACCCTTCCGGTTCATCGGTCGACCCTTACCGCGCAATGAAGATGCACGGCTATTAACGGGTCGCGGACAATTCAGTGACGACTTCAGATTTCCGGATCAGGCCTATGCGGCAATGGTCCGTTCGCCGCATGCCCACGCACGAATCGCGCTGATTGATCGTTCCAAAGCCAGAAAGATGCCGGGCGTGCTCGGCGTGTTTACGGGCGCAGATTGTCTTGCCGATAACCTTGGCGCAATTCCCCACGATCCCCTGCCAAAGACAAAACACGACATGAAGCTGCAAGGTCCTGGCGGCAGCGAGATCTTCATTGGGCGTCACCTGCTGCTGCCGCACGACAAGGCGCGTCATGTCGGAGAAGCGGTCGCGATGGTGGTCGCTGAAAGCCAGGAACAGGCAAGTGATGCAGCAGAAAGTGTGACAATTGAATATGAGGAATTGCCCTGCGTCACACATTCAGAAGATGCAATGAAAGCCGGGGCGCCAGCGGTATGGGACGAAGTTCGCAACAATATTCTGGTCGATAGCCGTTTCGGGAATGCCGCGGAGACCGATCGCATCCTTGCGAGTGCACCGCACGTGGTCTCAATGGACTTTAATATCGGCCGTGTAACGGGAGCACCGATGGAACCGCGGACCGCGGTAGCGCAATACGATAAGGGGGACGGGCGCTACACGATTTATGCCGGCAGCGGCGGAGCGGTTCGTCAAAAACGCGAACTTGCCCACGTTCTCGGTGTCGATCCCGAGAAGATCCGCGTACTGTCGTACGATGTCGGCGGCAACTTCGGCACGCGCAATCGCGTGTACGTTGAATTCGGTCTCGTCTTGTGGACCGCGCGCAAACTTGGCCGCCCGGTCAAATACACCGCGACACGTTCGGAAAGTTTCATCAGCGATTACCAGGGCCGTGATCTGGTGGCGAAATTCGAACTGGCCCTCGATGAACGAGGCCGTTTCCTGGCACTTCGCGCGACCAACATCAGCAATGCCGGGGCACATTGCGTTTCGCTCTCGCCATTGAGCAAGGGCGCCGGTTTGATTACCGGCAGTTATGACATTCCGGTCGCATCGTTGCGCGCAGTCTCGGTCTTCACCAATACGGTTCCGACCCAGGCCTACCGGAGTTCAGGTCGCCCGGAAGTGACATTCGCCATCGAACGGCTCATCGACATCGCATCCAAAAGACTTGGCATTGACCGCGTCGCTCTCCGGCGCCGCAACATGGTGCGGCCAAAGACGATGCCCTATCGAAATGCGGTTGGCATGATCTATGACAGCGGAACCTACGAGGACAATATGGATCTCGCCATGCGCCTCGCCGACTGGGACGGTTTCAAGACCCGCAAACGCGAGGGCAAAAAACGCGGCAAGCTTTTAGGTCTTGGTCTTGCCAACTATGTCGAATCCTCAATTGGTGCGCCAAAAGAGCAAACACGGATCAAAGTGCGGCCCGATCGTCTGGTCGAGGTTGTCATCGGCACCCAGCCAGCTGGGCAAGGCCACGAAACGAGCTTTGCGCAAGTGATCGCGGATTTGATCGCCGTACCCGTCGAGACCGTGCAAATCATCCTCGGCGATACCGACGTCGTGAAAGCTGGCGGTGGAACTCACTCGGGACGCTCGATGCGCCATGCCGCAACCGTATTTTCGCTCGCTGCCGGCGAATTGATCGTAAAGGGGAAGCGCGCCACGGCGGCGATCCTGGATACGACGCCGGAGCGTATTGATTTCAATGACGGTCGTTTTGCCGCAAGGGAAAGCAATCGTAGCTTCGATTTCCTTGAGCTCGCGCAGGAAATGACCCGTCACAAAATGCCGGACGACCTATCCACGGGACTTGCCGTTGTCACCGATAATGAAATGCATGATCCGGTGTTTCCGAATGGCTGCGCCATTTGCGAAATCGAAATCGATCCGGAAAGCTGCAATTTGCGCCTCACGCGTTATGCATCGGTTGACGACGTGGGACGTTGTATCAATCCGCTCATCGTCGATGGGCAAACTCATGGTGCAATCGTACAAGGTGTCGGTCAAGCGCTTTGGGAGCAATGCGTTGTCGAACCGTCTTCCGGTCAGCCGTTATGCGGCTCGTTCATGGACTACGGAATGCCCCGTTCAGACCGCTTGCCCTCATTTATTACAAAAATTGTCGAGGTTCTTTCGCCGACGAACCCACTCGGTATTAAGGCCGGCGGCGAAGGTGGCACCACGGCCGCACCTGCGGCGATCGTTAGCGCTATCGTCGATGCGCTCTCTTCTTACGGCATTGACGACATCAAGATGCCCGTGACGCCATACCGTATCTGGCAGGCGATCCGGCACACCGATGCTTCGAGCTGATGGCCCTATTGCAACTCAAATTGGATCGCCTCAATCTCGATGGAACAAAAATTGGGGAGTGAAATGCCCAGTAAATTCGCCCGCTTTTGTATTCTCGCGACCATATTGATTGCCCAGCCGGCCTTGGCACAAGGCCTTGCGGGCAAGACGATCCGGATCATTGTCCCGTACGCCGCTGGCGGAACCGGCGACGTGGTAGCGCGTATTCTGGGCCAGGCGGTCACACAGAAGACCGGGCAATCGATCGTCGTGGAGGATCGCCCCGGCGCAAGCTCAATTGTCGGCAGCGAGTTCGCGGCGCGTGCGACGCCGGACGGCACGACCATTTTGCTTGTTGAAAATCCCTTTATCTTGAGCCCAATCCTTTTTCCAGGTCACTACGACCCGATCACCAGCTTCGAACCGCTTTGTTATGTCGCTGCAACGCCGGCCGTGCTGGCCGTGAGCAGCCAATCGGATATTCAAACGCTGGCCGATTTTCTGAAGCTGGCGAAGTCAAAGCCTGGCGCGGTGTCTTATGGCAGCACGGGGCCGGCATCGATCGTTCATATCGCCGGTGAACTTCTCAAGCGCGATGCCAAAGTCGATATGACCTATGTGCCCTACCCAGGCTCGCCTCCGGCGATGAACGCTACACTGGCCGGAACGATCACCGCAGTAATGGCCAATTATTCCGATCTCAAGGGGCAAATTGATGCCGGCGCGCTGCGGCCAATAGCGGTCCCCGCGAAAGGCCGGGTTCAGCCGTTACCGAATGTGCCGACCTTGGCTGAGAATGGATTCAACGATCTCGACGCCGCAATCTGGTTCGGCTTCGTTGCTCCGGCCAAGACACCCAAAGAGACCCTGGTGCAGCTCTCGCAATACATATCAGACGCGGTCAGGTCGGAGGGAGTCGCTGACCGGCTCAAGAGTCAGGGGATGTTCATCAATCTTTTCTGCGGTGCGGAGTTCGGAAAATTCCTGTCCGACCAGAAAAATACCTACACAACATTTGCGCGCGAGTTCGATATCAAACCATAAAATTTCCGTTCAGCGCCTTCGTGCCCAAAAATCCAGATCGTCGGTCCAAAACGGCCTTCTTTCCCGCCCGGTGTCAAAACCGTAGCTCATTGAGGAACGCAATTCCCCACGCGGGTCAACATAAGTCTGCAACTCAGGATCCGAGGACGGATTCCTGTGCCGGCGTTTCTTGGCGAGGCGATGATGCTTGGTTGGCGTTAGACCGCTGGATGCATGTCTCCCAGCCTTGGGCAGCCGCGGTTGCGCAACCGCCAAATCACTCTGTGGCGCAGCCACTTGCTCCAACGGGATCTGTTTTGACACCATTTTGTCGAGCGCAGACGAAGACGCGTCCGACGGACGTGGCTCAACGACGCCGGTGGATTCACTCTCTGCGGGACGCCAGTTCAATCGCAGCGAAGTCCGTACGATTGCCTGATCATCACCACCACGCAACTCCGCCATCACCGTCATGGGGCCGACATAGTCAGGAGGCGGAATCACCCGCGTATCCGGCAAATCATCGATAGCCACACGCCACCGCCCTGCTCCGGCATCGACACCCGAGCTCAACATCGTGCCGACAACGAACCCGCTGAGATTGATCGTTGTATTAGGTGTGTAGTTAGTCACTTTGATTGCAAGCGGCAACGCGGCATTCACGATCCCGCTCACGTCTTCGACAACAAATGTTGGCGCCGACATCGGCGGTGACACTCTTGATAACGCACTATTTGCCGCCTGCAATCGCTCTCCAACCGTGACCGGGCTTGGCAGAGGCACGGGCTCCGCCTTCGAAATCTCCGGATGGCTTGCATATACAAACCAGTTTCGCCATTCAGCGAAACTCGTTGTGTCGAGGCGTCCGAGTGCCGCCGAAATGCAAAATCCGATCCAGACGATAACACCGACCGCGATAGCGATCGCTGTCACACGCACGCGCTTGTACTCGAGCTCGTCTGACGGCCGACGTGATCTGGGAGGTGCATTCGTCAAGGGCATGTCGACGTGACGAAATGTACTATGGGCGGAGGTTGGATCGTCCGGAAATTCGTGTGTCCTCAATTGCGGCTGAATTGGTGGCGCTTCGATCTCGCCGCTACGCCACTTGGGCGGCGCATAATATTTCGGGTCATCCGGACTCAGCACATCATGCTGGATCGGTGTACTCATACGCCACTACTCCCTCACTCAACAAACGGCTTACTATTCTCGAACTAACGCCCGCTTGGTGAATTGCCCACACCATTATGAATTGTAACAACTTCCCATGATTGTCTGGAGGTAAGGTGGCACTTCCGGCCAGTGGCGGTCCCCTACTCGGGCAACTCCGCCTGAGCTTGAAGACGGCCCGCAATGGCCCTGTGGCCCGGAAAGGTCGAAATAGG
>DATIWJ010000037.1:0-2899 GCA_035519415.1 Pseudolabrys sp.
CTCAGGATTGCCCACATTTTTGCGATAAAACGCGGAGAATCTGCTTGTAAACGAGGAGGAGCGGTGTTAACTTGCGCACTCCGTGGTTTTAACTGCATTGGACATTGGCAAGCGAAGACGATATCGACGATTGGGCCGCCACCGAATTCGGTAGTGCGAATCTGGGTGACGTGCGCCTAACGCGGCGTCTTGTTGCCTTGGCGCGTCGGCTCGCCTGCAGCCCGCATGGCTCGTTTCCGCAATCGCTCAAAGCCGCTGAACTCAAGGGTGCGTATCGGTTCTTCGACAATACGCGGGTCGATACGGACGGCGTGCTGGCGCCGCACATTGCGCAAACGCTGGATCGCATGAGGCAAGTACCTGTTGTGCTGGCCGTGCATGACACAACTGAATTCAATCTGACACACCTGCGGGGCACGGAAGGACTCGGTTACGTCTCGGGCACCTTTCTGCGAGGTTTCATGATGCACAGCATGCTGGCCGTGACGCCCGAAGGTTTGCCACTTGGGGTGCTGGGTATGAAAACGTGGGTGCGTCCTGACGAGGAGTTTGGCAAGAAGCATCGGCGCAAAACGCGATCGATCGACGAAAAGGAAAGCGTCAAATGGCTTGAAGGCCTCGAGCATCTCAGCGCGCTTAAGACACGGTGTGCCCAGACCCGGCTCGTCGCCGTAGGCGACCGTGAGAGCGACCTGTACGAGCTGTTCTCGACCGAGCGCCCCGAAGGTGTGGACTGGCTGATCCGCGCGAGTGTGAATCGCTGCGCCAGTCATCCCGAGGGATATCTCTGGCAAAGCGTTCTGGCTACTTCGCCTCTGGGTCACACTGACTTGCTGGTGCCAGCCAGAGGCAATCAGCCCCAACGCACTGCGCGTCTGACATTGCGTTGTAAAACCGTGCGATTGCAGCCTCCCAAAGCGCGCGCCAGATACTTGCCTGAGACCGATGTATTTGCGGTTCACGCGATCGAAGATTCGCCCCCGCCAGACATTGAGCCCCTTGAATGGATGCTGCTCAGTTCGGTGCCCACGGCCTCGCTTGAAGATGTCCTCGAGCGGCTGTCCTGGTACGCGCGCCGCTGGACAATTGAATCGTGGCACCGCGTACTGAAAAGCGGCTGCCAGATCGAGGCGCGTCAGTTCTGCAATCTCGACCGGTTTGTGAGGGCAACGGCCCTGTTCGCCGTTATCGCCTGGCGAATCCTGTATGCGACCTTGCTGGCACGGGTTGATGCGAACCTGTCCTGCGAGGTCCTGCTGCAACCTGTCGAATGGCAGGCACTGTACTGCCATTCGCATCACACAACGAAGCCACCGCGCCAGGCTCCAACGCTGCAGCAGGCCGTGCTGTGGATCGCCATGCTGGGCGGCTACCTGAATCGCAAACATGACCGCCCACCAGGTCCAACCGTCATGTGGCGTGGTTTCCTCGTATTGCACGAAGTCTCCAAAATGTATCAGCTCTTCAGGCAGAACGAATAGCATGTCCGATCAAGCAATTTGTGGGCAATCCTGAGGGCCGAGCCGGGGGATTTCCCGAGTTAATTAAAACGTAGAGCAGACGCTATCAGTCCCTTTGGTCCGATATGAAGCGCTTAATCCGCTCTGTACCACCCCCATTAAATATGTGGGAAGGTGTGCCTTGATCGACGATACGTCCCCCCTCCATGAAGACCACTCGATTCGAAACCTTGCGGGCGAATTCCATCTCGTGCGTCACGACGATCATGGTGGTGCCGGATATAGCCAGTTCTTTCATAACTTCCAGCACTTCGCTCACAAGCTCCGGATCGAGTGCGCTCGTCGGCTCATCGAAAAGCATCACTTCCGGCTCCATGGCAAGCGCCCGGGCAATCGCCACGCGCTGCTTTTGCCCGCCCGAGAGTTGCGCGGGATAGTGATTCATCTTGTCGGCGAGCCCGACGCGTGCAAGCAGATTTTTGCCGCGTTCAATCACATCTTTGCGGGCAACACCACCGACGATGCGCGGTCCGGCGAGGACGTTGTCGAGCACTGAGTAATGCGGAAACAGATGAAAGCCCTGGAACACCATGCCGAAATAGCGGCGCTGGCGATCGAGCTCCTTCTTGGCCAAGCGGATGCGACGGGCGCCCCGCATCTCGGTGCCGAGCACTTCACCCTTGAAGGACACTGTGCCCGAATCAATGAGTTCGAGCATGTTGATGCAGCGCAGTAGCGTGCTCTTGCCCGACCCGGACGGACCGATGATGGCCACCACGTCGCCCTTGTTCAGGGAGAAATCGATGGCATGGAGCGCGGTAAAAGATCCGAACTCCTTTGTCACGGCCCACATTTGAAGCAACGGCTCGCCGCCTGTGCCACTGTGATTGCCGATAAGGCTGTTTGCGATTTTCACGGCTGGACTCCCTTGCCGAAGCGGCGCTCGAGAACACTCTGTCCGTACATGGCCAGACTTGTGAGAAACAGGTACCAGAGGCACGCGACGGTAAGGAGCGGGATCGTCTCGAAATTCGTCGAGTAAATAAGTTGTACCGATGTGAGCAGTTCGACATAGCCGATCACCGACGCGAGCGACGTATTCTTGAACATGGTGATGAGATCGTTGGCGAGCGGCGGAATGATAACGCGCACCGCCTGCGGGATAACGACGTGCCACATCATGCGCAAGTCGCTCATGCCCATGGCCTTGCAGGCCTCACGTTGGCCTTTATCCACGGACGCGAGTCCACTGCGGAAAATCTCGGCGCTATGTCCACCTAGATACATCGCAAGTCCGATAATTGCCGCACTGAATCGCGAAATCACTTTGGTCGTGTCGATGTCGAACAGATTGACATGCAGGAACGGCACCGGCAGATACAGGCGTGGGACAAGCGCAGAGAGAAAGAACAGGAAGAGCAGCATGGCAAGCGTCGGCG
>DATIWJ010000038.1:0-29368 GCA_035519415.1 Pseudolabrys sp.
TGGCGGTTCACGATATCGACTTGATCCGCTGGTTCACCGAGTCCGATATCATCGAGGTGCAACCACAGCTGTCCAGCGCCGTCGCGGAGCGCGAGGACATTGCGCTTCTGCAATTCCGCACCGCATCCGGCGTTCTCGCCCACATCAATACCAATTGGCTGACGCCATTCAAGGCGCGAAACGTCACTGTCGCCACGCGCGGAAAATATGTGACTGGCGACTTGCTGACGCGCCAGGTCACGGAATGCTTCGGTTTCCAGCCGGACGGCAGCTATTCTATGCGTCACCTGTCAGTCGGACATGCCGAGCCGTTGCGCTCGGAGCTGCTTGCCTTCCTGCGTGCCGTACGTTCGGGAGCTGCGCCGGCGGTGACCGGCGAGGAAGCCGTTGCGAGCCTTGAAATTGCGACGCGCTGCCTGAGCTCGCGCATTGCTGCGGTCGCGCCCGCCCAGCGAAAAGGCCCGCGCGCCGTCGTTGGCTGACGGGCGAGACTTTCCAGTGCAGACGCATCAATGAATTTGCGCACCAATCCTCCGCCCATCCCGTTTGTTGACGTCGGGGCACAGCGCCGGCGGCTAGGACCAGCCATCGATGCAGCGGTCGCCCGCGTGCTGAATCACTGCCAGTTCATTCTCGGGCCTGAGGTAAAAGCCGTCGAGACGGAGCTCGCCGCGTTTTGCGGCGCCCGACATGTGATCACCTGTGCAAGCGGCACCGATGCGCTTGTGCTTGCTCTGCGCGCGATGGGGGTCGGGCCCGGTGACGCGGTGCTGTGTCCGTCGTTTACCTTCTGCGCAACAGCGGAAGTCGCAGCTTTGGTCGGCGCGACACCGGTGTTTGTTGATGTCGACGCGACGACTTTCAATATCGATGCCAAACACATTGCGGGCGCTGTTGCGGCCGCAAAAGAAGCCGGACTGAAGCCCAAGGCGATCATCCCGGTCGATCTGTTTGGCTTGCCGGCTGACCACGGTGCCATCGCCGCGGCGGCACGAGCCGACAACTTGCTTGTTCTTGATGACGCCGCCCAGGGCTTCGGCGCGACCTATAACAATCGCCGGTTGGGAACCTTCGGCCAAGCGACCGCAACCAGTTTCTTTCCTGCCAAGCCGCTCGGCTGTTACGGCGACGGCGGTGCGGTGATGACCGATGATGACAGCGTGGGCGACGCATTGAGAAGCCTGCGCGTGCACGGGCAGGGAAGCGATAAATACGACAATGTCAGCATTGGACTGGCCTCGCGTCTCGACACAATCCAGGCCGCGATCTTGAGGGAGAAACTGAAGATTTTTCCGGACGAAATCGACAGCCGCAACAAGGTCGCCCGACGTTACAACGAGGGGCTTGCGGACGTCGCGACGGTTCCCAGTGTGCCGGCCGGTTCGACATCGGTGTGGGCGCAATACACCATCCGCGTTTCCGGTGAGCGCCGCGATGCCATGGGAGCCGCGCTCAAGGCCGAAGGAATCCCGACGGCGATCTACTATCCGATTCCGCTTCATCGTCAGCAGGCCTACAGGCATTATCCGGTCGGCAAGGGCGGGGTTGCCGTGAGCGATCGCCTTGCATCCGAGGTCATCAGTCTGCCGATGCACGCCTACCTCGACGCCGCGACGCAAGATCGCATTATCGATGCGACCCGCCGCGCGCTCAAAAAATAAACGATAGATGCGCTCTGCTCCATCAACCGCGCCCGCGTTGTGTGCGGATGGAACGAAAAATCGCTGATCATAAAAGCAAGAAAATTCAAAATACCATGGATGATCACCCGCCCTTGCGGTTCATCACCTGCGGCTCAGCTGGTGATGGCAAAACGACGTTGGTCGAGCGGCTATTGCGCGAACAGGATCGCGCAACGGCGGATCAGCAGGCGACGTCTGGGCGTGATTTGAAGAAGCCCGGCGCGGCCGGAGCAGATGCAGGCGTCGCACCGTTGCTCGATGGTCTCAAAGCCGAACGCGAGCAGGTCGCTGCCGTCGAAGTGCCGTATCGTTATTTCCCGACGAAGCAACGCGCCTTTCTCGTCGTCGACCCGCCGGACCATGAGCAAATTACACGCACCATAGTGACTGGCGCTTCCAACGCCGATCTCGTTGTTCTCTTGGTTGATGCGCACAGAGGGCTGCTCAGTGAAACGCGCCGGCACGCCATCATCGCAAGTCTTCTAGGCGTTCGGCACGTGGCGCTTGCCGTGAACAAAATGGACCTGGTCAACTTTGATCAGGCAGTGTTTGACGAGATCTCGTCTGACTTTGTGACGTTTGCTGCTCTCCTTGGCTTCAAAGGGATCAACGCTATCCCGATTTCGGCGCGCTTTGGCGACAACGTATCCTCGCGGAGCGAACGGACCCCGTGGTACGCGGGCCAGCATCTTTTGGACTATCTCGAAACGATCGACGCGACAGACGATCGGGCGAGCAAGCCTTTTCGACTCCCCGTGCAATGGGTAAATCACCCTGATTCCGACTTCCGTAATTTTGCCGGGGTTGTTGTCAGCGGCAGCATTAGATCGGGCGACGAGATTGCGGTGCTCCCCTCGGGCCAGACGACACGCATCAAATCAATAGTTGGCGCGGGAGGTGATCTCGATGTGGCGCATGCCGGTGACGCGGTAATGATCACGCTCGCCGATGAAATTGACATCATTCGCGGTGACATGCTCGTTGCGGCGCGCGACCGTGCGCCGGTGGCCGATCAATTTGCAGCGCATCTGGTGTGGATGTCGGCCGACAAGCTCCTACCTAGCCGGTCGTATTTGATGAAGATCAACAACAATAGGCTCGGCGCGACCATTACCGAACTCAAGCATCGGCTCGATGTGAACACCTTGGCGAAACTTGCCGCCAAAACCTTAAGCCTGAATGAGGTCGCCTTTTGCAATCTCGCACTGGCAAAGCCGGTCGCATTCGATCCCTATGCAGACAATCGCGATACCGGCGCCTTCATTTTGATCGACCGCTATTCAAATGAAACTGTTGCGGCGGGTATGATCGATTTCGCGCTGCGCCGCGCCACCAATATCCACCACCAAAATCTGACTGTGAGCAAGGTCGAACGTTCCCGACTTATGCATCATCGCCCTGCCGTACTGTGGTTCACCGGGCTTCCCGGTGCAGGAAAATCCACGATAGCCAACCTTGTGGAAGCTGGGTTGCACGCGCGTGGAGTTCACACCGCGATGCTCGACGGCGACAACGTGCGGCACGGTCTAAATCGGGATCTCGGGTTCACCGAAACGGATCGCGTAGAAAATATTCGCCGGATTGGCGAAGTGGCCAAATTGATGACCGACGCAGGACTCATCGTGTTGTGTTCGTTCATCTCGCCGTTCCGAGCGGAACGTCGGATGGTAAGGGAGTCGCTGGGAACTGGCGAGTTCGTGGAAATTTTCGTCGATACTCCGCTCAACGAATGCATTGCGCGAGACCCAAAAGGGCTTTATCGGCGCGCTCTGGCAGGCGAAATCAAGAATTTCACCGGAGTGGATCAACCTTACGAAGTGCCAGAAAATGCCGAGCTACATCTTTCGGCCGGGCAAGATAGCGCGGAAAAACTGGCTGGACAGATAATGGCCGAGTTGGTCCGGCGATCAATAATTTGAACCGCGGGGTCTACATTCCGAATAAATTTACTCGTCAGCTGCGCTTATAAACGTCCTCAAGCCGCTCAATGTCGTCCTCACCGAGGTAGCTGCCGGTTTGGACCTCAATCAGTTCCAGCGGAATTTTTCCCTTGTTGGCCATTCTGTGCACGCTACCGATGGGGATGTAGATCGATTCATTTTCATGCACCGCGCGGATCTGTTCGCCGACCGTGACCTCGGCCGTTCCACGCACCACAACCCAATGTTCGGCGCGATGCCGATGCTTTTGCAAGGATAGAATACCGCCTGGAATGACGACGATGCGCTTGACCTGAAAGCGCTCGCCCATGTCGATTGACTCATAGTAGCCCCAAGGCCGGTGGACCCGTTTATGATCGGTTGCCTCCGGCCTTTTTTCTGCCTTGAGCTTGCTAACCAGTTCGCGTACTTCCTGCGCGCGTGCGCGTGGCACTACCATCACGGCATCGGAAGTGCTCACGACGACGAGATCTTTGACTCCGACTATGGCGGTCAGGCGTTGGTCGGCGTGGACCACACAATTGCTGGCATCCATGCTAACGACCGGACCTTGCAATACATTGCCCGCGGAATCGCGCGGCGTAATGTCGAACAGCGCGTCCCAACTGCCGATGTCCGACCAGCGGAACTGTCCTGCCACGACCGCCGCACGTTTGGTTTTTTCCATCACGGCATAATCGATTGATTTCTGGGGTGCACGACCGAATGCTTCCGGCTGCAAGCGTAGAAAACCGAGATCGTCGCTTGCATTCGCGACGGCCGCTTTGATGGCAACGGCAATATCCGGTTCAAGCCGATCGAGCTCGGACAACAAGACATCGGCGCGAAAAAGGAAATTCCCCGAATTCCAAAGGTAACCTTCGCGCATATAGCGGGCGGCGGTTGCGGGATCGGGTTTTTCAACGAAGCTTTTCACCGCGTGTACGCCGCCGCTGCCGATCGCTTCGCCGGGAAGAATGTAGCCGTAGCTGGTCTTTGGTTCGGTCGGCCTTATCCCGAAGGTAACAATGTGTCCGGACTCAGCAGCGGCCCGGCCGGCAAGACATGTGGCGCGGAACGCCTCGACGTCGAGAATGATGTGATCGGCGGCCAGCGCCAGCACAACGGCTTGCGGGTCACGCATCGCGGCGACCGCTGTCGCCGCCGCGATGGCCGGACCGGAATCGCGCCGCATGGGCTCGATCACAACGGTTGCTTCAACGCCGACTTCCTCGGCCTGCCGGCGAGCAAAAAAATGGAAATTTGGCCCGGTAATGACGATCGGCGGTGCGAACATTGGGTCGCGGACGCGCAGTAAGGTTTCCTGATAGGTCGACCTGTCGCCCACCAAGGGCAGGAACTGCTTTGGCAGGGCATCGCGTGACACCGGCCAGAGTCTGGTGCCGGCTCCGCCGGCCAGCAAAATGGGGATGATTGGCGAAGGCATAGTGACGGCGAGCTCGCGCCTCTTTGTTCTGGGGCGGAATTGTCTTAAGGCAGTTCCGGGTATCTGACTATCGCAATCGTGGCGTAAACCTTAAGGCAACTAATTTAACAGTGCTTTTGTGCGGGAGCAGGGGCATTCCCCGATGATCGAACGCATAATTACTGTCGGCGGGTTTACGCTGCTGTCGCGTGTCAGCGGCTTTATTCGCGACATTATATTGGCGGCGGTGCTCGGCGCTGGACCGGTCGCCGACGCGTTTTTTGTCGCGTTGCGCCTGCCCAATCACTTCCGCGCCATTTTTGCCGAAGGCGCCTTCAATGCCGCCTTTGTACCGGCGTACGCCCGCATCCGCGAGGAGGGCGGCGCCGTGCGCGCCGGGCAATTCGCTGATCGTATCTTCACACTGTTGCTCGCGAGTCAGATCATATTGCTGGCGGTTGCACTTGTATTCACGCCCGCCGTGATCGATGTGCTAGCGCCAGGTTTTTCGCGCGATCCAGAACGATTTGCGCTTGCGGTCGAGCTCACCCGCATCACCTTTCCCTATCTGCTTTTAATTACGCTGGTCACCCTTTATGGCGGCATCCTAAATGCCTTGCAACGTTTTGCAGCCGCCGCCGCCGCGCCGATTTTGCTCAACCTGTCTCTCATGCTCGCACTTGCATTGGCGGCCTTCTTTCCGACTGCTGGTCACGCAGCGGCCTGGGGTGTTCTGATTGCTGGCGTGCTCGAATTCCTGCTGGTAGCGGGGGATGCAAGTCTTGCCGGCGTACTGGCGCGATTCCGCTGGCCCGAACTCGACGCAGATGTCCGGCGGTTTTTCCGCGCGCTTGGCCCAGCGGTCGTCGGGTCGGCCGGTGTGCAACTGGCATTGTTCGCAGACACGATCATCGCGAGCTTTCTTCCGGCGGGCGCGCTGTCCGCGCTCTACTATGCCGATCGGCTCAATCAGCTGCCGATCGGTGTGATTGGCATCGCCGCCGGTACCGTCATTCTTCCCGAAATGTCGCGCCGCATCGCCGGCGGCGACCATCGCGGGGCGGCACACGCACAGAGTCGTGCGATCGAGTTCACCTTGTTGCTGTCGATTCCCTGCGTTGTCGCTTTCTTCGTCATTCCCGACATGATTATGCGCGCCTTGTTTATGCGCGGTGCCTTCACGGCTGCTGATGCCGATGCGGCCGGGCGCACTCTCACGGCCTATGCCTTTGGGCTGCTACCGTTTGTCCTGATTCGGAGCACGGTCGCGACCTTCTTTGCGCGCGGCGATACGGCGACGCCGGTGAAGGCTGCGCTGATCGCGGCTGCGGTCAACATTGCATTTAAAGTGCTGTTGATGGGCCCCCTCGCGCAGGTCGGTCTTGCGCTGGCAACTTCAATCGGCGCCTGGATCAATCTTGTGCTGGTCATTTGGTTCGCCTCGCGCGCCGGTCATGTCTCTTACGGCGGGCGGTTTCAGCAATCGCTGCTCAGGCTCGCGGCCGCTGGCGTTGTGCTGGCGATCGCGTTGTGGCTATGCCACGGACCGGTGGTACGGTGGCTTGCTGGCTGGAGTGGGCCGCGTGATCTTGCCGCGCTTGCTATTGTTGGCGCGATCGGAGCAGCCGCCTATGGCGGAACCGTCTTGATGCTATTTGGGCGAGATTGGATTGCCGCGATTCGCGCCAAACCACGGCGCTGAATCAATGGCTTCTCACCTATTGCCGAATAGGTGAGGTGGACATAGCTCACTACGACCGCTATTGGGACTGGCCGCGGTTGCTACCATTTCACCGCAGGAATTCATGAATTCGACACGGCCGATTTCATCATTTTCGTTGATACGAGGCCCGCGACTATTCGTCGTACCACTGGCCCTTGCGACTTTGGTTGCAAGCTGCGGTGAACGCCAGCCGCAAGGGGGACCGCCGCCACCGGCGGTCACAGTGGCGACACCCGTCAAGCGCACGGTTTTTGACTACGACGAATACGTTGGCCGCTTCACCGCGATAAATTCGGTCGAGGTGCGCGCCCGCGTTTCGGGCTATCTCGACATGCTTCATTTCAAGGACGGGCAGCTCGTCAAGCAGGGCGATTTGCTGTTCACAATCGACAAGCGGCCGTTCCAGAACACACTCGATCAGGCGCGCGCCAATCTTGTGCAGGCGCAATCCAACGTCGCTTTTACCGAATCCGACTACACACGCGGACAGCAGCTCGTCCGCGACAAGACCATTACCGATCAGACCTTTGAGCAGCGTGCACAGGCCTTCCGCAATGCGAAGGCATCGGTAAGCGCCAACGAGGCAGCGGTGCGCCAGGCCGAGCTTGATCTGGAATTTACGGAATTGCGTGCACCCGTGAACGGGCGCATCGGTGATCGGCGCGTGTCGCCAGGGAATCTTGTGACCGGCGGCACAGGCGGCAACACGACGCTGCTTGCGACCATCGTCTCAACCGACCCGATCTATTTCGAATTCACATTCGATGAAGCCTCATATTTGCGCTACGAGCGCCTCTCTAGAACCGGACAAGATATCGCCAGCCGCAATGCCAGTGTCCAGGTCGCGCTCAAGCTGATTGATGAAAAAGACTTCGACCATAAGGGCCGTATGGACTTCGTCGATAACGTGATCGATCGCTCGACGGGCACAATTCGAGGCCGTGCGGTCTTTGCAAACCCGAACGAAGTATTCACACCCGGCATGTTTGCGCGCGTGCGCGTACCCGGATCGCCGCCTTATGAAGCTTTGCTCGTTCCCGATGCTGCGATCGGTACTGAGCAGGCCCGCCGGTTTGTCATGGTTGTGGACGCGCAAGATACCGCTCAACCAAAATACGTCACGCTGGGTCAACTAACGTCCGACAACCTCCGTGTCATCAAGGATGGGATTGGGCCCGACGATCGCGTCGTGGTGAGCGGTCTGATGCAAGCACGCCCGGGTCAGAAGGTGCGGCCTGAGGACAAGGGCGGCAAACCTGCGGGGGCGGCTTCGGCGGAAGGCCCCCCGCAGCAGGCCAAATAACGGCCGGCGGCAGCGCATGCGTATTTCGCACTTTTTCATCGATCGGCCAATTTTCGCCTCTGTAGTCTCGATCGTTTTCGTGATCCTCGGCGGTGTCGCGTTCTTTCGTCTGCCGGTCGCGCAATACCCCGAGATCGCGCCGCCGACCATTACGGTGTCCGGTCAGTATCCCGGCGCAAGCGCGGACGTGGTGGCCGCGACCGTGGTTGCGCCAATCGAGCAGCAGATCAACGGCGTCGAGAATATGATCTATCTGTCGTCGAATTCGACGGGTGACGGGCGGTTCACGATTTCTGTGAGCTTCGACATCGGCACTAATCTCGATATCGCGCAGGTGCAGGTGCAGAATCGCGTCGCCATCGCGCAGCCGCGCTTGCCGGCTGACGTGCGCAACATCGGGGTGACCGTCCAAAAGAGTTCACCCGACCTTATGATGGTCGTGCATCTCTACTCGCCGGACAAGTCGCGCGACACGCTGTTCATTTCCAACTACGCGACGATAGAAATCACCGACACTCTCACTCGCGTCGACGGCGTGGGATCGATCACGGTGTTCGGCAGCCGCGATTATGCGATGCGTGCCTGGCTCGACCCGGACCGCTTGCAGTCGCTGGGGTTGACCGCCGCCGACGTCGTTCTGGCGCTGCAAGGCCAGAATGTGCAGGTTGCCTCGGGTATTCTTAATCAGCCCCCGGTCGACAAGCCGGGCGCGTTTCAGATTTCTGTGCAAACGCTGGGCCGGCTGACCAGCACGGAAGAATTTAGCAACATCGTCATCAAGCAGACGGCGAATGCCGTGGTGCGGGTGAAGGATATCGCGACAGTAGAACTCGCGGCCCAGGACTATTCGACCAATTCATACCTCGACCGTAATCCAGCGATTGCGCTCGGCGTTTTTCAGCGGCCCGGCTCAAATGCACTCGCGACGGCAAAGGCCATTCAGAGCACGATGGACGACCTCGCCAAGCGCTTTCCGCCCGGCCTCAAATACGACATCGTGTACAACCCGACGCAATTCATCCAGCAGTCGGTGGAAGCGGTGGAATCCACGATCGGCGAGGCCATTATTCTTGTCGTGCTGGTGGTTGTGTTGTTCCTGCAAACCTGGCGCGCGGCGATTATTCCGATCGTGGCCATTCCGGTGTCCTTGATCGGCACGTTCTTTTTCATGGCGATGTTTGGCTTCACGCTCAATAACCTGTCGTTGTTCGGCCTGGTGCTGGCGATCGGTATCGTGGTTGACGACGCGATCGTCGTGGTGGAGAACGTCGAGCGAAATATCGAGGCGGGTCTGAGCCCGCACGATGCAGCAGTTAAAAGCATGGACGAGGTGGGTGCTGCGCTGATCGCTATCGCGCTGGTGCTGTGTTCGGTGTTCATTCCGTCTGCCTTCATCACCGGTATATCAGGCCAGTTCTACCGGCAATTCGCGCTTACTATTGCCGGCGCCACCATCATCTCGCTGATCGTATCGTTGACGCTATCGCCTGCGCTTTGCGCTTTGCTGCTCAAGCCGCATCGCGAAATCGAGGACGGACACTGGTGGAGCAAGCCGATTCATGGCTTCTTCGGCCTGTTCAATCGCTATTTCGATATGCTGACGCGCGGCTACGGAAAGCTTTCGGCCAAGCTCGTGCGTATCGCGGTGCTGATGTTGCTGCTCTATGCGGGTGTAATCGCCTTCGGCTTGAACGAGTTTCGCAAGACGCCGATCGGCTTCATTCCCCAACTCGACCGCGGTTATCTTATCATTATCACGCAACTTCCGCCGGCAGCTTCGCTGGCGCGTACCGACGAAGTTAACCGCCAGGCGGTTGAAATTGCGTTATCAGTGCCTGGGGTCGCGCACGCCGTGAACATTGTTGGATTTTCCGGTGCGACATTCACAAATGCTCCGAATTCCGGCGCAGTTTTCGTCACCCTCGATCCGTTCGAGAAACGGGCGGAAGATCCACGCCAGTCGGCAGCCGCGATACAGGGGCAATTGTTCCAGCGTTTGTCGGTTATTCATGACGGCCTGATTTTCGTCGCTGCACCGCCACCGGTATCAGGCATCGGCAATGCAGGCGGTTTTCGGATGATGGTCGAGGATCGTGGTGGCCGCGGCTCGCAAGCCTTGCAGGACATAACCTATGCGATGATGGGAAAGGCGGCGCAGACGCCCGGTCTGCAACAGGTTTTCTCCTTGTTCGAAAACACGACGCCGCAGCTTTATCTCGACATCGACCGCACCAAAGCGCAGCTGCTGGGAATCAACGTGCCGGATGTATTCGCGGCGCTGCAAATCTATCTGGGATCGTCCTACGTCAACGACTTCAATCTATTTGGCCGCACTTACCGCGTGGTGGCGCAAGCGCGCAGCGAGGATCGCAGCAAAACCAGCGATATCTTGAAGATCCGGGTGCGCAATAGCAATGGCGAGACGGTACCGCTTGGCGCTTTCACCACCGTGCGTACGGTCACCGGACCCTATCGTGTGCCGCGCTACAATCTATATCCGGCGGCCGAACTGGATGGCGCGGCAGCGCCGGGTTACAGCCAGGGCCAGGCAATCAAAATCATGGAGCAGCTGGCGGCGCAGATACTGCCGCAGGGTTTTTCTTACGAATGGACGACGCTCGCCTTCCAGCAAATCCGCGCCGGCAATACGGCGACTTTTGCATTCGTGCTGGCGGTGGTGTTTGTCTTTCTTGTTTTGGCCGCGCAATTTGAAAGTCTGACGTTACCGCTCGCGGTCATCATGATCGTGCCTATGTGTTTGATCGCATCGATCGTCGGTGTCGTGTTGCGAGGACAAGACAACAATATTCTCACCCAAGTCGGGTTCGTGGTGCTCATCGGCCTTGCGGCCAAAAACGCCATTCTGATCGTCGAATTTGCCAAGCAACTTGAAGACGGCGGCCGCAACTATTTTGATGCCGCGGTTGAAGCAGCACATCTGCGATTGCGGCCGATCCTCATGACCTCTTTCGCGTTTATTTTTGGTGTTACGCCACTGGTCTGGGCAATCGGCGCCGGCGCTGAACTGCGCCAGACGCTGGGCACCGCGGTATTCTCGGGCATGATCGGAGTGACCACTTTTGGTCTGATTTTCACGCCGGTGTTCTACGTGGTTTCGCGCTGGATCGCGATTAAGTTGACTGAGCGTTTCCGGCGGCCTCAGCCCCGGCCGCGTGCGAAGTAGCAGTTCGGCGGTCACATGATGATGAAATTCGGTTTCGGCCAGCCACTTACCCGCAAGGAAGATGATGCGCTTTTGCGTGGGGCGGGCCGCTATATCGCTGATGTTTCGCCGGCGAAGCCGCTGCACGCCATAGTCGTCCGCTCGCCTCACGCGCATGCCCGCTTCCGTATCGGCGATCTTGCGCGCGTCCGGGCGCTACCCGGCGTGCGGCTGGTCATGACCGCAAACGATATTTCTTCGCTGGGGCCATTGCCGACCCCGGGCGTCGTGCCGGACGTGGACATCAAGATTCCGATCTATCCGATCCTCGCCAAGGACGTTGTGCGGCACGTGGGGGATGCGGTCGCCTTTGTGGTTGCTGACAGTATCGAGGCGGCAAAAGATGGGGCGGAGGCGGTTCAAATCGACTGGGAGACGTTACCCCATGTCATCGGTGCTGTGTCCGCGCTCAAACCCGGCGCCGCAAGGGTATGGGCCGAGCGGGCTGACAATCTCGCTTTCGAGACAGAGGCCGGCGATGCGGATGCTACCAAAGAGGCGTTCGCCAAGGCCGCGCGCATCGTCGAACTGACCATCGTCAATCAGCGGGTCGTGACAAATTATCTCGACACGCGCGGCGTCGTCGCCGAATACGATGGCGAGCGCTACACGCTTACCCTTGGCAGCCAGGGCAGCCATGTCATCCGGGACATCATCGGTGGTGCGGTGATGAACTTATCGCCGGAAAAGATGCGGGTGGTAACGCCCGACGTCGGTGGCGGGTTTGGCACCAAACTTTTTCCGTACCGCGAATATGCGCTGGCCGCCGTTGCGGCTGAACGGCTGCGCCGACCGGTCAAATGGATTTGCGACCGGACCGAGCATTTCGTTGGCGACAGCCACGGTCGGGACAATATCTCAACTGGACGGCTGGCGGTCGACGAGAAAGGACGTTTCCTTGCGCTCGAACTCGACATCATCGCTGACATGGGCGCCTATCTGTCGTGTTATGCGCCCTACATCCCATGGCTGGGCGTGGGAATGGCAACTGGCCCCTACGACATTCCGGTTGCCCACGTCCGGTTGCGTGCCGCCTACACCAACACGGTCCCGGTTGACGCCTATCGGGGCGCAGGACGGCCGGAAGCTTCCTATTTGATCGAGCGTATTGTCGATGCGGCGGCGCATGATCTCGACATCGCGCCTGATGCGATACGGCGCAAGAATCTCATCAAGCCGAAAGCACTGCCGTACAGGACGCCCACAGGGAAAATCTACGATTCTGGCGATTTCGCAGGCACGCTCGCGCGCGCACAGGAGCTCGCGGATTGGGACGGCTTTGGAAAACGGGCAAAAGAATCAAAGCGCGCTGGCCGATTGCGCGGCATTGGCATCGCCACATATATCGAGGCTTGCGGCAACAATGGTCCTGAAACTGCGACACTGACGCTCGATAACGACGGCGGCGTTACGCTGCTGATCGGCTCGCAATCGACCGGTCAGGGTCACGCCACATCTTACGCTCAACTCATTGCCGAATATCTCGATCTTTCGCCTGAGCGAGTGCGTGTGGTGCAGGGTGATACCGATCGCATCAAAAGCGGAGCGGGCACGGGCGGCTCAAGTTCAATCCCGGTTGGGGGCGTTTCTGTTGATCGCGCGACGAAGAAACTCGCCGAGCAGATCAAGGAGATTGCCGCTGATGCTTTAGAGGCCGCAACAGGCGATCTGGAGATTATGGATGGAACTGTGCGTGTTGCAGGCACCGATCGGATCATTTCGTTTTCTGATCTGGCCGCGCATCCTGGCGCCACGTCCGACAAGTTGCGCGCGACAGAAGAGTTCAGCGTCGAACCACCGACGTTCCCGAACGGTACGCATATCGCTGAAGTTGAAATCGATCCGGACACCGGTACGACGAAACTTGCGCGGTACATCGTGGTCGATGACTTCGGCGCGACGCTCAATCCGAGGCTGCTTGCGGGCCAGGTGCACGGTGGTGCTGTGCAGGGCATCGGCCAAGCTTTGATGGAGGACACGGTCTACGACTCCGGAACCGGCCAATTGCTGAGTGCGAGTTTCATGGACTACGCAATGCCGCGCGCCGAACATGCACCTGACTTCGTATTTGAGACGCGCAATGTGCCGTGCAAGACAAATCCGCTCGGCGTCAAGGGCGCAGGCGAAGCAGGAGCTATCGGGTCGTGTCCAGCCGTCATGAATGCGATCGTCGATGCGCTCTGGCGCGCTTACCAGATCCGCCATATCGATATGCCCGCGACACCGAAGCGGATCTGGGATGCCATCCGATCAGCTCGGAAATCGGCCCCGGTCTAGAAGCCGCAGCGATCACGAATTCGTGATCGACTGGCCGGCGCAGGCCGAAGCGGAATAATGCTTATGGACCAAGTGTTTGTGAGATCGGTCGATACGACACAAAACAGAGGTATCCAATGGGACGAACGGCCGGAGTGGCTCTTGCTGCAGTCTTCGTTGCGCTTGGAGCGGGTGCGGTCATCGCACAGTCTGATCCGATCGCGACGCGCATGGCGCTGATGAAAGGCAACAACGATAACGCGAACGCGGTTGTTCAGATGATGAAAGGGCAGGCGCCGTTCGACGCCGCCAAGGTCGACGCTGCCTTCGCGCAATGGGCTGATACCGCGCAAAAATTACCCGGCCTTTTCCCGGATAATTCGAAGACTGGCCAAAAGACACGCGCCGCATCGAAGATCTGGGTCACGAAAGCTGACTTCGACGCCAAGGCCTCTGAATTCGGTAAAGTGGTCGCGGAAAATCGTGACAAGGCCAAAGGCTCACTGGACGGTCTGCGCGCCGCAATTCCGCTTGTCGGAAACGCGTGCGACAATTGCCACAAGGAATATCGGCTAGCGAAGCAATAACGTGGATTGCGGGTATACCGTAGCGATCATTGTCGTTTAGAATTCCATCGCCTACGGGATCTACCGGGATGATCCGTAAGATTGTCATTGTCGCAATTATCGCGGCCGCTATTGGTGCGCCCGCATTCTGGTACCTCACCATTCCAGAAACGGTTCCGGCGAGCGCACTCGCGGCGCACACGCCCGACCTCGCCAATGGCCGGACGATGTTCCTCATCGGCGGATGCTCGTCATGCCACGCGGTTCCCCAACAAACGGACAGCACCCGTCTGGGCGGTGGCGTGACGCTCAACTCGCCGTTCGGCATTTTTTATGTGCCAAACATTTCTTCTGATTCGAAGGACGGCATCGGTGGCTGGAGCGAGGCGCAGTTCGTCACCGCCATGGTGAAAGGAACGTCGCCCGCGGGCGAGCATTTGTACCCGGCGCTGCCCTATACTTCGTATCAGAGAATGCGCTTCGATGATTTGCGTGATCTGTTTGCCTACTTGAAAACATTGCCTGCAATTTCGGGCAAAGTGCGAGACCACGAGTTGCCATTTCCATTCAATATTCGCCGAACTCTCGGGATGTGGAAGCTGCTGTTTCTTGACGGTAAAACGTTCATACCGGACCCGGCGCAATCGGCGCAATGGAATCGTGGCGCTTATCTCGTGAACGGCCCTGGCCACTGCGCCGAGTGCCACTCACCACGAAATTTGCTAGGTGCAACTATTGCCAGCAGACGTTTCACCGGTGGACAAAGCCCGACGGGGCAGGGTGGTGTCCCCGACATTACGCAAGGCAAGTTGAAGAACTGGAATGTCGAGGATTTCGCGGAGACGCTCGATACCGGATTAACTCCCGATGCAGACAAGGTCGGCGGTCCGATGGTGGAAGTCGTCGCCAACACGCGGCAACTAAAAGCACCCGACCGCGAAGCCATGGCCGTTTATCTCAAGTCGTTACCCGCGCGGAATTAGCTGCGCATTTCGGGTTGTTTGACGTATGTAAGGGCGAATCGTCAGATCGCCCATGCATCCGTTCAAAGCCATTGGCCTCAAACTTATCTCCGCGCTGCTCTTTGCCGCAATGTCGGCACTGGTACGCCAGCTGGGCGACGTCGCCCCAGTGGGCCAGATGGTTTTTTTCCGCAGCGCTTTCGCCATTTTGCCCGTGGTGGTCATTTATGCCATTCGCGGCGAGCTAGCCACCGCGGTGCGCACGAACCGGCCACTCGGCCAACTCGGCCGCGGTTTGCTCAGCGTCTGTGGCATGTTTACAAACTTCTCTTCGCTAACCCGGCTGCCGCTTGCGGACGCAACCGCGATTTCATTTGCTTCGCCGCTTATCACCGTGGCGCTTGCCGCGGTTGTGCTGAAGGAACGTGTGCGAATTTATCGCTGGTCGGCGGTCTTGATCGGCTTTGTCGGCGTGATCGTTATGTTGATTCCGCATTTCGACATCAGCGCCTACGCTGGAGCGGGCGGTGCGGTTGCGGCGGTCGGCTCGATATTTGCGATTACGTCGGCGTTCTGCAACGCGGGTACCGTGATCCAGACCCGCCGGCTCACTCAAACAGAGACAACATCGTCCATCGTATTCTACTTCTCATTGGTATGTGCGATTGCAGGCGCGTTGACGCTTCCATTTGCTTGGCATTCCCCGAACGCGCACGAACTCGCTGGGCTCGTTGCCCTGGGTATCCTCGGCGGGCTTGCACATATTTTCCTGACTGAAAGCTACCGTTTCGCACCTGCCTCAGTGGTCGCACCCTTTGACTATTCGTCTCTGCTGTGGGCTTTGCTGCTTGGCTATTGGCTGTTCGGTGAGTTACCGGACACTTTGGTCTATGTAGGCGCGGCCATCGTTACGGCTGCCGGACTATTCGTTATCTGGCGCGAGCGGCAGCTTGGGCTCCAGCGTGCGCGCGCGGCCGAAGCATCGTCCTAGGGCTGAAAAGCCTTGAACGTTATGATTGTGTGAGTGTCTTTGATGCCGGGGATGCACTGCACCTTTTCGTTGACGAAGTGCCCGATGTCGGTACCATCTTCGACGTAGAATTTCACCAGCAAGTCGTAGTCGCCTGCGGTCGAGTAGATTTCGGAGGCAATTTCGGTTTCGGCCAGTTCGTTGGCCACCTGATAGGATTTCCCGAGCTCGCACTTGATCTGGACGAAAAAGGGGGTCATCGCGATCCTCCGATTTATCCGCAATCCAGCAAAAACGAGAGTAGCTGGCAAGGCGGCCTTGCCTTGAAAGTGCGCACGGACTAGGTATTGAGCAGCAATCTCGCGGGGTGTCCGGCCGTTGCCGGGCTGAGAGGCGTAAGCCAACCCAACGAACCTGATCCGGGTCATGCCGGCGGAGGGATAAGAGATGCATCACCCGCAAACAGCTTCACGCGACAGCGTGGCGCAAGCCGCGTTCGATATTATCTCGCGTCTGCGCGGGCGCAGCCCTCGTGTTCACTGCATCACCAATACGGTCGCACAGAATTTCACCGCCAATTCGCTGCTCGCGGTCGGCTGCGTTCCTTCAATGACTTTGTCGCGCGAGGAGATTGGTCCATTCGTTGCCGGGGCACAAAGTCTTTTGGTCAACCTCGGCACGTTTGATAGCGAGCGGCGCTTGGCAATCGGGGTCGCGGTGGAAACTGCGGCGCGGCTTAAGCTGCCATGGGTGCTCGATCCGGTATTCGTCGATCGGGCACCACCGCGAGCCATTTTTGCGCGCGAACTGATCGGGCGACGGCCGCCGGTCATCCGTCTCAACCACGCCGAATTTTCGAGACTCGCGGGCGACGCGCCGTCGCGCGATGCGGCAATGAAATTCGCGCGCGCCAATCGGCTGATTGTTGCGCTCTCGGGCGCCACCGATCTCATCACCGATGGCGAGCGCGTTGCGTCTGTTGCCAACGGTCATCCGTTGATGGCCAAAGTGACAGCGATGGGGTGCGCCGGTTCGGCTCTGGTCGCGGCTTGTCTGGCCGTTGAGCCCGATATACTTGACGCAACCGTTGCGGCACTGGTCGTCATCGGGGTCGCCGGTGAAATGGCAGCGGGAAAATCAGATGGCCCGGGAAGCTTCGCCGCAGCAGTCATCGATGCTCTCTTTAATCTCGATCGAACGACGCTGGTGGCGCGCGCAAAGGTCAGCTGATGCGTGTCGATCTTAGGCTCTATGCGCTTGTCGACCCGGCTGTTGCCGGCGGCCATACGCTTATGGATCTGGCAGGTCGTATCTCCGGCAGCACGACGCTGGTCCAGTTGCGCGATAAACATCGCTCTACGCGGGCGATGGTGGAAGAGGCGCGCGCACTGCAAGACGTGCTGGAGCCCAGAGGCATCCCGCTGCTCATCAATGATCGCGTCGATGTTGCGCTCGCTGCGGAAGCCGACGGCGTCCATATCGGCCAGGACGACCTCGCGCCCGCTGATGCGAGGCTGCTTCTTGGCCGGAGCGCGATCATCGGCCTGAGCATCAAAACGATTGATCAAGCCAAAGCCGCACCGCTCGATCTGCTTGATTATGTGGCGATTGGCGGCGTTTTCGGAACGACCTCCAAAGAAAACACCGCGGCGCCGATTGGCATCGCCGGCCTGCGGACGATTGTTCAGGCTATTCGCGCGCGTAAGGCCGACTATCCCATTTGCGCTATCGCGGGCATCAATGCCGCGAATGCCGCCGAGGTTATTGACGCCGGTGCCGACGGCATTGCGGTGATCTCGGCGCTGTCGCTCGCTACCGACCCAGGTAAAGCAGCACAGGACTTGCGCGCGATCGTTGACAATGCGCTAAAACGACGGGGGGCGTCGTGACCGCAATTGCTGTCACAATTGCCGGCTCGGATTCGAGCGGCGGCGCCGGCATACAGGCGGATCTCAAGACTTTTGCTGCCCTCGGCGTCTATGGTGCCTCGGTTGTTACGGCGTTGACGGCACAAAATACACGGGGCGTTACTGCGATTCACGATGTGCCGGCCGATTTCATCGTGGCGCAGATCGATGCGGTGTTCTCGGATCTCGACGTTGGTGCGGTTAAAATCGGCATGTTGTCGCAGGTCGCGGCAATAGAAGCCGTTGCGCGAGGCCTCGACCGCTATCGCGCCAGGAATATTGTGCTCGATCCGGTAATGATCGCAACATCGGGTGACCGGCTACTGGAATCCGATGCCGTGGAGGCGCTGCGCCAGTTGCTCATTCCGCGCGCGATGGTCGTGACACCAAATCTGGCGGAAGCCGCGGCCCTGAGCGGCACCTCGCCTGCGCGCAACGAACAGGAAATGGAAATACAGGCGCGTGAGTTATTGGCGCTCGGCGCACCAAATGTCCTGATCAAAGGTGGTCACGGCCACGGCGAAGAAAGTGTCGATTTGCTGATCGGGCAGGGTAACGTGTTGCGCCTGACCGCCACACGCGTGAATACGAAAAACACCCATGGAACGGGCTGCACGTTGTCTTCGGCAATAGCGGCGGGGCTGGCCAGGGGCCTTGATCTCGGAGCCGCAGTGCAGGATGCCAAAATATATGTCACCGGCGCCATTGCGGTTGCCGACACGCTCAAGGTCGGACACGGACAGGGGCCCGTGCATCATTTTCATAGAATATGGAGAGAGCCATGACGACGCGACGAAGGTTTGCGATCGCCGCTGGGATTGCTGCCGGAGTGCTTGCCGCGCCGGCGGTCGCGCGAGCGCAAACGCTCAAGTGGCGCATGGTGACTTCGTGGCCGAAACGCTTGCCGGGGCCCGGCATGTCGGCCGAGCGTATTGCGGAGCGCATTCGAACGCTCTCTGGCGGCAAACTTGAGATCGCGGTGTATGCAGCAGGTGAGTTGGTGCCGGCTTTCGAGGTGCTTGATGCCGTTGGCAATGGCGTGGCCGATATCGGCCACACGGCGTCGTTCTACTGGCAAGGTAAGATGCCGGCGGCTGCATTTTTTACAACCGTCCCATTTGGGCTCACGCCCGGCGAACACGTCGCTTGGGTCGACGCCGGCGGCGGACAGGCGCTTTGGGACGAGCTTTATGCACCTTTCGGCGTGAAGCCCTTCATGGGTGGTAATACCGGCGTCTGCATGGGTGGCTGGTTCCGGCGTGAGCTGAAAAGCCTCGCTGACCTTCGTGGCTTGAAATTGCGTACGCTCGGTTTAGGGGGCGAGGTCTATCGCCGGCTAGGCGTTACGCCACAGACCACGCCGCCGGCGGAGATCTTGGTAAGCCTGCAATCGGGTGTGATCGACGGAGCCGAATTCGTGGGACCCGGCACCGATATTGCGCTCGGGCTCTATCGTGTCGCGCCATTCTACTATTACCCGGGGTTCAACAAGCCGAATGGTACTGGCGAGTGCATCGTTTCCCTGAAAGGCTGGGATGCGCTCCCTGGCGATCTCAAGTCGGTCATCACACATGCCTGTGCAACTGAAGCGAACTATGCGCTCGCCGAGATGGAACGTCTTAATGCGCAGGCGCTGGCCGCCTTGATTAAGGAACACAATGTGAAGCTTGCGGCGTTTCCGGAGGATCTGATAGCTGCGGCGAGAGTGCAGGCGAGCGACGTGCTCGGAGAGATGGCCGGGCGCAGCGCGGCCGCGGGCAAAGTGCATGCGTCCTACGCCGCCTTCCTTGAGCGCACGGCGCCATGGTCGCGGATATCGATTGAATCAGTACTGCGGTCAAGAGGAGCGTGAAAACGAACCGCCTCGGGTGACTCGTTCTACTCGCAACGCCGGGAATGGGCAGCGATCAGGCGGCTCCAGCTTTGCGGACACCACGTTGGGTAAAAAACTGCCGGATCTCGTTGGCAGGCCTCGCGTGGCTGAAGAGATAGCCCTGCATCTCGGTGCACCCGATCGATTGCAGCATTTCCATTTGCTGCTGGGTTTCCACGCCCTCGGCGGTCGACGTCATGTTGAGGCATTTGGCGAGGCCTGCCACAGCGTTCACGATCGCAAGCGGCTCTGCTCCGTTGGACAGATCCTGAATGAACGAACGATCGATCTTGATCTTGTCGAACGGGAAGCTGCGAAGATAACTGAGCGAGGAATATCCCGTTCCGAAATCGTCCAGCGCGATTTGCACGCCCATTTTGCGAAGTTCATGGAGCGTGGCCAAAGTTGTGAAGGTATTCTGAAGCAGCACGGTTTCGGTGATTTCGAGCTGTAATTTGTGCGGCGGCATGCCGGTTTCGTTGAGTGCCGACGTAACCATGTTGACCAGATTGCGGCAGCTCAACTGCGCTGGTGAAAGATTGACCGCGACCTTGATATGATCCGGCCAATCGACAGCCTCATTGCAAGCTGCCTTAAGGACCCATTCGCCGAGCGGCACAATGAGCCCGGTCTCTTCAGCGATCGGAATAAAATCGGCCGGCGAAACCAGGCCGCGCGTCGGATGGTTCCATCGCAGCAGGGCCTCGAAACCATTGACCTCATTGCTTTCCAGAACCACGAGCGGCTGGTAATGCAATTCGAATTGTTCGGTGGCCAGGGCCTTGCGAAGGTCCATCTCGAGTTCGCGCCGCGCTTTCATGCGGGTATTCATTTCGGGCTCGAAGAAACGGAACGTGCCGCGGCCGTCAGCCTTGGCGTCATAGAGCGCCATGTCGGCATTCCGCAAAAGCTCGTTCGACTCGACGGCGTCCATCGGGGCAACTGAAATGCCGATGCTGATATCCGTGACGATCTGGTGTCCCTCAATCTGATAGGGCTTAATCACTGAGTCGCGAATGCGCTTCGAGAGCGTCGCGGCGTCAGCGGCCTGTTCCATCTGGGTCATGATGATAGCGAACTCATCGCCACCCATGCGGGCAACGACGTCGAGCTCGCGAGTGCAGCCGCGCAAACGTTCGCCAACTAATTTCAGCAGTTCATCGCCGATATGGTGGCCGAGCGCGTCGTTGACGCTCTTGAATTGATCAAGGTCTAGGCATAGCACGGCCAGGCACTCGCCGCGCTTGACGCGCTTGATTTCGTGATTGAGCTGTTCCAGCAAAAGCATGCGATTTGGAAGGTCGGTCAATGCATCGTGGCGTGCCATATGCGCGATGCGGTCTTCGGAGCGCTGGCGCTCGGTCACGTCTTCATGCGTGGCCAGCCAGCCGCCGCCCGTTATCGGCTTGTTGACGACTGAAAAAGCCCGCCCATCGGGCAAGTTCACGATTTGATTGAAAGTTTTTCCGTCCGCGATGCCGTTTTTGAGCCTGGCAACGTATTCATCAGGATCGCCCGAGAAATTCCCGAGGTCGATTCGATGCTGGAGCAGGTCACGCAAATGGCAGCCTGGCTTTACGATGTCGGAAGAAAGTCCATACAATTCTACATAACGTTGATTGCAAAATGTTAGGCGTGTTTCGGAATCAAACATCAGCACGCCCTGCGACATGTTGTTCAGGACGGTCTGCAACAATTGTTCGTCTTTCCGCGTCATGTGCGGAAAGGTCAAAATGTCCGCGCGCGACGGCTGCTGCTTCGTATGATCCATACTGAGCCCCTGACGAAAAAGGTATCCTGATCGGAGTTCATCTTTACGGATGGTCTGTGTGGAGGCCCTTAGGAATTGGAGTTGGTTTTAATTAAAAAATGGGAAGTAGTCGCGATATCTCATCAAGATGTGGCGGTCTCAGGGAGCGTACTCGGCGTTAGACGGTGTCGTATGGCTCTCCCGGATCTCGGGGAGGGCCGCACTGTTAACTACTACGCTCAGCAGATTTGGACCCTCTGCCATCAATGTGAAATTGAGCCGTTGCGCGAACGGTAAGAAACGAAGTAAGGGCAACCACGAAATGTGAGGTGGGTTACACACCCATATCGCCGGCGGGTCTAAACTCCTTCGCGTGTTGCGGGGCACGGTCGGGACCATGAAACCCCGATTTTTAATCCGCGATCGGGGGGATCGCCATGCCGAAAAACGTCGTGCTCTGCTGCGACGGTACTGCGAACGAGTTCGCAAAAGACCGTACCAACGTCGTCAAGCTATTCTTTACGCTTATCCGTGATCCGGCCGCGCAAGTCGCCTATTATCATCCGGGTCTCGGCACCATGGAGCCTCCCGGCGCGCTGACAGGGGTCACACGTATCTCGACACGGATCGCCGCTCGGGCATTTGGCTACGGACTTGAGGCCGATATTCGTGACGCCTACGTATTTCTGATGAATAACTTCGAAGAAGACGACCGGGTCTTCCTGTTCGGATTTAGCCGCGGCGCTTATACCGCGCGAGCAGTTGCGTCACTGCTTCGCATGTACGGGCTTATTGCAAAGGGCAATGAGGCGCTCGTGCCTTATGCGATCCGAATGCTGATGGCGATTCATGCCATTGACCGCGAGGGTCGGAATCGCAACACCGAGCAAAAGAGCTATTTCACTCTTGCCGCCGATTTCAAGAGCACCTTCTCGACGCGGATCTGCAAGCCCTGGTTTGTTGGTGTGTGGGATACCGTGAGCTCGGTTGGTTGGTATGAGAACCCGCTGCGGTTGCCCTACACAGGAGACAATCCCGACATTGAAATTGGCCGCCACGCAATTGCGATCGACGAACGCCGCGCCTTCTTCCGTTCGAACCTCTGGATACCGAAGGGCCCGCCGCCACAGAGCGGGCCCCAGGACCTCAAGCAAGTCTGGTTCCCAGGCGTTCACGAGGATGTTGGCGGAGGCTATCCGGAGGCCGAGAGCGGGCTCTCAAAGATTTCCCTTCAGTGGATGCTCAAGGAGGCCATCAGCGCCGGCCTTCTCGTCAGTCCTGGACGCATGGATCTGGTGCTCGGCAAGAGCGGCGCCTACACTGTTCCCGACGCGAAGGCAGTCATGCACGAGTCGTTGACCGGTTTCTGGTGGCTCGCCGAGATCCTCTGGAAGCGGCATTACAACTGGGTAAAGCAAAAATGGGAACGCCGTCCAAATCTCGGCCGGCGGCGCACCATCCCGCCAAAATCCCTCATTCACGAGGCGGCGTATTTGCGCGGCGGCGACTATGCGCGAGGCTTGCCTCCCGACGCGATTCCAACAAGCTAGGGGCTGCCGAGTTTCCGCATTTGTCTGTATGCGATATGATTGGTGTAACAGCCGAGTATAACAGGGTCGCCTGCGGTGTCTTTACAAGCTTTACGCTTTCAGACCTTTTCGCAAACGGGCACCTGTGCCGCTGCTGCGGTTATTTTCATTCTAAGTCTGGCCGGATGCTCCCAGCCTTGGAGCGAGGATATGAATGCGAATGCTATCGCCTGCGAAGGATATGGATTTGCTTACGGTAGCGCGCAATATGATGCATGCCTCAAATATGTCGAAAGTCGACGCAACAAGCGGGTTTCACCGTCGGCCGCGTCCACGCCCGCACCGGCGGCCAATGTGATTTGCCAAACTAGCCCTTCCGGCGCCACCAATTGCCAGACGCGACAATAGGGAAATTTTGTCGGTCTGTCGGGACATGAACGTAATGTGACGGGTCTCACTCGATTACAGCGCTCACGAGCGGTAATATCGAGACGAAAATTGGCAGTTTATGCCATCGATGGATTTCCGTGGGGGAAGCATGCTTAACGCAGCAGATCCGGACTCAACCTTAGGTCGCGTTCTCAACTTCTTGGGACAGAATTTGAAGGTCGACAAGATTTTTACCGATCTTGGTTTGGATCCCAATCACTTCACTTACGACGCCGTTTTTCATCGCGTGATGGAAGTGATAATTGCGAACATCAATGTTGCGAATGTGCTAGCGCTCGTCGGCGCGGCGTTCTATGTCGCCACGCTCATGATGCGCACGATCGTACCGCTTCGCGTCATTGGCATTATCAGCATCGCGTTCTTCATCGCCTATGGCGTGGTGGCCGGCGCTGTGTCCACATTTCTGCTTTATCTTCTTTCACTGCCGATCAACGTTATCCGCCTCCGCCAGATGCTCTCTCTGGTCAAGAAGGCGCGGTTATCCGCGCAAGGTGATTTGTCGATGGATTGGTTGAGGCCGTACATGACACCGAGAAAGTATCGCAAAGGCGATACATTGTTTCGCAAAGGTGATGTCGCCAATGAAATGTTTCTGACTGTCACTGGAAAGTTTCTGGTGGCTGAAATCGGTATTGAGGTCCCCCCTGGCCGGATCATGGGAGAGCTTGGTTTCGTCGCACCGAAAAACAAACGCACCCAGACGGTCACATGCATCGAAAGCGGCGATGTCTTGACGATCACCTATGAAACGCTGCTCGAGCTTTACTTCCAGAATCCGGAATTTGGTTACTATCTGCTGAGCCTGACGAGCGAACGCCTTTTGCAGAACGTTTCGCGTCTAGAAGCGCTCGTCGAGGAGTACAAAACGAAGCTGGATCAACAGAAAATTCAGCAGCCAGGAACGCCTGCACCCGCACCGCGCTAACGCTTTGCGGAATTATTCCTGATTGTTTCAGTAACGCAGTTTCTGAGAAACGTTCGGCTCGCGGGAAACCGGATTTTTTTGGCTTTCGCCTCGCCTTTGCAGTACGCGATCGCCTCTTTAATGGCGCGATCATCAGCCTCCGACAAAGTCGGAGCAGCCATGGGCGCGGATACAAATGCTCCGCTGCCTAAAACGGTGGCGAGAATTCGGGCGCATAAACCTCTGGTGAAACGCGGCATGATGTGGTCACCTGAACACTTTGGCGGTACTTGTACAATGTGCGCTATCGCCGCATAGAACGCCAGTGAAGCACTCTGAGCAATCATTGAAGGTTCGAAGCTGTTGAATGGGCGGCACTAATAGAAAAGCGAATGAGGAGGGCAAACGTAATGCAGGTGGGGCATTTTGTTTTTCTTGCCGTGGGATTGGCCGTTGCAGGTACGCCAGCTTCAGCTCAGGTGCGCGACGCGGTCTATCGCGGCACAATGGTATGCGACAAGTCGCCGTTTACAGTCGGCAACGGCCGCGAGGCAATTGCGGTGACGATTGCCAAGGGGACGGTTCAGTACACGCATGTTGTGCGGGTGCACAGTGGGGCAGACACGACGCAGGAAAAGGGTACTGGAGCTTTGAACGGCAACAACATCAGTTTGCAGGGCTCGTGGAAAAGCGGCGCCCGCCAATACGACGCGAAATACAGCGGCACCTTCGTTCGGCGGCACGCCAATCTCAAAGGCACACAAACCTGGAGCGATGGTGGTCAAACCACTAGCCGCAACTGTTCCGGGACGATCAAGCGGCCATTACGGGTGTTTCTGCCGCGCGAAAAAAATAGCCGGTAGGCCTATGATTAAATCACCGTAGACGGAACGGATGCGGATGCGCATGCTTCTTTTGGAACCAGACCCACCCCGTTCGCGGTTAAGGCGGGCGATTGCTTTTCGGTCATTCCACATGAACTAGAAGGGGAATATGCCTTGCAACGCAAAATGAGCCCTCTATTTCCGCTTTCGATTGCCGGTATTCTCGGCTGCGGTCTCATGGCCTTGGTTTCAACGGTCTATATCCCGCTACCGTCTGCCTGGGCTCAGGCGGGCCCATTTGCCGACTTCGCGGGCAGCTGGTCCGGATCGGGGACGCTGCGGCCGGAAAATGGAGCCGCCGAACGCATCCGTTGCAACGCCAACTACCGTCCGGGCAGCTCGCCGCGCGAAATCGATCTCCAGCTTCGCTGTGCGAGTGATAGCTACAATTTCGATCTCGTGGGTCAGTTTACGGCCGATGATCAACACCAGGTCAGCGGGCGCTGGACTGAACGCAGCCGCAGCACCGGCGGAACAGCCGTCGGCAACGCGCAAGGTGACCGTCTCCAGCTGCACATCGAAAGCGCTGGCTTCGCCGCCGAAGTTGTCATGGTGACGCGTAACCGACGGCAAAGCGTCGACATCGACTCACACGGCGGAGGACAGGTGGTCCGAGCGTCAATCACACTGAACCGCAGTTGACCGGGCCGCCCCGGCAGCTGTCGGAAATTGTCAGGTCGTTCTTTTCGGTTTTCAGTGCCAGCGCAGCTTGAGCGACGACAGGCCGGCAACGACATTCACTGCCGCTGATCCCTGCAGCGAAAGTGGCTGTAACGCGATGGTTCGGTTGGAGCCGCCGAGAAGCACGTTCGCGCCAGCCCCGAGGCCAAGTCCGACATCGGCAGATACGCCGACATATTCACCGGCGAGCGCCCCGGCGGGCACGCCGACTGTCGGCGCGAACACGGCCCAGCCCAGCACGCTTCCGGCGCTGATCCCGATACTCAAGCCGACCGTATTGATCGCGCCATCATATGATTGCGGAGGCACCTGAGGAACAGATCCCGGCGCCTGGTTGTAGACACATTGCATCGGCTGATGCCCGACGATGATGAAGCCGATGTTCGGGTCGACCTTACAGGACAGCGTGCCGACCTGGGTCCAATGCGTTTGTGCCCCTATCGGAAACGAAAACATCGCCGCCAAAGCTAGTGTCACGAACAGTAAATAATTCCGAAGCATGCTCATCGCCTTTCCCTGTGATATTCAATTCAGTTAGCGTCAGCCGATGATTCTGGACATCGCCTCCATGGCTTTCTCGTCGGGATTGGCCAGACATCGCTCGATGAATTCGTCGCTCTGCTTGTGAAGAGCATCGATGTTGAACTTTGTACTACCCGACTTGCCAAGCAGAAATCCCCGCAGGAAGGCGATCGCCACATCGCGGCTCGCGCCACTCTCGCGCATGATGTCCTTGCAGGTATATTGTTCGATCATGCGATCTTGGCTGCCCTGCGCCAAAGACCGGTTCGCAGACGGCGCCGCGGCAAAGATAGCGGCAATGACGATGGCGGTCTTAAGCCCGGCTTTCATAGCGAATCCCTCAACTGCAGCTGCTCCGCCGCAATAGCCCCATACATCGCGTGCCGTCTGATTGGAATGTAATGGTGCCAAGCATTGCCGGGCTATTTCCACGCACTGTCGCAGAAAAATCCCCACCGATATTCGGATTCGAGCGAGAACCGCTTGTGATCGGTCGGTTGGGCGGGCTATTGAACTGTGATGCGCAATAGGTGCCGTCAATCGCCGGGTTGCAAGTTTGCGCAATCCCACCCGCACCGGACGCGACAATGAATACAGTCACTATAGCAATTCGCGACATGGGCTCCCCCAACTGTGAATGAGCCATGCACGGGACATTCCCAGTCAATTCAGCTTAGTGCAAAGCCGGCGTTGACGAAAGACGGTGGTCCCGCGCGTATGGCTGTGCAGAGATTTTTTTCTAAACAGTACCTAGCCATAAATGAATCTGTGCCATGCGCGCGAAATCGGCATATCATGTAGGTGGGTCGCGTAGCTTGGGCGTAGCGTAAGATGTTCCGAAAACTTGTGACGGATTGCAACCAATTGCGTGGTTTGCAAACCAGCTTACCTTTGGCCATCAGTTTTCTGATATCGGCCCTGATCGGCGGCTGCAGCACGCTCGATCGTCTTCCCGCCGTGACTTATGCGCAGGCGAAGCAAACCGATATTCTTGATATTCCGGATGCTCGTTTTTACGTCAGTGAAACCAAACAGATCACAGACATTGCAATAAAGGCGTATCAGCGCCGCAACACCACACGGGGTGGGTCGCCCAACAGATATTTTCTCGCTATTTCCGGCGGCGGCGATGACGGTGCTTTTGGCGCCGGGCTTTTAGTCGGGTGGAGCGATCGGGGGGACAGGCCGGAATTCGACGTGGTTACCGGTGTAAGCACGGGGTCGCTATCTGCACCATTCGTTTTTCTGGGAAAAGCATATGATGCTCAACTGAAGGAAATTTATACGCAAACGGATGCCGGCGATATCTTCGTGCGTCGGCCGACCGTCCTCGCCGCTGTCGCAAGCGATGCGGTGTCCGATACCGCGCCACTACGTAGAATGATTGCGCACTACCTCGACCAGGCGATGATTCAAAAAATTGCCGAAGAGTATGGCAGAGGACGCCTTTTGTTCATTTTGACAACCAATCTCGATCAAGGCCGACCTGTCATTTGGAACATCGGAGCTATTGCCGCGAGCAACAATCCAAAGGCACAGGACCTCATCATCGACGTGCTGTTGGCGTCGGCATCGATCCCCGCAGTTTTCCCGCCGGTCATGCTGGATGTTGCAATTGAAGGAGTTAGACACCAGGAGATGCATGTCGATGGGGGTACGATCGCACAAGCTTTTCTCTATCCGCCCTCGTTCTCGCTCAGATCGGCCGCGGCACGTGCGGGGGTCGATGAGAAAAAATTGAGGGTGTCGCGAAAGCGCAGCGCTTATGTAATCCGTAACGGCCGATTTACGAGGGCCGAAGAAAGCGTCAGGTTACAAACGATTGCGATCGCGAAAGAAGCACTATCGACGATGATCGCTTCGAGTGGTGTGAACGATACCTATCGCATGTATCTGCTTGCCAGACGGGATGGGGTCGACTTTAATCTTGCGTCGATTGGAGATGATTTTGAGGTACCATATAAGGGTCCGTTCGATAGAGAATACATGCAATCGCTTTTTGCTTACGGATATCAAAAGGGCCGCGGCGGGTATCCGTGGCAGAAGGCTCCCCCAGGTTACGTCAATTAGGTCAGCTGCGGCCTTGGAAATGCGTGCAATCCGGTGATACGCTAATCGTCCCGCTCATTCGATTTATTTAGGAGATGGTCATGTCGGGTATCTTTCGTACAATGAAGTATGGTGCAGTTGCCCTGGTAACTGCGGTCATGCTGTTTGTTGCGGCTTCGCCGTCGGATGCGGCGACCGGATCAGTTCGCTTCACGGTTACAAGGGCAGGATTCATTGTTGGTGTTGGCGGAGGTAGCGGTACTCTGCGCTTCGCTAACCGGAGCTATCCGCTCAGTGTCGGCGGCATCAGTGTGGGGACCTTGGGGGTCAGCAGTGCAGACCTCGTGGGCCGTGCCTATCATCTCCGGAGGCCAGAGGACATTGTGGGGACCTATACGGCGGTAGGTGCCGGACTTGCGGTTGCGGGCGGCGCCAGGGTCGCGCGTCTCCGAAACGCAAACGGCGTCGTACTGGAATTGCGCGGGCGCCAGATTGGCTTCGAGGTGGCGATCGACCTGAGCGGAATGAACGTGTCGATGCGCTAGCCTTTGTCCTGAATAACGAAATCAGGAAGTAAAACCCCGGGCGGTGCCCGGGGTTTTTGCATTCTGACCAAAAAGAGGGCCGCGCGTTTGTTACAACGGCGGCCCAATGCGTCAGGTCTGCCGGTGCGGGGAAGGGGGATCAGGCCGGCAGTCGCGAAATTAACTTGCGCCGAGCCAGAAAGTTCCGTCGCAGACCTGCTCGTGCCGTCTTGAAAATCCTGTGTTTTTCTTGAGGGTTAGGGGC
>DATIWJ010000039.1:0-20389 GCA_035519415.1 Pseudolabrys sp.
CGCAAGGCGGCCTTTCTGTTTGCGCCACTTGGCGCCGCCGGGCGGGCAGACCTTCACGAATTGATATCACCGATTCCGTCGCAACGTGGCGCGCGACTTCCGCCGCGCCCGCGATGCGGCGGCTTATATCCATAACAAAGGAGAAACGAATGGATATCGATACCCAGACTGAACTTGAGACCAAGGCGGGCTTTCCGCAGGACGCCGTGGTGACACACGGCGAAATGATGCGCGCGTTCGAGGAGTTCAAGGAGGCAAATGATCAGCGCGTTGCCGACAGGGCGCGCTCGATCGACGTTGTTCTTGAGGAAAAAATCGCGCGCCTCGATAGCGCGATTGGCACTCAGGCACAGAGGCTCGACGCCATCGAGCTCAAGCAGGCGCGTCCCGCGCTCGGCAGTGAGAAATCCAATGCACCGCAGGCCAGCACCCCTGCACTGGAACACAAGGTCGCCTTTGAGGCTTATGTGCGTTCAGGCGAAAGCGGCAATCTGCGCGCTCTTGAATCAAAGGCGCTGTCTGTTGGCTCCAATCCTGATGGCGGTTTTGTCGTGCCGCCGGAAATCGAGAGACAAATCGGCGAACGACTTTTTGCTATCTCTCCGATCCGTTCGCTGTCGAGCCAGCGCACCATCAGCAGCAACGTCTACAAAAAGCCGATGATGACGGCGGGACCGGGGGCTGGATGGGTGGGAGAAACTGATGTCCGTCCACAAACCGCAACGCCGACTCTCGATGAGCTGTCGTTTCCGGCCATGGAGCTTTACGCCATGCCAGCAGCGACACAGACCCTGCTCGAAGACGCGGCGGTCAATATCGATGAGTGGCTGGCGCAAGAGGTGGAGAAGGTCTTTGCCACCCAGGAAGGCGCGGCTTTTGTCAGCGGCGATGGTAACAACAAGCCGAAGGGTTTCCTCTCATATACGACGGTTGCCAACTCATCGTGGACATGGGGCAACATCGGCTACATCGCCTCGGGTGTTGCCGGCGCCTTTCCAGTGACCAGTCAGTCCGATGTCTTGATCGATCTCATCTATGCGGTGAAGGCAGGGTACCGGCAAAACGCGGTCTTTGTGATGAACCGCAAGACCCAGTCGGTCATCCGCAAATTCAAGGACACGACCGGCAACTATCTCTGGCAGCCGCCGGCAACGCCCGGCAGCCGCGCGAGCCTCATGGGCTTTCCGCTGTTCGACGTGGAGGATATGCCGGATGTCTCTGCGGGGTCACTGTCGGTCGCCTTCGGTGATTTCGCCCGTGGCTATCTGGTGGTGGACCGTGCCGGTGTGACTGTGCTGCGCGATCCCTATACGGCCAAGCCATACGTGCTGTTCTACACGACGAAGCGTGTTGGCGGCGGCGTGCAGGATTTCGACGCCATCAAGGTGATGAAGTTCGCAGTGAGCTGAGTTTACCGACCAGTCACCGGCAGGCGCAAAATGCCGGCCGGTGACTGTTTATCTTGCAAGAAAGACGATCAAGACTACCTGCTCAGCCAACTGGTTCTAAAATCCACCATCGCTTGCTCGCGGCTCGCTGAATACCCGCGGTGTTGCGCAGTGTTCGGCATTCGCGAGAGGATCATCCAAAACCAGCGGCGATCAGACGGCGAGGCGTAGGTACAGAGAATTCGGCCAATGCATTGGCCGCCATCGAACACATCGTAGTCATCGTCTGGCCACGACCCGCTCGGCCGGCTTTTCGATGCGCGCCTTAACAGGAGCGTGTGCATTGGCGTGGCTCGCTTGTTGAGCCGCCAAATCTGAAAACTGATGTACTGATTCGCAACCAACCCAGGCTCGACGAGCGAGCCTTCAACAACGAGGAGTGACTATGTCGACTGATATGAACGAAGACGAGGGAAGGACGCTCGCCGCAATAATGCGCGAAGAAACGCCTGATCATTTCGACGAGGAGCAACGGGCTGCAATATTGCTGTGGAGGCGATTATTGCGAACCCTGATCGAAAAAAGGCCGCCCTTGCGGGCGGCCTGAAGGTACGCAGATGTCTGAGGGGAGTTACTTCAGTTGGGTCGAAATACCCTGGAACGTGACATTGAGCGTGGATCCCACTGAATTCACGCTGGCGACAATGACAATCGAGATACCCGCGGCGATCAGGCCATATTCAATAGCCGTAGCGCCTGACTCATCCTTCAGGAACGCAAAAACCTTGGACATGCGGCACTCTCCATGTGGCCCGATACTGCTCACGATACCGATCCGGCGTTAACAAGAGTCTGTCTGATTGCTCGAAAAACGCGTACGAATTTCTTCAACTTGTCTGGAAAACTCGCAGCCAGGTGCGAATTGGCCGCGCGGCTTGCCTCAAAAAGAAGCCGCCGTTTCCGGCGGCTTCTTGATTTCAGCCACGGATTGAAGGTCCTACTTCAACTGGGTCGAAATGCTGGAGAACTTGCCGTTGAGGTTGGTGCCGATCGCATTGACCGTCGCGATGATCACAACCGAAATGCCGGCGGCGATCAGGCCGTATTCAATGGCGGTGGCGCCTGACTCGTTCTTCAGAAAAGCGATAACTTTGGACATCTGACGCACTCCTATCTCCAGTACTTTGTACTTGTGTACAGTGCGACCATAATCGTCAGGAATTAAAAAACCCTGTCGGCAACCGTTGAATGGTTGCGAACGAAACCGTTTGCATCTTCCGCAAAATATTCAGAAATTATTCACCATGATCGAGCCGCAACCACGGGCAATGGGCCGCTTCCGATAAATGGGAACAAGCGCGCGCCGGTAAAATTGTGGTTCCAGATTACGCTCTCCGTTAACCGCAAACGCCCATGTGACGCTTTTTCGGAAACCAGTGTGCCCGTAACGCCGATACGCCGGGTGCGGAATGGTTCCCGATGTTTCCTTCGGCAGTTCCACAATTTTTCAGGAACGGCGGCAGGGGCGGGGCGTTCACCCAAGAGTGGCAAAAAGGAGGTTCCCATGAGGAAACTTGCTATTGGACTTCTGGCCGCGGCGGGCGTTGCCCTTTCCGTGCCGGCGAGCGCGCAGGGCGTGTGGGTTGGCGCGGGCCCGGTCGGCGTGGGCGTCGGCGTTGGCCCCGGTTATGGCTATTATGGCCCCGGTTATCGCAGCTACGCGTATGATGACGGCTATGCCTATCGGCGTCACTGCCGCATCGTCCGCGAAGACTTCAACGGTCACATCAGACGCGTTCGTCACTGCTGGTAGTTTCACTCTGACGGATTCGTAACGTCAAAGACCCCGGACTTTTGGTCCGGGGTCTTTTTGTATCGGTCGTGCGACCGGCTGCGATGGCGCTGCCATCGCTTCGGCCATGACCGCGCCGCGCCATTCGGATTTGCTGTTCGCCAGGCGTGTCCTCGCACAACTCACGCGTCGTGCGCTTTGGAAATCAGCGCAGGTTCTGGTCCCGCATCAGCTGAAAGCGAATATTCGGATCGGGATCCGTGCCGCGGTATTGGCCCGCCCATCCGTAGATTGGCGCCCCCTGGCTTTGGGAGGTATGTGCTCTAGGGGCCGACGTCTTTCCCTTGCTGACTTTACCAGCCTGTGCCGGTACAGCTGTCAGGGCCACCACGCCGATGGCCGCCGAAAGAACTTTTAAACCCGTTATCATACAGCACCTCTGTCGTCCTGCCGCCGCGATCAGTTATCGACAATAACACCGGCCGACCTGCACCGATTTCATCCGGGCAGGTCCAAACCGACGTCTTTGGTGTCCGGTTTCCCCGTCGACCGGTTGAAACTACCGTCAATAGCGGACATTCGGACTGGCGCCGCCCGATTGCCTGTGGGTATCTTTTGCTATTGAGGAGCGATTGCTGGTGGGCGAGTTCAAAGCATTTCGAGATCTGGAACGGGCGGGATGGTCCGACCCGCAGCGAGCTTCCCGTTACGTTGGATTGTTCGCTTCTGCTTCGAATCAAGCGATTGACCGTTTGTTGGACGCCGTCAATGCAGAACCCCAGTTGAAGGCGCTCGACCTTTGCTGCGGGCATGGCAACGTGTCTGAGGCCCTCATCAAGCGGGGTTGCGATGTCATTGGCGTTGATTTTTCTCCCGCCATGCTGGCTTTTGCAGATGCCCGCGTCCCGAAAGCGGAATTTATCAGGGGCGACGCGCAAGAGCTGCCCTTCGACGATGACGAATTTGACATTGTCGTTTCGAACTTAGGCGTGTGCCATATCCCCGATCAGCCGCGTGCACTGTCGGAAGCGCGGCGTGTTCTTCGTCGTGGCGGTCGATTTGCGATGACGGTGTGGTGTGGCCCCGACGTATCTCCGTCCTTCGAGATCGTCTACGGCGCGATCAAAGCCCACGGCAGCCCTGACGTGTCGGCACCGACAGGCCCCGACTTTCACCAGTTTGCCAGAAGAGAAACGAGTGAGAAGATTCTACGGGCGGCTGGTTTCCAAAATGTCGATCTGACGATTGTTGATTGCGTGTGGGATCTTGCTAGTCCAGAGGGACTATCCGAAATTTATGAGGAGGCGACGGTCAGGGCAGCAATGGTTCTTGCCGGCCAGCCGCCAGCAAACCTGTTTGCAATACGGCGAGCGATGGCCGAGGCGGTGCAAAAGCGTTTTGCTTGCGGAGATCGTTGGCGCGTTCCTGTCCCCGCCGCACTGGTGCGGGCCACTGCATGATGGCCCGCTTTGGGTCACAAGCGGATATTTCACACTGCAATCGCGATGTCCACTTTACCCCCAGAAGCGGACATTGCATGTGAAGAGAATGCCCGCGCTGCTTAGGGCGTCAGCGCCAAAGCCTTGAGTTCCTTGCGTGCCGTACCAAAAGCACCAAGTTGGTAAACCGACGCTCCTGTGGGCGAGAACGTAAACGCCTCGAACGGTTCGGCGAGCATCTTTTTTAAATACGGAATAGTGGCAACACCAATTGTGACGTGGGGATTGAATTTCTTGCCGGATCCAATCCGCACAAAATGGGTTACATAACTAATCAAGGCCTTTTGGATATCGCGGCCATTTTCGGTGCTCATGAACGCTGCGGGAGTTCCGGTTTTCACCGTGAAAGGCGTAACCGCGTCGATTATTTTTTGTTGCAGCCTAAGCAAATCCGGTGTCGATTCGACCACAATGCCTGCAAGACCGACTGGCGGTGAGGGAATGTAGTAGTACTTGTACGCCTTCAGCTTCCAGCTGGCCGGTTTCTCGTCGGCCAGTACCTTGTTTACCGCGGCGTAGACCTTTTCGAGGTCAGCCGTGCGGACGAACTGCTGCAACATCGTGACGTGCGGATGGTGAGTTGCATCCAGGGCAAAACCTTTCGGGAAGGCTTTGAGCAAGCGGGAATTAGCCGCTTGCGCATGTTGAATCATTGTTTGGTCCGGCTCGAGCGCAATGTCGATGGCAGTTACCGGATTTTGCTGCGCGCCAGACGTTTCCGCATAGCCAAGCAGCGACGCAAGGTAGATGCCAAGCGCAGCAACGATCTTTATGAACTTAAACATCTTTAGGCTCCCGATAAATAGTGCGAATTCATGGATTACAATCCAATCCAATGCCCGGCGATATTGCCCGTAAGGACAATTCGAGCTGCTGCGCTGATGATGGTCTCAGCTAGAATAGTTCGCTCCTTGTCCGCTTTGGGTCATGTGTGGACGGTGCTCCATGTCCGCCATCGCAACGGTAAAATCGAGTGGCTGGGAGAGGTGGCTCGTCCTGGCCTCGGGGGGCGGTAATGAGACGGCGCGATTGTTTCAACAGCGATCGAAATAATTCTTGACCTCCGTCTATTATTTCCATAAGTGTCGAAATATGAAAAATGTAGAGGCGGTAAGCGCTCTTTCAGCGCTTGCGCAGGAAAACCGGTTAGATGTTTTCCGGCTGCTTGTGCAGGCGGGACCGGAAGGAATGCCAGCTGGTGCTGTTGCCGCAGCCCTAAAACTCGCGCCGAACACGCTCACGTTCCACTTCGACCGACTGCGGGACGCCGGTCTCGTCACGGTGCGGCGCGAAGGCCGCTCCATGATCTACGCAGCCCGGTTTGAGGTTATGAACTCGCTGCTTGGTTTCCTCACCGAAAACTGTTGCCAAGGAGCTGCCGACACGTGCGCTCCCGCGGTTTGTAAACCAACACGCACCAGACGGACAAAGGCCGCTGTGTCATGAAACGGATGCACGTACATGTTTCCGTAGCAAGTATCACAAACGCCGTTGGGTTCTACTCAGCGCTGTTCGCCACCAAACCCACGGTCGTTAAAGACGACTACGCGAAATGGATGTTGGACGATCCCCGCGTAAACTTCGCTATTTCGGCGCGCGGGGGCAATCCGGGGCTCGATCATCTCGGCATTCAGGTTGAAAGCGACGCCGAATTGCAGCAGGTGTATGCGCGCCTTCGCGACGCCGGCGGGAGCATCCTTGAGGAAGGTAAGACGACCTGCTGTTACGCAAAGTCGGAAAAGTCATGGATCGATGATCCGGCTGGTATCTCGTGGGAAACCTTTTTTACGACAGGCGAGAGCACGCACTACGGAACCAGTGCTGAAAAAGGCGTTCGCATTGCTCATACGAAAGCGTGCTGTGGCACTCAGTCATGACAGCCAGACCTTTCAACGTATTATTTCTCTGTACTGGCAATTCTGCCCGCTCGATCATGGCCGAAGCGATCTTGAATAAGATCGGAGCTGGCAAATTCCGCGCCTATAGCGCTGGCAGTCAGCCCAAGGGGCAAGTCAACCCGCACACAATTCAACTCCTGCAAGGGCTCGGCTACGGTACGTCCGGCTTGCGCTCAAAGTCGTGGGCGGAGTTTGCGAAGCCGGGAGCACCTCCGCTCGATTTTGTTTTCACCGTTTGTGATAACGCGGCGGGTGAAGCGTGTCCGGTGTGGCCCGGCCAGCCGATGACTGCGCATTGGGGCGTCCCCGATCCTGCGGAGGCTAAAGGCTCTGCGGCGGAAATTGCGTTTGCTTTCAAGGATGCCTATCGCATGCTGCACTATCGTATCGGGATATTCGCAGCCCTGCCGATAGGAAGGCTCGACAAACTGAGCTTGCAAAGCAAACTCCGCGAAATTGGCCGTGTGACTGACGCGATCGCCAAAGAGCCGACCTGATGTTGTCGCTGTCTCAGCGCGCCGTCTCGGAATTTCTTGGGACGGCGTTTCTGCTCGCCACTGTCATCGGTTCGGGAATCATGGCGCAGCGGCTTTCCGGCGGAAATGACGCGCTCGCACTTCTGTGCAACACCCTGCCAACCGGCGCGATACTTACCGTCCTGATCCTAATTTTCGGGCCACTGTCCGGTGCCCACTTCAATCCCGCTGTAAGTCTCGCATTCGTGCTGCGCGGCAAACTTCCTTTATCAACCGCCTCCATTTATCTGGCAGCTCAGATGTGCGGCGCCATTGTCGGTGTGTTGGCCGCGCATCTCATGTTTGAACTGCCGGTGTGGCAATTTTCAACCCATGTTCGGACAGGCGCAGGCCAGTGGCTTGCGGAAATAGTCGCGACGTTTGGGTTGTTGCTTACGATTTTTGGTTGCGTCGCACGGGCGCCGAGTGCGGTCGCCTATGCCGTCGGGCTTTACATAACCGCAGCATATTGGTTCACTGCTTCGACTTCATTCGCCAATCCAGCGGTGACGGTGGCGCGCGCTCTTTCCGATACTTTTGCCGGTATCGCACCCACCGGAGTAGTTGCATTCATCATGGCGCAACTCGGTGGAATGCTGGCGGCTGTCATAATCGGCCGTTGGCTCTGGCGTGTGTAAGCGGATATTCTGCGATGTCCGATGCATGTCCGCTGAGTCATAAGCGGACATTTGCGACGCAAAAAGCCATGTCCGCTTTGCCCCCAAAAGCAGACCCGTGAATGAACTTAGGGCCTAAGAGCCAAAAAGCGACACCGGCGAATGCTGATGTTTGCCTTTGGCCAAAGCCTTCTCCTCGCAACCTACGTGCGCCCGGCACTCCGGAAAGCCTTTGCTGCCTTTCCGGCGGATACGAATGTTGCGTGAGCATCCTCCGCCGTCATCGCCGGGTTCGTCTCGACATCAGACAAGCTGCCTCCCGCGGCAGCGGCGAGTACCGCAGCGCCGGCCGCCTTATCGTCGGGGAACTCGCCAATAACCAGCCAGTCATGGCGGCCGAAGGTCAAATACCACTCGATGAGCCTGCCCCCGACACTCTCGAAGAGTTTGGAGACGGCTTCCTTACGATTTTCCGGCTTAGCCACCATGCCCCTGACGGCATCCGAAGTGAAACGACCACGCGAGATGTAGATTGGCATGACATCTCTCCCAAAAAATCTGCTTACTTGATCTGATTGAGAAGTCGCCGCCCGCGAGCGGCGCGCATCGAAAATTTGAGCTCAGGTACACGGATTAGCATTGATCTGGATCAAGCCGATGAGCACGTCCGCTTTACCCCGCACCCGAAAGCAGACATTCCGGTGGAATGATTGAACTATCCCGTTAAGGCTTGGCCGGTGGTCGGCGAATGGATCCCCAGGTTGCAATTGAACCAACCACCAGAAGCCAAAACGGGAATACGTTCAGGCCCGGAATAGCTTCCGCTATTAATCCGGGGAGGATCACCCATTTCCGGCCAAGCAGAAGGAATAGAAGCAGGGCAGTGACAAGATCAACCACCCATTGGAGCGGCGGTGCAATGACCAGCCAAAAAGATAAACTATCCGAGATCGCAGCAACGACAAACGCCGCTGCCAGGCGCTTCCTGTCGGCAGTTACCAATGATCTCCCCCTTAAAGGGTCGCTTGTAATCGCGCACCATCGAAAGAATAACTCAAATAGTCTACTTGGCTCTGGCAGCGCGACATTGCGATGAGTCAAATAGGCTAACCGCCAGACAGGTGCCGGACATCTTGCGGCGAACCAGCAACGCACTATTTAGTGTACTGAACCACCGCGAAGAGCTGCTGGAAAATGGTGAAGCACAGTTTCTCGAGTTTCGGGCGATCGCTGCGGTGACGCAGTAGGCATTTCCCTCTCCGCAAGGCGGCGATACAACGGACGCCGACATGCCGAAAGAGCGGGAGTAACGCCCCGCATCGCCCGAACACCAATTTAAATTTCTCGACAACGACGTGAGGATGTCCGCTCAGGGCCAGAAGCGAACACTCGGCTTATTCAATGACGACAAATTTTCGTACTAATAACAGCTACCGGCCTCGCAGATAATGGATCGCCGATTGCACCTATAGACGAATATCATCCGTTCGCCAAAAAAACCGCGCTCAACAAGCCCCGACCGCACGTATACCGCGCGCCGCGGCCAATTTGGGCCGTAGCAATAGCCCTGCGCAACGTCGGAAGCCTGTTGCTGACAATTCGAACCAGCCGTCCAGCACCAGGCAGCGATTTCAATGTGGCGCGGGTTGGCTGATATGACTTCGATTTGCCCAGCCTCCGCAGTGCCGCTCCCAGCCAGGACCGCAAGAGCGAAAATAGCAATGCGCATGGTATTACTCCCGTGCAAAATTATAATTGCCAACGCTCTTTTATCATCGCTTTGCAAGGTAACCATGTCCAGATGGCAAAAGACATCCGGTAACGCATTTATTTAGCCGTGTTTATGGAGCCAACAACGACCCTATGAAATCGCGCCGGCGCATGTCTGCGTCAGGCCGATAACGGACGTTCGCGGTGATATAAAGGCGTGAGACCGCGACTTATTCCGTCCAGCACGTGCCGGCTAGCGGGTGTGCAAGAAGTGGGTGGTGCCGTCCTGTTTGATGCGCTCCAGCAGGTCCACTTCCCAGGACAGATACGCATTCATTGCCGCCTCTGTGTCATCCGTCCGTTCATAGGGCTTGAGCCAAACGTCGACCGGCTCATCGGCCATTCTGGCGCTGGTGGAGAGCGGAAATTTGGCTGCCGTCCAGGCGGCATTACCACCCCTGAGCCAATGGACCGGATGTCTCGTCAATGCCTGCGCCTCAACGATCGCGAGGCTCGCCAGTGCACCATCCTCGCTGGTGAGTATCACGTCGGCCGTGGGAACGATCTTCTGCATGGCAAAATGCAGCCGCGAGCGGATTGCAAACCACGCGCCCGGAATATGGCCGCGCCGATAGTCCGGGCTGCGCGACAAATCGATTACACTCGCGTTGTCGATCGCAAGCACGGCGGAAGGGTCGATGGCATGATCGACCGCCGGTACGCCAAGGACAACTCTTTCAGGCGCGTCAGTTTCATTGCCCGCTTCCGGCAGCACGAATACATCTTTCCAGCCCATCTGCTTTAGCCAGGATCCGGTCATGAGCGCCCGGACTTCCTTGTCGTCGCTGAGCACGATGCGGGCGCCGAGGGTGCCAGCATAGATGTCGGTCGCCTGCACCAGCTGACCGCCTGGTGCGGAGATTGCGCCCGGAAAATGACCCGCCGCGTATTCGTCCGGATCGCGAACATCGAACACATAGGTCGTGCGACTGGTGTCGGCTTGAAATATTTCCAGTTGCTTGCGGCCAATGCGCGCGACGCTGAATTTGCGCGCGACGGTTTCCGCAGCCGACCTGGCCCATGTCAAACCGCTGCCAGATACGGCCGGGGCCCGTGTGGTCTTGCCACTGTCACATGTAAGTCCTGCCAGGTGCCAGCCCATGGTCCCGTTGCGCAGCGCCACGACCTTGTTGGGCACGTCCGCATTGATGAGCGATTGTGCGCCGATAATGCTTCGGGTACGGCCGGCGCAGTTGACGACGATGAGGGTTTCGCGTGATGGCACGATATCGCGTACCCGCAATACCAGCTCGGCACCCGGCACATTGATTCCGGTCGGGATCGAAATGCGTGAGTACTCATCGAACGGGCGGCTGTCGAGCACCTCGAGGTCGGTGCCGTTGCGCATAAGCTCGTTGAGTTCACTGGCGCTTATGCTCGGCGTCCCGCTGTCATGTTCGACGAATTCGCCAAACGCCTTGCTCGGTACGTGAACGCCGGAAAACAGTACGAAACCGGCTTTGGTCCAGCCGGCAATGCCGCCGTCCAGGTAGGAAAGGTCCGTGTAACCAGCGTTGGAGAGAATATTCGCCGCCCGTTCGACCAGGCCGTCATTGTCGTCGCACAGAACGATGCGGGTGGTGAGGCGAGGGACGAGTGACGCGAAACGCAATTCGAGCCGGCTCAACGGCACCGAGCGTGCCCAAAGCAGATGATTTTGCGAGAAAGTCAGTTCCTCGCGCAAATCGATCAGCGCAAGCTCCGCACCGTCGGTGAGCATGGCCTTGACCATGATAGGGGTGATGGGGCCGGGCGCTCTCGCACTCGTCATGGAATTTTCCGTTGGGCTTGCAACCAGGTTCTTTTCCCCAGGGGGAGCAGAGGTTGACGAGCGGAACTCGCCGGATGAGGACGAACGGGCCTGGCGAGAGAGCTTGCCCTTTACCCAACCCTTCGTGGCGCAACTGAGTCTAAAATGGTGTGCAACAGCTACGTCGCCTGCTGCGCGTACATTTTCTCGACCGCGCCGGTTTTCGGGTCGATCTTGATGCGGTCGATCTTGTCGAGGTTGGTTCCGGTCACGCGTACGAAGCGCGCATAGTCCGGGTAATCGATCGAGTGGATGGCGCCGTCCTGATAAATGCCAGCCTTGCCGGGCGTAAGCCGGTATCTCTTCACCGGCTTGAGCTTGGCATGTTTGGGATCTTTTCCGTCGTCCTCGCGCTCCCATTCGATCATGTCGGTGTATTTGGTGGCCTGGCCATAGATCGCCCAGGAAGCCCCGTGATCATGCGGCGGTGACACGCGTGCCTTGTCATTGATATGTGCGAGAATCTGAAAGCCGAGCTTCGGATCTTCGTACAGGACTTTCAGTCCGCGTGGCGCGTCATCACCGCAATACTCGTGGACGAAATCGGGATTGGCGAGCAGCCGCTCGAGATTGGCGCGTACCACTTCCCGGCCGGCAGGGCCCGGGTCGCGCTCTAAAATTGTGCGGCAATCCGCGATGAACTGATTGAGGTCGTAGGCCATGAGGTCCTCCCAGATGTGTGTGGTGACCGGAGCAAAGTCTTGCGCAAGTTGGGCGCAAATGCCAGCGCACCCTCCCTCAAACGAGGGCGGACGCATTGATCAGTTATAAAACCCGCTTCCGGCCGGCGATATTGCCTGCGGCGTGTGACGCCAGCCAATGTCCGCTTTGACTGCCGGTTGAATCCACCACCAATAGCGGATGTTGCAACTCTACTCGACCACCTCGTCGGCGCGTGCGAGCACGAACGGCGGCACTCACTTCGCTTTCGATTGCAATTCCTTTACAAGCGCCCAAGTGGCTGCCACGAGTCTGTCCCGCGGTTTTGCTTTGCAATAATTGTCAATCCACGCATACATCTCGTCGCCTGTCCTTGAGGCGAGAATATCAGGTCCATTCGGGCTCGACACGTTTGACCCCGAAATAAATCCGTCGATCCAGGCCTGCGCTTGATACTCGTGATCTTTGCGATTTTGATTGCGGTATTCTAACCAGTCGCCACATGTGATCGTTCCGGCACCAAAGATGTTTTGGGCGGTCGCCACCTTTGCCCCAACAATTGCCAAGCCGCATAACATTACTATCCGGATCATTTTCTACCTTTGAACGAATATTTCCTGACGCGGCTCTAGTATACCGTACGATTGCCTTTAGGCTTCTGCGAAAAATGAATGTCCGCTTGGCCTTCAGCGGACTTAGGGCATCCTTTAGCCGTCCGTTGGTTGCGGACCGTGATAGCCATCAGCAACGATGATGTCGGCCACAGCGCCGCCTTTGCGGATTTCAGTCGCTTTGGCGTATTCGGGTGAGTGGCAGCATTCAAGGCGGTTGCGTAGTCTTTGAACTTGATGACCACAATGCGTGATCGCCCCTTGTCCTAAACCGCCTTCGACTTTCCCCCGCGTACGAGGAAGCGAGCACCATACTTGCGGAAGGCGCTGCGATTCTCAGCGATATACATCTTGTAGCTCGCCGGTTGCTCACATCGACTGATACGATCCAGTATCCTTTGTCATCACATGTCCCTTTTACGAGCAGCATTTCTGCGGCCAACTTGCTAGACTCGGGAACTGTAAGATCACGATCTCTCATATCCGCTTTACCACGAAGGTCCGTTTTTCCTTCTGTCGACTGCGCAAAAAAGAAGCCGCCGGATTGCGGCGGCCTCAGTACAGCCAGTACAGAAGTACAGGAGAGGAGTGTTACTTAAGCTGGGTCGATATGCTGTCGAACTTGGCGTTCAGGCTTGAGCCGATAGCATTGACCGTCGCGATGATAACAACCGAAATGCCGGCGGCAATCAGGCCGTATTCAATCGCAGTGGCCCCAGACTCGTCTTTGATAAAGTTACGAACTTTGGACATGGGTTGCCTCATGAGGATTAAAGAGCCGACAGTATAGGGCGGCGCTATTAAAAGGACTTTGGCGCAATCTCGTGAAACAAGTTAAGAGTCATTAACGACGGTCCTGCGCGAATTCGCTTGCAAACGCGGCAGCTAAATCCGCATCGGCAAAGCACCAGCGAATAACACTGCCGTTCGCATCATGCCGGAACGAGAACTGAGCTTTGGCAACTCCGTGGCGAGCATGAGAATCGTACGTCGGGCCAGGCGTCGTGCCGAGACCATTGGGCGGGACGATTTCAACGAAGTGCGGGAAATATTGTTCGATGGCCTTCACGCTCCGGTGGCTTCTGTAGCGACTCATGCTGCAGAATGTCCGTTTTAATCTGCTCTTACCCCGAGAGCAGAGATTCATCGGTGCGATTGGAATGTCCGCCAGGGGCCCGAAGCGGACAATGGCTGGGGCGCCGCCTCTGTTTTTTCAGATAGCGGCAAGAAGAGAATTTTCGCTGCGAAGTTCCCCAACCGTTTTGTCGAAAGCATTAGCTAACCAAGCTATTTGATAATGCTACCAATACGAGTAAGCATTTTTTATACGGCTTCTCATAGATTCAACCTGCCGTTGTTCTCGCCTTCCACGACGAACCGAGGATTAGAATGGCCCCCCTTACGACGGCCTTGGCGCCTCGCCTGCGCAGCGGGACGCTTGTGCTCAGTGTTTTCACTGCGGCTGTATTTCTTAGCGCAATGCTCCTCTTTGCCGTGCAGCCCATGTTTGCCCGCATGGTTCTTCCACGGCTCGGCGGCTCGCCTTCAGTCTGGTCGGTGGCGATGGTCTTCTTCCAATCGCTGCTGCTGGCGGGTTACGCCTATGCGCATCTGCTGACGAAAATGCGCCAGCGTTCGCTGGCGGCGGCAATCCATATCGCCATTTTGGCAGGGTCAGCTTTCGTGCTGCCGTTATCGATCGCCGAGGGGTGGGGAACGCCGCCTGCCTCGGGAACGGCGCTGTGGCTCATCGCGCTGTTCACCGCGTCGATCGGTTTGCCGTTCTTTGCCCTGGCCGCAAATAATCCACTGCTGCAAGCGTGGTTTGTACGTACCGGCCATCGCGAAGGGAGCGATCCTTACTTCCTATACGCAGCCTCCAATGTGGGAAGCTTCCTGGCTCTATTGTCCTATCCTCTGATCCTGGAACCGGCATTGCCCCTCCGGACGCAAGGACAGCTTTGGACTGTGGGCTTTGCACTTCTCGCGATCCTGATCACGGGCTGCGCTGTGTTGCTGCTTCGATCGCCGCCTGACGCAGATGTCGTGCTGCGAACAGATACAGATGTGGTCCGGCCGAGCTGGTTGATGATCGGCCGTTGGGTCTTTGTCTCTGCGGTACCGTCCGGGCTGCTTGTTGCTGTCACTGCACACATTTCAACCGACCTGACCTCGGCGCCATTGCTGTGGGTAATGCCATTGTCGCTCTATCTCTTGACTTGGGTTCTGGTCTTCCAGCGACGCCCGGTGTTCTCGCATGAATTCATCTGGCTGCTGCAACCTTTTGCCGTGGCATGGGTGGCGATGCTGCTTTATCTCGGAAACCGTACACCAGTGCTGCCAAGTCTTGCCGGGCATCTGCTCGCCTTTTTTATCATCGCGATGGCTTGCCATAGCGAATTGGCCCGTGGCCGGCCCTTGCCAGTTCACTTGACCTCTTTCTATGTCTCCCTCTCATTCGGCGGTATGGTGGGGGGCCTCTTCGCCGGTTTGCTGGCTCCCTACATTTTCTCGTGGATCGCCGAGTATCCAATCCTTCTCGTACTAGCGGTGCTTTGTCGCCCACTGACATCGTTTCGCAGATACGAAACTAGTTTTTGGATCACGGCCGCTGGCGTCGCAACGATCCTGATTGTTCCCACTTATATCGAGAGCTTCCTGACAGGAGCGATATTCAAAGCGCTCGATATCGTCGTGCTCGGTCTTGGTGCATTCTCGATTGTGCTCATGCGGGACGCGCCAAAATCTGCGGCTGCGGTCGCGCTCGCGCTGATAGTGATGCGCGCATATCCGACCAGCACGAATCACCGTGAGACGGTCCGAAGCTTCTTCGGAGTGAGCCAGATTTATGAAACGGCCGATAGTCACTTCCGTATACTCGAGCACGGGTCAACCATTCACGGTGCGCAGCAACTCACTGCTGATGACGGCACGGCGGTGCATGGGCGGCCTAAATTGTTTACCTACTACCATGATGGCGGCGCGATGCCCTCTGCGATCGAAGCCGTGAGGGCGCGCAAAACTGCGCCAATGCGCGTTGCAGTCATTGGCCTCGGTGCCGGCTCGCTTGCTTGCCGCATCGCACCGAATGAAACGTGGCGATTTTTTGAGGTCGACCCTCTCGTCATCGAGATCGCGCGCGATCCGCGTCATTTCAGTTTCATCAGCGAGTGCGCGCCCAATTTGCCCGTCATATTGGGCGATGCCCGACTGACCATCGCTAACGAACCGCAGGGGTTCTACGACTTGATCATCGTCGACGCCTATTCGGGCGACGCCATTCCTGTACATCTTGCGACACGAGAAGCCATGGCGATTTACAAGTCAAAGCTCGCCAAAGATGGCGTGATCATGATGCACATTTCGAACCGCTATCTCGAACTGAAGAGCGTAGCTGTCGGGATTGCTGCCGCGAGCGGAATGCAAACTTGGGTATGGAACGACCCGTATCGTGGCGCGGACGTCGCAAAATTCATTTATCCATCAGAAGTCACTGTATCAGCGGAGAGACCCGAAAATGTCGGCGCGCTCTCGCAGTCCGCAAACTGGTCGCTAACGCCCCCGGACCCCACTCTTCGTACGTGGACCGATGACTATTCAAATATCGTTGGGGCTTTCTGGCGGAAAATCACGCAACGCAGGACGTCCCTTGTAACTCGGTAAGTTATGCTCACGGCTTTCGGCCGGATTCTCTATGAACAGTGACACGAAACGATTTCGGTTTCTCGACGGTATGCGCGGCTGGGCGGCGATCATCGTCCTGTTTCATCACGTTTTCGTCGACGGTTTGCCGGCCAACAACGTCATGGCGGATAGGACGCTGTGGGCCAAGATTTTTTTTATGAATGGCACATTTGCGGTGTGTCTCTTCTTTGTTATCTCCGGGTTTTCCCTATCGATAAGCTATCTGCAGACGGGCGATGAAAGAGGCTTGGCGCGGATGGCCGCCGGCCGATACTTGAGGTTGGCTCTTCCGATCTTTGTGATTTGCGCAATTACTTACGCACTGTTGCTGCTCGACATCATACCGCCAGGAGCGCAGAGGCCCAGCCCGCTCGATCTGTTTGGGACTTTCACACCGACGATTAAAGGATTGCTCGAATTCTCGCTTGTGAATGCATTCGTGTCGCATTCCAGTGCCGAAAACTACAATCCGCCGCTGTGGACCATGTTTTACGAATTCCTCGGCTCATTCATTGTGTTCGCGATCCTTGCGATATTGCGGTTGTGGCGCCAACGGACGTGGATTCTGGGGGTCCTGTTCATAGTGCTCGCAGTCTACGAGCCTTTTTTTGCACTGTTCGTCGCGGGTATTCTCATTGCAGATCTGTACCGACAAATCGAGAGCTCAAAATCCCGCGATCTGGCTGGAGCTATCCTGTGCACGGCTGGCCTCGTGCTGATCTTATTGCCAGAAACGTGGATCTATCTGATGTATATTGCCGCGGCGGTCTGCCTGACCGCAGGTGTGGCGTTGTTCGCGCCGGCCCGCCGGTTGTTTGAGAATCGGCTGGGCAATTTTCTGGGCTGGATATCCTTTCCGCTCTATCTGGTGCAAGCCGCTGTCATCTACTCATTCTCAGTCCGTGGATTGGATGTTCTCGCTTCTTTCGGCTTTGAGCCATCGGCGCAACGGTGGATCGTCGGCATCGCAACCGTCCCCGTTGCTATCTTGTTGGCCACACTGTTTTGCCCGATCAACGACGGGGCAGTGACTGCGTCGCGCTGGTTTGGGTCGGTGCTCCTTAAAGCCTGCGATAACGCGCCAAGTACGGCGCGAAGTGGCCGTTAGGGTAGTTCGGCCAGGCCCGCTGGTTTGGGGGCTACAATTTTAAATGATGCCCCAACTCGTATTATTGAATCGGAGCAACGACGTTTCCGATTTAGCGTGGGGACGAATCGGCAGAGTTTGCGCCTTTGTTTCATAATCAAAACCATGTCCGCGGCAGTAGCACACGTGCCGGAGAACCTCTTTTGTCTCTCCACTTTTTTTGACCGTGACCACCTCAATGCCCATTGGCACTGTCTGCTGGCACTCAAGACATCGGACCATCTCAGCGAAATAGACCTTTTCGCTGATACTGGGATCTTTGGTTTGTATTTTTCCAATTAGTTCGCGCATCGCTCGCCTCCAGACATACTGGCGTGACTCACCACCATGACCTACGCGTCGCACTTAAAGGTCGTTGCTGGTCGGACCGACGCCCGGCGCGAATAGCCGTCGCCACAGTTGGTGCAGCTGACAAGCGGGGTGTCGGTACGCCGCAACATGTTCGGACTGTGGGCCTTGGCGATTTAAAATGTGCTTGCCTAAACTCATAGAATCTAAATCGAAATCGGTAGACCCGACGCCAGACGCCAATAAATGTGCTTCCAGTGCGATTGTACCGATACATTCACGACCTGTTGATTAGTGGCTCTCGCATGTCCGCTTTCGATTGTGTTGCAAAACTATTTTGAGGGGGTAGCGCGCGCAATATTGATTCAAGATTAGACGAAAGCGAGCAATGTTGATTCGCCGCGACGTCCAGTCGGATTCGATTATTGCGCTATCGCAATGCGACAAAGAGTTTTGCAACACATTCCCCCGAAAGCCGACATTCGTCAGCGTGGGGTGCCGCTAAGGGCCAAAAAGCGGACTCATGCAGCGCAACAAATAACAACTGCGCGAATTTCAGGGCGCGGCCATTCTCGCATTAGGCGAATGCCACTAAATTTGCCAAAACCACTTCGCGGCTTCGGCCCGGGCCTCGGCCTTGCCGAACGGCAAGTGGTAATCGCCAGGTAACGTGAACCCATTCCAGTTTGGGGACGATGACACTCCGCAATCCGTCCTGCGATAGCGGCCCTGCTGGTCCAGTTCAGGAAAGTGCTTGGCATTGGGGCCTCCAATCCCAAAGTTGATCGGGTCAAAACGGATCAACCACGGCACTCAGACAAGCCAGTGCAAGCGCCAAGGGTGAAGTTTCCAGCTATTTCATTTCCTCCGGCAGTCTCTAAGGCCTCATCGGAGACCGCGTAGATGAGAGGTTTTCTTCAGTCTCATCGAGTCCGATCGTCCTGCAATTGTTCATCGCATTGATCCGTTCATTGATGCTTCTACCGACCAATAGACTTGCGCTCACCCGATTCTATTCGGGAGTTCACGGCAAAGTGATTGAAGAATCGCAACGCGTGTCGCGGCCGGCTTATCGCGTTATCGGAAGGTAATTCGTGATTTTACAACGGGACCAGACGTGCTGACTTCAACCTTGGCCCCCTTTTCTGCGGCAATTCTGAGTACTTTGTATTCGTTATCTGGCTGGATCACAAAATTAAGAACAGCAGATGTAGCATCCAAGGCGCGCGAAGAAGTGGTTATATTAAATGCGCCGCCATCATCTTCAATCCAGCATTCTGCGGCGGATTTGTTTTCATTCCAGTCGCACGAAGCATTTTGGCTGATGTCTTTTTTTGTTTTTGTGGACTTTGTAATTATCTCAACAAAGAAATCTGCCTCTAGCGGTTTTTTGGGGGGCTTGAAACGCGCGTCAAATAGAATCTTTTCAATTTCGCCAGACCCTCTCGGATCGGTAAAAATAAGACGTACCTGACTTTGCTTGAAGGAATCCGTCGAAAATTCCAGCTGCGAAAGTTGTTCTTTAGTCCATGAGAAGGATGCCTCAATTCTATTTTTTGCGAACGCTCCGTTTGCAGAAAGAATAAGCGCGATAATCAACGACAGTAGTACTTTTCCTATTTGCGTCAGGCCAACCATCATCGTCGCCTCTAGGAAATCGGTTCCTGCAGATTACGCATTGTGTTGGACAAAATAAAGCGGGCTCATATTTTCCCGGTATTCCGGTAACGCAAAGCCCGAAACTCTTGCGCGACCTCCGCAACCCGGCAGCCTGTTTTTTCGTCCGTGGTCCCGCCCGCATCATCTGTGCGATACCACGCGCATCGTTGCGGTCGGTCTTGTTGATCTGCGCTTTTAAAACAGCCCGCATGTGCCGCGTCTCGACACAGATCGCCGGCAACCCCGCTTCCGCCCGCGCAGGAGCAGGCCGTCGATGACCTCTCCGAGACTGATCTCGCAATCATGCGCGACGTCAGGCGCAGGCTCGAAGCGGCCACGCCTGAGCAGCTGACAGAGCCCAATGCAATCCCTCCAAGCAGGGAGCCGCGCAATGAATAGCCCCAGTACATTGTACAAAGCCCCGAAATACACGGAGCAAGAACTGTTACGGGTGTTCCTGCGGCAGGATCTCTGCGCCTTCGTTCAGAAGGTCTTCGAGACCGTCAATCCGGGCGTCACGTTCTCGCAGAACTGGTCGACGGAAGCCGTCACCCACGCCCTGCAGAAGGTGGTCAACGGATCGACCCGGCGGCTGATCATCAATATCCCGCCGCGTAACCTCAAATCGATCTGTTCGTCGGTCGTATTGCCCGCGTTCCTGCTCGGGCATAACCCGACCCGGAAGCTCATCTGTGTCAGCTACAGCGACGATCTGGCAGCAAAATTTTCCAATGATTGCCGCGCCGTGATGAAGTCCGACTGGTATCGCCGAACTTTCCCCAATACCCGTATCGACAAGGCCAAGGATACCGAAACCGAGGTCCGCACCACCGAACGCGGCTATCGGCTCGCCACCTCGGTGGGGGGCACCCTCACCGGCCGCGGTGGCGACGTCATCATCATTGACGATCCGATCAAGCCGCAGGATGCCCAGTCAAAATCCGTCCGCGACAAAACCATGCACTGGTATGAAAACACGCTGCTGTCCCGCCTCGATGACAAGGTGCACGGGGCTATCGTGCTGGTGATGCAGCGTTTGCACCTCGACGAT
>DATIWJ010000040.1:0-50353 GCA_035519415.1 Pseudolabrys sp.
AACTCGAAATAAAATTACCCGCGCGTAACAAAAGAATCGAACGCGCCGCTCGGGTGAATTTATGATGCGCCCTAGAGAGCTTACTCACATTAATGTTGCGCCAGACCCCTATCGAAAATCGTTTTCACACGACCAAGACCCATAGCGGACATGCAGCAGTGATTACTCAGCCGATGTGCAATCTTCGCGCTAGATACCGTTCGGCGTAACGGCCATTAACATCTTGGCTGTCTCAAGCAGATCCATAGAGCCACCCGGTGGGTATGCAGCCGTTACGTTCGCACGCCTTGAGTCTGGGACTACAAGGACAACTCCAGTGGTCATGTCACTTCCATCGGGAAAGGTGACATCTGCCAAGCTAAAGCCTTGGTCGTACTCTACTTCCGTGATCACAATCGGTTTTTGAAAATGAACGCCAAAAGTATCGAGCGTTGTTTTTGCCGCAGCCGAGCGCTGCTGGAGCGTTTTCGTCGTGTCTGTAAGATCAAGGTGTTGACCTAGCCACATCTCAACGATCAATTTGCAAGGGCATCGCTCTGGTATGAAAAGTCAGCAACCTTATCCACTAAATTGGTATCAGGGTCGCCGCCCTTTTTGTTCAGGTAAATGCCGCGTTTTCTTGCGTGCGGAAATGGGTTGGTGCACCGCACAGGTCCGCTTCCGGGAGCAAAGCGGACATGATTTTTCCGGAAATTTCGCGGTCGATAGTGGACATCGATCCCTCGCGCGCTGGTACTCACTTACATAGCGGCGGGCCTCGTGCGGGGTACCGAGATGCCTCCAAATTCCAATGACGTTACTTCCAGCACGCGCACCGTATTGGTTGCTGCTGCCTCGCGCCTTGCTTCTGTCACACCGTGATGGCCCCTTACGGCATTAATCAGCCGAGCGAGAAGGCCCAGCTAGTTCCCTGTGATTGAAGTTGGAGCGGGTTAAGATGTCAGTTCCTTCCTCAGAAAGCCCACCTCTGTATCTTGGCCTTGATCACGATGTTGTCCAGGAGTGGCCTCGCAGGCGTCGTCCCTCTGGCGCAAAGAACGATAAGTTCAAGAGCGAAAGGCAGTCGATTGGCAGGCGAATAGTCCGCACCCTTGCCCGCTTTTTCATTGCGGTTCTGATCGGTGTCGGCGTTACGTTGGCCTGGCAGTCCCACGGCGACAAGGCAAAGGAGATGGTCAGGACCTGGGCCCCGTCGCTGGCTTGGTTGCTGCCCGTCTCGGCGACGAAGTCGCCTCTCGACGATCAGGGCGCCGCAACGTCTCCTGATTTGGTGCAGGAGCTTAAGCCCCTGATGCTCGATCTCGCCATCGTGCGGCACAGCCTAGAGCAGCTTGATGCCAAGGTAGAGCAACTCGGTGTCAAGCAAGAACAGATGGTCCAGAACATCGCGACACTGCAGGCGGTCGAGCAGGACATTACACAGAAGGTATCATCACCGCATCAGTCCCGGGCGGCCTCTCCGCGTAAACCCCCGCAACCCACCGCGCAGTCGTCGTCAGTGCCTCCCCAGTCGCCTTCTTCCGGACCGCCCTTGCGCTTGCCTGAGGGCCCCGCTCAGTCTGCTCGATAGTTCAAGTCTTGTAGGTGCAAACGCTCCGGCCCTTCGAAGTCTTGGTTTGAGTCCGAGAACCAGAAGGCCGCCAGCGGCGATGCGAATTACCGATGGGAGCTTCTTATGTCGCGCACTGTGCTTTTAAGTCGCGGCAGCACGTTGCTGTTGATCGGTTCTTTGGCTCTATGCATCGCAAGCCGTGCGGGCGCGCAGGAAAACTTGGAGAAGGGCAAGACCGCCGCTCAGCTTTACGCAGACGATTGCGCAATTTGTCACAAATCGCCGCAAAGCGTGCCCAAGACAACGGGAATTTTCGGACTCGAAAGTTTTCTGCGCGAACATTATACCGCCAGCGCCGAGGCGGCTGCCACTATCGCCGCCTATCTGAAAGGATTGGAGAGACGGCGCGGTGATGTCGCCAAACGCACAAGCCAAAGTAAGACCTCCGAGCAGGCGCCCAAAGGTCGCGGACAGAGGCCTGTAGCAGATATCCCAAGGCCTCCTGCAAACCTAAATCGGTAATCATCATCCGACCATGGCCGAATGTCCGCTATCGTGAGCGTGCCGAGCGGCAGATGAATCATCCTGCGCGCGTCAAATTGGATATCAGCCGGACCGCACGCATCATCATCGTATACCAACGTACGCGGGCGTTTATTTGACGGATATTCGATTTTCAGAATGAACGAAGCGAAAAATGCTCTAAGATTTTGATTTAATTGGCGCTCCCTAGGGGACTCGAACCCCTGTTTTCGCCGTGAGAGGGCGACGTCCTGGGCCGCTAGACGAAGGGAGCTAGGCTCCCCGAGATAGCCTCGATCTGCCGAGTAGGCAAGGCAGACCGCGTTGTTCTTGCGGCCGACGATGCGCCATTCCACCCTATGCCGGCCTCAGAGGAGATTTTGCATGATCGACAAGATCGCCAGCCTGGTAAACGCCGACCCAAGGCTCGTCCACCGCGGCCGCTTCGTCGACACCACCTTCATGGTCGCAATCGATGATGCCGCCACCCTGCTCCGCGTGCAGGAAGGCCTCATCACCAAGGTGACGCCGGGCCCCTTCATCACGCCGGATTACAGTTTCTGCCTGCGTGCTTCGCGCGGCGTTTGGGAGAAATTCTGGCAACCTCTGCCGCCCCTCGGATACACGGATATTTTCGCGCTGGTAAAGCAAAAGCTCATGCGGGTGGAAGGCAACCTGCATCCGTTCATGGCGAACCTGCTCTATTTCAAGGACGTGATCGCGGCCCCGCGGCGGGAGACAAAACGATGAGCCCACGTTTCGAACCGATCACGGGCCGCTATTTGCAACTTGATCTTCTCGGCAAGGTACACCGACTTTATCTCGAGGAAGCCGGGCAAGGCATACCGCTGTTATGCCTTCACACAGCCGGCTCTGATGCGCGCCAGTATCGCGGCCTGCTCAACGATGCGCGTATAACGAAACATTTCCGTGTCATCGCCTTCGACATGCCTTGGCACGGCAAGTCGTCTCCGCCCGCCGGCTGGCAAGACACGGACTATCAGCTCACCTCGCGCGACTATGTGCGCATGATACTTGAAGTCGCCGACGCGCTTGAACTCGACAGACCGGTGGCCATGGGTTGCTCGATCGGCGGACGCATTGTGCTGCATCTCGCGCATGAGCATCCCCAACGCTTCCGCGCACTGGTTGGACTTGAATCCGCGGCACACACGGATGCGTATTATGATCTCGCGTGGCTCAACCGACCCGACGTGCATGGGGGCATGGTTTGCGCCGGCGTGATTTCCGGTCTGGTGGCGCCAGTCGCACCTGCAATCGATCGTTGGGAGACCCTGTGGCACTACATGCAAAGTGGCCCAGGCGTGTTTAAAGGCGATCTGCACTTCTACATGATTGACGGCGATATTCGGGACCGGGTCGATCAAATCGACATCAAACGTTGCCCACTATTTCTGCTGACCGGCGAATACGACTATTCCTGCACCAGCGAGGGCACCCTCGATATTGCCAAGCGAACCGGAGCGCAGGCCACTATCATGCAAGGGCTCGGGCATTTCCCGATGAGCGAGAACCCGGAAAAGTTCATTTCCTATTTATTACCGGTGCTGGAGAAGATCCGCGCTCTTTGACAGCAAATTAAGGTGCCAATCGCGTTCGGCCGAGCGGTTTGAGCGTATTGAGATCGAAACTGAGTAGTTCGACTGCACCGTTCGTTTCGATGGTGAGCACAAGCCGGCCTTCGCCAATCGCGCTGGAGAGCACCTTGGCGCCAGCGGGGAGCATCACCGAAACGTCCGGTGCCGGTTGCACCCTTCCATCGCCCTTGAAAACACGATAGCCGATAATCCCTGTCACGGCGGCAACGGCAATGAACGTAGTCAGGCTTGCGATCAACATCAGCCGGCGCACATTGGCGACGATCTGTGCTCTTTCGGGATCAAGCGGTTTTTCATCGTCGTCGGGCATTGCTTGAACCATGACGGATAGCGTCACCGAAACAGTAACAATTGCAGCCGCAGATGCGGGCTTGCGGCTCGATCGCGTGCTTGCCGCACATATCGCAAATATGTCGCGGTCGCACCTGAAGACACTGATCCTTGCGGGCCGGGTCAGGATTGCTGCGCGCACGATCCGCGATCCGGCCGCAACCGTCAAACCTGGTGATATCATTACGGTGACTTTGCCGCCGCCCGAACCGGCCGTGCCGAAGGGCGAGACGATCCCGCTTAATATCATCTACGAAGACGATTCGATCATCGTCATCGACAAGCCGAAGGGCCTGGTCGTGCATCCGGCCGCCGGCCACGCATCGGGGACACTTGTGAACGCGCTCATCGCGCACTGTGGCGCAAGCCTGTCCGGCATTGGCGGGGTAAAACGGCCAGGCATCGTTCACCGTCTCGACAAGGACACAACCGGCCTGATGATTGTGGCCAAGACCGACAAGGCGCACCACGCGCTCTCAGGGCAATTCGCTGCGAAGACCGGGGGAGCGATCAAGCGCGGCTACCTCGCGTTGGTCTGGGGTGCACCGGATCGCCCGAAAGGGACAATCAACGTCCCGCTCGGTCGTCACGTCCATGCACGGGACAAACAGGCTGTGCGCGACAATGGGCGTCCGGCGGTGACCCATTGGCAAGTTCTGGAGCGCTTCGTCGGGCCCGATCGCAAGCCCGTGGCGAGCCTGCTGGCATGTACTCTGGGCACAGGGCGGACCCACCAGATCCGGGTGCATCTCGCCCATGCAGGCCACCCTCTGCTGGGCGATGCCACTTACGGCACCGGATTTAAAACCAAAGCCAGCCGGCTGGGGCCTCAAGCGCGTGTGGCTCTGGGAGGCCTTGGCAGACAGGCTTTGCATGCCTATCTACTTGCCGTTGAACACCCCGAAACCGGCGAAGTCCTGGAGTTCCAATCGGAACTGCCGGGCGATTTGCGTCGTTTACGTGATGCCTTGCACATGGAGAGCCGTGAAGCCGGGCTCAAGCAGCGCAAATAGACAAGCTGGATCAATGGCTTGCCGACATGCTGTGATGCATGTCTGCGTCACGTCGACGTGAGGGGCCAAATGCTATCTTTCGCCCCGTCAAGCCGGTATGCTGCAACTGCGATCGAGGGAGTTCGCGGTCGCAACATCGAATGCGCGCCGTCGGCTCGGGGAGCGGCGGCGACAACCGCCTGCCGATCAACCGGGGGCAAGTAAGGAGGGCGCTGTCATGGCCCGTACCGCCGCATTGCCGGCACTCAAGGCCGAATCCGGCCTTTCACACTATCTCGACGAGATTCGGCGGTTCCCGATGCTGGAACCGCAGCAAGAATACATGCTGGCGCGCAGCTGGCGCGAGCACGGCGATCGTGATGCCGCCCATAAGCTTGTCACCAGCCATCTCCGCCTCGTCGCCAAGATCGCCATGGGTTATCGCGGCTATGGATTGCCGATTTCCGAAGTCATTTCGGAAGGCAATGTCGGCCTGATGCAGGCGGTCAAGCGCTTTGAGCCCGAAAAGGGCTTCCGCCTCGCCACCTACGCGATGTGGTGGATCAAAGCGGCGATACAAGAATACATCCTTCGCTCCTGGTCGCTGGTGAAGATGGGTACCACCGCGAACCAGAAAAAGCTCTTCTTCAACCTGCGCAAGGCGAAGAGCAAGATTTCAGCGCTCGAGGAAGGCGACCTGCGCCCCGACCAGGTACAGGTGATCGCCAAGCGTCTTGGTGTCACGGAACAGGATGTGGTCGACATGAACCGCCGTCTTGGCGGCGATGCCTCGCTCAATGCGCCTATCCGCGATGATGGCGAGAGCGGCGAATGGCAGGATTGGCTCGTCGACGACGCACCGAGTCAGGAGCGCATCCTCGCCGAAAGCGAGGAAAGCGACAATCGACACAAGGCTCTAGTCTCTGCGCTCGACGTTCTCAACGATCGCGAGAGGCGCATCTTTGAGGCACGGCGGCTCGCCGAAGATCCGATCACCCTCGAGGAGCTTGCCGCTGAGTTTGGCGTGTCGCGTGAGCGTGTGCGCCAGATCGAGGTGCGCGCCTTCGAGAAAGTGCAGAAGGCGGTTAAGAGCCGGATGGCCACGCTGGAGCAGCCCCCGGAATCGCCGTCAATTGCTGCCCAGTAAGTAGCGCAATCCATGCCTCAACGATTATGGCCGGGTCACTTGCCCGGCCATTTTGCTACAGCCGTTCGCATGCATAGATATCGTCATTGCCCCCACGCCCGGAACGCCTCCTCAAAGGCCCGGGCGCCGGGCGTGCCCTTTTCCATTGCCAAAATTGCGCGCTTGCCGCTGGTATAAACAACGGGGATGTCGAACCAGTCGCGCTCCTTGAGCAATTGGATATTGCGCTGCTGGTCGACGTCGACCGCCGACAGGCCGATCAGGAAATAACCGTTGGTTACCTTCACCGCCAAGCCGGCGAGCGGCACGCCACGGGCCTGTTCATCCTGCTTCATCAGAACACCGGGGACATTGCCGATCCCACCTTCGGGGAAATCCGCGGGTAATGTGAACATAATTTCTATCGTGTGGCTCGCTGGCAGCGCCTTGTCGGTATTGCGGCGGAGCGACCAGGTCATGCGCAGTTTGCGTTCAGGTATTTCGATATCGGCGCGTACCGCGAGTTCCGGCGCGAGCCCTGGTCCCGGTGAAACTGTCTCTGTGCGCCACAGCGCAGAGCCGACGTAGCGCTTTCCCTGCGGGTCGTTTGGATCCTCGTCGTAAAGTACGACCTTCTGCGCCACTGCCGCCGCCGGAGCGTTGGCTGCGTCCGGCGTCGTTTGGCCCGTTTGTCCGATGCGGTCCGCGATCTTTGGGCGCGCCGCGGATTGTGACGCGTCTTTTGGCTTCACCGCTGGCTGTGAACGGAAACTTGCTATCATCGAACTGATGGCGTGCCGCTGCCAATAAACGGCACCGGCGATGCCGGCCAATACCAACAGCAACACAGCCAATTTGATAATGCCGCCGTAAGAGCGTGGCGGGCGGCGCGTGTACATATCGGCATCGTCGTAGGAGCTAGGAATCGGGGGTGGCGCGTAGCCCTCATGCAGCGCCTCCTCGGTCATGGGAGGTTCTGTAACCCTGGGGGGCTCCGGGGCGCGGGGAGGCTCGAAGTAGTGAGTATCGGATCCAGCAGGCATTGCCTCGTAAGTTGCATGGGCCGCCCGCCTGGCTTCGGCCGCAGCGCCTCCGAGACCCTCGGCCTCAGCCACGGTTTCCCGGAAATCACGAAGGCCGCGGTCGCGGAGAGACGGTTCGACGGGTTCGGGAACATCCGAACGTCCCCGCTTGGCCGCTTCCGCTTCCACCTTGCGGATCGCCTCCTCCAGCGCCAATCGCTCTCGCGTGATATCGGTCTCGTCCAGCGCAGGCTGGACGCCCCGCAGCTGGCTAACGAGCGCGGCGCGCGCGCGATCGTAAAGCGCGCGGCGATTTTCGCCCGTGCTCCTATCGAGGCCACTCACCGCGCGGGAAATTAAGGGATAATAGTCAGCCATTGCGCGCTGTCGTGCTGGAGCATGATCCCTTTTGAAAACGGGCTCCCATTTTCGAGATCGTGCTTGACTTTGATTCGTATCTTTCGGCGATCATAGCTCGAATGGGTTTTTCATAAGGATGGTATCTTCGCGTTCCGGGCTAGTCGACAACAACGCGACCGGGCAACCAACCAGTTCTTCGATGCGACGAACGTATTTGATCGCCTGTGCCGGCAACTGTGCCCAGGACCGAGCCCGCGCCGTCGGTTCTTTCCATCCGGCGATAGCCTCATAAACCGGCTCCGCTCTCGCCTGCGCATCCTCACCGGCTGGAAGGTAATCCATCTCGCGCCCATCGAGGCGATAGCGCACGCACACTTTAAGCTCATCGAAGCCGTCAAGAATATCCAGTTTAGTCAGCGCCAGCCCATCAATGCCGCAGGTCAATACCGTTTGCCGAACCAGCACTGCGTCAAACCAACCGCAGCGGCGCGCGCGTCCGGTGACAGTTCCAAATTCGTGTCCGCGCTCGCCGAGAGTTTTCCCAATCGCGTTGTCCATCTGATCAGTTGGAAATGGCCCGAGACCCACGCGCGTCGTGTACGCCTTACAGATGCCGAGCACATAGTCGATCGAATTTGGGCCGAGTCCAGAGCCGGTCGCCGCCTGCGCGGCCACCGTATTTGAGGACGTGACATAAGGATAAGTGCCGTGGTCAATGTCGAGGAGCGCGCCTTGCGCGCCCTCAAACAGGATTCGCTTTCCCTCGCGCCGCTTGCTGTCGAGCAGCGACCAGACCGAATCCATGAAGGGCAGAACTTTCGGCGCGATCGCAACCAAGTGCTCGTATACAGCCTCAGCTTTAATCTCGGGCAGACCATAGCCGCGGCGCAGCGCATTGTGATGCGCCAGCAGGCGGTCAATCTTTCCATCCAGCGCCGGAAGGTCCGCAAGATCCATAAATCGGATCGCGCGGCGGCCAACTTTGTCCTCATAGGCCGGGCCGATGCCGCGCTTGGTCGTGCCAATGCGCGTCGCCGCGCCATCGGCCTCCCGCAAGGCCTCGAGCTCGCGATGCAGTGGCAGGATCAGCGGTGCATTTTCTGCGACGCGTAAGGTTTCGGGCGTCACCATTATGCCTTGTTTCTTCAATTGGGCGATCTCGTCGATCAGCGCTTGCGGGTCGATGACCACACCATTTCCGATAACGGACAGCTTGCCTTCGCGCACGACGCCAGACGGCAGCAATGAGAGCTTATAAGTTGAGCCATCGATCACCAGGGTGTGCCCGGCATTGTGGCCACCCTGGAAACGCACGACGATGTCAGCCTGCTCCGACAGCCAGTCGACGATCTTGCCTTTGCCTTCGTCGCCCCACTGAGACCCGACAACTACGACATTTGCCATCAGGATCCCTTCCCTGCGCCAGCGCCCCCGGACACTTTGAGCCGGGTGCCACCGGCCAGGTCCACCTTCGGATAAAGGATGCTCCCCCTCGAGGCAAGCCAATGTCCACCGCACTTTGCCGCCGGGCCACAACGACAACGGGTTGATCTTACGCGTTAATTTTAGAAGTGCAGCGGCTTCGCCGATTGCACCTGTGGCAACGCGCGCACTTTCGTCAATACGGCCTCGGGCAACTCGCCGTCGATTTCGATCAGAGCTACGGCGTTGCCCCCGGGCGCGTCACGGCCGACATGAAAGGTGGCAATGTTGATACCGGCCTCACCGAGCGTCGACGAAAACTTGCCGATGAAGCCCGGTTTGTCGCGATTGGTGATGTAGATCATTGAGGGGCCGAACTCGGCGTCCATGCGGATGCCCTTTATATTCACTATGCGTGGCCGCCCGTCCGCAAAAACCGTCCCGGAGACATGCCGAGACTGCCGTTCGGTAGTGACTGTGACGGTGATGAGACTTTCATAGTCTTCCGGCATTTCGCGTGTCACCTCCTCAACCACGATGCCACGCTCTTTGGCCGCCACCGGTGCGGACACGACATTGACGTCGCCGAGCATTGGACGCAGGAGCCCGGCGAGCGCTGCCGAGGTGAGCGCCTTGGTGTTCATCTGCGCCACGGCACCTTCGTAGGCCACCTGGACTTTACTGATACCGGTTTCGGTCAACTGCCCCGCAAAGGAACCGAGCCTTTCGGCCAATGCCACGAATGGCTTGAGCTTCGGCGCTTCTTCGGCGCTGATTGAGGGGAAGTTGATGGCATTGGTGATGGCGCCACGCAGAAGATAGTCCGACATCTGTTCCGCAATTTGCAATGCCACATTTTCCTGCGCTTCCGACGTGGATGCACCGAGATGCGGCGTACACACCACGTTCGGGAGGCCAAATAGCGGATTTTCCGTCGCTGGTTCGGTTACGAACACGTCAAAGGCGGCACCGGCGACGTGCCCGTTTTTGAGAGCGTCGTAGAGTGCAGCCTCGTCGACCAACCCGCCACGCGCGCAGTTGATAATGCGCACGCCCTTTTTCATGCCCTTAATAGCATTGGCACTAATGACGTTACGGGTCTTGTCGGTGAGCGGCGTGTGCAGCGTGATGAAGTCGGCGCGCTTGAACAATTCATCCAGCTCGACTTTCTCGACGCCAAGATCGGTGGCGCGGTCGGCAGGCAGGAACGGGTCGTAAGCGATCACTTTCATCTTCAGGCCAAGGGCACGGTCCGCGACGATAGAGCCTATATTTCCGCAGCCGATCACGCCGAGCGTCTTGCCGAAGATCTCCACGCCCATAAACTTGTTCTTTTCCCACTTGCCGGCGCGTGTCGATGCGTCGGCTTCTGGAATCTGTCGCGCCAGTGCCAGCATGAGTGAGATCGCGTGCTCGGCCGTAGTGATCGAATTCCCGAATGGCGTGTTCATCACAATGATGCCGCGCGCAGTCGCGGCCGGAATATCGACATTATCGACGCCGATGCCGGCACGACCTATCACCTTCAGATTTTTAGCATGCTCGATGATTTTTGCCGTCACCTTGGTCGCAGAGCGAATGGCAAGACCATCATAGCCGCCGATGGCGCTGGCGAGCTTTTCCTTGTCCTTGCCGAGTGCGGGCTGAAAATCCACCCCGATGCCCCGATCTTTGAAGATCTGCACAGCGGCGGCAGACAACGCATCCGAAATGAGAACCTTGGGCATGGGTGAAAACTTTCAGAAATGACGGAAACGGGTTTGGCTGTCGGGTGGCGACGCGTCACGCAGCCTTGGACAGTGTGGCTTTGGCTTCGGCAAACGCCCAGTCGAGCCAAGGCGTCAGCGCCTCAATATCGCGCCGTTCGACGGTCGCCCCGCACCAGATGCGCAGACCGGGCGGCGCATCTCGATAAAAGGCAATGTCGTATGCGACGCCTTCCTTCTCGAGCAACCCGGCCAGCGTCTTCGCAAATGTCGCCTGATCGTCGCCGGAAAGACGTACGACCGCCGGATCGACCACCTTCAGGCACACCGACGTATTGGAGCGCTCGTTTGCATTTTTCGCGAGATGATCAACCCACGCGGTCTCCGCGACCCAATCCGACAGGGCTCTTGCGTTGGCATCCGAACGCGCGATCGTTGCCGTCAGGCCACCAGCCGATTTTGCCCATTGCAATGCATCGAGATAGTCCTCCACGCAAAGCATCGATGGCGTGTTGATAGTCTCACCAGTGAAAATTCCCTCGTTGAGTTTTCCACCCTTGGTCAGACGGAAAATTTTCGGCAGTGGCCAGGCCGGTTTGAAGGTTTCGAGCCGCTCGACAGCGCGTGGCGAGAGAATAAGCATTCCGTGCGCACCTTCTCCGCCGAGTGCTTTTTGCCAGGAGAACGTGACCACATCGAGCTTCGGCCAATCGAGCTTTTGCGCAAAAGCTGCCGAAGTGGCGTCGCATATGGTGAGGCCTTTGCGATTAGCGGCGATCCAGTCACCATTCGGGACTCGCACGCCGGATGTCGTGCCGTTCCAGGTAAAGATCACATCATTCGAAAAATCGATCTTGGTAAGATCGGGCAGCTCGCCGTAGGGAGCCTTGATGACGGTAAGGTCCTTGAGCTTGAGTTGTTTCTCGACGTCGGTAACCCAACCTTCGCCGAAAGATTCCCAGGCCAGCATCGTCACCGGACGCGCGCCCAGCAACGACCAAAGTGCCATCTCGACCGCGCCGGTATCGGACGCGGGCACGATTCCGATGCGATAGTCGGCGGGGATTTCCAGCACGTCGCGGGTGAGATCGATGGCGCGCTTGAGTTTCGCTCTGCCGATTTTGGATCGGTGAGAACGTCCGAGGACTGCATCGGTGAGGTTTTGGAGACTCCAGCCGGGGCGCTTGGCGCACGGGCCAGAAGAGAAGTGCGGGATTGCCGGCCGCATACCGGGCTTGGTCGCCGTCATGTTCTATCCTTCCAGATAGGCGCCCCTCGTTGGGGAGAGGTGTCCCACTGGCGGGAATAGGCGACTTACCCTGCGCGGTCAACTCCCGCGCAGGAAAAGTGTAGGCTTAAATTGTGCTGTCGGTTACCAGAATCGTACGCCGATGCCGACTTGCCCTGTCTGGACGTTAGAGCGGGTCTGATTTACCGGCGACCAAGCAATAAATTGCCATTCTCCGCGGAGAAATACACTGGGCGTGATTGCCCAATCGAGACCGAGGGCCGCCGCCACACCGGCGGCGAAGACGTTATTTTGGCCCGCGCTGGATGACTGCTGGAAACGAGTGGTCGGAGCGGGGGAAATTGAAAAATCGTCCGTAACAGTTACAGTGGTTCCATAGTTGAAACGCCCCACCGCGATGCCGACCGCCGCATAAGGCAAAAATTGGTCGAAAGCATACCCTGCGCGCGCTCGCAGAGTCGCATAGTCAACAAGCTTGAAGGCTGATTGCGCGTCGATGGTGACATTGTGCGTTACGGTGTCCGACGTGGTTACGGAACGCGATATAGAATCACTCACGGATGATTGCAAAATTGATGGGTGCATATAGGCGAGATCAACACCGAGAACGAGCTCGCTCCATTGAACATTGTACCCGACGAATCCACCGAAGACCGGGCCGTTGGTTGAATTGCGCGGCAGCGTTGTCCAGGAAGAAGGTTGGGCCTCGTTTTCCAGCGTTGAATTGCGCAAGATAAACGCGACCAGCGGACCAGTGCTGTCGCCGAAATCAGTATTCAAGTTGCCGTAACCAACTTGGATGCCGGCCTGCCAACCATCCCACCGCATGTAGCTCGGCGCCACTGAGCCGCGCAGCGGCCAATCTGCCGCGGCCGCGCGATCCACGGCCGCGCCCGTTAACAAAGAGCAAATCGCAATGGCGAAGCGCGGCGCTGCCCGGCCGGCCGCAGCCAGCCCCACACCGACCTCAACAAATCTCTTACTTTTTTCGTTTCGTTTCACGTTAGTCGTCCGCTGTTAGCCGAGCGCCGCTAACCTTGCGCAGCGGCGGTGGCATTAAATCGTAACCATCGAAGCTGAGCCGCAGGCCAAGCTTGGTGTCCTGCGATGTCAGATCGACTGGAGCCAGCTCCGGCACCCAGAAAAGGCGTGAAATTCCACCAAGTGCCAAGACCCGGATAACCGTTGAATAGAAAAGTCCATTCGTACTTACTGCCGGTGTAGCGATCCGGCATGAACGCGCCGCCAACATCGCCAACGCCAAAAAACGGAGCAGCATCGAATTTCTTATTCGGCGCCGGTTCGAGCCGGCTTTCAGCGAACGTGCTTCCATTGGCGGGGCCGGTATCACCGCGCAAATACCAACCTGAAAAGTCCTGGGCCGGCGCCAACGGAGGCACTGTGAGGTCGGCGGAATGGACCGCGCTGACAGCCGCGAACGAAGCAATCACCGCAACGACTGATCTCTTAAAACGCGGCGCAACCATTTCAATCCGTCCTCACAACAAACGCCTACACGGCGAACGGAGGAACGATGGCAGCAAATCCTTAATTGCCGCTTAACCTTAATTATTAACCATGCTGGTTAAACAATTTGATCGGCGGATGAGAAATGCCTGCGGCGCAAACGTAAGTTTGCACATGCGAAAATTCGCGATTTAAGAAATTGTTTACAGCGGAAAGCCTGCGGGCGGATAGCCACACACGGCGGCGTCAGGCCGCGACTTCGCTCAACGCCTCGACGATATCGTCCACGACTGATTCGACCAGTGTCCTGTCGTCGCCCTCGCCCATCACGCGGATGACCGGCTCGGTCCCCGACGGTCTCACAATCAGACGGCCACCCCGACCAAGCTTGCGCTCAGCACTCGCAATTGCCGAACGCACCTGCGCATTCTCCAGCGGCTTGCCTTTCTGGTAGCGGACATTCTTGAGTACCTGCGGCAGAGGCTCGAAGCGATGGCAGAGCTCGGAGACGGCTTTGTCGCCGCGCTTGATTACCGCAAGCACTTGCAATGCGGCGATGAAGCCGTCACCGGTCGTTGTATAGTCTGACAGAATAATATGGCCGGAAGGCTCGCCGCCAATATTGTATCCGTGGGTGCGCATGTGCTCGAGCACATAGCGATCTCCGACCGGAGTGCGTACCAATTCGAGGCCAAGACCCGCGAGATGGCGTTCAAGGCCAAGATTGGACATCACGGTCGCGACCACACCGGGACGCTGGAGCCTGCCGTCTTCCTTCCAGCTTTGGGCAATGACCGCGAGGAGCTGATCGCCATCGACCGCATGGCCGCGCTCGTCGACGATTATCACCCTGTCGGCATCGCCATCGAGCGCAATTCCGATATCAGCGCGCATTTCGCGCACCTTGCGCGAAAGCGCAGCCAGGTCGGTGGAACCGCAGTCCTTGTTGATGTTGAAACCATCGGGATCAACACCGATGGAAATCACGTCGGCGCCCAATTCCCAAAGCGTATCTGGCGCCACCCTGTAAGCGGCACCATTTGCGCAGTCGATAACTATGCGCAGACCTTCAAACGACACCGCCCTGGGCAAAGTGTGCTTGGCAAACTCGATATAGCGATCTTGCACGCCGTCAATACGCTTAGCGCGGCCGAGATCGTCACTCTTGGCAAGTTGCCTGCTCAAATCGGAGTCGAGCAGATCTTCGATCTTGGCCTCTGTCTCATCGCTGAGTTTGTAGCCGTCCGGCCCAAAAAGTTTAATGCCATTGTCGTCGAACGGATTATGCGAAGCTGAAATCATGACGCCAAGATCGGCGCGCATCGAGCGCGCCAGCATCCCGACTGCCGGCGTCGGAATTGGACCGGTCAGCAGTACATCCATCCCAACTGACGTAAAGCCGGCGACCAAGGCCGTTTCGATCATGTACCCCGAAAGACGGGTATCCTTGCCGATCAGAACGCGGTGACGGTGATCGCCATTTCTAAAGATCAAACCGGCGGCTTGACCAACCTTGAGCGCCAGTTCCGGGGTAATCACACGGTTGGCGAGGCCGCGAATACCGTCGGTGCCAAAATAGCGACGAACCATAAACAATCCCCCGACGCCCAACGTCACAGGTTAATACCCCCTGACTAGCCCGCTTTTGATGGGCAGCCAAGCCTGCTCAGGGACCCGATAATAATGCCAACGCCGTGAAATTACTTCAAAATTGTCAGAAATCATTACCGCACGCGGTTAATGTCCCTCGCCTCTCCCTCGGAGTGCTATTTCGTCGCGCGCCCGCGCTGTGCTACCTCGATGACCAATCGTTGCGTCCCAGAAAAGTCCCCATGAAGACCATTACTTGCATCGAGGACCTGCGCGCGGTTGCCCGTCGCCGGGTTCCAAAAGCCTTTTTCGACTATGCCGACAGCGGCTCCTACAGCGAGGAGACTCTGCGCGCCAACCGGGCGGATCTCGAAGCAATCAAACTGCGCCAACGGGTGATGGTTGACGTCTCGGAGCGGAGCCTTGCCACCACCATCATCGGGCAGAAGATCGCCGCACCGCTCGCGCTGGCGCCAATCGGACTCTGCGGCATGCAGTATGGCGACGGCGAAATCCTGTCAGCACAGGCTGCGAACGATGCCGGTGTTCCCTTTATCCTGTCCACCATGTCGATCTGTTCGATCGAACAAGTGGCGGAGGCGACCGGGAGGCCGTTCTGGTTTCAGCTCTATGTGATCCGCGACCGAGGGTTCTCGCAGGATATTCTGGCTCGCGCCGCCGCGGCCAAATGCAACGCGTTGGTCCTTACTGTTGATTTGCAGGTGCTTGGCCAGCGCCACCGCGACATCAAGAACGGCATGACTGTGCCACCTGAAATTCGACTGAAGAACGTCATCGACATTGCCACCAAACCGGCCTGGGCATTCAGCATGCTCAGAAGCAAGAACAAAACCTTCGGCAACCTCGCCGGCCACGTGGAGGGCATGGAAGATGTGACGTCGCTGGCACAGTGGACCAACAGCCAATTTGACCCGGCCTTGAACTGGAAGGACGTCGAGTGGATCAAGAAGCACTGGCCTGGCAAACTGATCATCAAAGGCATTTTGGACGTCGATGACGCAAAGACTGCGGTCAAGCTTGGCGCCGATGCCGTTGTCGTTTCAAACCATGGCGGACGCCAACTTGACGGCGCGCCATCGTCGATTTCAGCGTTGCCTGCAATAGCGCAGGCGATCGGTTCGGACACCGAAGTACTTTTCGATGGCGGCATCCGCACCGGCGCCGATATTTTGCGCGCACTGGCGCTGGGCGCCCGTGCCTGCCTGATCGGCCGCGCCTATGTTTACGGCCTCGGAGCTGGCGGTCGCGCTGGCGTCGCCAAGGCTATCGATATCCTCGCGAAGGAACTCAGCGTTGCGATGGCCCTTACCGGGACCACGCGCGTGGCCGATATTGGCCCACAAGTGCTCGTTGGCGGCGGCGAACCGAAGAAGCCCGTGCGCAAACGCAAGGCCTGACGCTCAGTCTTCCTTCAATCCGTAGGCCAACGCATTGCCGGTGGCGCCATAATATTTAAACGGCAGGAACTTGCCGGTCATGCCGATCTTGACGCGGTCGCCTTTCGGATCGGGCTGGCGGTCGATTGTCATATCGAAATCGATCGCCGACATGATGCCGTCGCCAAACTCCTCTTCGATCAGAGCCTTCCAGGCTGGACCGTTGACCATCACCAGTTCGTAGAAGCGATAAATCAACGGATCGGTCGGTGGCATCGGCGTGCCGGTGCCGCGCATCGGAACCTCGTTAAGCAAGGCTTGTTCGCTCTTCGTGAGACCGAATAATTTGGCTGCGGCGGCGGCCATTGGCTTGGTCATCTTCTGCTGACCGAGCACGCCACCAGTAATCATCACAGGCGACATGCCGCCGATTTGGTCGCAGATATATTTCCAGGTCCATGCCTTCTCGCGCTTTATGTCGAGAAGCTTTTCCGTCAATCCGGCACGTGTCATGAGATGCTCCTTTCCTGCAAACCTGTTGGGCGGCGGCTTGCTGTATTGTCCGGCAGTTTACGATGTAGCAGGATTCCGGGCTAAATCAGGCCGAGCGTGAAGTTGCCCCATTCTTGTGCAACCGCTCCAATCTTCGGCAGGCCGACCGCTGGCTTGAATCTCTTGATTCTCTTGGTGGTCTAAATAGGTTCGCTTGTCATGCAGGATGCCGCGCACGCACTGACACGACAATTTCTTGCCTGGATCGCAGAGGCGCCACGCAGTTATGCCGACGCAGAGGCTTGGCGGCGCAGTTGTCCGCATTTATCGGTTTGGGAAGACGCTATCGCCGGCGAGCTGATCCAGTTTGAAAACGGCCGTAGCATGAAAGAGTCGCGGATTCTGCTAACCGCGCGCGGGCGCAACCTTCTCAACGGGAATTGATTAGTCCTCTAGCCACCCTGGCGAATTAAACCTGTGGTGAGGGGTTTGGCACATCATTTGGATGTGTAGGAATCGCCATGAATAAATCTGCGGATCCTCGTCTTGTCTGGGTGGCCACCGTCCTGGCGGTAGCTGTGTTTATTATTTACGTCACGCACGTCTAGGCTTGGGGTCTTCCTCTCCAGGATGACCACTGTCCCTTGCGGCTTGACGTCTCTTTCAATGTTGGTCACATTAGAACAAAACAGGAACAAACCTGTCGTGGTCTCACCAATGGCCCAGATAACTTCGTATCTTCAGTGGCTTGTAAATGATCGAGCAGCTTCGTCAACGTCTTCTGACCCTGCAAAGGATGCCCCGGATTGAGGCCGGCCCCACTGCCTTTCCTCTTGGTATTCCCGTCATCGATACAGTGCTTGGCGGAGGCCTCCTGCGCGGCGCACTGCACGAAATTGCGGCATCGAGAGAAGCTCATCTCGCCGCGGCGACCGGATTTGCTTTGGGATTGGCCGCGCTTTCGGCGCCCTCACCACGCTTGTTCTGGATCGCCGAGGATATGGCCCTCGCCGAAAGCGGCACCTTGCACGGCGCCGGCCTCGACGCCTTTGGGCTCGCACCCGAACGGCTGGTGACAGTCTCCGTCGCACACCGACGTGACTTGCTCTGGACAATGGAAGAAGCGTTGCGCTGCCGTGCCGTGGACGCGGTGATTGGCGAAATGCGTATCGGTAGAATCGATAGCGTCATGGTGAGACGGCTATCGCTCGCTGCGACGGAGAATGGCGCATTCGCGCTGCTGTTGAGGGCCGCACCCCCGAGCGACGCCTCTACCGCCGCTAGTCGCTGGATCGTTAGCACTGCACCTTCTGTGCTCACGCATGGTCCCGGTGCCCCGCGTTTTGCCGCACAGCTTATCCGCAATCGCCGCGGTCCGGCCGGATCATGGATTCTCGAATGGAGTGACAACGATGAGCGATTCATCCTCGCAACGCATGCTCAGTCTGTGGCTGCGCCGGCTTTCGACCGACCGCATCGTCAGGTCGCATGATCAGTCAGCACCGCTTGTTGTCACCGGCAAGCGCGGCAACACTGAAGTCCTGACCGCCGTCGATGACGCGGCCAGGCAACTTGGTCTCTCGCCTGGTCTCGCGTTGGCGCAAGCGCGCGCCATGCATCCTGGTATCGATGCCGTAGACGAAAACGTCGAAGCAGATACTGCCTTGCTCGAGTCAATTGCCGACTGGTGTTTACGCTACACGCCATTGGTAGCCTGCGATGCACCCGATGGTCTGCTACTCGATATCAGCGGCTGTGCGCATCTTTACGGCGGCGAGCATGAACTGGTCGCCGATCTCGCCGCGCGTCTGGAAAATGCCGGCTTTGCCTATTCGTTTGCTATTGCCGGCACTATCGGTGCCGCTTGGGCCGCCGCGCATCATGGAAAACCGTCAAGTTATGCTTGCGGCGAAGAACGTGCATTGCTCGCGCCACTACCACTGTCCGCGCTGCGACTTGCGACTGCAACTGTCGCTGGTCTCGCCCGTGTCGGCTTGAAGTGCATAGGGGATATTGTCGATTTGCCGCGCGCACCGCTCACCGCGCGTTTCGGCTCCGAAGTGCTTCGTCAGCTCGATCGCGCACTTGGGTACGAGCATGAGCCGCTGAATCCGCGATTGCCAGTTGCGCCTTATGTCGCCGAACAGCGCTTCGCTGAACCAATCGCACGCGAGGAGGATGTTCTGTCGATTACGGGGCGATTGGCGCGACGACTGCAATTTGTCCTGGAGCGTCGCGACGACGGTGCCCGCCGTATCGAGTTGACCTTGTTCCGCACCGATGGCGTGGTCCGCCGCATCGCTGCCGGCACCTCGCGGCCTTTGCGAGATCCGGATGAGATCCGTGCGCTATTTGCCGAACGTCTCACTGTGCTCGCCGATACGCTCGATCCAGGCTTCGGCTTCGATATGGCGCGGCTTTCAGTCACTGTCACCGAACCATGCCCACCCCAACAGATCGGCATCAGCGACGGTGAGGATGCGGCTGAGTTTTGCCGCCTGGTCGATCGTCTGAGCGCACGCTTGGGCGCACGCCGCGTACATCGATTAGCTGCACAGGACAGCCACATTCCAGAACTAACTGAGGTTGTCCTCCCTGCACAGACTATCAACGGCGATACCGGCTGGGATGCGTTTCGCCGTTATCGCAAGGAAATAGAGCTTTCGCCACGTCCTCTGCGGCTGTTGACGCGGCCGGAGCCAATTGAGGCGGTAGCAGAGGTGCCGGATGGCCCGCCCCTGCGCTTTCGATGGCGGCGCGCGCTGCACGAGGTGATCGCAGCCGAAGGCCCTGAGCGCATCGAGGGAGTCTGGTGGAGCGAACACAGCGGGCCAGCCCGGGATTATTTCCGCGTGGAGGATAAAAGCGGCCTGCGTTTCTGGCTATTCCGAGCCGGGCTCTATCGCGATATCGCACAAGGAGCGGCGTCACCGGCGTGGTTCCTGCACGGGACGTTCGCCTGATCTGTCCCAAAAAAGATCAGTACCATGCGTTATCTCGAATTTGCCGTCGTCTCTAATTTCTCTTTCCTGCGCGGAGCCTCGCACCCGGAAGAGCTGATGGTGCAGGCGGCCTATGCCGAGCTTGCCGGGATCGGGCTGTGCGATCGCAATTCTGTCGCCGGCGTGGTGCGCGCGCATCTGGCCAAGCGCGAACAGAACCTGCCGCTGCGCTACCATCCGGGCGCGCGGTTGGTGTTCGCCGACGGCACGCCTGACGTGCTCGCTTATCCACGCAATCGCGCCGGCTGGGGCCGGCTCTGCCGTCTGCTTACAGCCGGGAATCTCCGCGCCAAAAAGGGCGACTGCGCCCTCTATTTCGATGACCTGCTGGCACACATCTTCGGGCTTGAATTAATAGCCTTGGGTGGCAGTGGACCATTACTGGCGCGCCTGCGCGAGGCTGCCCCTTGTCGCGTACGACTCGCCGCTTCCATGCTTTATCGCGGGCGCGACCGCGCACGGCTTACGCGCATGAAGGAGCTCGCGCGCGCAGCTTGCGTGCCGCTGATTGCTGTCAATGATGTGCTGTATCACCATCCCGACCGGCGGCCGCTCGCCGATGTCCTCACCTGCATTCGCGAGAAAACCACAATTGAACGCGCCGGACGCAATCTAGCTGCGAATGCCGAACGATATCTGAAACCGCCGCACGAAATGGTCAGGCTTTTCCGCGACGCCCCGGAAGCAATCGAGGAAACAATGGCGCTCAGCGATGAGCTTTCCTTTTCGCTCGATGAGCTACGTTACGAATACCCCGACGAACAGGTGAAAGGCTTTAGCAGCGCACAAGATGCGCTGGTGCATCTCACCTACGAGGGCGTTGCCCGCCGCTATCCGCAAGGACTTCCCGACAAAGTGCGCGCCCATCTTGAGCACGAGCTTAAGCTGATTGCTCAATTACAATACGCACCCTATTTCCTCACCGTCTATGACATCGTGCGCTTCGCGCGCTCAAAAAATATTCTCTGCCAGGGCCGCGGCTCGGCCGCCAATTCCGCGGTTTGTTACTGCCTCGGTGTCACCGAGGTCGATCCCGAGCGTGCTGATCTGTTGTTCGAACGCTTCATCTCACCTGAGCGCCGCGAGCCACCCGATATCGACGTCGATTTTGAACACGAGCGCCGCGAAGAGGTCATTCAGTACATCTACGACAAATACGGACGCGAACATGCCGGTATCGCTGCCACGGTGATTTCCTATCGCGGCCGTTCGTCGATCCGCGAGGTCGGCAAGGTTTTTGGCTTGAGCGAGGACACCATCGGCGCGCTGTCATCTTCGATCTGGGGAGGTGGGGGCGGCGCGGTGTCGAAAGATGCGGTCACCCGCACCGGCCTCGATCCTCAAAGCCGGCGCATGCGCCATGTCCTTGCGCTCGCGCAAGAGATCAACGGTTTCCCGCGTCATCTCTCCCAGCATGTCGGCGGTTTCGTTATTACCCGCAGCCGGCTCGACGAGGTGATGCCAATCGGCAACGCGGCGATGGACGATCGCACTTTTGTCGAATGGGATAAGGACGATCTCGACGCGCTGGGCATTTTGAAAATCGACGTGCTCGGTCTTGGCATGCTGTCCTGCCTGCGTAAGGCACTCGATTTGATTGAGAAGCATTATCCCGAAGCGGCGATGGACGGTACGTATCCCGGGCGCAGCGCAGCACGCAGTGATGCGCTGCAGACCCGGGACCTTGACGACGACCGGTATATGGAACGGTCCCGGATCAGCGGTGCAGCACTTCGCGCCGCACCGCATCCGGGACACACATTCAACCTCACGCTTGCCACCATTCCGCCTGAAGACCCGGCCGTCTATCGCATGTTGTGCCGCGCCGACTCGCTTGGCGTTTTCCAGGTGGAAAGCCGCGCGCAGATGACCATGTTGCCGCGCCTGAAGCCGAAAAGTTTCTATGATTTGGTAATCGAGGTAGCGATCGTGCGGCCTGGCCCGATCCAGGGCGATATGGTGCATCCTTATTTGCGTCGTCGCCGCGGGCAAGAACCGGTTACTTATCCGTCGAAAGAACTGGAAGCGGTGTTGTCGAAAACCCTGGGTGTGCCGCTTTTCCAGGAGCAGGCGATGAAGATCGCCATCGTTGCCGCCGGTTTCACGCCCTCGGAGGCCGACCGATTGCGTCGCGCCATGGCAACGTTCAAACGCGTGGGCACCATCGGCACTTTCCAGCGCAAGATGATCGACGGAATGCTGACCAATGGATACGAGCGTGGCTTCGCCGAGCGCTGTTTCCAGCAGATCGAGGGTTTCGGCGAATACGGCTTTCCGGAAAGCCACGCAGCGAGCTTCGCGCTTCTCGTCTATGCATCAGCCTGGCTGAAATGCCGCTATCCGGACGTTTTCGCCGCCGCACTCCTGAATGCACAGCCAATGGGTTTCTATGCGCCGGCGCAGATCGTGCGTGATGCGCGTGAACACGGTGTCGAGGTACGGCCGCCGGACATCAATCACTCGCACTGGGATTCGACGCTTGAACCGGGTCCGCGCGCGGCCGAACGGCTACACGAACTGCATCGCGAGATGCGAGATGATGTTCGGACAGCACACGCAGTGCGTCTCGGCTTACGCGAAATAAAAGGACTGAGCGAGGAAGATGCCGAGCTGGTCGCGGAAAAACGCGATGTTGCTTATGATTCCATGCGCGACGTATGGTTACGCACCGGACTCTCTCCTTGCGTGCTGGAACGGTTGGCCGATGCCGACGCGTTCGGCTCGCTCGGTCTCACCCGCCGCGAAGCGCTATGGGCAGCCAAGGCGCTTGGTCGGGTCGGCGATCGCAACGACGATTTGCCGTTATTTGCCATCGATGGCGGCGACGCATCGGTGCACATCATCTCGCGTGAACCAGACGTGCGCCTGCCGCCGATGCCGATCGGCGAGGAAGTCATTAACGACTATCGTTTCCTGCACCTGTCGCTGCGCGCGCATCCGGCGCAATTCCTGCGTTCTGACCTTAGCGTCCGCGGCATCAAGCAAAACGATACGCTACGCCGCACAGCCTCCGGCGCACGCACGCGTATCTCAGGGCTGGTGACCTGTCGCCAGCGACCCGGCTCAGCCAATGGCGTCGTGTTCATGACCATCGAAGACGAGACCGCGATCGCCAATGTCATTGTGTGGCCGAAAGTATTCGAGCGTCTAAGACCGGTGGTCTTAGGCGCGCGCTATGTAGCGGTTACCGGCCTCGTGCAAGAAGAAAGCGGTGTTATTCACGTGGTCGCCGAACAGTTAGAAGATCTTACGCACTTTCTTGCCCAGCTGGCCGCTCACGGCGCCGAGATTGACAGCCTGTCGCGCTGCGACGAAGTGCGCCGGCCCATTGAAGATCAACGCGAAGCCCGCCTTGCCGGCGGCCGCCAAACCCGTCTCGTACGGTTGATGCGGGACATGCCGGAACTCGTTTCCGATCTCGATGTCCCGGCGCGCGGCTCGGCGCACGCGCCAACACGGCGGGCTATTGCGGCACCACTTCGCCGCGTCCGACATTGACGCGGTTGGTCTCCATCATACCGTCCGGTTTCTTGACCGCTCGTACAATGGCAATATGCGCGCCTAGTTTAAGCTCGCTCTTATCACCCGCCATATAAGCGAGGATCACGGCATCAGGCGGAACCACAATTTTCTTTTCACCCTCTTTGTATTTAACCATCACCACCTGGCCATCAACGCTGGCCACCGCCTGATCGACGGTGCCGTTGGTCATCGTGCTGTTCGGCCGCGCATCCCAAGGTCGATGGCCCTCACCCAGTCCACGCTGAAATTCTGTCAAAATCGTCACTTGGATTGCCCGCTGACTTCCATCCGGCTGCGGCATTGCGCCGACGCCGATGTAGGAACCCGGCTTCACATCGGCGAGCGCGGCTTTGACCACACCAAATACCGTAGCGTCGGCGGTGAGATTGACCTTCACCTCGCCTAACTTGTCAGACTTTACCGCCAGAACCCGACCATCAAAACCTTCGACGGTGCCGACAACCCGCAATGTTTGCTGTTGTGCCAATGTTCCGCCGGCCACAAGAGCCAGCAAAATAAATGTGGAAACGACACGTGCGATCATAGCATTACATCGCCGGCGTTACGCCGCGGCCGATGTACATCGTCTTCGCCAGTATCGAGCCGTCCGGCTGTTTGTCCCAGCCAAAGATGATGATCTGAGCGCCCACCTTGAGCTCGTCTTTATTGCCAGGCGCAGCAGCGGCAATCATCGTTTGCGGCGTGACCACGATTTTCTTTTCGCCGTCCTTGTACTTCACCATCAATGTCCCGCCATCCTTGGCCTGCACCATGCTCTCCACATAGGCATTAGTCATTGTACTACCCGGCCGCGCGTCCCATGGTCCGTGCCGGTCGGGCACTACTCCGCGCTGCGCCGGCAAGAAAATATGAATCGAAAATGCTTCGATGCTCTCGTCAGACTGCGGCATCCCGGCGATGCCGATGAATGAATCGTTCTTGATGTCCGCGAGTGAGGCTTTGACCAAGCCTGAAATGCGCGCGTCATCAGCGACCTTGACATTCAGCATGGTGCCGTCGCGCGTTTTCAGCGACAGCATTGGGCCATCGACTTTCTCGATCTGGCCGCGAATACGGCCCGGCTGTTGGGCGAACGAGCCGGTCGCGAAAAGTAGGACAATTGCGGCAGCGCCAAGCGCCCGACGCGTCATATTTGACATTACAAGCATCCTCCCAATCTGGTTCCGACTAGACCAGCCTAATCAGGCGGATAACCCCGTTTCGACCTGCTTATTCCTCACTTTTTCTTGAGAAGATCAGCCTCAATCAGCGCCCGCAGTTCCGCGGTTACCTCCGGCCGCACACCGAACCACAACTCGAAGCCGCGAACCGCCTGATGAAGCAGCATACCGAGACCATCAGCTGTCCGTAGGCCCCGCGTGCGCGCCATGGCAAGCAACCCGGTCACCAAGGGATCATAAACCAGGTCGGCGACTACGAGTGAAGGAGGGGCGCGTAGATTGAATTCAAGCGGCGGCTGCCCGACCATCCCGAGCGTCGTGGTGTTGACCAAAAGCCCGGCACCGCCGAGCAACCCGGTGGTTTCCTCCCAACGAGCGACCTGCACGCTGGAACCGAATTTTTTCTGAAGAGCTTTAGCGCGTGCCTCCGTGCGATTGATCACATAGATGCGCCCGACTTCGCGCGAGAGCAGTGCAAAGATCACCGCGCGCGCGCCACCGCCGGCTCCGAGCACCACAGCGGTCGACAGCCCGCGATCCCATCCCGGCGTCGTCGCATCGAGATTGGCCAGGAACCCCTCGACATCGGTATTGGTCGAACGCAGCTTGCCGTCGCCATACCAAAGTGTATTGGCGGCACCGACAGCACGTGCGCGCTCGTCGGGCTCCGACAATTTGAGGGCGGTCTCTTTGTGGGGCACCGTGATGTTGGCGCCGATATAACCATTTGCTCGTAGATTTTTGACGAATTCGACAAACCTCTCAGGCGACACTGCTTCGCGCCGGTACTCGGCATCGAGCTTGTGCTGCTTGATCCAGTAGTTGTGGATTAACGGCGAGCGCGAATGGCCGGCGGGCCAGGCGATGACGCAGACGGCTTTATGTTCTTTACTCATTACACCGCTACATTACCCTTCCTCGGCCTCGGTGCATCTAGTCCGGGCCGCGCCCGCCGTCAACGCTTGTGACCCCCGCCTTTTTAGACTTTCCCCGTTGTAGGATGCGAAAATGTTGTTCGAAACGAGATCTCAATGAAATCCATTTTTCTCGACTGCAACGACCAACTGGCACCAGTGTGGGAAAGGGTCGTTCGCCCCGATGATCCTCCAATCGATGTCAATCGCAAAGCATTCGCGCGCGATGAGTTGCCGCAAATTATTCGTGGTTATGATATTGCGATCGACGACCACTCATACATGCCGACGCCATTGGTGGCGCAATGTCCCGAGCTCAAGCACATCGTTTTTCTGGGCACTGGACCGGCAAGTTACATGAATGTCGATGAGCTGAACGCACGCGGCATTAAAGTTCATATCATCAAGGGTTACGGTGACACTGCGGTGGCCGAGCACTCCATCGCACTGCTGTGGGCCTGCGCACGCGACCTCGCCCGCATGGATCGTGAGGTGCGCAACGGTGTGTGGACGCCGCACGAAGGCGTGCAGCTCCTCGGCAAGACGCTGGGGGTGATCGGGCTTGGCGGTATAGGCCGGGAGGTGGCGCGCATTGGCAAGGGCATGGGCATGAACGTAATCGGCTGGAACCGTACCCGACATGCCGAGATCGACGTACCGCTGGTCGACATCGAAACACTGCTCGCCCGCGCCGACGTGGTTTCGATGAACCTAACGCTCGGCGACGAAACACGCGGCTTTCTATCTGCCGACCGGATCGCACGCATGAGGAAAGGCGTCATATACATAAACACCGCGCGCGGAGCGCTCGCCGACGAAGCTGCGCTGATCGCGGCACTCAAAAGTGGCCACATACGTCACGCTGGGCTCGATGTCTTCCACAACGAGCCGTTACCGCCGGATCATCCGCTGGCCAAACTAGATAACGTGACGCTCTCAGCGCACGCAGCGTTCCGCACCCCGGAGGCTTCCGAAACGCTGTTGCGCCGCGCGATTGATATCGTGAAACGGATTGTTGCATAGGCTTCCATAGAGCCCGGGCTGCATTGACCTGCGCGCGTTCCGGGTCACAATGAGCAAAAGCCGGGAGGACACGTGAAGCCAGCGCCATTCGCATACAAGAAAGCGCAGTCGGTCGACGAAGCGGTGGTGCTGCTCGCCGAGAACGATGCGCGACTGCTCGCTGGCGGACAAAGCCTGATCGCCACACTCAATATGCGGTTATCCGCGCCAAGTCTTCTCATCGACATCAACGGTCTTGGCGGGCTCGATGGCATTGCAGTGAAGGGCGGCGCTGTCGAAATTGGCGCTCTTACGCGACACGCCCAGGCGGAGCGGTCAGACCTTATCGCCCAGCAGGCGCCGCTGATTGCCCGCGCCATGCCGCATATCGGTCATCCCGCAATTCGCAATCGCGGGACCCTTGGAGGCTCAATCGCTTTCGCCGACCCGGCGGCGGAATTGCCGGCCTGCCTGCTTGCGCTCGACGGGGAGATCGAGGCAACGGGACCGAAAGGCAAACGTACAATCAAAGCCCAGGATTTTTTCAAAGGCCTGTTTGAGACTGCGCTCGGACAGCAAGAGGTCCTCACCGCGATCCGCGTGCCGGCCGCCGCGAATGACACGCGCGTGGGATTTTCTGAACTGGCGCGTCGCCACGGCGACTATGCCATCGTGGGCCTTGCGGCAAGCGCCCGTGCCAAGGGCAAAGGTCTCTCCGACGTGCGTCTGGCCTATTTTGGCGTCGGCAATACACCCGTGCGTGCGAAGAAAGCCGAGGCGGCACTGGCGAGCGGCGACATCGAAGCCGCGGTCAACGTGCTCGATCTTGCGCCGCACGATGACGTCCAGGCGACTGGCACCGTGAAAAAGCACCTCGCCGGCGTGCTACTGCGCCGCGTTGCAAAGCAGCTGCTGGAGGCGCGGTGATGAGCAACGCCTTCGATATTTCGCTGACCGTCAATGGAGAGCGCGTGCAGGAGCGCGTCGAGGCGCGCAAGACGTTGGTCGATTTCCTGCGCGAGGATCTTGCCCTCACAGGCAGCCATGTCGGTTGCGAACACGGCGTGTGCGGCGCGTGCACTGTGCGGGTCAACGGCGAGATCGTGCGCGGATGCCTGATGTTGGCGGTGCAATGCGAGGGCGCCAAGGTTGAGACGATCGAAGGGATGTCCGACTCCGGCGAGGTAGCCGATTTGCAGACCGCGTTCGAACAGCGAAATGCTCTCCAATGCGGCTACTGCACGCCCGGGATGATCGCCGCTGCCCAGGACCTTCTCAAACGCGGCGGCGTGCCCGCACGCGATGAAATTCGTGAGCATTTGTCCGGAAACTACTGCCGTTGTACCGGCTATCACGCCATCGTCGATGCCGTCGAAGCGGTCGCACAGGCTCGGGCGAAAGGGAGATAGGCCATGAATGAACACGCCCGTCCACTGTCGATGTCCGAACGAGCCGACGAACTCGAAGAAGAAAAAATGCATGAGATGGAGCGCATCATTACGCGCTCGACCATCGCGCATTTGATGGACGGCAACGTCAAAATGGATACCAGTCCGGAGATGCGCGCCAAGCACCCCGGCAAGTTCTTCCTGATGGGCGATGACCCGCGTCTTCCAGCGATGCCGAAGAAGCCGACGCTGGTGGACTATTTCCGTCATCGTTTCGCCTCGACCGCACATCTGCTGCAAAGCGCCACGCACGCATTGAAGGGCGGCCAGCCGGAAAAGGTGGTCCTCGCGTGTCTGCTGCATGACATCGCCATCGTCAGCTTCATCCGCTGCGATCATGGCTATTGGGGCGCGCAGATGATCGAGCCGTATGTCGATGAGGAAGTGGCCTGGGCAGTGAAAACACATCAGGCTCTGCGATTCTTCCCCGACGAAACGGTCGGCTACGGCTATCCTGACCTCTACAAGGTCCTGTTTGGACCGGACTATCAGCCGGAGCCATACATCGTCGAGGAATACAAACGTGCGCGAGCGCACAAATGGTACATGACCTCGCGCTTGATCTGCGTAAACGACATCTATTCGTTCGACCCCAACGCCAAGGTCAATCTCGACGACTTCGTCGATATTATCGGGCGCAATTTCAAACAGCCCAAGGAAGGCCTCGGCCTCGATAACAGCCCGTCGGCACACATGTGGCGCACGATTTTGTGGCCGACCCGGTTCTTATGAGGCTCGCAGCGCAATGAAGATTACCGACGATTCCCCGCCCGTCCTCACGACGCTTGATCGGCCTAATTCTTATATCGGCCGTTCGGTGTCGCGTCCGAATTTGCAAAGGCTTACACAGGGCCGTGGCCAATATGTCAGTGACGTGACTTTACCGCGAATGGCGCACGTTGCTTATGTGCGGTCGCCGCACCCGCATGCACGCATTGTCAAAATCAATACGGAGTCAGCAAAAAAATCGCCTGGCGTAATTGCGGTGGTGACCGGCGCCGAACTTGCAAAGGTAATGACGCCCTGGGTTGGCGTGCTTACACATCTCAAGGGCTTGAAATCCGCGCCACAAGCTCCGCTCGCAATCGAACGTGCTTGCTGGCAAGGCGAGGCCGTTTGCGCGGTTGTGTCACGCACCCGTGCTGAGGCCGAAGATGCCTGTGAACTGGTCGAGGTGAGCTACGAGGAATTGCCAGCGGTCACCGATCCGGAAACCGCCCTCGATGACAAGACACCGGTGATCCATGCCTCGCTCGGCGACAATCTCTGCTTTGAAAGAAAGTTGGATGTCGGTGCAGTCGACAAGGCCTTCGCTGAAGCCGACGCGGTCGTGGAGACCACCTTCCGTTTCGGTCGACACACTGGCGTGACCAACGAGCCACGCGCGATTGTCGCCGACTGGAACGAAGGCGATCAGCGCATGACCATTTATCAGGGCACGCAGGCGCCACATATGATGCAGAACCTGTTCGCCAAGCATCTCGGCATCGCCGAGCATCAGGTTCGCGTATTGACCAAGGATGTCGGAGGCTCCTTTGGCATCAAGGTGCACACCTATGCCGACGAGATGGCGACGGTGGCTTTGTCGAAACTGCTCAAGCGCCCCATAAAGTTCGTTGCCGACCGTATCGAAAGCTTCGTCACTGATATCCACGCCCGCGACCACCGTATCAAAGCAAAGATCGGCGTCAGTAAGGATGGCACCATAACCGCCTTCGAGATCGACGATTTAACCGGCATCGGTCCCTATTCGGTCTATCCGCGTACCAGTGGCATCGAGGCCAACCAGGTCGTCAATCTGGTCGGCGGCCCTTATAAATGCCCGAACTATCGGGCGCAGGCGCGCGTGGTGTTTCAAAACAAGAATGTCATGTGCCAGTACCGCGCGGTCGGCCATCCGATTGCGGTCGCGGTGACCGAAGGCCTTGTCGAACTTGCAGCAGCCAAGATCGGCATCGACCCGCTCGAGTTACGGCGTCGCAATCTGATCGCTGACGATGCCTATCCAACGCAATCGGCGTCGGGCCTCAAATTCGAACTTCTCTCGCACCACGAAGCACTCGCTCATCTTGACTCAATGATGAACTATGCCGGCCTGCGTGCCGAACAGAAAAAACTGCGCGAGAAAGGCGTATATCGCGGCATCGGATTTGCCAGTTTTATCGAGGTGACAAATCCTTCTGCCGCGTTTTACGGCGTCGGCGGTGCGCGGATCACGGCCATGGACGGCGCCACCGCGAAGCTCGACGCGCAAGGTGCGATCATTATCCACTCCGGCGTCACCGAACAGGGCCAAGGCGCCGAAGCGGTGCTGGCGCAATGCGTCGCCAGCTCGTTCGGCGTCACGATCGACAAAGTGCGCGTGATCACCGGCGATACCGATAATACGCCCTATGGCGGCGGCACCTGGGCTTCGCGGGCGGCGGGCATTGGCGGCGAAGCAGCCTGGCAGGCCGGCAAGGCGCTGCGCGCAAATGTTCTCGCGGTGGCAGCAAGCATTCTGCAAGCCAAACCGGATGAGCTCGACATCCGAAACGGCATTGTCGTGGACAAAACGAAAGGTACCGAGCGTCTGCCGCTCGACGAACTGGCGCGCATCGCTTACTTCCGCCCCGACACACTGCCGCCAGGCTTCCAGGCCGAACTGATGGCGACGCGGCACTACGTTCCGCGCGCATGGCCCTTCGCCTTCACCAACGGGATCCAGGCAAGCCATCTCGAAGTCGATGTCGACACCGGTTTTGTGAAGCTTTTAAAACACTGGTGCGTGGAAGATTGCGGCACCATCATCAATCCGCAACTTGTCGATGAGCAGATCCGCGGTGGCGTTGTGCAAGGCATTGGCGCAGCGCTATTCGAACACTGTCTCTATGATGAGCGTGGCCAACTGCTTAATGGCAACATGGCCGACTATCTGGTGCCGATGGCCGCAGAAATGCCCGACATCGAATGCGGACATGTTGTCTCACCGACTGCCGATAGCGAGCTTGGCGCCAAAGGCGCGGGCGAAGCGGGCACCGCCGGCGCACCAGCGTCCATCATGAACGCAATTAACGACGCGCTGCGCCCGCTTGGCGCGAAGCCTCTCACCGACATGCCATTCACACCAGACAAGATCCTCCGCGCGCTGGGGAAAGTGTGACTCCCTCCCCCACACGCCCGGAAAGACGACCAGAACTTGATCATGTCTCTCTTGGTCAAGGTGGTCTTTGCCGAAAGGAGCGGCGCATTCAAAAAGGTGAAAACGGTGCTGTAGTCGGCGTAAGCGTCGACCGCCGACAAGCCGTCCACGGGCACAATCACATTCAACCCCCGAAATGCGGCGCCGCTGCCGGTGTAGAGCACTGCACCGTTCGACGCGGTGCCGGTCACGATTACCGTGGTGATCCCTTTATCCTTGATAATCTTCTCAAGGTCGGTACGCAAGAATTTGTCCGGGCCCGACAGGGGCATGTGGTTCATCCGCTAGCGGTGCCACGTCTTTGATCACATCGGCCGGCGTGCTGTTCGCGATAATCGAATAGACCACCGCAACCTTATGGGCGCGCGCTTCCGCAAGCAGCTTCTTCATGGCCGGAATCGTATCAAGACAGCGCGGACGTTTGCCGCAGTTCTGATTCATAAGTCGAGCATCAACAGCGCAGTGGTCTTTGGATCCACCGTGACCGCCTTGAGCTCAGGCGCTGGAGGCGCCTTCGTGCTGGCCCACTCGTCTACAATATTGGTGGCGTGGGCGGGGAATATGACCGTTATCAAGGCAGTGGCGGCGGCGATCAGAGCGCGTTTCATCAAGATCCTCACTGTGCGTTTGGTCCGCTTGCAGACGGGATGATGCGCAAGCATTACGTCCACGTCAAAATGCCGATGCGTCACCCGCTTGATGAAACACCAACGCTCTGCGCAATATTGCATCGATAGGGGGCAGCGAATTTGACGCTGCGAAATCACGAAAAAGCCGGAAGGAAGCACTTCATGAACATCAAGGTCGGCAAGCAAGCGATCGCCGAAGCTACGAAAAAACTCAAGAATTGGGGACGTTGGGGAAAGGAAGACCAGATCGGTACCCTCAACCACGTAATGCCCGAGGACATCGTGAAAGCGGCCAGCCTGATCCGCTCCGGCAAGGTGTTTGCGCTTGGCATTCCGCTCGACCGCAGCGGGCCACAGACCGGCTTATTCGGTGGGCGTTTCAACCCAATTCACCAGATGCTCGCTACCGGAACCGACGCCATCGCCGGCCAGCAAGACTGGAACAAGATTCGATATGCCGACGATACGCTGACCCTGTGTGTACAGGGCGCCACTCACTGGGATGCGCTCGGGCACATCTTCTACGAGGACAAGGCCTACAACGGATATGATGCCAAGCTGATCGACTCGCGCGGCCTTTCGGTCCTGGGCATCGAGCATTCCAAGAGCAAGATGGTCGGTCGCGGCGTACTGCTCGATATCGCGCGCTTTCGCGGCGTGAAATGGATGGAGGACGGCGAGAGCATTTCCAACGACGAACTCGACGAATGCGCAAAACAGCAGAATGTATCGATCGGCCGCGGAGACTTCGTCATCGTGCGCACCGGGCAAATGGAGCGCTGCCTGGCCGAAAAGAACTGGGGCGGCTACGCCGGGGGCGACGCGCCGGGCGTCAAGTTCGAGAACTGCTACTGGTGTCAGGAAAAACAAATCGCGGCAATTTGCACCGACACCTGGGGCGTGGAAGTGCGACCGAATGAAACCACCGAGGCCAACCAGCCCTGGCACTGGGTCGTCATTCCAGCCATGGGCCTGTGCATGGGTGAGATTTTCTACCTCAAGGAACTGGCTGAAGATTGCGAACAAGACGGTATTTATGAGTTTTTCTTCTGCGGGCCACCGCTGATCATCACCGGCGCAACAGGATCGCCGATCAATCCGCAGGCTATAAAATAAATCGCGGTCTAATCGGTCGACATGAATTGTCGAATCGGAGGATTCGATGCAATCGACAACCACATTTGAACTACCCGGCTTTCAAACAATCAAATGTCTCGGCGTGGTCCGTGGAATCACGGTCCGAACGCGTTCGTTGCCGATGACGATTGTCGGAGCCTTGCGTACGCTATTTGGTGGGCGGGCCGGCATATTTGCGACCCTCTGCGAATCCGCGCGCGAGGAGGCGTTTCAGCTGATGCTCGCGCACGCGCGCGAGATGGGTGGCAACGCCGTGGTCGGTGTGCGTTATGATACGGGGCCCATGGTCGGCGCAGCAGAAGTTCTGTGCTACGGAACGGCCGTAGTTATCGAGCCGGATCGCGGCGCATAAGGGACGCAGGGATTTCGCGCGCATCGGCTCGTTGAGCAGCGACAAAGAATTAATTCAGGAGGGTGCTATGCCCCGTTGGCTCAAGCGTGGAATGGACGCAGGCGCGATCAAGGCGGCCGACGCCAAGGTGCGGGAGACGGTGGAGACTATTCTCGCCGACATCGACGCACGCAAGGATTTAGCAGTAAAGGATCTATCGAAGAAGTTCGACAACTGGTCGCCGAAGGATTTCCGGCTGTTGCCCGAGGAAATCGAACGCGCCATCGCACAGGTGCCAAAGCGCGATCTCGACGATATCAAGTTCGCGCAGGCACAGGTAAGAAACTTTGCGCAGAAGCAGCGCGACACCATGCACGACCTCGAAGTCGAGACGTTGCCTGGCGTCGTGCTCGGCCATCGCCACATCCCGGTAAATTCGATCGGCTGTTACGTGCCGGGCGGCCGTTATCCGATGGTCGCCTCGGCACACATGTCGATTGTCACGGCAAAAGTTGCAGGCGTGAACCGCATCATCGCCTGCGCGCCGCCGTTCAAAGGTGGGCCGCATCCGGCCATCGTTGCCGCCATGCATTTCGGCGGCGCCGACGAGATTTTCGTGCTCGGCGGCGTGCAAGCGGTGGCGGCAATGGCGCTCGGGACCGAAACAATCAAGCCGGTGGACATGATCGTTGGCCCCGGTAATGCCTATGTGGCTGAAGCCAAACGCCAACTTTTCGGACGCATCGGTATCGATCTGCTCGCCGGTCCGACCGAGACCCTCATCATCGCCGATGACAGCGTAGATGGAGAAATTTGCGCGACTGACCTCCTCGGCCAGGCTGAGCACGGTCCCACTTCACCGGCTGTATTGATCACCAATTCCGAGAAGCTCGCGCGCGATACCATGAAGGAGGTCGAGCGGCTGCTGTCGATCCTTCCGACTGCCGATGCGGCGGGGCAAGCCTGGAAAGATTATGGCGAAGTCATCGTCTGCGATAACGAAGCCGAGATGATCTTGGAAGCCGACCGCGTGGCGTCGGAGCATGTGCAAGTCATGACGCGGGATCCGGACTTATTTCTCAATGGCATGAAAAACTACGGCTCGCTGTTTCTCGGTCCCCGCACGAATGTTGCGTACGGCGACAAGGTGATCGGCACTAACCATACGCTCCCGACCAAAAAGGCCGCGCGTTACACCGGCGGCTTATGGGTCGGCAAATTCATGAAGACCTGCACCTACCAAAAGGTCCTGACCGATGAAGCCAGCGCCATGATCGGCGAATACTGCTCGCGACTCTGCGTGCTGGAAGGCTTTCTCGGCCACGCCGAGCAGGCCAATATCCGTGTGCGCCGCTACGGCGGACGCAACGTACCATACGCCCAGGCGGCGGAATGACGCTCGAGTTGACAAGGACGCCGTCGTTTCGACTGGACGGCAAACGCGCGCTGGTGACTGGCGCCGGGCGCGGCATCGGGCTCGCCGCGGTGTCCGCGTTGGCCGATGCAGGCGCACATGTCACGCTCGCCGCACGCACAACAAAGGAGATTGAGGCAGCGGCTGAGGCGATCCGCGCGCGCGGGCAAAAAGCGGCAACACTCACAATCGACGTGCGAGACGTGGCGGCAGTGAGGACAATGATCGCCGCACAAGAGCCTTTCGATATCCTGGTGAACAATGCCGGTACCAACAAGCCGGCGCCGTTCGTTGACGTGAAGGTTGAAGATTTTGATTTCGTTTTTTCACTTAATGTTCGCGCCGCTTATTTTGTGGCGCAGTCGGTTGCGCGCCGGCTGGTCGAAGCCAAGCGCGGCGGCTCCATCATTAATATGTCCTCGCAGATGGGCCATGTAGGCGGGTCGACCCGCACGGTCTATTGCGCGACAAAACATGCGATGGAAGGCTTCACCAAGGCGATGGCGATCGAGCTCGCGCCGCACAAGATCCGCGTCAACACGCTCGCGCCGACCTTCATTGAAACGCCGATGACGCGACCGTTCTTTGAAAATCAGTTTTTCCGCGAGGACACGCTACGCCGCATCAAGCTCGGCCGCCTTGGCCAGCTTGAAGACCTGACGGGCGCAATCGTCTTTCTGGCAAGCGAGGCCGCCGCCCTGATAACCGGCACCTCCCTCGTCGTTGACGGCGGCTGGACCGCCGAGTAGCTACTTCAGCGTCGGCAGGTCTGCAAAATACTCGGGGTGCTCCTTCTGCACTTCGGCCATGAACTGCGGCCGGAACAGGCTCGGCACGTCGAGTCTCGGCGCGCCCTTCAGCGTGTTCATCAGGACTTCGTCCTCCGCGTTTTCGAAGGCCCGCATCACCGCCGGCGAGAGTCGCGGATCGAAACTGATATGCCGCACCGCCTTCTTGCCGATGGCCACGTCGGTACCTGGCACCCATTTGGCAAAAATCTCCACCGCCTCGTCGCGGTTGTTGCGGGTAAAATGCGAGGATTGCGCGAGACCGGCGGCGATCGCTTTCACCAGCTGCGGCTTGCTCTCGACGGTGGGACCATGCGCGGTTGCCACCATCACATAAGACATGTGATGGCCACCGCGGATCACCGTATATGAATCCGGCACCTGAGTGAGCACCTGCGTCACGTAAGGCTCCCACGATACGATCGCGTCGACCTTGCCCTCGGCAAGCGCCGGCGCCAGGCCGAATTGTGACCAGATATTCTCGATGGTGAGCTCTTCGTATTTCATCTTGGCGCGGCGCAAAACCATTTTGAAATATTCGTCCGAGGTCTGTCCGCGTGCCAGCCCGATTTTCTTGCCTTTGAGATCGCCGAGCTTGCCGGCCTCGATGCCGCGGCCCTTTTTGGTTACGATAGCAAGAGGATCGTCGCAATTGTCGCGCGTGGCATCGTTCATGATGAGGCCAATAACCTTGAACGGCTCACCGGCATGCACCGCCTTGAGATACGTGGTGGTACTCATGTCGCCGACCTGCGCGCGGCCGTCGTGCATGGCGTTGACCATGTCGGTGCCGGTGTCGACAACCAGCATCTTCGCGTCGACCCCGTGCTTTTTGAAGAAGCCTTTCTCCGCCCCAATGAACATCGGCAGATGACCGAAATTATTGCCAATGACCACGTCAAGCCTGGGTAAATCCGCCATTGCTTCCTCCCCGAACTGTCGTCCCGGCGACCCGTCTTCGCCAGGACTTCGACCTATTTCATACACCCAGTTTGCCGGACCGTCCGGTCTTGCGGACGATCACAGCGCGTCACTTGCCGAACACCTGCGGATTGACACAGTTTGGGGGCACCTGCCCATTCAACAGTGCCTCGATATTGTCCACCACGATGTTCGCCATTTTTTCGCGCACTTCAATGGTAGCGCTACCCAGATGCGGATTGAGAACGACGTTTTTCAGCCGCTTCAATTCCGCATGCACTTTCGGCTCGTGCTCGAATACGTCGAGGCCGGCACCGGCAATCTTATTGCCTTTGAGTGCGCGCACCAGCGCCGCTTCGTCGATGATAGGCCCCCGCGCCGTATTGATAACAAAGGCTGACTTTTTCATCAGGCCAAGCTCGCGCGGCCCGATCTGGTGACGGGTTTGCGCATTGAGCGGTGAATGTAACGAGACGAAATCGGATTCCTGGAGCAGCTGATCGAGCGGCACGAATGTGAGACCCGCCTCGCGCTCCTCATTCTCAGGCTTGCGGCGCGGCGTCCAGTAAAGCACTCGCATGGAGAAACCCTGCGCGCGGCGCGCTACCGCCTTGCCGATTAGCCCGCCGCCGCCGACGAGACCTAAAGTCTTGCCGTGAACAATTGACCCGAGCAGATGCCGGGATTGCCCGCCCGGGAATTTACCGGCACGCACAATCCGGTCGCCTTCCACCATACGGCGCGCTACCGCGAGCATAAGTCCGAATGTGAGGTCTGCGGTCGCCTCGGTGGTCACCGGCGGGACTACGGTGACCGGTATTCCGCGCGCGGTCGCCTCTGCGACATCGACATTCGATGGCGTGATGGATTGCGCAGCGACATGGCGCAGCTTCGGATTCGACGCAATGACCGCGCGATCGATCTTGTCGTGCAGCAGGCAAAACAAAATATCGGCCTTACGAACGGCGCCGATGAGCGCGCGATGAGGAATGATTCGGCTATCGTCTGGAAAAACTTTCACACTTGCCAGTGTCCGCAGCCGCTTGAGCGCACTGTCGGCGATCGGCTGGCTAACAAAGATGCGCGGTTTGGCCGTCACCGCTGCCACCGCACGATGCCGGCGACCCCGTCTACGGCGCACTGCACACCGTCAGGAATCTTCCGGGTCGCATCGAGCACGCCGAGCACCATCGGAATGCCGCGTTCGCGCGCAAGCGAAGCGAGATGCGAGGTGGAGCCGCCAAGTTCCGCCACCACTCCGGCAACCCGCGGCAAGATGTGGCTGAGCGCCGGCCCTGCCACACGCGTGACCAGCACATCGCCGGGCGTCACGCGCGACAATTCACATTCGCAGTTCACCACCACGGCCCGGCCTGAACCCCAGCCGATGCCGGCAGGATGGCCGTTGAGCCCGGGATGTTGCAGCCAGATCTGATCCGGCACGATCGCCGGCTCCATATGAAGAGGCCGCGATTGCAGGAGCTTAAAACCGCTCTCGTCCACCGCCCATTCGATTTCCACAGGGCCACCGGCGAGCTGTTCGCATTTGCGCAACAGCCGCCCGAGCGTCACGGCTTCGCCGGCTGAAAGGCACGGCTCGCTGGCCAGATTGTCGGGAACCAGTTGAGGCGCCGAGACACCATGCTCACAGGTGTCGCGATGACCCTTCCGGCCGGCTTCTATCGTGCGCAAAAAACCGGATTTACTCAGCACGATACGATCCGGCACGACTTCGCCCTGCGCAATCGCCGAGCCAAGGCCCCAGGTGGCCGAGATCAGCATCTGTCCTTCAGCTGTTTCGCTCAGGCCGCCACCAGAGGCACGTGCCGAAATCAGAGGCTGGATCAGCACGCCCATCGCGGTGTCCGCTGGCGAGAGCCCGTGATTGTCCATGTAGCGGCGAGCATGTGAGGTCCATAGTGCCGCCCAGCAAGCGCGCACCGCTGTCAGGAATTCCGTTGCATCGGAAAGGCCGAGGAAGCTTTCGAATTGGCCCGCAAAATTTGCGCCCTTGCGGTCTTCGATGAGGGCTGAGGAACGGACAACACCGAGTGGTGTTTTTTCACGCTGCGCGTGCCAGGCCGAGAGCAGCGGCTCGAGGATCTCCGGCGCGATTGGTTTCTCGTACAGTGCCAACCTTATCTGGATCGAGATTCGGCGTGATGCCGGCAGGTCAGTCTCATTGTACCGGCGCAGCAAGTCTTCGATGCCGAGATCGCGCAGTTGATGCCGATAGGCCTCGGCCGTGAGCGCAAAGCCGCCAGGCGTTGGCAGTCCGGCACGCGTCAAACCGGCGAGATTCGCCGCCTTAGGCCCGACCCGTTCGGGGTCGGCCGCAAGAGCGTCATCGAGGGAAAGAATAAATGCGGTCATACCTGTTCAACGTCTCGGCAGCCACAAAGCCTCGGCGCGTCCCCTCTCCCTTTTTCGGGGAGAGGGTAAACCGCACGCGCAAGCGCGCGCTATTTTACATGATCCCCATAACCCGGGAGCGGATCGACCACTGTGATCTGCTTCACAGGGAAGTTCGATACGATTTCGATCTCGTTCTTCTTCACGATCAGCATCTCTTCGATACGCACGCCATAGCGGAAGCGCTTTCCGTGCTGGGTCTCGAGCGCGAAGGTCATGCCTTCCTGGATGTCGACGGGATGGTCGAGCGACCAGATGCGCGAGATCACCGGTGGGTCGTATTGGGCGAGGCCCAGGCCGTGGCCCCATAGGTTGGCGGCAGCCTGGTCTTCGTCCTCGTAACCCCAGGTTTCCATTGCCGACGGCCACTTCAGCGCGATGTCGCGCGTGGTGGCACCGACCCTCACTGCGCCGATCGAGTCGTAGAGCCACTCAAGCGCCGTCGCGTAAGTGTCCTTCTGCTCCTTCGTGGGCTCCTTGCCGACGCAGTAGGTCCGATAATAGCAGGACTTGTAACCGTTCCACGTGAGCGCGGCCAAATCCATGAACACGATGTCGCCGGGCTGGATGATGCGGTCGGAAAAGTTGCGCCAGTTCGGCCATGTATTCGGACCAGACGACACGATCACGTCTTCGACGTCTTCCATCCCGGGGATGTTGTAGAGGTACTCCATCAGATGCGCGGTCACTTGATTCTCGGTGATACCGGGGCGCAGGAATTTCATGCATTCCCAATGCGTGGCATCGCCGATCGCGCCGACGATGCGGAAACATTCCTGCTCGTCCGGGCTTTTGACCGCGCGCGCTTCCATCATCGGGGTCATGCCATCGACCCAGTTGATGTTGTTCTCTTTGAAGATGTTGATCATGTTGATGTCGATGAAATCGACGCCGAGCTTCTGGCCGGCGACGCCGTGGTCCTTCATCGCTTGCAAGACTGCCTTGGTGAACTTGTTCACCTGCTGGGTCGAGGCGGGACCGGCAGCGCCTTTGATCCATGCGAACGAGTGACGGACGTTCTCCTTCGGAATCCACGGCGAGTGCCGCTCGATCTGGAAACCGAGATCGCCTTGCTCGAACAATATTGGCCGGCCGTCGCCGCACAGCATGGCGTAACGCAGGCCTGGCTTGAGTCGATTCCAACCCGGCGTCAGCGTGCCCGTGATGTAGCGGACGTTTTCGTCATACATGCAGAGCATGGCGCCAAGGCCATGCTTCTTCATCATCTGGCGCGCGCGCTCGATCCGATATTCACGCAGCCGATCCCAGTTGACCCGCTGCTGCCAATCCAAACCCGCAATGCCGAAATTAGCTCCCATGGCCGTCCCTCCCGCCCGGCGCGTACGCGCGCCCGTTGCTGATTGGCGGGAATCCTAAGCCGGTTGGCATCTAAAGCCGAAATAATATATTCTGCGCTCAGCCATTAGTTTTTCTAATGGGCCCCGTATTCGAGGTCTGCATGGCAAATATCCCGCTGCGGCAAATCCGCGCCGTCATTGCGGTCTGTGAAGAAGGCTCCTTCACGCGTGCGGCCCAGCGCGAAAACGCCACGCAATCCGGTATCTCTCAGCACGTTGCGGCAGTCGAGCGCACCCTCAAAGTCAAACTGTTTGAGCGCACCCCCGGCGGGATAACGCCGACGCCGGCAGGGCTGCGCTATTACAAGCGCTGCGTGGAGGCCGTCGGCACGCTCGAGCACGCCGCCGAGGAAGCGCGATCGCTCGCCAGCGAAGTGACTGGCGAACTTCGCATTGGGCTGATGCCGACATTTACGCGGGCGGTTTTGGCCCCGGTGCTGGACGATTTCGTCCCGCGCTGTCCGGAAGTGCGTCTGCACATCGTCGAAGGCTACAGCGCATTGCTTACGGAAATGGTGCTCGACGACGTCCTCGACTTTGCAGTCGTGCCAGCCTTCGAAGGTACAATCGGGCTGAAATCGCGCATGTTGGTGCGCGATCGCGAGATGATGATCTCCGGTCCGCGCGCCGGGTTTACTCCACTTGCGCCGCTGCGGCTCGCCGAATGCCGGCCCCTCAAGATCGTTGTACCGGGACCAGACAATATCCGCCGTCGTAATCTTGAAACATATTTTCAGGCGCACGGCGTCGAAATTGCCGCAATGCTGGAAATGGACGCGATGATCGCGACGCTCGAATTCGTCGCGCGCTCCGACTGGGTGACCATTCTTCCAAGCGTGATTTCGGTCAATGACATTGGCCGTGGCGAATTGATCGTCAATCCAATCGCTGAGCCCGAGCTGCACGCGGAATTCGTCGTTGTCCAACCGACCCGGCGCACACTGTCAACGCAGGCACGCCTCTTTCTGCAGCGTTTTGAAGCAGAGGTTGCGCACATTCATCAGGTTTGGGATCGCGCGATTGCGCCAGTACAACCACGCAACAAATTTCGCGCAGCAATTTTGTAACGAATTTTTTTTGTCATTCCGTTCTTAACTCGGTGGTATTTTATAGCCGCCGCTCGGTGGTCGTCTGCTACCATTCGCGGCGTTCCCGGCTCCACATTTTTGTCTAGGTTCTGACCAACTAAAGCCCGTCGGCCGATCCCATAATTTGTCGAGCGAGACATTTGCCTAACTGGGGACCGGCTGATGGACGCTTCTTCCACAACGCTTGGGGCTCGCGGTCGCTATCTATCCATCTCGCGTCCGCTCCCGATCATCACTGCACATTAGAGAGGTCTACTTGCTCGGTAACGCCAGAGCTCGTTCGTTATGTCGTGTCGCGTTGGCTGACTTGCAGGGAGTTCAATATGAGTAACCAACAGAACAACGATCCCGATAACCTGCGTTACTGCGCCCCACGTCGCCCCAGTAATCGGCCAGGCAACTTGCGCGTGACCAAGTTGTGGTCGGGGGAAGAACGGCGGTCAATACCTACGGCCTCGCTCCAGCGGGCCTCTTACAAACCGCCGGCGTACGGCAGAGACTCGCTCCCATACGACAGAGGCTCGCTCTCGGCTCCTTTGCCTGAAGTCTTACGCAGGCCCGAGCCTGGCGATATGGAAGCGCTCTTACGCTCAACCCAGCGCGCCCGGAAAAATCAAGTGTTTGCCCTCGGCATTCGGTTTGCGGTAGTTGCCGCCCTGGCTGCCGGCATTGCCTTTCTCTACGTCGTGAATTTTACCGGATTGCCCAACCTGCCTGCTGCCACCGAAACTGCGGATACATCCAACAACGCAGTCGAAATGGTGATTGAAAACGGTGATGCCGCGAAGGCTAAATCCGATCGTTTCCTGGCGACCTCTATCGAAGCCGGCAACCCACCGCCCGCAATGCTTCAACAGAATGCGGTTCTGTTTCAGCAATTCATGCAGTCGCAACAGCAGACCGCCGCTGAACGAGACGAAGCAGCCGCACAGGATGTAACGCGACGAAAGTAGCGCAAGGCTCAAAGCATTGATCCCGGCGACTGATGTTGCGTTTGAGTTAGACCGTCACCCATGCTCCGTCCGTGTCCGCCGACTTGAACACAGCTTCGAGCGCCGCTGCGGTCTGTAAAATTCCGGCGGGCGAGATCGGAAACTTGCCCTGACCCAGCGCAGCTTTGCCGAAATAATCGAGATTGCGGCCGAGATGATTGTCGGGCGGCCGATCAATGATCTCGGGGTCCTTTCCGGCATGGCGTACGATTGCGCGCGTTTCACTGACGCTCTCCGCCCAACAGTTTTCGCCGAACACCGCAATGCGCCATACGAAAGGTGTTTTCATGGTAGTGGCGAGCGTGCCGGTTGCGCCATTCTTGAATTCAACGAGTGCCGACGTGGTGTCGCCGGTCGGAAGCTTGAGGGCCCGCGCTTTTGAGAGAGCGCTGACGCGCCTCATGGGGCCGACAAGATCCCGGAAACAGTCAAGGACGTGAACCCCCATACCGGTCATGCCGCCGGCCCGGCTTTCTTCCGCGCGGAGCCGCCAGCTATCGGCCGGATAGCCCGCCAGCCAATCGTGGCTGTAATTGCCCTCGACGTGCATGATCGTGCCGAAGGTGCCAGCCTCCTTTAGCTCCGCCAAAACCCGCATCGATGGCATCAACCGGAAATGATGACCGACCGCAATCACGATGCCGGCGCGCTGGCAGGCTGCGAGCGCTGCCTCTGCATCGACCTTCGTGAGCGCGAATGGTTTTTCGCAATAGAGATGTTTGCCAGCCGCAGCGATTGCTTCGACCTGCGCGCGGTGTTTGGTGTGCGGAGTCGCGAGCACAACGGCCTGAATCGATTCATCGGCCAACACGTCCTCGATCGAGGTTCCAAGTGCAATTTTATGCTCGGCGGCAAAATCACGCACGGTGTCGGGCTCGAGCGTAACGCCGCGAGAAAACCGCAACGGCGCGCCGAAATCGCGCGCCGCCTTTACCAGTGTCTTGCCCCACCAGCCGAGGCCTACGATAGCCGCGTTGAGCATGCCGACCCGATTACGCTGCGGCCGGCGCGCCGGGCTGCTTGAGCGGATGGGCGCGCGCAAAGGCATCGTTCTTCGCGCACGCGGCAGCTATGCGCGCAACGCTCGGATATGGGGCCAGGCCGACCTTGAAGAAATTCGCGCCCGCTACCTGACTGGCCAGGCAAATGTCCGCAATTGTGATCTGATCACCTTGGCAATAAGTGCCTGTCTCTTTTTCCGTCGAAAGATGTTCCTCCAACGCGTTCAGCGCCGCCTGATGCCAATGCTGGGCCCATTTCATGACGCCTGCCTCATCGACTTTGAACTCATGGGCGAGATATTCGCGTACGCGCGGCACGATCAAAGGATGCGAATCGCAGGCCACAATCTGCGAAAGGCCGCGCACACGTGCGCGGGCCTTCGGCTCCTTCGGCATCAATGGCGGGTTGGGGTGGGTCTCGTCGAGGTATTCGATAATTGCCAGCGATTCGAATAGTGCCGGACCATCGCCGTCAACCAATGCCGGTATGGCCATCATCGGATTGACCGAACGGAATTTCGGGTCGCGCTGGTGACCTTTCAACAAATTGACTTCGATAACTTCGGGCGTAAGTCCCTTAAGGTTGAGCGCGATGCGCACCCTGTAGGTCGCTAGCGAACGCCAGAACGAAAATAGTTTCACGATTACCTCCCTGTCTCATTTTTTGTCATGGCCGGGCGTAACGAGTGTCGATTTACTTCTTCGCAACCCCCGGATCGGCTTTGAGCCCCGCCGCCTCGATACCGGCTACCGCAATGATCTCATCGTTATCGCCAGTGTCGCCGGAAATGCCGACCGCGCCGAGAACGCGATTGTCCGCGCCGCGAATTAAAACTCCACCCGGGTTGGGCACCAGCCGCCCACCGCTCGCCGCCGCAATCGCGGTGAGGAAGTTCGGGTTCTGCGCTGCGCGCTCCATCATGGTGCGCGAGCCCCAACCCATACCAAGAGCGCCGTAGGCTTTGCCGACGGCAACTTCGAAGCGGATGATGCCGGAGCCATCTTCGCGTTTGGCGCAGACAAGGTGGCCACCAGTGTCGAGCACAACAACTGTCTGCGGCATTTGCTTGAGTTCGCGCGCCTTCTTCAGGGTAGCATCGACAATGCTCGAGGCCTGAGCGAGCGTTACGGACATACTTTGTACTCCTTCAGGATTTCTTGCGGCTGGCCCAATAAACGGACATGCGTGAGCCATCCCCACCACCGAATCCGTGTTCGGTCGCGTCTTCAAAGCCCGTGAGAGTTGCTTTGGTGACGCGCATGTCGGCGCCCTTTGATTCACCGGTCTCGATCATCGTTCGCAGATCCTTTACGCCGTTGGCAATACTGAACGTGGTCGGGCCCGGGTCCCGCCCCTCAAGCATAGTGACGATCATCTCGGCACGATTCTTCAGCGCTGCATTTGCCCCGTTGGTATCGACGAACAAATCAAGCAGGCGCCTGGGCTCCCAGCCGACATCGCGTGCGATGGCTAATGCCTCGCCATAAGCCTGCCAGGCAACCATCAGCGGCAAATTGATCGCGAGCTTCATCGATGCGCCGGTGCCAACCGGCCCGCAGTGCTCGAGCCGGCGGCAGAGCTGATTGAGGATCGGCTTGGCGCGTTCGGCGTCTGCCGGCTCGGCACCCATCAATCCCAACAACTTTCCCTGGCGCGCTGGCGCCGTCGATCCCCCGACAGGGCATTCCACCATCGCGGCACCTTTTGCGCGAACTTTGGGTGCAAGCGCGAGCGGCACCTTCGGTGGCACGGTGCTCATCTCAATGAGCAGCTTTCCCTTGGCGTCACCCGATAACAGACCTTTTGGCCCGTTGTAGACAGCATCGATGGCCGCGCCGTCAGTGAGCATCGTGATCGTCGTCTCGACTGCATTCATCAGATCCGCCGGTGTTGCCGCCACCTTGGCGCCGGCGTCAACCAACGGTTTGGTCTTCTCGGGCGTGCGATTCCATACGGTCACCTCGTGACCGACTTCCATAAGCCGTGCAGCAACGGCCGCGCCCATGACTCCGAGACCTGCAACGCCAATTCGCATACGTCCTCCTTTGGTCGTTTTGCTGCCGACGATAGGCGATCACGGCACCGCTTGAAAGCGGCCTCACAGCTTTGCGTGACTCGACAGCCTTACACCCAACGCATAAGACGGGCAGGAAACATTGATGCAACTCCGCATCGGGAGACGATGAATGGCAGTGAGAAGGACCAAAGGTACGGTCGGTGTGATCGGCCTCGGCATTATGGGTGGCGCGTTCGCGAAGAATTTGGTGGCGGCCGGCTGGCGAGTAGTCGGTTACGACACAAATCCCGCACGACGCCGTGAGGCAAAGCGCGCCGGTGTCACGGTCGTGCACGGTGCCGCCGAGGTGGCCGCGGCGACACCGATAATTCTCACGAGTCTGCCCAAGCCTCAGGCGCTTGCCGACACCGTGCGAAAAATTGACGCTGCCAAGCTCAAGGGCAAGGTGCTTGTTGAAATGAGCACCTTCTCAATTTCAGATAAGGAAAAAGCCGCGCGTACATTGCGCAAAGCCGGTCATATCATGATCGACTGCCCAGTCAGCGGCACTGGCTCGCAGGCGAAGAACCGCGATCTGGTGTTCTACGCCAGCGGTGACGCCAGGGCGATTGCGCGGGTGCGCCCTGCGTTGACGGCGTTCGGCAGGCACGTGTTCAACGTGGGCCCATTTGGCAACGGCAGCCGCATGAAATACGTGGCCAACCTTCTGGTCGCCATCAACAACGTTGCCGCTGCCGAAGCCATGGTGCTCGGTATGAAGGCCGGTCTCGAACCGCGCATGATTGTCGACCTGATCAAGGCCGGTGCCGGCAATTCACGTGTATTCGAGTTGCGCGCACCGATGATGGCAAAAGGCCGCTACGACGATGTCACCATGAAGATTTCCGTCTGGGACAAGGATATGCGGGTGATCGGCGATCATGCCCGCAAAATTCGCGTGCCGACGCCGTTGTTCAACGCCACCAAAGGTATTTATCACAAAGCGATGAAAAGTGGCCTCGGCGGCCGTGACACCGCGGCCGTCTGCGCCGTGTTGGAAAAGATGGCCAAGGTAAAGCGGAAAAGGACTCGTGCCCGCTAAATTTGGCTGGTGTCATCAATAAGCGCCGGTCTATTTCCTTAATCCGAACGACTGTGGATACTGGATACCCCGCTCGCGCGGGGTATGACGGAGAGTGTTCGGGAGGGCGTAATGGCGTCGTTACAACAGCGGACGGAAATTCGCGACGGCATGCGGATTGATTGGGACGTGCCGATCACAATGGACGATGGGTTGGTGCTCCGCGCCGACGTATTTCGCCCAGTGAAAGAGGGAAAGTTTCCGGTTATCCTCAGTTATGGTCCTTACGCGAAGAACCTTGCCTTCCAGGACGGCTACCCGAGCGCATGGCAGCGCATGGCGGAAAAGCATCCCGACGTCACAGCAGGATCGAGCAATCTTTATCAGAGCTGGGAAGTGGTCGACCCGGAGAAATGGGTGCCGCACGACTACGTTTGCGTGCGCGTCGATTCACGCGGCGCCGGCTGCTCACCGGGTTTCATAGATCACTTCTCGCCGCGCGAAACCAGGGATTTCTACGATTGCATCGAATGGGCGGGCGTGCAACCGTGGTCGAACGGTAAGATCGGCCTCAACGGCATTTCGTATTACGGTATTAATCAGTGGCATGTCGCTTCGCTACAGCCGCCGCATCTCGCTGCAATGTGCATCTGGGAGGGCGCAGCCGATTGGTACCGGGACATGACCCATCATGGCGGCATTCTCTCAACATTCTGGGAGAACTGGTACGACATGCAGGTGAAGACCGTGCAATACGGTGCCGGCGAGCGCGGCAAGCGCAGCCGTGTTCATGGCGAGCTGGTGTGCGGACCTGAAACCTTGCCGGAAGCCGAGCTCGCAAAGAACCGCGCCGAATTCGGCAGCGAGATCGTGTCCCACCCGATGGACGATGACTACCACAAAGCGCGTTCGCCAAAATGGGACAAGATCGTCACACCGCTATTCTCGGCCGCAAATTGGGGCGGACAAGGCCTGCATCCACGTGGGAATTTCGAGGGGTTCGTTCGCGCCGCGGCGAAGCAGAAATGGCTGGAGGCCCACGGCATCGAGCACTGGACACATTTCTACACGGACTATGGCCGCGAACAGCAGCTGCGCTTTTTCGACCGCTTCCTGCACGGGAAAAAAGATGGTTGGGCAAAGCAGCCAAAAGTGCTGCTGCAAGTGCGTCACATCGACAAGTTCGTGCCGCGGGCCGAGAACGAGTGGCCGCTCAAACGCACCCGATGGACCAAGTTCTACCTCGATCCATCATCGATGACGCTGACGACCAAAAAACCGTCTGATTCAGCCCAGCTTAAATTTGCTGCTGTGGGCGATGGCCTCACTTTTCTTACGCCACCGCTTGCGAAGGAAATTGAGATCACGGGCCCGTCGGCTCTTAAGTTGTTCGCTTCTTCTTCAACATCCGACGCTGATTTCTTCATCGTGTTGCGCGTCTTTACGGGTGACCTGAAAGAAATCGTATTCCAGGGCGCTATCGACCCGCACACGCCAATCGCTCAAGGGTGGTTGCGTGCATCGCATCGCAAGCTCGACAAAAAATTATCGAAACCCTATCGCCCCTATCACACACACGATGAAAAGCAGCCGCTGAAGAAGGGCCAACGGGTGGAACTCGACATCGAAATCTGGCCAAGTTCGATTGTCGTGCCGGCTGGATACCGCATTGGCCTGTCGATCCGCGGCAAGGATTACGAATATGGCGGGGCGAGCGGTGGCAAGCTGTCGAATTTCAAAAATGAGCTGAAGGGCTGTGGCCCATTCCTGCATGACGACCCACGAGATCGCCCGCCCGCCATTTTTGGTGGCACCACCAGCCTCTATTTTGGCCGCGGCAAGGAGCCATTTTTGCTGTTACCGGTTATTCCGCCGAAAAAGCGGGCAAGACGAAAGTAGCGCGGCACAGGTGCAAACGGACGCAATCTTGCACGCGGAGGCTGCGGCCATTTGGGGTGTTCATTCCCATCGAACCTAATGTAAGCTTCGCTCAACCTTCGACTTAACAGAAGGATCAGGGGGGAAATGAATACGCAATTCTGGGTGGTCCAGGCGTTCAATGGCGTGTCCTACGGTGCGCTGTTGTTTCTGGTCGGCAGCGGTTTGTCTCTGATCTTTGGCGTCATGCGCATCGTCAACTTGTCGCACGGCGCGTATTTTCTGTGGGGCGGGTACATTGCGCTTTCAATTATTGGGGCAACCGGATCATGGGCCCTGTCGCTTCCCCTCGCCGCACTAGCCGTCGCTCTCATCGGTTTGGTGATGGAGCGTTTGTTCCTGAGATCCGAAGGTTTTGAATCCATCCGTAACGCCGTTATCGGGCTCGGATTGGGACTCCTGGCCGCATTGGCAGCTGTTCGCGGTCATTTTATCGGTGCAGGCTGGGTTCAGTTCACGGTCGTCACTGCGCTCGTAACAATAGTTTTCTTTTTCGTATTCAGTCGCGTTTCGATCATACCGATCGAAACGGATGTCCTCCGGCAGGTTCTGCTCACCGTCGGATTTGCCTTTCTATTCCAGCAAGGCGCACTTGATATTTGGGGCGGCAACAACATGGATATCAATCCTCCCGCCCAGTTGACGCAGAGTATCGTCGTCGGCGGCATTTATTTGCCGCTCTATCGCGTGTTCATGATCGCGATGGCGTTGACTTTCGGAATCGTGTTGTGGCTCGTGATGGAAAAGACGCGGATGGGTGCGGGGGTGCGCGCGACCGTCGATGACGCGCAGATGGCCCGTGGCGTCGGCATCGATACCAATCGCATTTCCATGTTCATCTTTGCGCTTGGCGCTTTTCTTGCCGCGCTCGGCGGCGTAATCGGCGGCGCATTTCTTGGCATCTATCCGGGGCTCGACTTCGAGATACTGCCACTCGCCTTCGCGGTAGTTATCATCGGCGGCATGGGCAGCCTTGGCGGTGCGGCCATCGGAGCGCTGGCAGTTGGCCTCGCCGACAATTTCGGCAAAGCACTCTTCCCGGAGGTGTCCTATTTCACGCTTTATGCACCGATGGTTCTGATCCTGGCTATCAAGCCGACTGGTCTGTTCGGACGAGATTGAGCGGACCCATGGCAAATCAGCAAACCAAGATCCTGATTGTCGCTGCCACTCTCGCAGCGCTTGCCTTGATCGTTCCGCACTCCGGCTCGTTCGTCGTTCTACTGGCGACGCGGGCGATGGCCTTCGCGATTCTCGCCATGAGCGTCGACCTTCTGCTCGGCTTCACCGGGTTGTCTTCAATGGGACAGGCGGCGTATTTCGGTGTGGGCGCCTATCTAACGGCAGTTCTTGCCACCAAGTTTCACTTTGGACTCGGCTGGGATTTCTGGATAGTCGTGATCCTGGGAATTCTGCTCGGTGCAGCCCTGGCTGCTCTTTTTGGACTGTTCGCGATCCGCGCCGGTGGCGTCTATTTCCTGATGATCACGCTTGCACTTGGTCAATGCGTCTGGGGTCTCGCTTATCGTTGGAATTCGCTCACTGGCGGTGATAACGGCATCAATATGAGCGGCCGGCCAAATTTCGGCCTCGACCTTGGTAACGAGGTTACCTTCTTCTATCTGGTATTCGCCTTCTTCGTGGTCTCGATGGCACTGATGTACGTGCTGGTGCGCTCGCCATTCGGGCAGAGTCTCGCCGGTATCCGCGAGCGCGAATTGCGTATGCAGATCCTCGGCTACAACACCTGGCTGCACAAATACATCATCTTCATCATCGCCGGCGGCTTCGGCGGGCTTTCCGGGGTGTTGTGGGCGCATACCAATGGCCACGTCAGCCCGGAAACCGTGGTGCTCACGACGTCCGTCGACGCGCTGCTGATGGTCGTGCTTGGGGGCGCGGGAACGCTGGTCGGCGCCACCATCGGCACCGCGATCGTGTTCGGTTTGCGCGAATACCTGAGCACGCTGGTCCCGTGGTGGCAGTACGTGCTTGGGGGCGTCTACGTGCTTACGATACTCTATCTTCCAATGGGACTGATGGGCTTGCTCACGCGCGCACGGCAACGTCTCAAGCCCGAAAGCAAAGACGAAAGTGTGAAGAAACTCGCTACGAATCCTTCCTGACCCGCATCAGGAAGAACAACACGGGAGGAATGACAATGACGACA
>DATIWJ010000041.1:0-5844 GCA_035519415.1 Pseudolabrys sp.
CAGAGAATGAGTGACTGGCCAGCTCACGGTCGACGCAAAACCACCGGCAAGGGTGAGCGCTGTAATCGGCCGGCGCGCGCCAAGTCCAAATATGCGGCCAAGCGTCGCGAATGCCGAATCATAGAGGTTTGCCGCCATGGCAACGCCAAGCACCATCCAGACGCCGTAGTAAGCGGCGGGCCGGACGGCGTACACGATAAGGAAAAGACCAAGCGCCCCAATCAGGGAGCCGATCGTCATGATGACATGACCACCAAAGCGATCGATCGAACGGCCAACATACGGCGCGACCAGTCCGGCAACCAAAAGACCAACCGAAAACCCGCCCATGGCGAAGGAGATCGACCAGCCTCGTTCGGCCGCGATCAACGGAACGATCAACACCGGTGTGTAGAAGATCGTACCCCAAGAAAGAATCTGCGTGATGCCAAGGACCGGCACGGCACGCCAAGGACCCTCGATAGAATGACGTGAAAAAGTCATGAAGCAGCCGTTGCGGGCAACTATGCCCGTTCCTTTAGCACGCCAGCGACGTTGCGCTCATGCGTGCCTCGGCACGCGACCTTACTGAGGCTTCGGGGGAGGCGGGGCCGTTCTCGGCTTCGGTTTTGGTTTGGTCGCGGCTTGCTTGGCGCCCTCTCCTCCGCAACGAACATAAACCATGGTGCCGTAGCGGCCTTGCACTTCCGAGTCCATCCAGCGGAGGATGAGTACGCGGCCGTTAAACTGCACCACTTCCCGGTCCTGAGCACCGCCCGGCTCGCCGTCAGCCGGACCGATGTAGGTCTTGCCACCGGGTCCGCCTCTCAGGCGCAGCTCGGTGGGCGTTGCCTCATCGGCAAGATGCATCATGACGCCACCGCTCGGGCCAAGCGTAATCACGTATGGCTGCTTGCACTGTCCGGCAGCGGCCGCCTCTGTGCGCGCGCGGTCTTCATCCTTATGATAGGCAGCAAGCCCCCAGCGTCCGACAATGTCCTGAGGCGGGAAGGCCGGTGGCAAACTCGGGCCCATCGAGGGCATGCCCGGCTGTTCGACACTCGGTCCCGTCGCGCAGCCGGAAATCCCGAGGGCCAGCATCCCCAAGATGATTGCAGTCGACAGTGCACGACGATTTGGATGGCTCATTCCGGCCGACTCCTTGGAAGCAAGCCCCGCGACTTTGGAGTGCATCAGCGACCAGCGCAAGCACGGTTTGGAGTGGCGGGGCGGGATTTTAGCGGCCCTTACCTTGACACTCCGCTGCGAAGGCAATATTTCCCGGGCAGCAGTTGGCACTCCTTCACTGTGAGTGCTAAATAGCTGAAAAATCGATACTTTTTGTTCAACGAGACGCGCACTAGCGCATAAGGGAAGCCCATGGCCAAAACAAAATTCCGTCCCCTTCACGACCGCGTGGTCGTGCGCCGTATCAACGCCGACGAGAAGACCAAAGGCGGCATCATCATTCCCGACACCGCAAAAGAAAAGCCGCAGGAAGGCGAGGTCATCGCTGTCGGACCTGGCGGCCGTGACGAGAGCGGCAAGCTGATCCCGATCGACGTTAAACCTGGCAGCCGCGTGCTGTTTGGTAAATGGTCGGGCACTGAGGTCAAGCTGGAGGGCGAAGAACTCCTGATCATGAAGGAATCCGACATCATGGGCGTGATCGCCTGACATCTCATACAAACTCAATGGAGTAATTTGAAATGGCTGCTAAGGAGGTAAAATTTTCCGGCGATGCGCGCGATCGTATGTTGCGCGGTGTCGACATTCTTGCAAACGCGGTGAAGGTGACGCTCGGTCCAAAGGGCCGCAACGTCGTGCTCGACAAATCGTTCGGCGCGCCGCGCATAACCAAAGACGGTGTGACGGTTGCGAAGGAAATCGAGCTGGAAGACAAGTTCGAAAACATGGGCGCGCAAATGGTGCGAGAAGTTGCCCAGAAGACAAACGATCTCGCGGGTGATGGTACGACCACCGCCACGGTACTGGCGCAGTCGATCGTGAAGGAAGGCGCCAAATCTGTTGCCGCCGGCATGAACCCGATGGATCTTAAGCGTGGCATCGACATTGCCGTCAGCGCCGTGGTGAAGGACATCGAAAAGCGCGCGAAGAAAGTTGGCTCGTCGTCGGAAGTCGCCCAGGTTGGCACCATCTCATCGAATGGCGACGCCAATATCGGTCAGATGATTGCGAAGGCGATGCAAAAAGTTGGCAACGAGGGTGTGATCACCGTAGAAGAAGCCAAGGCGCTGGAGACCGAGGTCGAAATCGTCGAGGGCATGCAGTTCGACCGCGGCTATATTTCGCCGTACTTCATCACGAATGCCGAGAAGATGCTGGCCGAGCTCGAGGATGCCTACATCCTTCTGCACGAGAAGAAGTTGTCTGGTTTGCAATCGATGCTTCCTGTGCTGGAAGCGGTGGTGCAGTCGGGTAAGCCTCTTGTCATTATCGCAGAGGATGTCGAAGGCGAAGCGATTGCCACGCTCGTGGTCAACAAGCTGCGCGGAGGCCTCAAGGTTGCCGCGGTGAAGGCCCCCGGCTTCGGCGACCGCCGCAAGGCCATGCTTGAGGACATTGCGATCCTCACCGGTGGGCAGCTTATCTCCGAGGACCTCGGAATCAAGCTCGAGAATGTAACCACGGCAATGCTTGGCCGCGCGAAGAAAGTCATCATCGAGAAAGAAAAGACCACCATCGTCCACGGCGCCGGCAAGAAGCCCGATATCGAGGCGCGCGTGCTGCAGATCAAGGCGCAAATCGAGGAAACCACATCCGACTACGACCGGGAGAAGCTGCAGGAACGGCTGGCGAAGCTCGCCGGCGGTGTCGCGGTGATCCGGGTCGGCGGCGCCACGGAAGTCGAGGTGAAGGAGAAAAAAGATCGCGTCGAAGATGCGCTTAACGCCACCCGCGCCGCGGTTGAGGAAGGGATTGTGCCCGGCGGCGGTGTTGCCTTGCTTCGCGCCAAAAAGGCGGTCGGCCGCATTCACGACGAGAACCCGGACGTGCAGGCCGGGATCAACATCGTGCTAAAGGCGCTGGAAGCACCGATCCGCCAGATTGCGGAGAACGCCGGCGTTGAAGGCTCAATCGTGGTCGGCAGGATTTCAGAGGAGAAGTCCGAGACCTACGGCTTCGACGCCCAAGCCGAAAAGTACGTTGACATGGTCGATGCCGGCATTATCGATCCGGCGAAGGTCGTGCGTGCTGCCTTGCAGGATGCCAGTTCTGTCGCCGGTCTCCTTGTAACAACCGAAGCGATGGTCGCCGAGGTTCCGAAGGAACCGACCCCGGCAATGCCGCCTGGTGGCGGCATGGGTGGTGGAATGGGTGGCGGAATGGGCTTCTGACCCACGCCAGTTCGAAAAAAAACCGAAGGCGCGGCCGAGGCCGCGCCTTTTTCGTATTCGGTTGGCACGCAATTCAGTGATCACTCGTGCGGAATTTAAGTGATTTCTCCCCTTCCAGCACGATGCCCTCTTCTGTCCGTCGCCACCCGGTGGTGTGGCCAAGGGTAGCGAGCAGTTCCTCGTCCGCCTGCATGCGCTCGGGCGTGCATTGCCCCGCGCTCATCATTCCGGGTTGACCCTCCGGCAATGCGTCTGCTTCAATTTTCATGTTTGCCTCGGAAATTTCCATCCGCGCAGATACGGTTCTGCACCACAGGTCGATCCGCGCATTTCCGTTTGGCTCGACGGCAAGACCGGGCATGCGCTTGCCCGGTCGCATCGGTGCGGCGTCCAGCAGGAGTTCCTGATCGTACGGAAACGGCTCGGCCGGAACACCCGGGCCGCACGTCAGAAATATCAGAACCGCGGCTATGAAGCCGCGCACAAAGGTAAAACGCGTCATCATGCCTCGGTAAGTTGCTGAACGAGAGAGCGGCCAGTGCGCAGCAGTCTTTCGTCGCGCCCGGGCGCTCCAATCAGCTGCACACCAATTGGAAGACCGGCATCGTTCGCCAAAAGCGGCAGGTTGAGCGACGGGAATCCGGTCAAGCTCCAAAGCGTGCAGAACACGGGATCCCCGGTCGCCTCGATACCCAGTGGAGCGACCCCCCTGGCTGACGGAGTGATAATCGCGTCCGCAAGCTGTTCGAAGATTCCCATCATGCCGTCTGCATAGCGGCGTGCATCGCGTACCGCTGCCAAATATTGTACGGCCGTCACCTTACGGCCTTCGGCGATCAGGTCTCGGAATTGCTTGCTGGCCTCTCCGCCTCTGTCGAGAAAGGCGCCGAGATTGTGCGCCATGTCGGTCGCCATGATGACGCGCTGCGCCTCCCAGGCCGCGCGATAATCATCGGGCAAGTCGACCTCGCGCGCGCCTAATTCCTTGGCGAGATCTTCAACGGCACTACGCGTGTCCCCATCGGCCTTGTCCCACATCGGCGTACGCACGAGAGCGTAACTCGGCGCAATAGGCGGAACCTCGGCCGCGCTGACGCGGAAGCCTGGCGAAGCGTAAGGTCGCGAGTCGGGATCGGCAGAATCCTGACCCACGAGCACGTCGAGAATGAGTGCGAGGTCTTCAATCGAGCGCGCGAAGGCGCCGACATGGTCCAGGTTAAGCGAAAGCGTCAAAGCGCCAGCACGCGAAATCAGGCCATGGCTGGGCTTGACCGCAAACACACCGCAAAAAGCGGCCGGACGGATGACCGAGCCGTTGGTTTGCGAGCCGATTGCCAGCGGCACCATTCCGGCGGCGACCACAGCCGCGGATCCCGACGACGAGCCGCCCGGTGTTCGATTCAGGTCACGCGGATTTCGGGTCTTGCCCGGATGGAAATAGGCAAATTCGGTGGTCACCGTCTTGCCAATGATGACAGCCCCCGCTTCGCGCAGCTTGCGAACGGCGGTGGCGTCGGCCTCTGGCCGACGGCCGGCAAAAATCGGGCTGCCATATTCGGTCGGGTAGTCGGCAGTATCGAAGACATCCTTGATGCCGATCGGGATTCCGTGCAACGGGCCGAGCCGGTCACCATTGGCCTTCAGGCGATCGAGTGCGCGCGCCTGTGCCAGCGCACGTTCCGCGTCGAGATGGATAAAGGCCCGAACTTCGCTTTCAACCGCCGCGATGCGTTCCAGGCAGGCACCCGTATAGTCCTCGGCGGAAATCGCGCCATGCGCGATTTCCGATGCGGCTTCGGTCGCAGTGAGTGCAGTCAGATCAATGCCAGACAAGGCGGACGTCCTCAGGGAACGAACGCGCCGATGAAATCATTCCCGGCGCGTTTCGTCGATGGCCGATACCGCATCAGACGCCATAGAGGTAATTCGGCAGCCACAAAGTCATTCCCGGCCAGAAATACATGATGACCATGCAGACGATCACGATCAGCATGTACGGCATCATGCCGTTAAAAATCTGGTTGAGGGTGACATGCGGTGGCGAAACGCCCTTCAGATAGAAGGCCGACATCGCGACCGGCGGCGACAGGAACGCTGCTTGCAGGTTCACGAACACCAGCGTGCCCCACAGCACGGGATCGATATTGAAGTGCTTGAGAAGCGGCAGGAAGATCGGCACGAAGATGACGATAATCTCGGTCCACTCCAGTGGCCAGCCGAGCACGAAGATGATCGCCTGCGAGAGGATCATGAACTGAATGGGTGTCATGTTGAACGACAGCACCCATTTCTCGACCAGTGCCTGCCCGCCGAGGATCGCGAACACTCCGGAAAACAAGGCCGAGCCCACGAACAGCCAGCACACCATGGCCGTGGTCTTGGCGGTCAGGAACACCGCTTCCTTGGTGCGCTTCCAGTCCAGCGTCCGCGCCTGAACGGCCAGCAAGAATGCTCCGGCCGCGCCGACGCCGGCTGACTCGGTCGCTGTCGTTATGCCGAACAGGAT
>DATIWJ010000042.1:0-103913 GCA_035519415.1 Pseudolabrys sp.
GCGCATGATGGGTCGGCGGAAGAGCGGACAAGGCCAGTTCTTTTATTCGTTCGATCTCGACAAGGTGGTGCCGCCGGATCATCTGGTACGTCAGATTGACGGCCTTCTTGATCTGAGCTGGGTGCACAAGGAGCTTGCACCTTACTACTCACACACCGGCCGCCCTTCGGTTGATCCGGTTTTGAGCTCTCGAACAAAAGAAAAGAGAGGATCAGCTCAACAGACACCTTGACCGTTTTTTGATAGCGCACGCCAAAATAAGAAAAATCGGTTCTGGCAGAAAGGCGGTTCTGCCTCCCTGTCTTTGGTTGACGAATGAGCTTAAACCTAACCCTTGGTTGAAAGGTATAAATTCCACCTCAATAACGAAAAATGCACCTCACCATGTCCACTTTGGGCGGACATCGCGCCGCACCGGATCCGTTCGGTGCCAGCCGGGACTTTCCAGCTGTATAGTCGCGGCATGAATGAAGCCTTCTTCGCCGAATTGTCAGCATGGCTGACGCAGGCTGGCCTGGCCGGGATCTCTGAAACCGACATTGTGTCCGGCTTTTGCGAGCGTTGCGTCGTCGCGGGACTCCCTCTAGCTCGCACGACGGTGCTTATTGACACGCTTCATCCTATCCACGAGGGCCGCTTGGTTCGCTGGGGCTTCGGCCCGACTGAATCTCCTCTGCTCGATTATGGCCGCACGAGCCCAGACGTGCTTGCCGCGACTGGCCTCAACCCCAAGGATGTTCAGGCGGCAGAACGCTGGCGGCACAGTCCTTTTTACAGAATGTTGGAAACCGGCGATTCGCTTTTGCGCCGCTCTCTCAATGCCACCACGAAAGACGAGTTCTCGTGGCTATCAGACTTGTTCGCGGCGGGGATGACCGACTACGTCGCCATTATCAGCCGCTTTGCCCCTGAAGGCGTTATTGGTGAGATGGATGCCGTGTACTCGTCGTGGACGACGGCCGCGCCCAGCGGGTTCAATGATGACCAGATAGCTGCGCTTCGGCGCATCGTGCCGTACCTCGCGCTCGCCATCAAATCGGTATCGTTGGCACGGATGACCGCAACACTGATGGAAACTTACCTCGGTCGCGACGCCGGCCAGCGCGTGCTCAGTGGACGAATCGTGCGAGGCATTGCCGATAAAATCGACGCCGTCGTTTGGTTTAGTGATTTGCGAGGGTTTACACGTATCACGGACACCGCACCGGAACAGGTCATTCCATTACTGAACGACTACTCGGATGCAATCGTTTCAGCGATTCACGGGCACGGCGGTGATGTACTCAAGTTGATCGGTGATGGTGCGCTTGCCATCTTCACTGCGGAAGACCGCACATGGGCATGCGATGCGGCACTTTCTGCGGCGATCGCTGCGCGCAAGGGCATCGTCGAATTGAATAAACGCCGAGTCGCGGACGGCAAACCGATAACCGATATGTATCTTGGTTTGCACGTCGGCGAAGTTTTCTATGGCAATGTCGGAAGCCGCGAGCGGCTCGACTTCACTGTCATTGGCCCAGCGGTGAACGAAGCAAGCCGCATTGCCGCGATGTGCCGTTCGGCCGATCAGCCCGTTCTGATGTCGTCGGCTTTCGCCAATGTCGAGGGCATTAAACGTCGTCTCGTTTCGGTGGGACGATACGCATTGCGCGGCGTCACGCGCCCTCAAGAGTTATTTACGTTCGATCCTGATACATAAGCCCGCTTGTGATCTCCGCTTTGAATCAGGAGCCAACATTTGCTCCGCAAAACGTCATGCCTGTTTGCCCCGCATAACGACCGCGAAAGCGGATTTCCGCAAAAGCGAGCCAAGGCGCTTGAGGCTGCCGAGAAGGCGCTTGAGCAGTGGGACTTCAAGACGACGAAGCGGAAGCGACCGTCACGGTCGTCCTCGTCACCTTAGTTTAACCAGAACGCTCTATTAAAAGAATTTCATAAACGGCGCGGCGCACTGACGCACGTCCCTCGGAGTGTGGACAACTCAAAGTCCGTCGCAATCCGGTCACAGAGCAGCCCTTGGTGGATCTGGGAGCGATTTAAAAGCTGGAGTCAAGAAACGTGCGTCCCAAAATTCGTCTGCCTAAGCACCTGCCCGCGGGCACGAAATACGTCGTCGAGAGCTGTGGGGAGTTCGTTCGACGGTTCGTAGAGTTACCAAACGGCAAGAAGATACGCCTGCCGAACCGAAAGGCTCACACGTGTGGCTGCACCGAGCGAATCAGCATCGTGCCAGAGCAAGCGACAGATGCAGGGTGGTGCTTTTCTGATGCGAATTTAGCAAAGACATTTGCCGGCCGGTTCAAAATGCTAGCGAGCGGCCACGAACCTAATGCAGGCAAAAATAAGCAATCCGTCGAGCCCCCCGAGAAATCCAGCGAATGAGTTCATCGGCTGTTCTGAGATGAGCGCGACGGCCGCGACCCCTGCAAGTGCGCCGGCCATTAGCCAAAGTATCCAGACAGCAGTTGTACGCGTTGCCCTTGCCACGCCACAGAGATACGGAAGTTCGATGCCCGACCGTGTGACGGTCATCACATATGGCACGATTACCGGTGCACCTTAATTAGGCAGCATCCAGCGCGGATCAATCAAAACGTACCAACACACACCGAGAGAAATCGCCATCGTTGCGATGAAGAGCGCTGATATCTTCAGTTTCTCTCTCATTGCTTGCCCCTCTAGACGCTTTCTGTCGCCTGACGAATAATGCACGCGCTAACTCAAAATTTTACACCCGGGCAGACCCCAACAATAAGCAGGAAACGCGGCATATAACCGCAGTCGCCAGATTGCAGAGTTTTAATTTGGTTGAGGTCGGTGCCGATAATAAGATCGGGGCCGCTCTCAGGTCCCCATAAGAGAGCGCGGCCCCGATCTCAAAGAGCCCCCAGCCCCCCAAGGTCGGGGCCGACCTTACAATGAAACGTGACTCCATGGTCCACGCGAAGCGGTTGTCTTGCGAATTCCCCCTGAGTTGTTGCGGTTGGGCCACAGCCCTTCTGGGCCGCGCCTTTTTGTGACCGCGAACACAGCTCTCAAATCCGCCGTCTCTAGTCTGACAAACAGGCGATAGTGCCCACCGCTGAAACTATCGCCAGCGGGGCCGTCGGAACGCCACAACCGGCGGCCCCGCGATTCGCGTTCTATCAACGCGCACGACCACGCCGTCGCCGGTTGAAATCCACGCGGCGGAAACTCTTTCGCAAAAACTATCGTCTTCGATAAGCTAAGCTTTGTATGCCTGCGACTTGTGAACACGCCCGCGGTTGCTCCGCCAAATCGCGTTCGCAGACGGCGGCAATGGCAGCCTGAGTTCAATCAAAGTTCCTCGTTAATTAATTTTTCATGAAAAGCTGACCAGACTGACGGCACAAACTAGCGGACAAAATAGTTAGGTAACTAGAGACCACTCTTCGGGCCAGGAGCGTCTGAGACGATCCGTACCAGGGGTCCATTAAGGAGAGATTGGTCAAAGGCCGCGCTCGGCAACGGGCGCGGCTTCTTTTTTGTCCTATGTCATTTCACTTAGCGAGCAATTGCCTGTGTTCGTACTGGTCGAAATAAACGCCGCCCGTTGACCGGGACTGACGGCAAAAATCTCATTCTTTCTGCTGGGGTTTGAATCCCAAGGCGTTGCGCACATCGCCTGCGATCCCAAAGTCCCTGGTTTTTCTGCCGCAGCGAAGTCCTCGAAAAACTCTCGACGTATCGGCATACACTCCGTCTTTCTCCTTCAAGACAAGAAGTGTTGCGTCGACCGGTTGAACTGGCACTCCAACGCGGACATCGGAGGCGGTAAGGGTATTCCCTTTGAATATTTGCGCCTGTGCCGTACCGATATGCTATGAGCTTGTGCGATGCCTGTTGTAGCGGGGGGAGTGAGTTGAATCCAAAGACATCGGCCTTGGTTGTTTCGTTGCTGAGCATGACGATGCTCTGCGCCGGTTGCGCCGGTCGTCCCGAAAAGGGTGTTCTTACCCCGGTCGCCGAAAAGGCCAATGTTGAAGGCACATCCCGCGTCAGGGTGCTTGCCGCGACGACCAGACAACGTTCAAGCACAGATCCGGGTGACATGTTCAACGGCGAGCGGGCCGAGGAAGTCTCATACGCGTCAATTACGGTTTCTATTCCCCCCGACGGCTCACGAAAAGTCGGTGAGGTGCAATGGCCGGAGAGCCTGCCAGGCGATCCGCGTCGAGACTTTGTGACGGTTTCGGCGGACTACCTCAGCAAGCAGGATTTCAGAGGCGCTGTCGGCGCCGCCGTAAAAGCGAACAAGCGCAAAAGGGTATTGGTTTTCGTCCATGGCTTCAATAATCGATTTGACGATGCGGTTTATCGATTTTCCCAAATCGTTCATGACTCGGGATCACCGGCTGTTCCCATCCTGTTTACATGGCCATCACGCGGCGAATTAAAACTGCGCGCCTATACCTACGACCGGGAGAGTGCGAACTACTCGCGCGACGCACTCGAAGCACTTCTGGACGATATCGCGAGCAATCCGAATGTTGCCGAGATCAATGTCGTGGCCCACTCGATGGGAAACTGGGTCACGCTTGAAGCATTGCGATCCAGATCGATCCGCGCCAAGCGAGGGCCCGACAAGATCAAGAATGTGTTCCTTGTCGCTCCCGATGTCGATACGGACGTCTTTCGCACGCAAATTCAGAGGATAGGGACACCCAGGCCACGAATTTTGCTGTTCGTTTCGCAGGATGACAAGGCACTGGCCCTGTCACAGACGATTTGGGGCGGCGTGCCGCGGCTCGGCGAAATTGATCCCGCCAAGGAGCCCTATCGCAGTCAACTCGAGCGAGAGCACATTGAGGTCTTTGATCTTACGTCACTCAAGACTGCCGGCGATGACGCTCATGATAGAGCCTTCGATGATGTTACGAGGGTCATGACGATGGTTAAACAGCGGTATGGCGAGGATCAGTAGCTCGCCAACGACATCACGCAACGTCTGAATTATGAGCGCTATCGATAGTCCGTTCACAGTGTTTGCTGTCGCTCTCGTCGTGCAGGGGTTGGCGGTATACGCCGGCGACTTCCTTCGCAGAAAGTTTCGTCCTCTCGGGGATAAGGAGCGGGAAGACCTCGGTATTGTACGGGCTGCTTCGCTGACACTGCTGGGTCTCATCATCGGCTTTACGTTCGCCATGGCCGTCAGCCGATACGATCAACGCAAGAATATGGAAGAAGCGGAGGCCAACGCAATCGGCACCGAGTATTTGCGTACCGATCTATTGCCTGCCAATGATGCGTCGCATCTGCGTGAGTTGCTCAGAAAATATACCGAGCAACGCATTTCATTCTATGGGGCTCGCAATGAACGACAGATCGAGCGGATCGGCGCCACTGTCGAAAAATTGCATGCAGACCTTTGGTCTACCGTCGTTCGTGCAACAACAGGGCAACAGACGCCACTCGCGGCCCTCGCCGTTGCCGGCATGAATGATGTACTGAATTCGCAAGGGTACACTCAGGCGGCGTGGTGGAACCGCATCCCAATTGCCGCGTGGGCATTGATGGGATTGATTGCAATTTCATGCTGCCTGCTGGTGGGATATGGTGAACACCGGACCGGAGGGTTTTTGCTGGTTTTGCCGCTTATCGTATCAATTTCGTTCTTTCTCATCGCCGACATTGATAGTCCGCGTGGAGGCGTAATTCGGGTTACACCTTACAACCTCATCGCGCAGTACCATTCCATGAAACCAAATTAGGTCGAGTTCGCATCAGGAGGACGTCATGACTGGACCCAGATTATTGGTACTGGGCGCAATCGCGTTCGCCACTTCGGTGTCGGCGAGTTACGCCGGGCCTTGTTCGGGAGAGATCGACAAGATGCAGGCCCGCATCGATGCCAGGCTGGAAGCAAAAGCCGCTGCCGGGCCAACTGCTCGCGAAGGAGTTGGCGCCGGTATGAGCGTTCAACCGACACCGCGCTCAATTGCAGCCGCGGAGGAAAAATTTGGCGAAGTGTCGCCTCAGACGGTTGACGCCGTCAGGCAAGCCATGTTGCGTGCGCGTGCTGCCGACAGCGCAGGTGATAAAAACGCGTGCGAGCAGGCACTCGTCGATGTGCAACGCGCATTAGCTCCCTAGAAGCAGCCTTAATTTGGCGACTGGATATTAAACACTGCCTCCGCCGCGGCGACGGAGCCGGCTTAAATCCGGCTCCAAGAGCGCGACTAATCCCTTTAAAATCTCGGTCGGTGACGGCGGGCAGCCGCGGATGTGGAGATCAACAGGCACAACGTCTGATACCCCGCCCACGCAAGCGTAACTTCCTTTGAAGATGCCGCCATCAACGGCGCAGCCACCGATCGCAACCACCCATTTCGGATCCGGCGTGGCGTTGTAAGTACGCAATAACGCCTCGCGCATGTTGTTGGTCACTGGCCCGGTCACCGTCAGCACGTCGGCATGGCGCGGCGATGCCACGAAACGCAATCCTAAGCGTTCGAGATCATAGAATGCATTGCTGAGCGCATGCAGTTCCAGTTCGCAACCATTGCAGGAGCCAGCATCGACATGACGGATCGATAGCGATCGACCGAGCCGGACGCGGGCAACACGGTTGACGCGTTTCGCAAGTTCAGCAAGTGCCGCGTCGTCCGCGGCGGGAGGCTGCTCGGTGAGAGGGCCGTGAGTCAAGCTTTCGAACAGCGTCTTGCGCATGGTCAGAGATCGTGTCCCGAGTAGGAACAGTTGAACGATTTATTGCAGAGCGGGAAATCCGCCACGATGTTTCCTTCGATTGCGACTTCCAAAAGCGGCCACTGAAACCAGGAGGCATCGCGCAAATGGCAGCGCGCGACACGGCCCTTACCGTCAAGCCGCAACCACACCAGCACGTCGCCGCGAAAGGCCTCGGCGATCGCCATGCCTTCGCAAGGCTTGCCGTCGGTTTTTACTGCGGCCTTCAGCCTGCCGCCCGGGAGACCTTTGAGAATCTGGCCAATCAGAGACAGGCTTTGCTCGACTTCGCGAATCCGGATCCAGACGCGCGCATTGACGTCGCCCGCTTCGAGCATCGGTATGTCGAACTTTAGTTCGTTATAGGGCGCATAGCTGCGGCGCGCGTCGAAGGCACGTCCGGATGCGCGCCCAATAAAACCGCCGGCACCGAATTGGCGCGCCAGTTCTGGCTTCAAAATGCCGGTGGTCACGGTGCGGTCCTGAAGTGAAGCGGTGCTGTCATAGAGCTCGATCAGGCGCGGGAACACACGGCGCACTTCGGCAAGCAGTTCCTGCACATGCGGGAGTCCCTGAGGCGTGATATCGCGTACCACCCCGCCGGGAATGATCCCATCCATCATCAGCCGGTGACCAAAGCAGACTTCGGCCGTGCGCAAACATCGCTCGCGCAAGATTCCACATTGCGCATGCATTAACGAAAACGAGGCGTCGTTGCAGATGGCGCCGATATCGCCGAAATGATTGGCCAGCCGCTCGATTTCGGCCATCAAGGCACGCAGATATACCGCGCGCGGCGGCGGGTCGATCTGCAGGGCGGCCTCGGCAGCCCGCGCGAACGCCGAGGCATATGCGACCGTGCTGTCACCGGACGTGCGGGCGGCTAGGTTTGCGGCCTTCTCGAGTGAGGCGCCCTCGCACAGTTTTTCGATGCCCTTGTGCACCCAACCGAGGCGCTGCTCCAGCCGCACGACGTACTCGCCATTCGCGGTGAAGCGGAAATGGCCCGGTTCAATAATGCCGGCATGGACGGGGCCGACCGGAATCTGATGCAGGCCTTCGCCTTCGGCCGGAAGAAATTCATAAGGTTTGTTTTTGCGCGCGGGCGCGCGTTTGCCCAGAGGATGGCGAACATTCCAGAATCCGAGATCAAGCCAGGTGCGTGTGTCGGGTGCGCCTTCAGCGTCCAGGCCGAAAAGATCGCGGATCGCGCGTTCAAGGCGGATGGCCGGTGGATGGCGCGCGGCCACGCTCGGATATTTGCCGTCCTTGCAGGTATAAGTGAGCACGGCGATATCGGCTTTTTCGCCGAGCAACGCCATGTGCACAGCCGGCGAGTCACCCCACAGACCGAGCAGGGTGCAACGACCTTGCGCAAGCAAATCGATCGCCTGCTGCCAACCTTTCTCATCGACGTCCACGCGCGGCCACGGATGGTGTCGTTTGGCCGTGCCGCGATGAGTTATCGAGTTGAGCAGGTTCATTGCGTTATCCCAACAGTCGGGCAACGTTTTCGAAGCCGGTCACCAGCGCCGGCGGCAGGTAGATGCCGGCCGTGGCCACGATGGCGAGATGCGCGAACATCGGCAGGTAAGATGCTTCCGCCGGCGCGGTCGGTCCGCGCGGCTCGCCAAATGCAATGGTGTTGAGTCGCAGAAACAGTCCGCCCAGGCCGACCAGGATTCCGAACACCAGAATGATCACCAGCCACGGCTCGCGCACGAAGGTCGAGCTCACCACCAGAAACTCGCTCATGAAGATACCGAGCGGGGGCAGGCCGGCAATAGCGACGACTCCCAGCACGAGGCCCCAGCCGAGGACAGGATTGGTCACGGTCAGTCCGCCGATGTCAGCAATCTTCTGCGTTCCCTTGACCTGGGCAATATGGCCGACCGCGAAGAATATCGCCGACTTGGTCAGCGAATGCATGGTCATGTGCAAGAGTCCGGCGAAATTGGCGAGCGCGCCGCCCATGCCGAAGGCGAACACGATGATGCCCATGTGCTCGATCGAGGAATAGGCAAACATGCGTTTAATATCGCGGCGCCGGTACAGCATGAAGGCCGCGAACACGCAGGAGATCAAACCCAGCGTCACCATCAGCGGGCCGGGCGCGAGCGCGGCTGGATTGAGCGCCAGGAGCATCTTGAAGCGCAGTAGCGCGTAGAGCGCGACGTTGAGCAGCAACCCCGACAGGACCGCCGAGATCGGCGTCGGGCCTTCCGCGTGCGCGTCGGGCAGCCAGGCATGCAGCGGTGCGAGGCCCACTTTGGTGCCGTAGCCGAGCAGGAGAAAGACGAAAGCGACATTGAGCAGCGCCGGATCGAATTGGGCCGCGCGCGTGATCAGCACGGACCACACCATGGCCGAAGCGCCTTCGCCGATCACCGGCCTCGCCGCCATGTAGACCAGGATCGTGCCGAACAACGCCAGCGCGATGCCCACGCTGCCGAGGATGAAATATTTCCAGGCCGCTTCCAGCGCTTCATGAGTGCGATAGATGCCAACCATCAGTACGGTGGTGAGTGTCGCAAGTTCGATCGCGACCCACATCAGGCCGATATTATTGGCCACCAGCGCGAGGTTCATTGCGAACATCAGCACCTGGTACATCGCATGATAAAAGCGCACGTAAGTGGGCGTGAGCCGGCCGATCTCTATCTCATGGCTGATATAGCTGGCGCTGAATGCGCTGGTGGTGAAGCCGACGAATGTGGTGAGAACGATGAACACCTTGTTGAGGTCGTCCACCAGCAGATAGGGCCCCGATTCGGACTGCACGAAAAATAGCGACACCGCGGTTGCGAAAGTCAGCAAGGCCGCTAGCACGTTGAGCCGCGCAGTCACCCGGTAATTCGGCAGAGCCGCGAGCAGGGCCGCCGCCACAGCCGGAACAATGAGAACGCCGGAAAGCGCGTCGATCATCGCCGCTCTCCACGAAAGCGATCGAGCGCCTGCACGTCGACGGTGTCGAAGCGCTCGCGAATCCGAAACAGGAAAATACCGATGACGATGAAGGCAATCAGTACTGAGAAGGCAACGCTGATTTCAACGACCAACGGCATGCCCTTGGCGCCCGTCGCCGCCAGCACCAGACCGTTCTCCAATGACATGAAGCCGACGACCTGGCTGACCGCGTTGCGCCGCGTGACCATCATCAAGAGGCCGAGCAGCACGACGGCAAGCGCGAAGGCGAGATCTTCGCGCGCCAGCGGGTCGGCGTCCGCGGTCACCCGCAGCATCACCACCATAGAGAGCGCGACCAGCCCCATGCCGAGCAGCATTGTCGGGCCGACGCCAACGACCGTTTCAATCTCGCGGTGAATGCCGAGTTTGATGACGATCCGGTGCAGGGCCATCGGGATGATGATGGCCTTGAAAACCAGTGCAATCAGCGCCGTTACATAAAGATGCGGCGCGTCCTGGATGAAAGCCTGCCAGCCGACGGAAGCGGCCAGCACCAGCGCGTGCAATGCGAAGATATTGAGCAGTGCGTAAAGCCGATCCTGATAGAGCTGCATGAAACTGACCAGCACCAGCGAGCCGGCGAGCATATGGGCGATGTCGAAAGTGAGACCGTGCATTGTCACAGGCTCCTGGACACGAACAGGAGCAGTGTTCCAAGCAGACCGAACATCAGCGCCACGCCAAGGAAGGCAGGCACCCGGAACACCCGCATTTTGGCGATGGCAGTTTCGAATAGGCCGAGCAAGGTGCCACCGACCGCCAGTTTGATGACATAGGAGGCGACGCCAATACCGATCGCAGAAGCGCCTGCGGATGGCGGCGCGATGCCCCAAGGCGTGAACAGGCAGGCAATCACCGAAACGTAAAGCAGCAGCTTGAGCTCAGAGGCGAGATCGATCAGCGCCAGATGGCGGCCGGAATATTCCAGCACCATCGCTTCATGCACCATGGTGAGTTCCAGGTGGGTGGCAGGATTGTCGACGGGAATGCGCGCGTTCTCGGCGATCGCCACCATGATCAATGCCAGTAGCGCCAGCCCAAGCGAGACTCGCAAGCCGGCTTCGCCGGAGACCATGAAGGCGGCCATGCTCGACAGCTGCGTCGAGCCGGCGATCAGCGCCAGCGTGAACACGATCATCAACATTGCGGGCTCGGCGAGCGAGGCGATCATCACTTCGCGACTCGATCCGATGCCACCGAAGCTGGTGCCGACGTCGAGTCCGGCCAGCGCGAGGAAGAAGCGGGCGCTGCCGAGCAGCGCGATGATAGCGATGAGATCTGCCGACCACGAAAACAGCAATCCGCTGCGGAACGTCGGCACCAGCGAGGCTGCCACCCAGGTTCCGGCGAAGACAATGTAGGGAATGACTCGAAATAACCAGGACGCGTTCTCCGCCAGCACCACATCCTTGCGTAGCAGGCGGATGAGATCGCGATAGGGCTGAATGAGCGGCGGTCCCTGACGGCGCAAGAGACGCGCCTTCACCTTTCGCACGAAGCCGGTAAGCAGAGGTGCGAGCAGCAGGACCAACAGCATCTGCGCGCCCTGAAATAAAAGATCTTGGATTAGGGCCATATCGCGAGCACCAGGAGCAGCAGCACCAACGCTGTAAACACCAGCGTGAGATAGCGGCGGATGGTCAGGAATTGGAGAACGTTGAGCTTTTCGGTGGCATAGCCGATGCCGACGGCAATCGGTTTGTACAGCGTGTCCCAGATCAGGTCGTGCATTTCGACCGTCAGGCGCGCGGGTGCAGTCGCCCCCGGCGGCGGCATTTCGCCGATCTCACGCGCGCGGAACACGCTCGTCCCGTAAACCCGCCGAATTGGCTGCGCAAAACTCGATGCTGTGTATTGCGTCGCCGGGCTGGGGTCGGGATAGCCGCAATCCCACGCCGGAGCCCGGCGCAGCTTGTCGGAGGCCAGCCGGTGGATGGCGAAGGCGGCGATAGAGCCGGACAGCACCACGAAAATAAAAACCAAAAGGCCATTATACGAGCTGCGGCTTTCGGCAACGGGCACAATAGTAAGCCATTGCAGGCCGGCCTGGTGCGGCATGCTCATGCCCACAAGCGCTTTGCTGACCGGCGCCAGCGCATCGAGGAAAATACCAGGCAGGATGCCAGCGACCAGGCAAAGCGCGGCCAGAAAAAACATTGCCGCGAGCGAATTGCTATCGGTCTCTCGTGCTTTCGCGGCGGCGGGCGTGCGGGGACGCCCGAGGAAGCTCACGCCAAAGGCTTTGACGAAGCAGGCGGCGGCCAGCGCCGCCGACAGCGCCAGCAGTCCACCAACTGCCGGCACCAGAAATTTCAGGCCCCAGGACGGTAGTTGCGGGCTGAGCAAAATCGCCTGGAAAGTCAGCCATTCCGAGACGAAACCATTCAGTGGCGGCAACGCCGAAATCGCCACGCAACCAACCAGAAATGCGAATGCGGTCTGCGGCATGCGATGGATCAAGCCGCCGAGATGCTCCATGTCGCGTTCGCCGGTTGCATTGAGTACAGCGCCGGCGCCGAAGAACAACAGGCTCTTGAAGATGGAGTGATTGAACACATGAAACAGACCGGCGGTGAGCGCCAGTGCCGCCGCGACCGGCATGCCGTGCGCCTTGAAAGCCAGCGAAAGCCCGAGCCCGATGAAGATAATGCCGATGTTTTCTACAGTGTGATAGGCAAGCAAGCGTTTGAGATCGTGCTGCATTAGCGCATAGAGCACGCCCATCACCGCCGTGATGCCGCCGACAGATAGCACCACCATGCTCCACCACCAATCCGGTGTGCCGAGCAAGTCGAACGCGATACGAATGAATCCGTAGACCGCCACCTTGGTCATTACACCGCTCATCAGGGCCGAGACATGGCTCGGTGCGGCCGGATGTGCGAGTGGTAGCCAGGCATGCAGCGGCACCACGCCTGCTTTCGAGCCGGCGCCGATCAGCGCGAGGATTAGCACCAGCGCCGCCAGCGCGGCGGATGAATGCGATGTCCGGATGGCGTCGAAGGCGTAATTGCCATCAGAGCCCGCTAACAAACCAAAACCGAGCAGCAGGGCCAGCGTGCCGAAGCCGGCCATCAGCAGATAGATGTAACCTGCCTTCACATTTTCATTCACGCGATGATGCGCGATCACGAGCGCCCAAGAGGAGAGCGACATGAATTCCCATGAGAGCAAGAACGAGAACGCATCATCCGCCATGACGACCAGATTCATGGCGGCGAGATAGACGGGATAGAACGGCAGCACGCGCTGCGGCGAATGCTCGTGCTGTCCGTACCCAAGCGCGAAGAGGCTCGCGGCGGCTCCGCCGAGATTGACGACGAGCAGGAAGAAGGCCGCGAGTGCGTCGATGCGGAAATGGGCGCCAAGCCAAGGCAGGCCGATCGGCAATGTGACGATCGAGACGGAGGAAGAATATTCGGACAGACTGAGCAATGCGCTCGTGGCGAGCGTCAGCGTGACGATCAAGCTGCCGCCATAGACAAAGCTTGTGGCCACACCCGCGCGGCGGGGCGATGCACCAAGCACAATCGCGACCGGCGCCATGGCCAATAGCGCTGCCACGCCGTAGAGCGAATAGACCACCATCATTTGAGCCGTACTCCGCGGCCGCCGCCACCGGAGGTGGTGCCGTCACCGATCAGCTCGATGCCGGCCGAGGCGAGCGCATCGACCAGCTTCATCAGCGAATCGACATTGCCGCGGACCACGCCGTCGGATGCTTCCATGCGCTGGATGGTTGGCAATGATAGCCCGCAGCGCTTCGCCAGCTCTCGCTGGTCTATGCCAAGCAGCGCCCGTGCGGCCCGTAATTGCCCCGCGGTAATCATGTGGTTTTGTCACTCAGAATATGAGTTATTAACTTTTATATATCTATTATGATGTGTCAAGCATCAATACAATCACCCGCGTAATTTGGGGGGTGCGGTGTCGTCGCTTTTTCAAACGGCGGTTCATCCCAAAAGATTCGGTAACCAGGTCGCAATCGCTGGAAATGCAATGATGACCAACAGGAGGACAATGCTCATCGCGATGTAGGGCACCACCGCTTGAAAGATATGTGCCATCGTTACCTGCGGCGGAGCCACGCCCTTCATCGTCATCAACAAGAGTCCGTGAGGTGGCAACAGCAGCCCAAGCTGCATGCAGATCAAATAAAGTACCCCAAACCAGATCAGATCGATTTCAAGCCGCTGAACGATCGGCATGAATACGGGCAATGTGATCAGCATCATGCTGACCTGATCCACGAAAATTCCAAGAAAAATCAACAACAGCATCATCCCGGCCAGAATGGCCAGAGTTGAAAGGCCCTGACCAAGAATGGCGGTGACGATGCCTTGCGTTGCCCCGGAAAAACTCAGAATCTGCGAGAAGGTAATCGCGCCGAGGATGATAAACAGAATCATGCCGGAGATTGCGACTGTGCCGCGCAACGCTCGCATCAGATTCTCGAGGTTGAGCGCACGATAGCCAGCCGCCAGCGCCATGGTCGCAAGCGCACCCAATGCCGCCGATTCCGTTGGCGTTGCAATTCCCGCCGACATGGCGCCGATCACGACGACAAAGATCGAAGCGAGTGGCATAACGTAGAGAAAAAGAAGCTCGTACCGTGCCCACCCTGTTTTGCTTTCGATCGGGGTTGGCGGAGCGAGGTCGGGCCGCGTCAGCACCCGAATGACAATGTAGCTGACGAAAGCGGCGCTCAATATCAAACCCGGCACGACACCGCCGATCAGAAGCTTGGAAATTGAAATTCCCGAGAGACTGCCGAGCAAGACGGTGAGCGCGGAGGGCGGAATGAGCATGTCGACCGCGCCAATCGCCATGATCGGGCCAGTCGCCAGAACTGGATTGTATCCACGCGATAACATCACCGGCAGCATCAACGAACCAAGCATAGCAGTCGTCGCAATCGTTGACCCCGATATCGCCGAGAAAATCGTACCCGCGACGACCGCGACGACGGCAAGGCGGCCCGGCACCTGGCGGATCAGGCGTTCGACGCCGTCGATGACCTTTAGCGCAAGACCGGTATGGAAAAGCACTTCGCCCATCAGAATGAAAAGCGGTATCGGTGTGAGCGAAAAATTGATCGCGGCTGCGACACTGTTGCGTGCAACCTGCTGCAACCCGGCATCACCCCCGAGAAATAAGGTCGCGCCGATCAGGTTGATCGCGATGAATGAAATCGCAACCGGCATCCCGACAAACAACAAGGCAGTGGAACCTCCGAGAAGCAGCAGCGAGGCCATCTGCCAGGACATATTCACGATTCGTCTCCCGCAAAGCCGGGCTTTCAAGCCGCCGAAATGGCGTCATCCCGCAGCCCCATCTTGGCCACGGATAGTCGATGCATGCGAAAAATAAACTCGATACCGAGGAGGGCGAATCCGAGCGGAAGCGGCGCCAGCGTCCACCATTCGGGCGTGATCAAGGTCTTTATGTTGATCGAGCCGGCGTCGTAGCTTGCCTTCGTGATAAGGCATCCGTACCAAACGAAATAGATGCAGCAGAAAAAGCCGACAATGTCGCCGACCCATTCCAGCAGCCAGGCCATGCGGACGGGCAGGGCGCGCAAGATAATGTCGACGCGAATATGCTGCCCCTGACGCAGCAGCCAGGGCGCGGCCAGTAACGTCATCAGATAGAGAATGTCTTCGGAGAGCTCATTGCTCACCGCTACGCCGCCGCCGCCAATATTGCGAGACACAACATCGGCACCGATCATTACAGTCATGACGAGCAGCAGAACGCACGCCACCAAAATGAGTGCGTCCAGCAGGCGCCCATACCATTCGGACAGTCGCGCCATGTTGCAGCTCATTTGGATAGAGCGGTGGACGTCTATTTCGCGAAAAATTCCCTGATCTTCGGCCCGTGTTCGGGGCTTTGTTTGATAATGCCCTCCCAGCCGGCCTGGTAGGCTTTCGCCCGGTATGCTTCGGCTGCCGCGCCTTCGAACTTGATGGTCTGAATGCCGGCATCGGCCTGCCGTTTCGTATCTTTCGCGTTCTCCGCGGCGAATTCGGCCGCCGCTTCGGCTTCCCCGCGTTCGGCCGCCTTACGCAACACGGCTTTCTGAGCATCGGACAGCTTGTCCCAAGTCGCCTTGTTGATGAGGACCGAGACCTCCGCCGTATAGAATCCGGGATCGACACGATACTTCGTCTTTTCGTGCCAGCCGAGATCGAAGATGCCAGTAATCGGCCAGCCATATCCGTCGACAACGCCGCGCTCGAGCGACGTATAAACTTCACCTGGTGGAGTTTGCACGACGGTAGCACCGAGTGCCTGGAAGAAGTCGCGGTAGACCGGTGTAATGCGAATCTTCAAGCCAGTCAGGTCGGGCGTTGTAATCGGCTTGTTCAAGTAGAGATGAAACGGATTGTTGTCGACCAGCCGTGCGAGAAAAATGGCATTCATCTTTTCTGCGTAGAGTTTGGCCATATAGTCGTAGCCGCCGTTCTTGCGAAGCTCCGACATCGGGCGTTCGGTGAGTTTCCATGCGTCGGACTCCGGCATGACGTTGGTGGTGAAAGCGCCGGTTGTATTGGCGATATCGACCACGCCGGTCTTGAGTGCGTTGCCGACTTCGAAAGGCGGCATCGCTTTTGGTCCACCGATATAGTTGATCTGAATTATTCCTTTGCCTTCTGCGTTTACCTGCTCAATAAATTTTTCAAAAGGGCGCGAATAGGTTGTTTTTTCGGCAAATGCCGTGACGGCACGAAGGGTGACTTCCTGAGCAAAACTCGACGAGCAAACGAGTGTCGTCGCGACCAATCCGAGCGCAAATTCCCTGCGCATGATGATGTGCCTCCCCTTGCCGAGTTCGAACGCCCGGTCGTTTGTCATGAAATATATTTTCTATATTGTTATGCGCAGGTCAGAGAGTCAAACGAAGGCGATTGGCACGCTTGAGCAATAATCCTACGGTTGCGGCAGTTCTGGCGAAGGATCTCGCGGCGCTCGGCGCGCGGCGGTGTTTCGGGTTGCTCGGCACAGCCAATTTCAAGATTTCGCACGGACTCGTCGAGGCCGGCGTCGAACTCATTTCCGCACGTCACGAAGGCAATGCCGCCAGCATGGCCGACGCCTATGCCAAGGCGACCGGAGAGCTGACTCTCGTGAGCGTGCATTCCGGGCCAGGCCTCACCAATGCAATTACCGGGATCGGCGAGGCCGCAAAAAGCCGGACACCTCTTCTGGTTCTGGCGGGCGATGTACCTACGGGCAACGTCAAATCGAATTTTTATTTCGAACAGCCTGACCTTGTCCGGTCGGTTGGAGCAATTTCCGAGCGCACATATACGCCGCAATCCGCCCGAGCCGATTTGCTCCGCGCGGTGACGCGGGTTTTGCATGACCGGCAGACCGTTGTGCTTAGTTTGCCGCTCGACGTGCAAGACGCAAAACTCAATGGTACCAACGCGCCACTTGAAATTGGTCCAATGCCGGACCGCCTGCAACCGGAACCCATTGATGTGCGCCGGCTTGCCGAAGCGGCGGCGCGCGCGCGGCGCCCGCTGATTCTGGCTGGACGTGGTGCCGTGCTGTCGGACGCCGAAGGGTCGCTGGTTGCGCTCGCTGATCGCCTGGGCGCGTTGCTCGCAACATCGATTTGCGGCCATGGTCTGTTCGCTGAAAATCCCTGGTCGCTTGGCATTAGCGGTGGGTTTTGCTCACCGGTCGCCGACGAGCTGATCGCCGAAAGCGATTTCATTCTGGGATTTGGCGTGAGTTTCACGCAATGGACCACCAAAAAAGGCAAGCTGATCGCGCCGGCTGCGAGCGTCGCGCAAATTGATATTGAGGCGCCAAAGTTAGGTTACCAGATGCCGGTGCAATATGCCGTGCTTGGTGACGCAAAAACGACGGCCGAAGCTTTGTTGGCTGAATTGGGCCGGCATGGTTCATCATACGCCAAATCAGGCCGCCGCAATGACCGTACGCGTGAACGCATCCGTTCAGGCGACAACCATCATAGCCCGTATTCCGACGAATCGAACGCGCGATTTATCGATCCTCGCACGCTGAGCAAGGCGGTCGATGATATTCTGCCCAAGGACCGCGTGGTTGCTTCCGACTCTGGCCACTTCTGCGGTTGGGTCCCGCGCTATCTCCGCGTTCCCAACGCGAAAGCGTCATGCCTCAGTCATTCATTTCAATCGGTTGGACTTGGGCTCGCCTCAGCGATTGGCCTTGCTATAGCAAATCCTGGCAAATTGGCCGTGCTGGGCGCAGGCGATGGCGGTTTCATGATGTCCATTGCTGACTTTGAAACCGCAATCCGTCTCGGGCTGCGAATGTGCATCTTGATCTACAACGACAGCTCATATGCTGCCGAGGTACATTTTTTCCGGCGCCAGGGCTATTCGATAGATCTCGTCCAGTTTCCTGAAACAGATTTCGCCGCCATTGCACGCGGCTATGGTGCCCGGGCGGCGACAGTACGGACGGTTGCCGATCTGGACTCCGTGCGGACCTGGGTCGGCGAAGGAGCACCTGGTATTTTTCTGATCGATGCCAAGATCAATCCGGATCTCGAGGCAGATTGGCACGCGGAGCATTTTCCATCGTAATCATCGCGCAATTAACTGCGGTGTGAGTTTCGTATTTCAGGCAGCCAAAGCTAAGTTGGAGAATTGTCCAATATGCCCGCGACCAGGGCCTTCCGCACGAGGTCCGACAGGCTCGCTGCCGCCATCTTTGACATGACATTGGCGCGATAGATTTCAACGGTCCGCGGGCTGATCGTTAGATTGAACGCGATGACCTTGTTGGCATCGCCAGCCACCAATCCTTCCAGCACCTGCCGTTCGCGATTTGACAGGGTAGCAATCTTGTCAAGGATTTCCGCGCGCTCGATCTCACGCTTGGCGTCCTTTTCCAGCCGATTGAGGGCGGAATGAACCGTCTTGAGCAGCAGCTCGTCGTCAAATGGCTTTTCCAGAAAATCCACCGCGCCGTGCTTCATGGCTTCGACTGCAAGCGGAACGTCGCCGTGTCCGGTAATGACGATGACGGGAATCGAGTTTGCGATGGTCTTGAGCCGCTTCAACAGATCAATGCCGCTAAGCCCCGGCATACGAACATCTGTAATGACACAAGCAGGGTTGAGGTTCGGTAGCGCATCAAGGAACGCCGAAGCTGAGTCATGAGCCCGAACATCAAGTTTGGCGCTTTTCAATAGAAATTCCAGCGACTGACGCACTGACTCGTCGTCATCGATAATATGGATGATCGATTTCTCAGGCATCGGTCTCCGTGTCCTGTTTTGTCACCGCTCGTAGCGTAAAGCAGAACACCGTCCCGCCGCCAGGAAGGGGTTCCACCGAAATGCGACCCTCGTGGGCCTCCACGATGGTGCGGCAGATCGATAGTCCCACCCCCATGCCGTGAAGCTTGGTTGTAAAGAACGGTTGAAATAAATGGGAGGCGTTTTCCGGCGAGATCCCTGAGCCTGTGTCGGCGACCCGAATTTCGACGATGCCATCTGCGATGAGGCCCGATCTTACAGTCAGCTCCCGGCGGTCGGAATTGCTCATTGCATCAAGCGCATTGCGCATCAAATTGATTAGGACTTGCTGGATTTGCACTTTGTCGGCCAAAACCTGGTCCGCGGCCGGGTCGAGTTCAAATCGAACACGAACGTCCTTGACGCCCACCAGCGCAAGGGCGCTGGCTTCTTCCACCAGCTTGCTCAGATTTTCGGGCCGCCGTTCGCTCTCGCCCCGCGACACGAAATCCCTCAAGCGGCGAATAATCTGGCCGGCGCGCAGCGCCTGGGCGGTAGCCTTCTCAAGCGCATCCCGCGTCATGCGCGATTCCTCGTCGGAGCGGTCTTGCAGCAGACGGACGCCTCCTTTGAGATAATTGGCAATCGCCGATAGCGGCTGATTGAGTTCGTGTGCGAGAGTGGACGCCATCTCGCCCATTGCGGTCAGTCGGGAAATATGAACCAGTTCGGATTGCAGCTCCTGCAAGCGCGCTTCGGTGGATTGACGCTCCGTCAGGTCGCGGATAAAGCCAGTATAGAAAGTCTTCTTTGATGAACGAACTTCTCCTACGGACAGTTCGATCGGGAAAGTTGCTCCACCTTTTCGTTCACCGACAACAACGCGACCGATCCCGATGATGCGACGCTCACGCGTTTCTGCATAACGTTTTAAATAGCTGTCGTGATCGTCACGATACGGTTGCGGCATCAACATTTTGACGTTTTTTCCGATCACTTCGTCGGCCGTATATTTGAAGAGCCGCTCAGCCGCAGTGCTGAAAGATTGGATGATGCCTTGTGGATCGATGACAATCATGGCGTCAGGTACAGTATCAAGAATAGATTTCAAATGGGCTTCGCGCGCAACAAGATCGCGCGTGCTTTCCGCGGCAGATGCGCGCGCGCGCAGCAGGCGCGCGCCGAGCAACGCCATGCCGATGCCGATTACGGTAAAGGCGGTCAGGCCGAAGATATCTGATGCCGGAAATGGAAACGAATTTTGGTCGAAAAAAACCATGAACAAAGCGCTCAAGACGGTTGCAAGAACGCCAGGGCCCAAGCCGCCGATGCCACTCGCGACAAGAACAGCAGGAACAAACAGCAGGAATTTTATTTCGTTGCTGAGCACCGGCAGCAGCAGCCGCGCCATGCCGGCCATCACGACCAAAGCCGTGGCGAGGGCGTAGCTCAATGCATGCGGCAATAAAGCGCTGCTTGCACCGGCCGAGCGCTGACGTGTCGCCGCTTCAATGGGGACAGCTTGGTTGATTTCGTACATGGGCAATATCTTTACGTCAGTCGGGCCTTGAATGCACCACATTCTCTGCCGGAATCGGCTTATAAGTGATTGTTATACCTAACGTTTCTGTCAAAATGAAAGACTCCGTAATAGCCCTTATGGGCAATATCTGAATTTTCGCAAGGCAGCTTGCGCGGCATGGTTTCGCGAGCTTTGAACCCATGAGGCAGACCATGCAAACGCAAGCCACAACAATCCGTGAATCGTCGTCGCGCAAAATGAAGCCCTCGATAGCACTCGTACCGGCTGCGCCAGTGGCAGGGCTTTTCAATTTGATGGGTGCCCCCCTGACGTTCGGTCGGAACGAAGAAGTCTACGGGGAAGGTGAGCCAGCTGAATATCTTTACACGGTCGTGTCCGGTTGTGTTCGTACGTCCAAAATCCTCAATGATGGCCGTCGCCAGATCGGCGCATTTTACATGCCGGGAGACATATTCGGACTGGAGGCGGGCGATGAGCACAGCTTTTCTGCCGAAGCGCTTGCTCCGACCACAGTTCGTATTATCAAGCGCGCGGCGCTTGCCTCGCGAGCGGTTTGCGATTCCGAGATGGCGAGCCAATTGCTCGCGCTGACAGCCGTGGAATTGCAACGCACCCAGGCCCGCGTTTTGCTGTTGATCAAAAGCGCACAGGAACGTGTCGCCGGCTTCTTGATGGAAATGGCAAATCGCAGGTATGCCGCCAATGAAATCGAACTGCCAATGTCGCGGCAAGATATCGCCGACTACCTCGGCCTGACCATCGAAACCGTGTCCCGCACGCTTACGCATTTCGAGAATATCTGCGCAATTGCATTGCCGACTTCGCGCCGAATCGTTCTTCGCAATCGATCGGCACTCGCGCGGTTGAATGCTTGAGGTTTTGAGCCTGCGACACTGCGAAGAGGTAACGCCGTCAATCGTCAGGAGAGTATGATGAAAGCCAGAGAAATCATGACCCAGCGCGTCATCTCGGTCGGACCAGATGTGACCATTTACGAGGCAGCACGGCTGATGCTGCAAAATCACATCAGCGGTTTGCCGGTGGTGAATTCGGCCGGTGCATTGATCGGAATCGTTACTGAAGGCGATTTTCTGCGCCGCGCCGAAACCGGCACGGAACGCAAGCGGCAGCGCTGGCTGCAATGGATATTGGGCCCGGGCCGGGCCGCGGCCGATTATACTCATTCGCATGGCCGCAAAGTCGCTGAGGTCATGTCGGACAATCCTGTTGCCGTCTCAGAAGACGCTTCAGTGGAAGCAATTGTGAGTCTAATGGAAAGCCACAGGATCAAGCGCGTTCCGGTCATCCGCGACGCACGGCTGGTTGGTATTGTGAGCCGCGCAAATCTGGTTCGTGCGATGCTTCCGATCGCGAAGGCCGCCCGGGCACCGGCTCAAAGCGATCTCGATATCCGCAAGAGCATCTTGGCCGAACTGCAAAGCCAAAAATGGGCGCCAGTTGCGCTGGTTGACGTTACCGTAAACAAAGGCATTGTCGATCTCTGGGGCACGATCCTGGACGAGCGCGACCGAGCGGCATTGAAGGTGCTTTGCGAAAATGTGTCCGGCGTCAAAGCCGTACAAGATCATCTGGTCTGGGTTGAGCCTGTGTCGGGACTCGCGATCGAGCCGGATGAACGCAAGCAGGGCGGCGAGAAGGCTGTAGCCTGATCTCTCGTTCCGCTCGTACGGTTTCGGATGTCCGTTTCAGTCAGTGCTGAACGGTCCGGCTGAAACGGTGCCTCTTTCGTCCGGAGGGAGACTGCACACCGCGATTTGCAGGCGGTGTGCTTCGTCGTCCATGCCGATCCACCGCAGCTTGCGAATTAATTTCGCCCAATCCTGCGGTTGACCTTTCACCGATACGCCTTGCGTGTCACGTCCTTGTTCCATCGGCGTCCTCCTGTCTCGCAAGGCATACTTTGTTGGGGGCTCTCAAGTGCTCGCGGTCGGCCCCCCGTTGCCCAAAGATTTAGCGAATTTTTGTGTAATTTGTTGAGCTTCCTCAACGAGCCGGCGTCCATCGTCGGCGGCCATTTGCATCCGCTGGGAAACGCATTTCGTACAGGTTTCCAGTGCTTCCGGGACGGTCCGCGTGGCACTCAACTTGTTAGCCAGATCCGACCATAGGGAGACTTCCGACTGCATGCGATCAAGCCAAGCGCGGCTGGTCTGCTCGTATGATTCCAAGATCGCCTTTTGCAATGCCAAAGCGGACTCGGTTCGATCCTGTCCCCAATTCATAAGAAATGGAGGCGTACCCGCCTTTGAAGCTGTTGAACTTGCCGTGTCTTTGCTTGCCATAACCTGATACCTTTCTTTTCTGCGCAGCTGATTTAAATGATGCTCGTCGCGCTTTTTCGGTTCATTGATCTGCATCAATGGACAGCCACCTTTAAGCGCTAGAAAAAACAAACGGCTGTCCGAAGCTATTCGCTCGACCAAGAAGAAAACTGATCTGCGGACCGGGGTCCGAAGCGCTCTCGATGAATATCGACACGCGAGTGAACCCCATCAATGTGGCTTTGCGCGGGCGGTCTTGTATCGTGATCCGTTCGAAGGCCCACGAAGTAGTAAAGGAGCCGAACAATGCCGTCAGCGCAAAAAACCTCTTCCTCAACAGACTGGAATGTGGTGCCTTTTGGCATATTCGCGCCCGCGATCGAGTACATGGTCGACGCGGCTCAACGCAGCGTTCTGTTTTGGGACGTGATGCGTCAGCGAGGGAATCAATACCGCGAGCACATGGCGGAGACTGCTCCTCATGTGCTCGACTATAAAGTCGAGCTGATCGTTGACGGACGTACGCTCGACCGGCCCGTAAACTATGCTCTTGTCCGCGTCGTCCCGCCCGGGGGCATCGAAATCAATCCGAAGCTGCGGCCGTTCATTGTCGTGGATCCGCGCGCCGGACACGGTCCTGGTATTGGCGGCTTCAAGGCCGACAGTGAAATCGGCGTGGCGCTCAAGGCCGGACACCCGTGTTATTTTATCGGCTTCCTTCCGGATCCTGTTGAAGGGCAGACGATCGAAGATATCGCTCGCGCCGAAGCGATTTTCACTGAAAAGGTCACGGCCGCACACCCCCAGGCCAGTGGCAAGCCATGCGTGATCGGAAATTGCCAAGCGGGATGGGCGGTGATGATGCTGGCCGCCATTCGCCCCGAATTGTTCGGCCCCATCATCGTTGCCGGATCGCCCCTTTCGTACTGGGCAGGCGTGCACGGTAAAAATCCAATGCGCTATTCGGGCGGCCTGCTGGGCGGAAGTTGGCTCACTGCGCTTGCAAGTGACCTCGGTCACGGCAAATTCGATGGCGCCTGGCTGGTACAGAATTTCGAAAATCAAAATCCCGCAAATACGCTTTGGACCAAGCAATACAACCTCTATTCGAAGATCGACACAGAAGCTCAGCGTTACATGGGATTCGAGCGGTGGTGGGGAGGGCACGTCAACCTGAATGCGGAGGAGATTCAGTTCATTGTCGACGAGCTGTTCATCGGCAACAAGCTTGCTGCCGGGCAGATCCAAACATCTGATGGCACGACCATCGACCTTCGCAACATCCGTTCGCCAATTGTCGTGTTTTGCTCGAAAGGCGACAACATCACCCCGCCACAACAGGCGCTCGGATGGATCCTCGATCTATATGAGAATGTCGACGAGATCAGATCCTATGGACAAACTATCGTTTACACCATTCATGAATCAGTAGGCCATCTCGGTATCTTTGTTTCGGGCGGCGTCGCAAAAAAGGAACATGGCGAGTTTTCGAGCAATATCGACTTGATCGATACACTGCCGCCCGGTCTCTACGAGGCCGTTTTCGAGAACAAGAGCGAAAACACAGTCAATCCCGACCTCGCCAGCGGCAATTGGGTGATGCGGTGCGAGATGAGAACGCTGGATGACATTCGCGCGCTTGGTGGCAACGACATGGCTGACGAGCGCCGCTTTGCAGCAGCTGCGCGCGTTTCCGAGACAAATCTCGCCCTTTACCGGACTTTTATGCAGCCCATGGTGCGGGCGCTGGTTAATGCGCCGGTGGCGGACTGGATGCGGAATTGCCATCCCCTTCGCCTGCAATACGAGCTCTTCTCCGATCAGAACCCGGCTATGGCTCCGGTCGCTGCGCTAGCAGAACAAATTCACAAGAACCGCAAAAGTCTGGCGAGCGACAATGCTTTTGCCGCGATGCAGGAGAACTTTTCCGATCAGGTCGTTGCCATGCTCGACGCGTGGCGCGATACAAGCGAGATGCTGGCTGAGCGGACATTCCTCGCGGTCTATGGCTCCCCGACACTACAGGCGGCGGTCGGCGTCGATCCCGCCGCCAACCACCGTCTGCGAAAAGCGCCCAAAAGTCCTTTGCATCGAGAGCTTTTGCAAAAGCGGATTGCTGAACTCAAATCGCATATTCCCGCCGGCGGTCTCCGCGCCGTCATTATCCGCGGTCTCATTTATGCGGGGATGAGCCGCGCCGCAGTCGATGAACGCGGTTTTGAATTGGCCCGTCGAATCCGCGAAGCGCATGGCGATATTCCCATTGTGGAATTCAAAGAACTCGTTCGTGAGCAGTTCAACATCCTTTTGATCGATCAAGAAGCGGCCCTCGCCGCAATTCCGTCAATGCTGCCTTCTGACGCCGAAACTCGTGAAAAAGGTTACGACTTGATCAAACAGGTACTGAGTGCGCGCGGCGAATTGTCTGCTGAAGAAAAGAAAAGAATGAGCGAGCTTGCAAAGCTTTTTGGCCTCGATGGGCACCTTCGAGAGGTTCCGAAAAAACCTCAGGCAAAAGCTTCGTGATAAAAGGGTCCGCGCGTACGACAGGGTCTTGACTACGTTCAGCGTTCAGGTTGGCCAACCATCGGCCGAAATACGATCGACTCATTGCGCTGGCCATCGACTCACTTATCTCGCGCCCGCAACGCCGGGTGAAGCTTTTCGTGATTCCCACGGACGAAGAGTTCAGATTGCCGAGCACATCCTAGCGTGTTCGCTAGCGTCGCAGTTGGCGCATTTTTAGGCATTCTGTTTTGCAGCAAGCGCCGCAAGGGCCACTCTCATTTGACTTGCATCAAGGAAAGCGAGGCTTCGCGAGATAAATTGTTTCCGATTGCCGGGATTTTTCCGCCAAAAAACGGACGCAACAGCATGGCCAGCGCGCAAGCTACACCGAAAACCATGACGTTCGGCGAAGGAGGGTCCGCGCTTGCCTTCGCAGCGTTGGCGCTCCTGTCCATTGTCGTCGCCGCAAAAGCGTTCACTGCGGAATATGCTTTCCATGCCTACCTTTTTACTGCTGCCAGCATTGCGGCGGTGTTTGCCATCATCAATCGCTACTACGACCGTCCGGCTGACGCTGCGCCCCTTACCATAGACGGTAAGCCCAACTACAACATGGGTCCGGTCAAGTTCGCGAGCGTCGCTGCGGTATTCTGGGGTATCGCCGGGTTCACTGTCGGGCTCTACATCGCGCTTGAATTGGCGTTTCCGGTTCTCAATTTCGACCTACCGTGGATCACATTTGGTCGCCTGCGCCCGCTACACACTTCGGCGGTGATTTTCGCCTTCGGTGGCAATGTGCTGCTCGCCACCTCGCTCTATGTCGTGCAGCGCACCTGCCGGGCGCGGCTCGCCGGCGAGATCGCGCCGTGGTTTGTCGTGCTCGGCTACAACTTCTTTATCGTAATCGCTGGCACGGGCTATCTGCTTGGCATTACCCAGTCGAAGGAATATGCCGAGCCTGAATGGTATTCGGACCTGTTGCTGACCGTTGTATGGGTCGCCTATTTCCTCATCTATCTCGGCACCATCATGCGCCGAAGCGAGCCGCACATTTACGTCGCCAACTGGTTCTATCTCGCCTTCATTGTCACTATCGCTGTCCTGCATCTCGGCAACAACGCATCGGTACCGCTCTCACTGTTCTCCCCGAAGTCTTACATCGTCTGGTCCGGCGTGCAGGATGCCATGGTGCAGTGGTGGTACGGACACAACGCAGTCGGCTTCTTCCTCACAGCCGGCTTTCTCGGCATCATGTACTACTTCATCCCGAAGCGTGCGGACCGGCCGGTCTATTCCTACCGCCTGTCCATCATCCACTTCTGGTCGCTGATCTTTCTTTACATCTGGGCTGGCCCGCATCATCTGCACTACACGGCGTTGCCTGACTGGGCTCAAACTCTCGGCATGACATTCTCAGTGATGCTGTGGATGCCGTCTTGGGGCGGCATGATCAACGGAATCATGACGCTATCCGGCGCGTGGGACAAGCTGCGCACCGACCCAGTGTTGCGCATGATGGTGGTGTCGGTCGCCTTCTACGGCATGTCGACCTTCGAAGGGCCGATGATGTCGGTGAAGATCGTCAATTCGTTGTCGCACTATACCGACTGGACTATCGGCCACGTGCATTCCGGTGCACTCGGCTGGGTCGGTTACATTTCGTTCGGCGCTCTCTACTGTCTCATTCCGTGGCTGTGGAATCGGCCGCTCTATTCGCTCAAGCTTGTCAATTGGCACTTCTGGATCTCGACCATCGGCATCGTGCTCTACATCAGCGCGATGTGGGTGTCGGGAATTCTGCAAGGCCTGATGTGGCGCGCCTACACCAACCTCGGCTTCCTTGAATACTCCTTCGTCGAAACGGTGGAAGCGATGCATCCATTCTACGTCATTCGCGCCCTCGGGGGCCTGCTGTTCCTCGCCGGGGCATTGCTGATGGCCTTTAATCTCTGGAAAACCGTAAATTCGGCGACCTCCGCCGCGCCGGCCGGCTTGAGGCTGGCACCGGCAGAATAGGGGAGATCGCGATGTCACTCTGGTCTAGACACGCCATTTTCGAAAAGAACTCGATCGTCCTCGTGATCGGCATCCTGACCGTGATCGCGATCGGCGGTCTCGTTGAAATCGTGCCTCTCTTCTATCTGAAGAATACGATCGAGAAAGTCGATAGCGTACGGCCCTATACGCCGCTCGAACTTGCCGGGCGCAACATCTACGTACGCGAAGGCTGTTATTTGTGTCATTCGCAGATGATCCGGCCGTTGCGCGATGAGGTTGAACGCTATGGTCATTATTCCCTTGCCGCTGAAAGCATGTACGACAAGCCGTTCCAGTGGGGCAGCAAGCGCACTGGGCCGGATCTCGCCCGTGTCGGCGGCAAGTATTCCGACGATTGGCAACGGGACCATTTGAAGAGTCCGCGTTCAGTGGTGCCGGGTTCGGTCATGCCGGGCTATTCTTGGTTGGTCGAAACCGACCTCGATTTCGCGCACATCGCGCAGGATCTGAAGGTGCAGGCGCTCCTGGGCGTCCCTTATTCTGCAGACATGATCGCAAACGCCGCTGTCGACGTGGTGGCGCAGGCGACCAACGACAGCCCTGAGGCCGGCAGTCTCGCCAAGCGCTATCCGAAAGTGAACGCACGCGACTTCGACGGCAACCCGGCACGCATCACCGAAGCCGACGCTCTAATTGCCTATCTGCAGATGCTCGGAACACAGGTCGACTTCAAGCTCTACGACGACAGAGCCAACATCCGGTGAACGCAATGGATCCGACATATCGCGCTGTGGCCGAATTTGCCCAGACCTGGGGCCTTGCATATTTCGTCGTTATCTTCGTGCTTGTAGTGGTCTATGCGCTGTGGCCTTCGCGCAAGAAGCAATTCGATGAAGCATCGCGCATTCCACTGCGGGAGGATTGAACGGTGGCCGAAGAACATAAGGAAATCGACGCGCTGACCGGCACCGCGACCACCGGGCACGAATGGGATGGCTTGCGCGAATTGAATACGCCGCTGCCGCGGTGGTGGCTGTGGTTGTTCTACATCACCATTGTCTGGTCGCTCGGCTACTGGATCGTTTATCCAGCGTGGCCGCTGCTGACTAATTCCACGCAAGGTGTTTTCGGCTGGCATACACGCAGTGCAGTGGTGGAGGACCTCGACTCGCTCAAGCGCCAGCGCGGGCCGATGATGGAAAAGCTCACCACTGCTTCGCTTGCCGAAATTGCCGCAGATCAGCAGTTGCTTGACTTTGCCCGCGCACAAGGACGGGTGGCCTTTGCCGATAATTGCGCGCCATGCCACGGCGCGGGAGGCGGAGGCACCAAGGGCTATCCCAATCTCAACGATGATGACTGGCTGTGGGGTGGCAAGCTCGCCGATATCGAGCGGACCATTCGCTACGGCGCGCGCGCCGGCGACGAAAAAGGCCGCCAGGGCAATATGCCAGCATTCGGCCGTGACAATATTCTGAAGCCCAATGAGATTTCGGCGGTGGCAGATTATGTGCGCTCGCTTTCAGGTCTATCCACCGAGCCCGGGGCCGATTTCACGCTGGGCAAGAAGGTGTTTGCCGATAATTGCGCGGCCTGCCACGGAGCGGAGGGGAAGGGCAATCGCGAGTTCGGGTCGCCAAATCTCACCGACAAGATCTGGTTCTACGGACCTGACAAGGCGACCATCGTGCAAGGCATCCAGAACGGACGCGGCGGCGTGATGCCGGCTTGGAATGGCCGTCTCAGCGAACCGATCATCAAGGCGTTGACTGTCTATGTTTACAGTTTCGGCGGCGGAGAAAAATGACCGCGCAAGTGCGAATGATGTCGCTCGATCAGCCTGCGCCAGGTGCGCCGGCTCTTGCGCGTTTGGTCGCCGAGGCGGAAGTCGGCGAAGCGCCGCCGGATGATGACATTCCACTCTATGCGCCAAGACGAAATATTTATCCACAGAGCGTGCACGGCAGGTTTCGCAACATCAAATGGGCGGTGCTCGCCATCACCCTCGCAATCTATTACCTGTTGCCGTTCGTGCGCTGGGACCGCGGTCCCAACGCACCGTCACAGGCCGTGCTGATCGATTTCCCCAATCGTCGCTTCTATTTCTTCTTTATCGAGATATGGCCGCAGGAAGTTTATTACCTCACCGGGCTGCTCATTCTTGCGGCGATAGTGTTGTTCCTGATGAACGCGGTCGCCGGCCGCATTTGGTGTGGCTATCTCTGCCCGCAGACGGTTTGGACCGACCTGTTCTTTGCGATCGAACGCCTGGTCGAGGGCGACCGCCGCGAGCATATGCAGCGCGATGTCCGTAAGTGGACGGCAGGAACGTACGCCCGCAAGGGCCTGAAACATTTCCTCTGGCTGATGGTGGCATGGTGGACGGGCGGCGCCTGGGTGCTCTATTTCGCTGACGCGCCGACCTTGGTGAAAGATCTTGCCACCGGTCAAGCGCCGCTCATTGCCTACGCCTGGATCGGCATTCTCACACTCACCACATATTCGCTCGCCGGCCATATGCGCGAGCAGGTCTGTCTTTATATGTGCCCGTGGCCGCGCATCCAGGCCGCACTCACTGATGAATTCGCGCTCAACGTTACCTATCGCTACGATCGCGGCGAGCCGCGCTGCTCCGCCAAGAAAGCCGAGCAATTGCGTGCACAAAAGCAACCGGCCGGCGACTGCGTCGATTGTCTGCAGTGCGTGCATGTTTGCCCGACTGGTGTCGACATCCGCGGCGGCGCCAATCTCGGCTGTATACAGTGTGGCCTTTGCATCGATGCCTGCGATGTAGTTATGCGCAAACTTGGCCGCGCGACCGGCCTGATTGCCTACGATACCGATCTCAATATCAAGCAACGTATAGAAGGCAAGCCCGCCTTCTATAAGCTCGTGCGGACCCGTACCGCGCTTTATGCCGCTATCATCGCCATTGTCGGTGGCGTAATGATCTACACGCTCGCGACGCGCGACAGCGAAGGCATCAGCGTCATCCACGACCGCAATCCGATGTATGTGCGGCTATCCGACGGCGCGTTGCGCAACGGCTACACCATTCGCATCGTAAACAAACAGCTGAAGTACCGTGACTTCATCGTCAGCGTCGACGGTCTGCCATCGACGCTGGTGGATTTCGTCGGCCTGCCGCCGCGCGCCGACGGACGTCAGCTGATCTCGGTTGGACCCGACCAGACCAAGGAAGTGCGCGTCGTAGTGACCGACTACAGCAACACTGCGCCGGCGCCTTCGACTTCGATTCTTTTCAAACTGATCGACATCGATTCAGGTGAGGTCGCCGAAATGCGCGATCACTTTTTCGGACCATGATGGGAGGCAGTAATGCGCACCCCTCGCAAAAAACGCGAATTGACCGGCAAGCACGTCCTGTTCTGCCTGCTTGGCTTTTTCGGCGTGGTGTTTGCGGTCAACGGAGTGCTGGTCAAGGCGGCGACGTCGACCTTCGGCGGAGTGGAAACCTCAAGCTCCTATCAGGCTGGCCTGATGTTCGAGCAGGACGTTGCCAGGGCGGAACAGCAAGACGCGTTGCATTGGCAGATCGGCGGCAAGCTTTCCCGCGATAACGCTGGTGCGGCCGTGCTCGATATTTCCGCGCGCGATGCCAAAGGTGCGTTGCTGGCGGGGCTGACCGCCCGCGCACGGCTTGCCCACCCCGCGAACGAACGGCTTGACCGCATTTTCGCTCTGAACGGGACCGGCACCGGTCAATTTCACGGCGAAGTGCAAGCCCAAGCCGGCCAATGGGGGTTGATTGTCGATCTCTACCGCGGCGATGCCCGTGTATTCCGTTCGCATAGCCGCGTCACTTTAAGGTGACCTGATGACCGAGGCGCTTGACCTCTCGCTCTACACCAAGCCGGCCGGCGACGGCACGCTTGGCATGGAACTGGCGGTTGAGGGAATTGCTTGCGGCGCTTGCATCGGACGCATCGAAAGCGCGGTGAAAAGCCTGCCCGGCGTTACCGAGGCACGCCTCAACTACACAAATCGCCGCCTGCACGTTGCTTGGGCGGATGGTGCCGTGCAGCCCTCTCAGATCCTGAAGGTGTTGGAAGCGACCGGTTATCACGGCCATCCATTCGTGCCGCTACGTGCCGAAAAAGAGGAGGCGGCAGAGGCGCGCCGGCTCACGCGCTGCCTGGCCGTCGCCGGCTTTGCCGCTATGAATGTGATGTTGCTGTCGGTGTCGGTGTGGTCGGGCAATGTCACCGATATCACCCCGGAAACGCGCGACTTCTTCCATTGGGCCTCGGCCCTGATCGCTCTTCCGGCGGCTGCCTATGCGGGGCAGCCATTTTTTGCAAGCGCCTGGCGCGCACTCAGGTCGCGCGCACTCAACATGGATGTGCCGATTTCGCTTGGCGTCATCCTGGCACTCGGGATGTCGGTGGTGGAAACAGCCAACCACGCCAAGCACGCCTATTTTGATTCCGCCATCATGTTGCTGTTTTTTCTGCTGGTGGGGCGCGCACTCGATCACGCCATGCGCCGTAAGACACGCGCGGTCGCCGGCAACCTGGCCGCATTGAAGGCGGACTCCGCGCATCGATTTGCCGTCGGTGAGTTGGTGAGTGTCCCGGTGGCAGCGCTGAAAGGTGGCGACCGAATCCTCGTCAAACCGGGTGAGCGCGTGCCGGCCGATGGCACGATCCTGGGTGGAAATTCCGAGATCGACGAAAGCCTGATCACAGGCGAAACAGCCCGGCGCAAGGTCGCGTCTGGTGCAGCTGTTTATGCGGGCAGCGTGAACTATTCCGGCGCCCTGACGCTGAAAGTGACCGCCGCTGGCGGTGCCACACTGATCGACGAAATCGAAAAACTATTGGAAAAGGCGGCTGGCGCGAAATCGCGCGCGATACGACTGGCTGATCGTGCATCTCGCATTTACGCGCCGGTTGTGCATCTGACCGCCGCCTTGACCTTGGCCGGCTGGCTTGTCGCCGGCGCGTCTCTGCACGACGCCTTGGTGACGGCGATTGCCGTGCTCATAATTACCTGCCCATGCGCGTTGGCGTTGGCGATCCCGGCAGTACAGGTGGTTGCTTCCGGCGCGCTGTTCCGCGCCGGCGTGATCCTAAACGCTGGCGATGCCATCGAGCGGTTGGCCGAAGCCGACACCATCGTTTTTGACAAGACCGGCACCCTCACGCTGCCGGAACCACGTGTGGCCAATATCGCTATCCTCGACCCCGGATTGCTTCAAATGGCGGCACGGTTGGCGCTGTCGAGCCGTCATCCACTCGCCGTCGCATTGTCGCGCGAAGCTGAGGTGCGCATGGCTTTCGATGGCGCGGTAGAAGAGCCAGGGCAGGGCGTGTACGCGATTATCGACGGTGTTGAGGCACGCCTTGGCAGCCCCGAATTCTGCGATGTGGTGACGGAAAACACGTCGAGCGCGTCGGCGATTTGCTTTCGTCATGGAAAACGCTTCGGCGTCATCACAATCTCTCAAAAGCTTCGTCTTGACGCAGTAGATGTAGTCAAGTCACTGCGTGAACGCGGCCTGGACTTACGAATTCTTTCCGGCGACCATCCCGAGGCAGTGGCGCCAATTGCTCGCGCACTTGGCATTGAGTATTGGCAAGGCAGTATGAAGCCGGCAGACAAAATCAGGTGCGTCGAAGAATGGAAGGCGCGTGGCAGCCGGGTGCTCATGGTTGGCGATGGCCTCAATGACGCACCCTCTCTCGCGGCCGCGCACGTCTCGCTATCGCCCATCAGCGCAACTGACGTGACGCAAGCGCAGGCGGATGCGGTTTTTCTGGGCGAGCGGCTTAAGCCGGTGCTCGACGCCATGGTGATCGCCCGGCGCGCACGGGTGTTGATGACGCAAAACCTGTGGCTCGCCGCGATCTATAATGCGATCGCGGTTCCCGTCGCCATAGCCGGCGCGGTGACACCGTTGATCGCCGCTCTGGCGATGTCGGGCTCCTCGCTGCTGGTGACGTTGAATGCACTCCGTGCTGGAGGTCGAACGCCGTGAACGTCCTGATCTATCTGGTGCCAATGGCGCTGGGGCTAGGGCTACTTGGCCTTTTTGCCTTCTTGTGGGCACTGCGCAGCGGCCAATATAGCGATGTCGATGGCGCCGCTTTGCGTGTCCTTTCGGACGACGACATCGAGCACTAAGCTTTCCTGCATTGATGGCGAGGGCCGTGATCGCCGTGCTTTGTTCGTCGCGCACCCTATCCAGGCTTGCTACCGATCATATTTACGCGCGTGCCAGTTCCCAACCCCCAAAAAGCATGCTGCAATGGGTTAAGTATTAGCGCAGTTCGCCCGGGGGCCTATGAAAAAACGCGAAGAAATCCGGGCCGAAGCGAAAGCACCCGATGTGCCTGTGGGATTGCGCACGTGCCCGAGGACGACGCTCCAGCTCTTTTTACGGACCAATCAATTTTTTGATTTTTCGCAACGAGATCAAAATGCGGGTTGAACGTGTTGCATGACTGCTCGTGTCCTGGTCGTAGACGATGAACCGGATTTGGAGGCTCTCGTCCTCCAGAAGTTTCGTCACCAAATTCGGGACGGAACGATCAACTTTCTGTTCGCTCGGGACGGCGTTGACGCTCTTACGACATTGAAGGCGAATGGCGACATCGATTTGGTGGTTACCGATATCAATATGCCGAGGATGGATGGGTTGTCGCTTCTGCAGAAATTGCAGGAAAGCGATGACCGTATATCGACTGTAATTGTCTCAGCTTACGGTGATATGACCAATATCCGCACCGCAATGAACCGCGGCGCATTTGATTTTGTAACCAAGCCGATCGACTTCATCGATTTGGAAACGACGATTGCCAAGACTATCCGCCATATCGAAGCCTTGCGGGAAGCGCGCGCGCGACAGGCTTCAGCGGAGCGGGCCTATGCCTCTCTGTCCCGCTACTTTTCGCCAAATCTTGTCCAGCGTCTCGCCAGCGACACAGACGCGGTCGATCTCGCCGGAAAACGCCGCGAGATCGCATCGCTATTCACTGATATCGAAAGCTTCACTGCACTGGTAGAGACATTGGAACCGACCGTCCTCGGACCACTTCTCAATGAATACCTCACCGGTATGACAGATATCGTATTCGCTCAGGATGGCACGGTCGCCAAAATTGTTGGAGACGCTTTGCACGTCCTATTCGGAGCGCCGGGAGAACAACCGGATCATGCCGCACGTGCGGTTGCCTGCGCATTGTCATTGGACGAATTTTCCGAGTCATTTCGCGAGCGCTGTCAAAAAAAGGGCATCGCACTGGGAGTAACCCGCATTGGAGTCCACGCGGGACCGGCGATCGTCGGTAATTTCGGGGGAGGCCGGTTCTTCGATTACACTGCCTACGGCGACACTATTAACGTTGCGGCGCGACTCGAAACTGCCAATAAGCAACTTGGCACCCGCATTTGTGTAAGTGCGGCCCTCGCGCAATCCGTAAAGGACTTCCGCGGGCGACCGATCGGGGATCTCGTGCTGAGAGGCAGGGCCGAGGCAATGCGCGCCTTCGAACCGCTTCGTGCGGAAAAATTTAAAAGTGCCGCCACAAAAAGTTATCTCGACGCCTTTTCTCAATTGGAGGCTGGCGATCCCGGAGCAATTGCCGCCTTCGCGGCCCACGTCGGCAAGTACCGGGACGACCAACTTGCGGCGTTCCATCTCAGGCGACTTTTGAACGGAGCGACCGGCACACGGCTCACGATGGACTAGCGGTACTATCAAAAATCCAAAAACCCGGTTGCAGGGTATGCCCGGCGCCCTTGTTGATCTCAACCGTCAGAAAAAATCGTCTGTTATGTGACCCAAGTCACAGTGGTAACTTGCCTGCCATCCTATCTTGTCGGCAGGGCGAATATTGACTTCCGGTCGGCAAGGCCCAAGCCCGAACGGAAGCTTGTGCAAAGAAAGGACCGATACCATGTGCGACAAGACCCTCGGACTTGACGGGAATGAAGAAGACCTCCTCATCGGCGGATTCTGCGATGAGGCGCTGGAGATTGCAGCTGGTAGTGCGAAAGAGAAGACAAGTTTTACCCTCGGGGCTTGCACCGGTCTGTCGGTCTGTGATGGCTAAACTCCCTGTTTGAATAGATTTGGCTTCTTTAGAATTTCATCGTAACTCGGTTTGACGAGGTCTCCGGCACGGCGCCGGGGACCTCTGCGCGTATTGGATGACCTAGGGCCCATTGCAGCCGCTGATTTCGAGCTTCAAAACCACGCAGACGTCACCCGGACCCCTTCCGGTGTGGTAGTTTGAACGGGTACGATACCTTCCCGAGCCTGGGGGGTCAGGTGATCAATCTCAAACGGCCAAGGTGCTCGACCGCACGATGCCTCCGACGCTCTTCGCGCATGCCGACGAGATAGTCGGATGACGGACCAAGCCACAACGGTCCAGGCTGACCCACCGGCGCGTCATAAAATCCGCAGCCGCCTCTTCCTGAAATATGCCGCGCTGTTCGTGGCGGTGGTTTGTGTTGCCCTCGTGACGAACGGCCTTTTCGAAATATGGGTTTCCTACCGGCAACACAAAGATGCGCTGATCCAGGTGCAGCATGAGCAGGCCGAATCTGCGGCGACCAAAATAGGGCAATTCATCAAGGAGATCGAAAGTCAGGTCGGCTGGACAACTCAGCTGCTCTGGTCTGTCGAGACAATCGAGCAACGACGGTTCGATGCGCTGCGCTTGCTGCGTCAGGTTCCGGCGATCACCGAGCTTTCGCAGGTCGATGCGAGTGGCAAAGAGCAGCTGCGGGTGTCGCGACTGGCCATGGATGTTGTGGGCAGCGGACTCGATCTGTCGAAAGAACCAAAATTTGCCGAAGCGGTGAAAAACAAAGTCTACTACGGCCCGGTTTATTTTCGCCGGGAATCAGAACCCTACATGACGCTGTCGCTTGCCGGTACGCGGCGCGATGCCGGTGTGAGCATCGCGGAAGTCAATCTCAAGCTCATTTGGGATGTCGTTTCGAAAATCAAGGTTGGCGAACACGGTCAGGCCTATGTGGTGGATTCGCGAGGACGTTTGATCGCCCATCCCGACATTAGCCTGGTTCTGCGAAACACAGACATGACGCGCCTTGCCCAAATTCAGGCGGCACAAAAAGGTGCGACCGGCACTTCGGCGGAAGAGATCCAGACGGCGACCGATATTCAGGGCCGTCAGGTTCTCACTGCATTTGCGCCCGTCGTGCCGCTTGGCTGGACAGTGTTCGTCGAACTGCCGGTGGAGGAGGCGTACCAACCACTGATCGCCTCGATGCAACGCTCTCTCCTTGTGCTTTTTGCCGCACTTTGTCTCGCTGCACTCGCCGGCATTTTCCTTGCGCGTAGAATGGTTGTTCCGATCCAGGCTTTACGGACAGGCGCTGCGCGGCTGGGCAGCGGCGACCTGTCGCAACGTATCTCAGTCAACACTGGTGATGAGCTCGAGGCACTCGCCGATCAATTCAATGACATGGCTGGGCGTCTGCAAGAGTCCTATACCGGCCTGGAAAAGAAAGTCGAGGTACGCACTCAAGCCTTGAGCGAGGCGTTGGAGCAACAAACTGCGACATCCGAGGTATTGAAAGTCATTTCAAGTTCGCCCGGCGAACTGGAGCCGGTGTTCGAGGCAATGCTTGCCAATGCGGTTCGCATCTGCGAAGCGAGTTTTGGCGTTCTGTTTCGTTACGAAAACGGCAGCATTTATGCCGCATCAATGTATGGTGTGCCGCCGGCATTTGCGGAATTCTGGCAGAAGGGTTCGCGGCAACCGGGCTCACGAACAGCCTTCGCTCGTGTCGTCGAGTCAAAACAGACAGTCCATGTTGTAGACGTCAGGGCGGAGCCTGCATATATCGCTCGCGAGCCCGTCTTTGTCGCTGCCGTTGACCTCGGAGGTTTCCGCACACTGCTGGACGTACCGATGCTCAAGGAGAATGAGCTGATCGGTATTTTTGCCATCTACCGGCAGGAAGTGCGTCCCTTCACTGAAAAGCAGATCGAATTGGTGACGAATTTTGCGGCGCAGGCCGTGATCGCCATCGAAAACACGCGACTGCTTCACGAACTTCAGGCTCGAACCGGCGAACTTGCGCAATCGGTCGGTGAGCTGCGTGCGCTTGGAGAGGTGTCGCAGGCGGTGAACTCAACCGTCGACCTTGAAACCGTCTTGACCACCATTGTCGCCAAGGCGACCCAGCTTTCCAGTACTGAAGCGGGCGCGATCTACGTGTTCGACGATGTCGCCCAGGAGTTCAGGCTAAGGGCGACGCATGGACTGGAAGAGTCTGCGGTCGCTGAAATCAGGGACCGCCATATCCGGATCGGGGAGACGTCGATCGGCGAAGCTGCTCTACGGCGGATGCCGCTGCAAATTCCGGATATTAAAGAGGATCCCTCTGCCACGCTCGATGTGATCGTCCGCGCCGGCTTCCGCGCATTGCTAATCGTGCCGCTTCTCAGCGCCGACCAGATTGTCGGTGCACTTGTTGTCCGGCGTCGGCAGCCTGGCGAATTTTCCAAGGGTACGATCGAACTGCTGCAAACTTTCGGCGCGCAATCGGTCCTGGCGATACAAAACGCAAGGCTATTTGAGAGCGTGGAGGCGCGCACCCGTGAGCTGGCAAGCTCTCTTGACGAGCTACGCACCGCCCAGGATCGCCTGGTCCAAACGGAAAAGCTCGCCTCACTTGGCCAGCTGACCGCCGGCATTGCACATGAGATCAAGAACCCGCTCAATTTCGTCAACAATTTCTCGTCCGTCTCGGTCGAACTGATTGACGAATTGCGCGAGGCGCTTGCTGCGGCCAAGCTCGACAAGAAGCTGCAAACTGAAGTAGGCGAGATCGCCGACATGCTTCAGGGCAATCTCGACAAGGTCGTACAGCACGGCAAGCGCGCTGACTCGATCGTCAAGAACATGTTGTTGCACTCGCGGCAGGGCTCCGGAGAGCATCGGCCCATGGATATCAACAACATCGTCGAAGAGAGCCTCAATCTCGCCTATCATGGAGCGCGCGCCGAGAAGCAAGGCTTCAACATTACCTTGCAAAAATCCTTTGATCCGAGGGCCGGCGAGGTTGATCTGTTCCCGCAAGAGATTACGCGCGTTCTCCTCAATCTTATTTCGAACGGTTTCTACGCGGCGACGAAGCGTAAAACGGAAGAAAATGGCAGTGACTATGAGCCGATCCTGGCCGCCGTGACCAAGGATCTCGGGGATCGCGTTGAAATCAGGATTCGCGACAACGGCACCGGTATTCCGCCCGAGGTCAAAGAGAGGATGTTCAATCCGTTCTTCACAACCAAGCCGGCCGGAGAAGGCACGGGACTTGGCCTTTCGATCAGTCATGACATCATCGTCAAGCAACATGGCGGATCTATCGAAGTTGATACGCAGCCCGGCGAATTTACGGAATTCAAGATCATACTTCCGCGCAGCGCAGCATCGCTTGCAACACTCGGAGGACGCGCGTGAATTTTCTCATTCTCGTGGTCGACGATGAACCTGACGTCGAGTTGCTGTTTCGCCAGCAGTTCCGGCGCGATATCCGTGCCGGCCGCTTTACCATGGAATTTGCGCAGTCCGCTCCGGCGGCATTGCACTGTATCAGCGAAGCGCGTGCGGCTTCACTTATTCTGATCCTCTCCGACATCAACATGCCGGGGATGAGCGGCCTTGAGCTGTTACCCAAGGCAAAGGCCATGCGACCGGATGTTCCAATTATCATGATCACCGCCTACGGTGATGCGGAAACGAAACAGAAAGCGCTTGAGGGTGGCGCTGATACACTTTTGACCAAACCGATCGATTTCGGAGCTCTCCGCAACGAAATCGACACGCGAGTTGAACGTCCAGGTTAATTCTTGGCGTAGTACGACTCGCGTGCTGCGTTCTTTCCTCGGGTCAACGGCCCTGATAGGCCGGCGTATAAACGATCAGCCCGTCAAGCGCTTCTGTCACTTTGATCTGACATGATAGCCGCGACGTCGGTTTCACCTCAAACGCACTGTCGAGCATCTCTTCCTCCTCGGCCGAAGGAGGGCCGACGACTGCGCTCCATGCTTCGTCCACGTGCACCAGGCACGTAGCGCAGGTGCAACTGCCACCACATTCGGCGACGATGCTGGCAACGTCGTTGCGTAGGGCTGTCTCCATCACGGTGGCACCGAGCTCAGCTTCAACGGTGTGCTTGACCCCGTCATGTTCGATGTAGGTAATTTTCGGCATGGGGTTTTTGGCGTCAGGCGACGCCAAGTTTCTTCTGCAGGCTGGTCGAGGAGGTGGTGTACTGAAAGACCAGTTTCTTCTCGGGATAGACGTAGCGGTGCGCCTTCTGCGACATCAACGCGGCTTCGTGGAAGCCGGACAAGATGAGCTTGAGCTTACCCGGGTAGGTGTTGATGTCGCCGATCGCGAAGAGACCAGGAATGCTGGTTTCGAATGCGCCGGTATCGGTGGGGATCAGTTCGTCCTCCATCTTCAGGCCCCAGTCGGCAACGGGGCCGAGCTTCATGGTGAGGCCGAAGAACGGCAGCATGCGATCGACCTCGACGCGCGACAGCGTGCCGTCATTGCTCTTGATTGAACAGGCCGAGAGCGTGCCGTCGGCACCTTCCAGTGCGGTCACCTGGCCGATCTTGAGATCCATGCCGCCGGCTGCGACCAGCGCGCGCATTTTGTTCACACTGTCGGGTGCGCCGCGGAATTCGTCACGTCGATGCACCAAGGTCAAACGTTTGGCGATTGGCTGCAAATTGAGCGTCCAGTCGAGCGCTGAATCGCCTCCGCCGACGATCAACAGCCGCTTGCCGCGGAACGCATCCATCTTGCGCACCGCGTAGAAAACGGACTTTTCTTCGTAAGGCTCGATACCCTGAATTGGTGGCCGCTTGGGCTGAAATGAGCCGCCGCCGGCGGCGATCACGACGCATTTCGCCTCAAAGGTTTTGCCGGCGTCGGTGCGCAGACGGAAGAGCGGATTCCCGATCTTTTCCAACGTAGTCACCATCTCGTTGAGATGGAAGGTGGGCTTGAACGGCTTGATCTGTTGCATCAGCGCATCGGTCAGACCATGGCCGGTGATGAATGGAATGCCGGGAATATCGTAAATCGGTTTTTCCGGGTAAAGCTCCGCGCATTGGCCGCCCACTTTGTCGAGAATGTCGACAAGGTGGGCCTTGATGTCGAGCAGGCCAAGCTCAAACACCGCAAACAGGCCGACTGGCCCCGCACCAATGATCAGAACATCGGTCTTGATCTGCTCACTCACTTCATAACTCCGGCAATCGCCGGCCCCTGTGTTGTGGTTTCGATTTGATCACGCCGAACGGCGCGCAGGTCGGGACGAAGGATCGTGCGCGAGAAGCAGAAGTTCGTCGAGATTCTGCTGCGGCGTCTTACCGCTGGTCAACAAAATCGCATCCGCCTTGGCGTAGAGCGGCTCGCGGCTCCGCAGGATTGAGATCAGATCCTCCATAGCGCGGGCGCTTTTCGCCATTGGCCGCATGTCACCCTGCGCCATCACGCGCTTCATATAGTCTTCCGGCTCAGCACGCACCCACACCGTGAAGCAGGAGGATAGCAGCAATTCGAGCGTTCCCGGCTCGGTCACAATGCTGCCGCTGGTGGCGATGACGAAATGCTGATGCCGCCGCAACACGTCGTCAAGTGCCTCCCGTTCAGCGCGGCGAAAGGTGTCCTGACCGAACATATCGAAAATTTCACTCAGCGATGCGCCACTTCGGTTTTCGATCTCTCGATCAAGCTCGATGAATGGGACGTTCAGGCGTTCTGCCAACAGACGCCCAAGCGTGGATTTGCCGCTGCCGCGCAGGCCGATCAGCGCGACACGACGGCGGCGCTGTTCATGCGAGGGGTCACTGAAATGCTGCAACAGCAGGTCACGCGCATCGGCTAGCGCCTTCGGCGGCAGCCGTTCGAGGAATTGTGACAGCAGCACCAGATCGAGCGCTGGCTCCGTGCCCTCTTGCACAATCTGGGCGACTGGCACGCCAATGGCGCGAGCGATCCGCCGCAGCAACACGATCGAACAGTTGCCTTTTCCAACCTCGAGCTGGGCCAGATAACGCTCCGATATCCGCGCGTGCAACACCAACGCTTTACGCGTCATGCCGCGTTGGTTGCGCAGCATGCGCACGCGTTCGCCGACCTGCCGCAGATAAGCGTCGGTGTCGCGCCGTTGCGAGGATTTTGCCAGAGCCTTCGCCATAACCTCTTGTCTGCAATATATTTCCGAAGCACCATGCAGGAGTTAGAATGAAAATGCAATCCTGCCCGACCGCCTCATGCGGTGCAGCCTGCCAAATAGCTAATATCTTAGTGGAAACTTGGTGTTTCCGGAATCTACCGGCTCCAGGCTAAGTGGTTGTGAAAGGCCGCCCGGGGTGCTACTGTGGTGCAAAATAATGCATAGGGAGAGGCGCGTGCTCCCGGCGCCGGGTGCATGTCATGCAGACAATCGATTTTAGGACCGATCCCTCGCGCTACCGCCATTGGCGCGTCGAACACGACGGCGACATTGCTTATCTGATCATGGATGTCGATCCCGCCGGCGGTCTATCAGATAGTTATGAGCTTAAGCTCAATTCGTACGATCTCGCTGTCGACATTGAGCTCAACGACGCGATCCAACGCCTGCGCTTCGAGCACCCGGAAGTGCACTGCGTCGTGATCAAGTCCGGCAAGGATAATGTATTTTGCGCCGGTGCCAATATTCGCATGCTCGGCAAGGCGACGCATGGTCATAAAGTGAACTTCTGCAAGTTCACCAACGAGACGCGGCTGGCCATCGAGGACGCCAGCGCGAATTCGGCTCAGACTTATATGTGCGCGGTCAACGGCAGTTGCGCTGGCGGCGGCTACGAGCTGGCGTTGGCTACGGACCACATCATGCTTGTTGATGATCGCCGCTCGACCGTATCTCTGCCGGAGACGCCACTACTTGCCGTGCTGCCCGGTACCGGCGGTCTTACCCGCGTCACCGACAAGCGCAAAGTGCGCCGCGACCGTGCCGATTTCTTCTGCTCGACCGAGGAGGGGTTGCGCGGCACCAAGGCTGTCGATTGGCGGCTGGTCGACGAGGTCGTGCCCCCATCAAAATGGAAGGATGCGGTTGCCGCACGTGCACATGAACTGGCGAAGCGCTCGGATCGTCCGACGTCCGGCGGTATCAAGCTCACTCTTTTGCAGCGGAAAATTGAAGATGGACGCGTTTCTTACTCGCATGTCGATGTCGAGATCGATCGCGCACGTTCGGTAGCGACCATCATCGTGCGTGGGCCTGCGCAGCCGACGCCAGTCTCCATCGATGCCGCGCATGCGCTGGGCGACAAGTTCTGGCCACTCACAATAGCGCGTGAACTTGAAGACGCTATCCTGCATCTGCGCGTCAACGAGCCGACCATCAATGTGGTGCTACTGCGCACCGACGGTAACGCGCAGGCGGTACTCGATCATGACGATTTTCTCGCCAAGTCCAATGGCGATTGGCTCATGCGGGAGATCCGCCACTACCTCAAGCGCGTGTTCAAGCGCATCGACGTCACTGCCAAGACTTTCTTCGCACTGATCGAGCCGGGCTCTTGTTTTGCCGGCACTTTGGCGGAGCTCGCTTTCGTCGCCGACCGCTCACTGATGCTGATCGGCACGCGCGAAGGCGACAATCGCCCGCCCGCCGCGATTACATTGGGTCAGGCCAATTTTGGTTTCTATCCCATGGGCAACGGGCTCACGCGTTTGCAGAGTCGCTTCCTCGGCGAGCCCGAAGCTGTCGAAGGCGCCAAGGAAAAAATAGGCATGCCGTTGCAAGGAGAGGAGGCGACCGAGCTCGGCCTTGTTACTTTCGCCTATGAAGATTTTGACTGGGATGACGAGCTGCGTGTGATGATCGAGGAACGCGCGAGCCACTCACCCGACTCTCTGACCGGAATGGAAGCCAATTTGCGCTTCGCCGGTCCTGAAACGATGGAAACGAAAATCTTCGGCCGCCTGACAGCTTGGCAAAACTGGATCTTCCAGCGCCCGAATTCGGTAGGCGAGCACGGCGCGCTGAAACTTTACGGTAGTGGCGTGAAGGCGACTTTCGACAAGGAAAGGGTGTAGCCATGAATATCCAGCAAGTCGACTACAATGGGCTGATCCCGAACAATGTCGACCTCGGTAGCGATGCGCGCGTCAAGCGCGCACTGGAGAAATGGCATCCAGGCTACATTAATTGGTGGAACGACATGGGGCCGGATGGATTCCAAGAATCGCTAGTCTACCTGCGCACGGCAGTCAGTGTCGATCCGAAAGGTTGGGCCGTCTTCGACTATATCCGCATGCCGGAATACCGGTGGGGCATCCTGTTAGCGCCTGCCGCCGAGGGCCGCACGATTCCGTTTGGTGTGCACAAAGGTGAACCGGCCTGGCAAGAAGTGCCAGGCGAATACCGCGCCATGCTGCGCCGGCTGATCGTTATTCAGGGCGATACGGAGCCGGCCTCGGTCGAACAGCAACGCCATCTCGGCAAGACCGCCCCCTCGCTTTACGACATGCGCAACCTGTTCCAGGTCAATGTCGAGGAAGGTCGCCATTTGTGGGCGATGGTGTATTTGCTCCACAAATATTTCGGCACCGATGGCCGCGATGAAGCCGAAGGCCTTTTGCAGCGACGCTCGGGCGACCCCGATACTCCGCGAATGCTCGGCGCCTTCAACGAGAAGACGCCGGACTGGCTTTCCTTCTTCATGTTCACGTACTTCGTCGACCGTGACGGCAAGATGCAGCTCGAGGCGCAGGCGCAATCCGGCTTCGATCCACTGTCGCGCACGTGCCGGTTCATGTTGACGGAAGAAGCGCATCACATGTTCGTCGGCGAGACCGGTATCGGTCGCACCATACAACGTACTTGCGAAGCGATGGTGCAGGCCGGTATCGACGATCCCTACAACATCGAAGCAGTACGCAAGCTCGGGGTCATCGACCTGCCGACGATCCAGAAAAAACTCAACCTGCACTATTCACTGGCGCTCGACCTGTTCGGCTCGGAGGTGTCGACCAACGCTGCCAACGCTTTCAATTCCGGGCTTAAGGGGCGCTTCCAGGAGCATCGCCTCAAGGACGACCACCAGCTGCAAAGCGACGTCTATCCGGTGCTCAAGCTGATCAACGGCCAGATCAAACGTGTAGATGAGCCGGCGCTCACCGCCCTCAACATGCGGTTACGTGACGATTATACCGCAGATTGCCAGAAGGGCGTCGATCGCTGGAACAAGATCATCGAGGCCACCGGCATCAAGTTCGCACTCACACTGCCGCACGTTGCATTCCACCGCCATATCGGCGAGTTCCGAGACGTCGCGGCGACGCCAACCGGCGAACTGCTTGACAAGGCCGCATGGGAAAAATCCAAGGATGCGTGGCTGCCGTCGACTGCCGATGGCGATTTCATTGCCGGTCTCATGCAGCCGGTAGTCGAACGTGGCAAATTTGCGAGTTGGATCGCGCCCCCTAAGGTCGGCATCGACAACAAGCCAGGCGAATTCGAGTACGTGAAGATCGTATGAGACAGGAAACTTATTGACCAGATGCCTGAAGGTCTTCTTCGCGCAGTTTGAAACGCTGGATTTTACCGGTCGCGGTGCGTGGCAGGTCCTTGCGCAGCTCGATCCATCGCGGGAATTTCCATGGCCCCGCCTTATCCTTCACATGAACCTTAAGTGTCTCCAGTAGTGCATCATCGACTTGAAAGCCGTTCTTGAGGACGATGAAGGCCTTCGGCTTGATCAGCCCGTCGGCGTCTTCCTTGCCGATAACGGCGGCCTCCAGCACCGCTTCGTGTGAGACCAGCGCCGCTTCGACGTCGAACGGTGATACCCACATGCCGCTCACCTTGAACATGTCGTCGGTGCGTCCGCAGTAATAATAGTAGCCCTCGGCATCGCGGCGATACTTGTCGCCGGTGTGCGTCCACTCGCCGGCAAAGGTGCGGCGGCTCTTGGCGCGCTGATTCCAATAGCCCTCTCCGGCGGACGGCCCCCGCACGACAAGTTCGCCAATCTCATCAATTTCGAGTTCGCGCCCGGCTTCGTCGATAATGCGCACTTCGTAGCCTGGGACCGGCTTCCCGCTTGATCCATAGCGGATATCGCCCGGCCGGTTGCTCAGGAAGGTTTGTAGCATTTCGGTCGAGCCGAGCCCGTCGAGCACATCAACGCCAACCGCATCGCGCCAGCGCTCGCCGATATGCGCGGGCAGTGCCTCGCCCGCGGAAACACAAATGCGCAGTCGATCAGAGCCGGCGCCTTTGCATATGCCGTGGTGCGAGAGCAAAGCGGTGTAAAGCGACGGAACGCCATAAAAAATTGTTGGTCGGTGGCGTTTCATGATTTCGAATACCCCTTCCGGCGAGGGGCGATGCGGCCACAGCACGGCGGTAGCACCCACCGACATTGGAAAGGTCATGGCGTTGCCGAGCCCATAGGCGAAAAAGAGCTTTGACGCGGAATGCACAAGGTCGTCCTCGCGGATTCGCAAGATTCCTTGACCAAATAATTTGGCGGTCGCCATCAGATTGGAATGAACGTGCTTGACGCCCTTGGGATCGCCGGTCGAACCCGATGTGTAGAGCCAAAATGCGACGTCATCGGACAGGGTATCCGAAGTAAGAGGCGTTGCATTTGCGCCGGCGATAACGTCCTCGAACAAATGTACGTTGTGGCCAGGAAGGTTGAGGCCGGTATTGCCAACGATAATGACTGTTTTCAGCCGCGGAAGTTTGTCGAGGATCGGCGCGATCGCCTGCAGTAAAGTCGTCGACACGACCAACGTCGTCGCTCGACAATCGGCGAAGATGTAGGAATATTGCGATACGGGCAGGTAGGAGTTGAGAGGGATCGCTACGCTGCCGGTGCGAATCGTGCCCCAGAACGCGACTGGGTAATCAACCGTGTCATTCAAGAGGAGTGCGACGCGATGCTCCTGTTCTATCCCCAATTGGCGCAGGGCATTGGCGAAACGAACGCTGCGGGTCTGCAAATCACCATACGTGAGGGATCGGTCAGGATCTATGAATGCGATTTTCTTGCTCAGGCCGCGCGCCACATTGGCGTCGACAAAATCAGTGACTGCATTGTAGGGGCGCCGCTCGCTGAATTCGTCGGACAAGGCCATCCCCCGTTCCGCCAATCAGCCTTCGAACAACCGTGTCAGCAACCGCCGCGCCACCACGCCGGCGACGCGCCGGCGGTAGTGGCCGGGTGTAAACGTCGTCTTCATCGGCATAATCTGGTCGCGCACGAGCGCATCGAGGCCCTTGAACACACGCTCGTCTAGTGAGCCGCCGCACAGCGCCCGTGTCCCATTCAGGAGAACAGGACGCGGATTGGTGCCGGTGATAGCAACACGGAGATCGGTCAGCTTGTTGCTTTCACGCCTGAGCGCGACAGCAACACCCGCGACCGGATATTCGATCGACCGGCGGATGCGGATCTTGTCGTAGGCCGAACGCAAACCGGGGGTATTCCTCGCGCGCACCGCGGTGACGATCTCGCCCGGTCGCAGCGACAGATAGAACTTGCCGTCGCCCTGTGTCTCTGTGATCGGTACGTCCTGACGTGCAAAGCCAATATAGAGGTTGTCGAGCGGAAGCGTCCGGCGGCCCTGCGGGCCCGCGATATCCACTTCAGTGCCAAGCACCAGCAGAGCGGGAGCAAGATCGCCGCTGAATGTTGCAAAGCAGACACCGCGGCTCTTTGGCGCGACATGGCAAATTGTGCCGGTGGTCTTCAGGCAATGATTATTGGCGTCGCGCCACCATTCGCTCTGATTGTAAAAAATGCAACGCGTGTCGAGACAAAGGTTGCCGCCGACTGTGCCCATGTTGCGATGAGTCGGACCGGCGATATGCGCGGCGGATTGCGCGACGACCGGATACAACTTTGAGACGCCGGGATGTCCGGCGACTTCGCTCAAGCGGACCGAAGCACCTATTTCCAGGCCTTTCTCATCGGCCTTGATCATGTGCAGCTCCTGCACGCGATTCATGTCGATCAGCACCGGCGGCGCGACGATGCCGCGCCTGATATTGACGACGAGATCGGTGCCGCCGCCAAGCGGCTTGCTGTCGGGATGCGCGGCGCGCGCCGCGATGACTTCATCAATCGTTACCGGATTGAGCACGCGAAAATCAGGAAGCGCGTCCATTACGCCTCCCCGTTTTTCTTCGGCGACTTTTCGAGCGTGCGCTTGTGCTTCGCAATCGCCTCGAACACGCGATCGGGAGTTACCGGCAAATCGTTAAAGCGGATGCCGATGGCATCGGCGATGGCATTAGTCAAAGCCGGCAAGAAGGCTGCGAGTGAGCCTTCTCCCGCTTCCTTAGCACCAAAAGGTCCGTGCGGATCATTGCTCTCGACAATGCCGACTTCGATCGGCGGCGAATCCTGGATGGTGGGAACCCGGTAGTCGAGCATGTTGGCGGTGACCATGAGACCCTCGTGGTAGGCAGCCTCTTCGCTCATGGCCTGGCCCATCCCCATCCAGACCGAGCCCTGCACCTGGCCTTCCACCGTGAGGCGGTTGAGCGCCTTGCCGCAGTCGTGGGCAACCCAGACTTTGTCGACGGTGACCACGCCGGTCTCTTCATCGACGCTGACCTCGACGACCTGTGCGGAATAGCTGTAGCCCATGGTGCCGCCGATTGCGGCGCCGCGATATTTCTTTCCCCCGTGCGATTCCGGAATGGTCGAGTAGTTGCCGGTGACCGTGATGGTGCCTGTATCCTTGAGCGCTTCAGTCACGACTTCGTCGAACGTCGCCCCCTTATCCTGCGCGCCGGCGCGATAGACTTCGCCCAGGCATTCGATGTCCTCGGGCCGCGCCTCCAGTTTCCGAGCGGCCGCATTTATAAGGACTGCTTTCAGATTGCGAGCAGCCTCGAGTGCGGCGTTGCCGACCATGAAAGTGACGCGTGAGGAGTAGGAACCATTGTCTTTCGGGACGACCTCACTGTCTCCCGTCACGACGCGCACCCGCGCGAGGTCGAGGCCAAGCACTTCGGCGACGGTTTGGGCGAGAATGGTGGTCGAGCCTTGTCCGATGTCGGCGGCGCCCGAAAGCACAACGATTGAACCGTCGAAATCGAGTTTGATCTTCACAGTCGCATGTGGCTCGCCCGTCCAATTGACGGGCTTTGAGGCACCCGAGATGTAATGCGAGCATGCCATGCCAAGGCCTTTGCCTGTGCCAAGCTTGCCCTTGCGTTTCTTCCAGGCGCTTTCCTTTTCGACCCACTCGAGGCACTCCGGGAGACCATAGGAATTCACCATCAGGTCGTTGTCGGTGAAGGTCGGCGCCTTCAGCAGATTTGCGCGCCGCATGGCGAAGGGATCGAGGCCCAGCTCTGCAGCCATCTGGTCGACGAGGCTTTCAAAGGCAAAACGGATATCGACGGTGCCGTGACCGCGGAAGGCGCCGCAAGGCGGTGTATTCGTGAGTACGCGCTTGCCGAGATATTTCACATTGTGCAGATCGTAGATCGCGTAAAGCATCGAGCCTGAATAGAGAATGGTCACAATGCCGTAGCCGCTGTGCGCGCCGCCGCGCTGGTCGCAGTCACATTCGACCGCGGTAATGCGGCCGTCTTTGCGCATGCCGATTTTGAGCTTGATATCGGTCTCCGGCCGGCCGCGATGGGTAATAAATGTCTCCTCGCGCGTGGTCACGATACGCACCGTGCCGTTGACCTTACGTGCGAGAAGAGCCGCGATCAGTTCGATATTCAAAGTCTCAGTGCGGCAGCCGAAGCCGCCTCCAACATGCGGCTTGATTACGCGGATGCGCGACATCTCCATGTCGAGGATCTGCGACAGCATTAGATGCAGGTAGTAGGGGACTTGTGTTGAGGCGTGCACTGTCATGCGGTCGCGTACCGCATCGTATTCGGCCACCGCGGCGTGCATTTCCATCTGGTTCTGGCAGACCTCGGCGCAGCTATAGGTGCCTTCGCGCACGAGATCGGCTTCGGCAAAGCCTTGCGCGGTCGAGCCGAGTTCGAACAGCACGTCGCGCTCGATATTGCCCGGCTTTTTCTCGTGCAGAAGCGCCGCATCGGGCGCGAGTGCGGTCTTGGCGGTGTAGTAGGCGGGCAACTCGCGCACAGTGAGCTTGATTAGGCGGATCGCCTCGCGCGCTGCGGTATCATCGACGGCGGCAACGGCGGCGACGGGCTCGCCGCGGTAGCGCACCTTGTCGCGTGCCAGCGGATGCTCGCTGCGCGCGACGGGGAGTACACCGAAGGTCTTGTCGCAATCGGCGCCGGTTACGATCGCCATCACACCGGGAACTTTGAGCGCTTCCGATATATCCACCGCAACGATCTCGCCATGCGAATAAGGGCTGCGGTAAATGCGGCCAGCCAGCATGCCAGGCTGTAAAATGTCGGCGGTGTATTTGGCGCGGCCGGAAACTTTCTCCGGCCCATCGATCATTGGCACGTAGGAACCAATATTGTGCGCCGGAACGACTTTGTTCATGGCGGCACTCCTTGCCCATTTAGCACAACGGCAAATTTCACCGCTTCAATGATCTTCACATAACCGGTGCAGCGGCAGATATTGCTGCCGAGCGCTTCCAGGATTTCCGCGTCAGTCGGGTTGGGGTTTTTTCTCAGCAGTCCAGCCGAGGCCATAATGAAGCCGGGCGTGCAATAGCCGCATTGCGAGCCAAGCTTCTCGTGAAAACCGCGCTGTACAGCGGACAATTGTCCGTCCACGCCAAGCGACTCGATGGTGTCTACGCGTTTGCCACTCACGGTCGCCGCCAGCGTGAGGCAAGAGAGTGTTGGCCGATCATCGATCAGCACCGTACAGGCGCCGCATTCGCCGCCATCGCAACCGGTCTTTGTACCGGTAAGGCCGGCCTTTTCGCGTAAATAGTCGAGCAATAGGATATTGTCGGCGACCGCGTCGGCGCGGTCACGGCCGTTGAGCCTGCATTCAAGCAGACGGGCCAAGCGTTTCGTCCCCTCGACCGCGCATTACTGCGCGTGTCGCCGTTATTTTTAACGATTCTCTAATACTAGCGTTACAGCGTGCGAGGCCGAAGGGGTTCTGCAGGCCAATTTCCGGGAATGGGTGGAACGATCAGGTCGGGCCGAATTTTGCGATCACGTCATTTGGAATTGCTGTCGCGCCGATCTTTTCCGGATCGTCCTTGCTGCGGGCCGTCCATACGCGGGTTTCACTGCCATCAACAGCCAATTCGCCGTTAACCGATAGACGGTGTTCAACGTCAAAGCTGGACCGTCGGAACTCGCTGACCCGCGAGGTGCTATCGACGACGTCGCCGAACTTTATCGGTTTGAGGAAATTAGCGCGCACATCCACGAGCGGGACACCCAGAATGCCGAAGGTTCCAGCGAGCTCGTGCGGCTTTACACCAAGCGCGGCCTCAAACAATTGCCAGGAGCTGGAGTCGAAAATTTCGAAGAAACGGCTATTAAAGACGATTCCGGCCGGGTCGCATTGGCCCCACTCGATGGTCAGCTGTCTGCGGAAGGTGAAAGATGTCACGCGATTGCCTCAACCTCATCGAGCCAATGATACTAACCGGCATACGGTCTGCGGTAAATTGTCAGGGGCCGGCGGCCGCACGCTTGCTCTTGCTCTTGCCTTTGCGCTTTCGCTTTGCCCTGCGTGGTTTGCGCCATTCTACCACGTTCTGTGCGAGCAACTCGACTCGTGAAGTGCGGCGGCGGTCCCGCAACGCGTGCCGCGGCGCAATTGGCAGATGCGGCGAGGTATCGAGGTCGACCAGCAACCAGTCGAGATCCTCAGGAGCGACAACCCAGCTGTGTGGCGCATAGCGGGCAAGCGAGAACGGCTTCGAAAACGACAACATCGATTTTTTGCCGCCCGGCAAGCAATACTCGTGCGCATATGTCATCGCGAGTTCGCGTGCGCTCGAGTAGATTGGATCGCGCCAACGCAGGATTGCGTGATTGGTCTTGCTGAGGGCGCCCCACAGCCCTCGTTCACGGAAAAGAGTAATAATGTGGTCCTGGTCGCTTGGCAGGGCGCGGATGTCCATCAGCAACGGCGGTCGTCCATGATAGGCGAGCGCGGCGGCGGCGAAGACGGCACCTTCGGCACAATGCGCCATGCGTGCGGTTAGCACGCTGCGCGGTGACATTGCAGTGTCGCCGTCGAGGCTGAAATTAACCGGCAGCCTGTCCAGGAAATCCTGAATCTTTTGCGGCGTGTCCAGGCGCGTGAACACCCGATGCTCGGCTGGAGTCAACAGCGCATGAAGCCTGCGTTGATAGGCGGTCATCGATGGGCAAACGGTTTGGGAGTGCGCATCATCTTCCGTGTTTTGCATACGTTAATCTGGGATTCGAGCGTTACTCGTGTTCTCCACAACAGGGTGGCGGAGGGAAAATGTTACGCGTGCCGGCAGCCAAAAAGACAAATTTCTTCTTATTTTCTGGCACTTATTGCGGTGCCGTAGAATAGTCTCCTATTTAAGCAGCTCCCGCCCGTGGCATGGGAGCTGTTCGATGACCGATTTTTCTCATGAACACCGCAGCGTCTCCTGCCGCGCTTTCTCGGGCAAGGAGACCGTTCGTCCATGAGCACCACAACTTGGTCCGGTGCAACGCCCCCGCCCTTGCAATATGGCGGTGCTCTTCGCGTCGCCAGGAAATGAGAATGGTAATGTCGCCAATTCCGAAGACCGCGCCTTTCGCTGATGAGGAGATCGATCTCCTCAATCGCGTGGTCGGCACTGCGAGCCCCAATCAGCGGGCGTGGCTTGCCGGGTTCCTGGCAGGTCTCGATGCCGCGGCGGGAGGGGCAGGCGTGGTGCAGCCGGCAGCGGCGGCGCATCCAGCGGAACCTCTGACCATCATCTACGCGAGCGAGTCGGGCAATTCGGAGAAACTGGCCGGCGACATTGCGAAAAGCGCCCGCAAGAGCGGGCTCAAACCAACTATCATCGACATGGCCGATCTCGACCCTGCCGCACTCGCCGGCGTCAAGCGTTTGGTTGTTGTCGCAGCGACCTGGGGCGAGGGTGAACCGCCAGCACGGGCCATCCGCGCCTACAACGAGCTGATGGGTGACGGCGCACCGCGTCTCGACGGCGTCGAATTCGGTGTACTTGCGCTGGGCGACACGGCCTATGCGGAATTCTGTGCCATCGGCAAAAAAATCGACGAGCGGCTTGCTGCACTTGGCGGCAAGCGCATTATCGACCGCGTGGATTGCGATCTCGACTTTGCCGACTCGGCTGCGCGTTGGATCGGCGATGCAGTAAAGACGCTCACACCGCCCAATGCCGGTGGTCGTGTGATCGAAGTGGATTTCGGCGCCAAGCCGGCTGCGTCGCCAAGTGCCGACATCTTTGAGGCCGAGATCAGCGAACACATAAACCTGAACTCCTCGCGTTCGAACAAGGAAACCATCCACCTCGCGCTCTCGTTCGAAGGCACCGCGCCCGCCTATGAGCCTGGCGACTCGCTCGATCTCTATCCCGAGAACGATCCGGCCTATGTTGATGAACTGCTCAAAGCGGCTGGTCTCTCCGGCGATGACAAGTTGCGGTCCGAGCTCATCAAGTTGCGCGATGTGACAACCCTGTCGATCAAAACGGTCGAGACCTATGCCGCCTCCACCGGTCACCAGTATGTCAACACGTTGCTTGCAGAGGGGCACGCAAAGGAGTGGATCGTGGGGCGCCAGCTTATCGATCTGATCGCCACGTTTCCGATTGCACTCGACGCCGAGAAGCTCCGTGCGTTGACGCGGCCGCTGGCGCCACGCGCTTATTCCATCGCTTCATCACGCCGCGATGTCGGAGATGAGGCGCACCTGCTCGTTTCTGCGGTGCGCTATGAAAGTCACGGCCGTGCGCGCAAGGGGGTTGCGTCGAATTACGTGGCTGAGCAGCTCAAGCGGGGCGGCCGCGTTCGTGTGAAACTAAAGCCCAATAAACACTTTTCTTTGCCTGCCGGCGACCGCGACATCATCATGGTTGGCCCCGGTACAGGCGTTGCGCCGTTCCGCGCCTTCGTGCAGGAGCGACGGGCGACGCAGGCGAAGGGCCGCAGCTGGCTGTTCTTCGGCGACCGGACCTTTACCCATGATTTCCTGTACCAGCTCGACTGGCAGGAAGCGCTCAGGGATGGCGCCCTCACGCGCATGGATGTTGCTTTCTCGCGCGACACGCCAGAGAAGGCTTACGTCCAGCACAGGCTTTGGGACCGCCGCGCCGAGTTGATCAATTGGCTCGACGGTGGCGGTTATTTCTACGTGTGCGGTGATGCCAAGGCGATGGCCAAGGACGTTCGCACCGCGCTGGTGCGCGCCTATGTGGATGTGAAAGCACTGTCTCCCGAGGCGGCCGAACAAGCGGTGGTGACATTGGAGCGCGAAAAGCGTTATTTGCAGGACACTTATTGAGCCTGCGTCGCTTCGCGCTGTATCACATCATCCGGGACGAGAGGCCCTCATGACCGACGACGTCTCGCGCAATGAGCGCATCAAGGAAGCGAGCGACTATTTACGCGGCACGCTCACCGACGGGCTACGCGAAGAAATCACCGGCGCGATCATCGAAGACGACGCGCAACTCGTGAAGTTTCATGGCATGTATTTGCAGGACGACCGCGATCTGCGGCCTGAACGTACACGCAAAAAAATGGAGAAGGCCTTTGCCTTCATGATCCGCGTACGCATTCCCGGTGGCGTGCTGACACCGCGGCAATGGCTGGCGCTCGACGAGGTCGCCCGCATCTATGGCAACGGCACGATGCGGCTGACCACGCGGCAGACGGTGCAGCTTCACGGCGTGATCAAATCGAACCTGAAGGCGACACTGAAATCGATTGATGCGGTGTTGCTCAATTCCATCGCGGCCTGTGGCGACATCAACCGCAACGTCATGTGCAACGTGCTTCCAGAGCAGTCGCGGGCGCATGCCGCGGCGATTGAATTGGCCCGAGCGATCTCTGATGACTTGCTACCGCGCACACCGGCTTATCGCGAGATTTGGCTCGATGGCGAGCGTATTGCGGGCGGAGAGGGGGAGGTGGTTGAGCCGATCTACGGCAAAACCTATCTGCCGCGGAAATTCAAGATAGTTGTAGCGGTCCCGCCGTCGAACGACGTCGACATTTTTGCGCACGATCTCGGCTACATCGCGATTGCCGACGTTGACGGCAATCTCGCCGGCTGGAACGTGACCGTCGGTGGCGGCATGGGCATGACTCATGGCGAGCTCGATACCTATCCGCGCACTGCCGACACCCTTGGATTCTGTCAGAACAAAGACGCCGTCAAAATTGCTGAAGCCGTCGTCACAGTGCAGCGTGACTGGGGTGACCGCAAGAATCGCAAGCACGCGCGGCTCAAATATACGATCGAGGATCGAGGTCTTGATAATTTCCGCGCCGAAGTAGAACACCGCGCCGGTGTCAAGCTTGTGCCGCCCAAGCCCTTCACGTTCACATCGACCGGCGACCGTTACGGCTGGAGCGAGGGAATCGACGGGCGTGCCCATCTGACGCTGTTTGTCCAGAACGGACGCGTTCACGATGTCGCAGGCGCTGACCAACAGTCTGCCCTGCGCAAGATTGCGCAAATTCATGATGGTGAATTGCGCATTACGCCGAACCAGAATCTGGTCATAGCAAACGTGTCTATAGATCAACAGGGCGAGATCGAGCGGATCGCGCGCGACGCAGGCCTGCTCGCGCCGTGGTCCGGTCTGCGCCGCAATTCAATGGCTTGTGTTGCACTGCCAACCTGCGGACTCGCTCTTGCCGAGAGCGAACGTTATTTACCGGATTTGCTGACAGCGCTCGACGGGCGGCTCGCGGCTTACGGGCTTTCCGCTGACGATATCGTCATTCGCATGACGGGCTGCCCGAATGGCTGCGCGCGACCCTATCTCGCCGAGATCGGTTTGGTCGGCAAAGGACCAGGAAGATACAATCTCTATCTTGGCGCGGCCTTCGACGGATCGCGAATGAACAAACTATATGCCGAGGACCTCGATCACGCCGGGATCGTCGCGTCTCTCGATCCAGTGTTCGCGGCTTACGCAACGGAACGTCAAAAAGGCGAGCGGTTCGGTGACTTCACCGTCCGTGCCGGCTTCGTTGCCGCCACGGGCAATGGCGCCGATTTTCATGCGAACACTGGCGACCGGCGGCAACAGGTGACACGCTAGTTGCGTGCTTCGGAAAAATCAGCCTGCCTAAAATTTCGCCGGATGCTGCCTCCACGCGCAGTACCGTTTTGTTCCCCCCAAGGTTGGAAGAAAATAGTTCAGCAATATCAATCGCCTCCCCTGTGGCACAATCTTTGCTGCTCTGCAGCAAGACAACTGCTGCGGCTTATCCAGAACGCGCACAACTTTCGGCAGCCGCCAAAAAGAGGGAGTCGAAAGATGGATTATGTGAAGCCGGCGGATGTTGCCGCCGCAATGGTGGACACCGGCCGCCGCAAGCTTGGGCTGTCGCCTGCAGATCTGCTCATCCGAGGCGCGCTGGCCGGAAGCGTCCTTGCTGCAGCCACCAGTTTGGCACTGACGGGCATAGTGCAAACCGGTCAGCCGCTGGTTGGCGCGCTGATCTTTCCGGTCGGCCTCATCCTCATTGTGCTTCTTGGTCTCGATCTGGTCACCGGGAGTTTTGGCCTGCTACCGCTGCCTTGGCTTGAACGAGATGCCAGCAGCAGCACCATGCTGGCCAATTGGAGCTTCGTGTTCATTGGCAATCTGATCGGGAGCGTTGCCTATGGTGGTTTGCTCGCAATCGCGCTCACCAATTTTGGCACGGCCGCGCCGGCGGGTGTTGCGGCAAAAATCATCGCTGTCGCCGAAGCGAAGACCGTCGGCTACGCGGTAATCGGCTACGCCGGTCTGATCACGGTCTTCGTAAAAGCAGTGCTGTGCAACTGGATGGTTTGCCTCGCAATTGTTGCGGCCATGACCACGAATTCGACCATTGGCAAGATCGCGACGGCTTACATGCCGGTGTTCATCTTCTTCGCCCAGGGATTCGAACACTCAGTGGTGAATATGTTCATCATCCCGACCGGCATGATGATGGGAGCCAAGGTTACTGTGGCCGATTGGTGGATCTGGAATCAGATTCCCGTCACGCTCGGCAATTTGGTCGGCGGCTCTGTCTTCACGGGGCTTGCGATCTATATGACGCACAAGCCCCGTTCGACAGCGCCCGCGCCATTGAGGGCACCGACGCAGGTTCCGGCGGAATGAGCGATACCACAGATGCCAAACTGACCACTGAAGCGCATGCTGGCGATTTCGAGCCCGAACAGAAGCGATATCTGGAAGGGTTTGTCGCCGGCTTGCAGATTGCCAAGGCGGCAAAGACCGTCGCTGGCGCAGCGACGACACCTGGGGGCGCTGCTGCTCCATCTGTCGCCGAAGCGGTTGGTCCGGATGCCGCTGCACTCAAAGCGCAAAACCGAGTGTTGGCTTCAGGCGGAAAACTTTCCGATCCCGAGAAATTCAAACGCGAAGAACATCCATTCGACAGCTATGAACGGTTGAAGACGCACGCCGCGAAAGGCGAATTTCCAAAGCCGCCGGACAATTTCCGGTGGCGCTTTTTTGGCCTGTTTTATGTTGCGCCCAACCAGAATGCCTATATGTGCCGGCTGCGTCTGCCGAACGGTATTCTCAAGGCAGCGCAGTTCGCGGGTGTGGCTGATCTCGCCGAGCGTTTCGGCGGTGGCTATGCGCACGTCACGACCCGCGCCAATCTGCAAATCCGCGAAATTCAAGCGGCCAACGCGGTCGCGATGATTGAGGCGATCCAGGATCTCGGCCTCTGCTCGCGCGGCTCCGGCGCCGACAATATTCGAAATGTCACCGGGACCCCCACCGCAGGTATCGATCCGCAGGAGCTGATTGATACCCGGCCTTATGCCCGGGAATGGCATTTCCACATCCTTAATGATCGCTCGCTTTATGGGCTGCCGCGCAAATTCAATGTCGCATTCGATGGCGCGGGCACCATTCCGGTACTGGAGGATACCAACGATATCGGCTTCCAGGCTGTCGCAGTTAAAGACAGGGTCGGGATTGATGCCGGTATCTGGTTTCGCCTCTGTCTCGGCGGTCTGACCGGCCACAAGGATTTTGCCCGCGATACCGGCGTCATCGTGAAACCAGCCGATGCCTGTAAAGTTGCTGACGCGGTGGTGCGCGTGTTTATCGACCACGGCAACCGGACCGACCGGACCAAGGCACGCCTGAAATATGTCCTCGACGTCATGGGCGCGGACAAGTTTCTCGGTCTCGTCGAAGAGAAGCTCGGTCGCAAGCTCGACCGCGCGGTGCCGGGTGCGGTAGCGGTGCGCCCGGCGTTCGACCGGACAGCGCATATCGGCGTTCACCCACAGAAGCAGGAGGGGTTGCATTGGATCGGTGTTGTCGTACCGGTTGGCTACCTGAACGTTGCGCAAATACGCGGCCTTGCCGACATCGCGCGCGAAATGGGCGACGGCGACATTCGACTCACGGTTTGGCAAAACCTGCTGATCTCGGGCATTTCGTCGAAAAATTTGAAGGCGGCGCAAGCAACGATCGAGAACCTCGGCCTTGCGATCGAAGCCAATGCAATCCGCTCGGGGCTCGTCGCGTGCACCGGTAACACAGGGTGCAAGTTTGCGGCTTCCGACACGAAGCGTCATGCCGAGGAGATTGCGCGCTGGTGCGAGACGCGGGTTTCGCTCGATACGCCGGTCAACATTCACCTCACTGGCTGCCATCACTCATGTGCTCAGCACTTTGTCAGCGAAATCGGGCTCCTCGCCTGCAAAGTGCAGGAGGGTCCGGACGGCGATGCCCTTGAGGGCTACCACGTATTGGTCGGGGGTGGTTTTGGACCGCAAGCGGCGCTCGGCCGAGAGCTTTATCGTGACGTCAAGGCGGAACATGCGCCGCAAACGATCGAGCGGATTCTGAAAGCTTACCTTAAGAATCGCGCCGCGCGCGAAGAGAGCTTCATTGCGTTTGCTCGCCGCCATGAAATCGATGCGCTCAAGGCTATGGCGGAACAGGAGAACCCATGAGCGTCACGCAGCGGCCGCCAATCCCGTCATTCATTCCAGAATCTGCGCCTTTCTCGGTCGAGCAGCGCACCTGGCTCAATGGGCTATTTGCCGGGCTATTCGGTCTGGAAGAGGGCGCGATGCCGCTTTCGAGTTCGGAAGTCGCCAGGCTTTTGCCCGGCTTCATCGATGTAGGTGCGGCATCCCTCGCCGAGATCGACGACGGCGCGCCATGGCACGACCCGGCTATGATGCTGCCGGACCGCATGAAGCTCGCCGAGGGCAAGCCGTTGCGGCGCCGGATGATGGCGGCGATGGCGCAGCAGGATTGCGGGCAATGCGGCTACAATTGTCATGAATATTCGGAAGCACTTTTTTCCAAAAAAGAAGAGCGCCTGAACCTGTGCGTACCAGGCGGTAAAGATACCGCCCGCATTCTTAAACAACTTTATGCGGAAATTGGGCAAGCGCCTGCTGTAGCGAAAACCGGTTCTGCACTTGTTGCCGAAAAGCTTGAACTGCCACGATCGATGCGGGGCCGTTCCCGGGACAATCCGGCCTATGCGACGTTCCTGTCACGTCGGCGACTGAACAAGCCGGGGTCACAGAAGGAGACCTGGCACATCGAATTCGACCTTGCCGAAACCGGCCTTGACTATGACGTCGGTGACTCATTCGGAATCTTTCCTGCCAATGAGTCGACGCTGGTCGATGCTGTGATCGCGGCGCTCGATGCACCTCCCGATTTTCCGATCGGCGGCCGCAGTCTGCGCGAGGTGCTCACCGATGGCGTATCGCTATCGCCCGCGCCGGACATGGTGTTTCAGCTCATGTCCTATCTCACGGGTGGCGAGCGCCGGCAAAAAGCCAAGGCCCTGGCCGCGGGTATGGACCCTGATGGCGATGCAGCGGTGCTCGATGTGCTCGCGGCTTTGCAAAAGTTTCCTGGCGTGCGGGCCGACCCTGAAGCATTCATCGAGTCGCTCGAGGCGCTACAGCCTCGCGTTTATTCGATTTCGTCGTCCTTTAAATGCAATCCGGGGCGGGTGTCACTGACGGTTGATGCGGTTCGCTACGAGGTCGAAAAGCGTACGCGACTCGGCGTCGCGTCGACATTCCTCGCAGGTCGTGTGTCTCCGGGGGACAAGATCAAGGTTTACATCCAAAAGGCGCAACATTTTGCGCTGCCAGCCGATCCGAAAACGCCGATCATCATGGTCGGCCCCGGCACCGGGGTTGCGCCATTTCGCGCATTCTTGCAGGAGCGCCAGGCCACCAGCGCGCCAGGTCGCAATTGGCTGTTCTTCGGGCATCAGCACAGCGATTACGATTTCTTCTACGAAGAAGAACTCATCGCGATGCGTTCGGCGGGCCTCCTCACGCGTCTTACGCTTGCGTGGTCGCGCGATGCGAATGAGAAAATTTACGTCCAGCACCGCATGCGGGACGTCGGCCGCGACCTTTGGGCATGGCTTGCCGAGGGCGCCCATTTCTATATATGCGGGGATGCGATCCGCATGGCCAAAGACGTGGAAAGGGCACTGGTCGACATCATCGCCGAACATGGCGCGCGCACGCCCCCCGAAGCGGTCAATTTCCTGGCTGAAATGAGGAAGCTTGGCCGCTATCAAACCGATGTCTATTAGAAAGTTATGCCGATGAAACAGTCTCGCACTCCGTCCGAAGCCAGCACGGCGCGCATGCAGGCGCTCGCCCGGCTTCCGGTTTTTCTGGCTCTCGATGGCAAGCGAGCTGCGCTGGCGGGGGGAAGCCCAGCCGCAGCCTGGAAGGCTGAACTGTTATCAGCTTCCGGTGCGCACGTGGAAGTCTATGCGACCGATCCGTGCGATGAGCTGCTTCAGCTTGCCGCGGATCCGCCGCGTGGTGCGATCAGCATCAACCGGCGCAGCTGGATGGCGGAGGACTTGGAAGGCGTCGCGGTTGCCGTTGGCGCTTTCGAAGATGATGAGGGTGCCGCCAAATTTGCCTCGGCGGCACAAGCAGCCGGTGTGCCCGTCAATGTGATCGATAAACCGGCGTTCTGCGATTTTTCCTTCGGTGCGATCGTCAATCGTTCGCCACTGGTGATCGGAATTTCCACTGATGGCGCTGCGCCGGTGTTTGCGCAGGCAGTTCGCGCCAAGCTTGAGGCCTTGCTGCCCAGTGGCTTTGCCGGTTGGGCTGCTGCCGCTTCGCGCTGGCGCAGCGCGGTCAAGATGTCAGGGCTGTCGTTTTCCGGCCGCCGCAAGTTCTGGCAGTTGTTCACTGCACAGGCTATCGCCGATCCTGAGCACGAACCCGGTCAGACGGACTTCGACAGTTTCATTGCCGAGGTGAAGGGACTTGGGACGGCGGTCGAGAATGGCTCGGTGATGCTCGTTGGGGCCGGACCAGGCGATCCTGAAATGCTGACCCTGCGCGCTGTGCGCGCGCTGCAATCGGCCGATGTGATCTTGTTTGACGATCTGGTTTCCCGCGAGGTGCTCGACTTCGCTCGTCGCGAGGCAAGGAAGATGCTGGTCGGCAAGACCGGTTTCGGGCCTTCATGCAAACAGGAAGACATCAACACCCTGATGGTGGGCCTAGCGAAGCAAGGCAAACGCGTGGTCCGCCTCAAAGGCGGCGACCCGCTGATTTTTGGCCGTGCAGCGGAAGAAATCGACGCATGCCAGGCAGCCGGCATCGCTGTCGATGTTGTCCCCGGCATAACTGCCGCGCAGGGTGCGGCTGCAGGAGTCGGTCTCGCGCTAACCGACCGCAAACGCGCGCGCCGGCTGCAATACGTCACGGGTCATGGGACGGACGGCGCGCTGCCCAAAGATCTCGACTGGCGAAGCCTCGCCGATCCGACAACCACCACCGCGATCTATATGCCTGCCCGCACGCTCGCCGCACTCGTCGAGAGAGCAACTGCGGAAGGTCTCGATCCGCGGACGCCGGCATTGGCAATCGCTCGGGCGACGCGGCCGGACCAGTCCGTTGTCACCGCGCCCGTCAGCGAACTTCCATTGCGGGTGGCGGAGGCGGCGCTGCCCGGGCCGGTGTTGGTCATGTTGGGACAAGTCTTCGGCGGGCACAGCGCCGTTCGCTCAAACGCGACGCCGGTCGATCAGAAAGCCGGCTGAGGCCGTCTCACCTATCGCATGTTGTAACGAATCGGAACCGAGATTGGAATTTGGCTGCCGGCAATTTCCGGCGGGGGCGGCGGTAGTGGCGCTGCGCGCGCAACCAAGGCCAGCGTTGCCTGGTCGAGCGCGCTTGAGCCTGAGCTGCGCGTGATGCGCGCATTGTGGACACCGCCGCTTCGGTCGATGCTGAACGCAAGCTGCGCAATGCCTTGCTCACCGCGCGATTGCGCCTCCGGTGGGTAGCGCTTGTTGCGCTCGAGCTGCGCGACGAGCTGCGACTTCCAGTTCGGCAACGCATTCGGGTTTTGCGAATTGGCCCCTGCCATCGGCGCGGCCGCTCGTTCAGCCTTGGTGTCGGCAGAACTCGGCGCACTGGCGACGCTCGCATGTCTCTGCTTGGGCTTTTTATCGGGCTTTTCGGCCACTTTCGGCGGTGGCATCACGGCCTGCAACGGCTCGGCTTTCGGATCCGGCGGGAGCTCCAATTCCTTTTCGAGCGGCTTCTCAGGCTCCGGTTCGGGCTGCGCGGCCTGCTGTTGCGGACCAGGCGGTATTTCGTTGGGTGTGGTTTCCGGCGCAACCGGCAACGCCGCGAGCTCGATCGTAATGACCGGCGCGTTCGCAACCAGATCGTCGTCGTTCCAGCGCGCCAGCAAGGCGGCAGCGCCGGCACCATGGAATGCGACCGCCAGCGCGAAACAGGCGGCCCAGCGCGCGCCCTCTGGCCAGCGGCGCATAGCTGGAGTGTCGCCGATCACATTCATTGTTTGTCCGCTTCAAGACCGACCAAAGCGACGTGCAAATATCCGGCGCTGCGCAGATCGTTCATCAGGCCCATTAGCTCGCCGTAGGGTACGGTCTTGTCGGCGCGCAGAAAGACGCGTTGCTGCTTGTCACCGGACGTTGCCTGATCGAGGGCGCGGGCAAGCGCGGTGCGCTGCACCGAGTTCTCGTCAAGCGAAACGCTCAGATCGGACTTCAGGGTCAGAAATAGCGGTTTATCGGGTCGCGGTGTACGTTCGGCGTTGGCTGCAGGCAAGTCGACCGATATGTCCACAGTCGCAAGCGGCGCCGCAATCATGAAGATAATCAGCAGCACCAATATCACGTCGATAAACGGCGTCACGTTGATCTCGTGAATCTCGTTTAAAGTTTCATCGCCGTGATCGAGACGTACGCTCATCGGGGATTTACTCCGCTGCTACGGCGCGGCGGCGATCTGATGACCGATGTTCAAAAGCGCCGCGGTCCAAATCACGGCTGACAATCCGCAGGATCTCGGCGGCGGCATCGGCGTGCAGCGCGCGATAGCCGGCGATCCAGCGCGAAAACAGGTTGTACATCACCACGGCCGGGATCGCTGCCACCAGGCCAAGTGCGGTGGCAAGCAGTGCTTCGGCGATGCCGGGTGCGACCACGGCGAGATTGGTGGTGTGCTGCTTTGAGATACCGATGAAGCTGTTCATGATGCCCCAGACGGTCCCGAACAAACCGACAAAAGGCGCGGTGGCTCCGATCGTGGCGAGAATGCCGGTTCCTCGGATCATTTGTCGGCCGGCGGCCGCCTCAATGCGCTCGATGCGTGAGGCAATGCGTTCCTTTACTCCGGATGGCGACATCGCGTTCGCGGACAGGCGCAATTCAGCGTCGGTCGCACGTACGAGGGCGGCCGACCCGTCATCAAGTCCCTTCATTCGCGCGGTCGCTTCGCTCCAGGAACGCGCTTGACTGAGTGCGGCGATCGTAGCCTGCATGCGGCGGCGTACCATCATTAGTTCGATCGCCTTGGCGAACCATATTGTCCAAGTCAGAACAGACGCGAAGGCGAGGCCGACCATGACGGCTTTTACGACGATATCGGCCGCCATGAACATGCCCCACGGCGACAAGTCACGCGGCAAGGTGAGCGCGACCCCAAGTGAAGACGGAACTGGAGTGGCCACGGCGTCCGATGCTAAAGGAGCGGCGGGCAAACTAACCGGCGGCGCACTAATAGCTGGCGCCGATGGGGCGACCATAGTCGGCGCCGTCTCGGCGGCCGGCTGTGTTTGTGCAAACGCAGTGATTGGTAAAATAAGGGCAATGGCGAGGAGTGCCGCCGAGCACGCTCGCCGATCAAAGCGAAATTTCGTTGCACCAATCATGTCTGGCTCTCACTGCCCAGGAGCTATATCAGCAATACGAGGCTTCCTGAAAACAAAAGACCCATGAAACCGCAGATTTGAGCCATTCCAAACAACCACTTGGTTACAGCCATGTTCTTTCAAGATCGTACATCAAATGCGGCAACAAGGCGTTCTTGCATCAGAACTTGGCAGTTGCCGAGAGTCTAATAGTACGTGTCGCGCCTGGCGAAAGATTGTTGTTGCCATCGGCCGATGCCCAATAGCCTTTGTCGAAGATGTTTTCGACATTGAGTTGTGCCCGCCAGGTTTCGTTGATTTTTAGATAGAGTGCCGCATCAAAGCGAACCCAGCCAGGCAATAGTACGGTGTCATCCGATGAGGCAAAGGAATCAGAGAAATAGATGACGCCGAGGGCCGCACCCCAAACCGGAGTGAATTGACACTTATTCCACCAAGAGAATTGATTGAGCGGTACCAGCTGTATTCGATTGCCGGGAACGATCGTCGCGGATGTCGCGCTTGTTACGCGCGCGTCTGTATAGGCGTAACCGAGCGTCGACTGCCATTCATTGGTAATGTAACCGTTCAAAGAGGTCTCGAAGCCACGGACCCTGTTGCTGCCTGACAGGATGAAAAACCCTGGATTGTTTGGGTCCGGCAAGGGGATGTTCGTTCGTTCGAGGTCGTACACTGCCGCAGCGAACTGCAGCCGCGGCTGGATATTCCATTTGACGCCTACCTCTTTGTTCACGAACTTCTGCGGCGCGAGGATTATGTTGCCGTTGTTCAGCGCGCTGAACTGATCGCCCGAGGCGGGCAGATAAGAGACGCTGTAGGCGCCATAGACTGACACGTTGTCAGCAGGCTTCACGATCACGGCAGCTTGCGGCGACACATTGTTGTTGATCAGACTTCGATTTGTATTCGTATTCATGTCCAGCGCGGACTCATCGAAACGATCGAATCGGACCCCGCCAATCAATTGCAGCCAGCGGGTAATGTCGATTGTGTCGCGGACGTAGGCCGACGCTGTGTAGAGGAGATAGTTGCTGTTAGAGTCAGGTGTGGTGACTCCGGGCGAGAAGGCCCCCGGGTACTGATGGACGAAATTGACCGGCCCGAAATAGGTCGGATCAAATGGATTGCCGACTATCGTATTTGTTCCGTTAGGGAAAATGCCTGTGTTACGCACATCGATCCCGGACTGCCGGCCAAACTCTGTTCCGAACGCAATCGAATGCAATAGCGGTCCGGTGGATGTCTTGTAGAAGAAGTCTGTCTGGTTGATGAGATTGTCGCGGTTGGTCGTATGGTTGTAAGCCGCGCGATTGAATGCTGTGTCGGAAGGATTCACCGCTCCTGATAAGGGACCGCTTCCAGGGTAGACGTTCTGGTAGAATTTTTTGTAGTCGGCGAACATCGTCGAGTTCTTCGCCGTTAATCCGTTTCCAAAATCGTGATCGATGAAAGCCATGGTCTGTTGCACGTCGGCGTGCGCAATGTTCAGATTGGGACTGCCGAAGAACGCCGCAAGGGCGCCGTTTGGTGCAAACGGCGCCGCCGGATTGAAACGGGTCGATGATGGCGCCACGGCGTTAAGACCCTGAGAAGGGTTGCCGCGGTCGGCCGTGCGCTCGTCGTGATAGTATTCGTAGCTGAGCCTGATCTTGGTGGCATTGTCAGGCTTATACGTTACCGTTGGATTGATGCCCCAACGCTCGAATTTGCCAAAATCGCGGAACGTATCGCCCGCCTCGTACATCATATTGAGACGCGCTGCGAAGGTGTCGTTTACGGCTTGGCCGGCGTCAACTGTAACGCGCCGATCCCAGAAGGATCCAGTTTGCGCTGTTACATCGTAAACCCTGGTGCCATCGGCTTCCTTGAGCGTGCGGTTGAGCAGTCCGCCGCCGGCACCACGACCAAAAGTCAGCGCGCTTGGTCCCCTCAATATTTCCACGCTTTGTGCGTTGTAGAGATCGCGAAAGTATTGAACGTCGTCGCGAAAGCCGTTAACGAAAAAGTTTGCACTTGAATCCACGCCGCGAATAACGAGTTCGTCGCGATTACCTTCGCCCTGATGCACGGCGACACCTGGCACGTAGCGCGTAATGTCGGTGAGACTTGGGGAGCCCTGGTCCTTGATGAAATCCCTTGTCACCACCGTCAGCGACTGTGGGATATTGAGCAGCGGAGTGTTTGTTTTTGTTGCCACCGAGGTGCTCGGTGCGAAGTAGCCCTCCGTCCGGCCGGAATCGCCCTGGACACTGATGGTATCAAGCGTGATGGCTTGAGCGTTCGCGTCGCCCCCCGCCGCTTCGGGTTGTGGCTTTTCTTGCGCAGCCACCCGCATCGTTCCGGCGTCGCACCCGACCACAAGAAACGTCGTCGCCAGCAGCATCGGAATGTGCCGGCTTCGTCCCCCTTCGCGCATGTCTCCACCTTCACAGTGGGCATTTTTTTCTGCGCACGCACTGAATGTGCGATTACACGTGCCCCGTCGCGTCCTTACGCGTTCAGAAAAAGTCTTGCAATATCAATCATTTAGACTAGCTCCAATGTATAACTGGAATAGTTCGCGAATTGCGTCTAGCGCACGCCAACAACTCGGATTTTTTCGCTGTGCGCGTGAAAGCAGCGAAAAAGATTTTCACACGCAACCGAGAATGATTGAACCGCGGACGCTTCGCGTGCATCGTCCGCCGCATCGGTCGTCCTCCCAATCACATTTCGGCATTTAAGGACCCAGAAGGACTCAAACCCCATGCCCTTTTTAATCTCTCAAGCTTCGTTGCCAGTCTTCGAGATCGGCCTCAATGCGCTGTCATCGGTGCTGGACAAGGCGGCAGCTTATGTCGCGGCGAAGAAGGTCGATCAATCGGTGCTGGTGGGTTGGCGATTGGCGCCGGACATGTTTGCGTTCGGACGTCAGGTACAGGTCGCTTGCGATCAGGCCAAGAACGGCTCAGCACGGCTCGCTGGTGTCGAACCTCCGAAATTCGAAGATACGGAGGCGACCCTCGACCAGCTGAAGGAACGCATCGCCAAGACTGTCGCCTATCTCAAGACTCTCGACACCAAAGCGATCGATGCCTCATCCGAGCGCGAAATTACTTTTCCTCTGGGATCAAGTAAGGGTCAAATGAAAGGCGGCGACTATCTCAACCATTTCGTGCTGCCAAATTTCTATTTCCATCTCACCGCTGCTTACTCTGTGGTACGGAATTTTGGTGTAGATGTTGGTAAGCGCGACTTTCTCGGCGCGATCCCACTTAAAAGAATCTAGGCAAGCGAAAAAACCCCGGGATCGATCCCGGGGTTTTTTGTACTAGAAAACATGTCCGGCTATTTCAGCCGCTTGGCCGCTTCCTGCGCGAGGCTGATATCTACATATTTCTTGATGTCGATTTTTTTCTTCACGAAGCCAAGATCCTGAGTCATGTCGACGTTACGTTGCAAGGCTTCTACGTTCGGAAGCAGGTTCGGATCCCGGTAGGTATCAGCCTTGGTGAACAGCCAGCCGAATCGTTCGGGCGGGACTTTGGTCACGTTGGAGGCAATCTTGGCCGCTTCATCGTGGTTCTTCGGGTCGAGATACCAGCGTGTGATGCGCAGCATGTCTTCCATGAAATCGACCATGGTGGCGCGGTTTTTATCGATGAATGATTTGCGCGCTGTCCATACGATCATCTGGGTGATGCCAATGGCTTCCCGTTGTTCGAAGAGAATTTTGCCTTCCTCCTTAAGCTTGGGATTGAGCGCGAAGGGCAGCACGGCAGGAACGAGGTCAGCTTTTTTGTCTGAAAGGACGGCCGGCATGGTTGGCAACGGCGCCTCGATCATCGTGTAATCGCGTTTCTCCTCGAGGCCGTGCTTCTTCAGCATGGCGCGCATGGCGACGTCGACCGCGCTGCCGCCGCCATTGGTTGCAATCACCTTGCCCTTGAGATCCTCGACTTTGTTGATGCCACTATCCTTGCGAACATAAAATTGCTGGCTGAAATAACCTGGGACACCATCCTGGAACTCGTCGGCGATGACACGGATGTCGTCGAGCCCGGCGTTTTCGATGGCAATCGCAAGAGAGGAATAGGCAAGGTTGGATACTTCCAATTCGTTATTGGCCACCGCCGTGATCATTTGCGGCGTGCCTTGATAGCGAACCGACTCAAGCGTGTAGGACTTGCCCAGATGGACGGCCAAATCCTTCTTCTCGAGGATAATGGACGCCCAGTTGGCGACCGGCGCCACCCATGACATACGGATTTTCACCGGCTCGGCGCTATTGGCGGAGCTCAGTCCGAAAAGGCCGAGCGCGCATACGCCGGCCAGCGCGAATTTCTGAAAGCGCATGGTTTTCCTCCCACTTCGCCGGGCTTGCGTGTTCAATTGGCAAGCTTCTCGTTGCGAACGGCGAAGATTGTCGGAGGTCCAACGGTTTTTGGCAAGCCTGATCCGGGCGGCCAAATACCCACGATCCGGTACACGGGATTGACGAATAATTCTTTGTGCCAAGCCGCATTCAGTCAGGCTTTAACGAATGGCAAACCGTTTAAATGCCCGCAAGTTTTAGAGAAAAGCGAGACCAAGGGTTTACGCCATTCAGGTCACGACCAGCTCGGCGGTTCGCGAAAAACAATCTTAATCACCTGCGCCGCATAGTGCCGAAAAGTGAAGCGGGGCAGGGATGTCGATCACCCACACACGTGCGATCCTCGTCTGGTATCTGGTTGGCACGATGGCCGTGCTGACGATAACGAGCTATGCGCTGGCTGACCTCACGGTCGACCTTTCCAGCAATCCGTGCTTGCCGCTGGCGATCATAGGTCTTTTGGGCGCCAGTTTTTTTTATCGCTACCGCCGGCCCAACATACATTTGTCCGCGGTCACCGAAGCGGCTGCACAAATGCTGATGATCTTGCTGTTTGGCATTCTGCTGACCTACGCCGCCATGACGGCCAATTTCCCCTATCGCGACGCCGCTCTCTACGCGATCGATCAAACGCTGGGATTAGACCGGCGTGCTTATCTCGATTTTGTCAACAGTCGTCCGTTGCTCGCGGAGCTCGCGGGCTATTCGTATCTTTCTTTGCTGCCGCAGTTCGCGCTGGTACCGATGGTGCTGATGATCGCCAACCAATTGCCGCACCTGCGACAGTGGATGCTTGCCTTCGGTCTGGCGCTTATCGCGACCGCGGCCATTTCAGTATTCACGCCGGCAGTCGCAGCCTTTGTCTATCTCGATCTGACGCCTCAGGTCTACGCAAACATTTCTTCAACAGTGTACACCCACGTGCCGACGCTCGAAGCCTTACGTGCCGGTACACTTCATTCGATCCGTCTCGACAATCTTGAAGGCCTGATCACGTTCCCGAGCTTCCACACCGCGGCGGCGCTGATGTACATCTGGGCGTTGCGCACGGTGCCATACGTCCGCTGGCCGGCGCTTGCGGTCAATTGCGCACTGATGGCGGCAACGCCCATTGACGGCGCGCACTATTTCATCGATCTGGTCGGCGGCGCGGGAGTGGCATTCGCGGCGCTTGCGGCCAGCCGCTGGCTTTGCCGGTTTGTGCCGGCAAACGAGCATTCGTCTGCCGCCGTACCTGCTGCGGCGTCCGATCTCGCCGGTTCTGCTCAGGCCTCGATCTGATCGCGATCTCTGCCTATTGTGTGTAGGGGGCTGCCGCTTCCTGATGCCAGATCAACAGCCGGCGGCGGATGAGCGCCATGGCCTTGACGAGTACGTAGCCGACCACGGCGATTTCAACGATACCAGCAAACACGCCGGGAGAATTGGCAAAGCGCGAGGCGGTCATCATGGCGCCGCCGAGACCGTAGCCTCCCATCAACATTTCGGTCACCACCGCAACGATCAGTGACAGCGGCAACGCCACCTGCAAGCCTGTCATGATCGTCGGCAGCGCCGCAGGCAGTATGATTTGCCAAAGTAATTCACGCTCTCGTGCCCCCATGTTGCGCGCAGACCAAATCAATTCGCGCTCAACGCCTTGAATGGCGATGACGGTTGCCGCCACCACGGGAAAAATGGCGTCGAACACGATCATGGTGATCTTCGAAATGTCGAACACGCCGAGCCACAGGATCACTACCGGCAGAAACGCGATCTTCGGCATCGGGAAACCGACCGAGATGATCGGGTCGAAAAACCAACGCGTCGCTGCACTACGCGACATAGCCATCCCCAGAACGATGCCGCCGACCGCGGCGATGAAAAATCCGACCATCGCTCGGTAGAGTGTAACGGCCGTATTGATTGCGAGGTCACCGGAAGTCGCGTCGTTCCAGATGCGTTCCAGCACGGTACTCAACGCCGGCAGTTGGAACGGTGTGACGATGCCACTACGGGCGACCAGCTCCCATGCCAACAGAAGCATGGCGATAGAAATAACGCGCGCGCCTGCCCAAAGCGTGGAACGCAGAACACGCAGAGCCGGCGGCGCCGGTGGGGCCTGATCTATTGTCGCCATAGCAGCATCCGGTGCACGAACATCTGGTAGATGCGATCGGCGGCAAAGCCGAGAAAAGCGACCGTGAACACCACGGCATACATGGCATCGTAGGTACCATTGGCGCCGAGAAAGCCGATTAGATAGCCAAAGCCCTTCTGGGCCACGATGAGTTCCGACGAAACCAGCAGGATGAAGGAAAGTGCGAGCGCTGTGCGGATACCGTTGAGCAATTCCGGCATGGCGCTCGGCAGCACGACGTCCCATAGCATCCGCAGGCGGCTCGCGCCCATGCTTCGCGCCGACCACACCAGTACTTGTTCGCTTGACCGCGCACCATTAAAGGCGCCGACCGTCACCGGCAACATGCAGCCCAGGAAGATCAATAGAATTTTGGAGCCGTCGCCAAAACCTAGCCAAATGACGGTCACCGGGATCAGTGCTGATTTTGGCAGCGGATAGAAAATTTCCACGATCGGTGCGACCAGCACGTTCACCGGCTTCCACCACGCCATACTGATACCAAGGGCAGTGCCGACAATGACAGACAGCGCCAATCCTGCACCTGCGCGGTAAAGCGAGGAGACGCCGTTGCTGATGAGCTCGCCGTCTTTGATCATATCGATCCAGGACGCGATCACATCAGACAAGGGTGGTAGTGCCGTGCTCGACACCAGCTCGAGCCGCGCCGTCAGCTCCCAGGCAGCGGCCAGCAGAAGTAATGGCAGATAGCGGATCAACGACTGTTTCATCGTTCCACGCGGTCGCGGTTTATGTTCTCTTGCCCTGCGCCTTGATGGCTTCGTCTTTCACCAGGTTCCAGATTTCATCCACCTTCTCGACAAAAAACTTGTTCTTGAAGATGTCGGGATCGTTTTTGTCGAATTTGGTGTCGACTATCGTTTTGATACGTCCTGGCCGAGCCGACATGACCGCGACTCGGTCGGCGAGATAAACGGCTTCCTGCACGTCATGAGTGACGAAAATCACTGTCTTCGGCGTGCGCTGCCAGATGCGCAACAATTCGCTCTGCATCAGGCCCCGTGTCTGCGCGTCGAGTGCACCGAACGGCTCGTCCATCAACAGTATGTTTGGATCGAAGGCGAGGGTGCGGGCGATTGCTGTGCGCTGTTTCATTCCGCCGGACAATTGAGAAGGGTAGCTGTCTTCAAAACCGGAAAGCCCGACCAGTTCGATGAAATCCATCGTGCGCTTCTCGCGCTCTTCTTTCGGCATACCCTGCCTTTCCAGCCCGTAAAGAATGTTGCCGCGCACGGTCTTCCAGGGAAACAGCGCGAAATGCTGAAAGACGATGCCGCGATCAGGGCCAGGGCCGGCGACCTTTTTTCCGTCGACCAGAATGGCTCCGGTTTCCACCGGCAAAAAGCCACCGATCAGATAAAGCAGCGTCGACTTGCCGCAACCGGAGGGTCCAAGCAGGGCGACAAACTCGCGGTTGGCAACCTCGAGCGACACCTGGTCGAGCGCCAGCACTTCGCGCCCGCGCGGCGGGCGATAGAGATGGTTGACGCGGTCGATGACGATTTGTGCCGCTGGCGCCATAATGTCAGGAAGCGTCCAACCGCTGCGATCTGTCAAGCTCCGTCCGTGCTGGCCGAGCAGCGGCAGTGTCCTATAATGCGGGACTCGATCGCACTTTTAAGAGGAAACGTCAGTGCCAAACATGCTTTTGGAAGCCCGCCGCGAGCTTGCGCTCGCCAACCGCATCGTCGCGAACGAGGGAATTATCGACGCCTTCGGCCATGTCAGTATGCGTCACCCCGACAATCCCAAGCGCTACTTGCTGTCGCGTTCGCGCGCGCCGGAGCTTGTAACGCCCGAGGACTTCATCGAATACGACATCGAATCGCAACCGCTGCGCGATCCGGGCGTCGGGCAATATTCCGAGCGGGTAATCCACGGAGAGATCTACAAGGCGCGGCCGGAGGCGAATTCGGTCTGTCATCACCACTGTCCGGCCTTCATGCCGCTTCTTGCGACCGGTACGGATTACATGCCGATTTTTCATCTCGGTGCGGTTGGCGGCATCCGTCCGCCATTTTGGGACCAGCGTGACGAATTCGGTGACACCAACATGCTCGTGGTCAAGCCGGAGGAGGGCGCCTCGCTTGCTCGTGCCTTGGGCAAGCACTGGATGGTGCTGATGATGCGTCACGGTGTCACCGTCGCCGGCACAAGTGTGCGCGATTGCGTTTTCCGATCGGTCTTTTCAGCGCGCAACGCCGAATATCAGGTGCGTGCTCTGACGATCGGATCCAATATCGCCACGCTTTCGCCGGGCGAAACGAACTTGGCCGGTCAAATCAGCGCCAAGACCACGGGCCTCACGCGCTCCTGGGAATACTGGTCGATGCGCGTGGCCAACAAGGCGGGAGGTTATATGGCTATGCCAAAGAATGCCAAGCCGGCACGCATAAAAACCAAGCCCGCACGCGCCAAAGCCAGATCAAAACGTGCAGCCAAGAGGCGTCGCCGCTGAGAAAATGGGCTTTCCCGCTAGCCGATCCAGGTGTTGAATACTGGCCACCATGGGAGCGACAACAACATAATCATGGACGGAGGAAACGCATGAAGATCTTCAGGGGCATTGTCGGCGCGCTTGGTCTCGTTGTGCCGCTTGCACTGAGTGCCGGCGCTGCGTTGGCGGAAGACACACTCAAGGTGGTCATCGGGCAAATCAACAATTGGGAAAACCAGGCTCCGACACTCGGGCAAGACGCCGGCATCTTCAAAAAACATGGCCTCGTGCTGGAAAATACCGGCACGCAAGGCGCTGGCGAAACGATCCAGGCGGTAATCTCGGGAAGCGCCGATATCGGGGCGGGCGTCGGCGCTGCGGGCGTCATGCGCGCTTTCTCGAAAGGCGCACCGGTTCGCATCCTCGCACCGGCATTCACCGGCACGGGCGATCTCTTCTGGTATGCGAAAGCGGATTCCAAAATCCAGAGCTTGAAGGATACGACGCCCGAAACGACCATCGCCTATTCGACGAACGGATCAAGCTCGAACAACATTGTGGTTGCCTTTGTCAGTGAACTGGGAGCCAAGGCCAAGCCGACTGCCACCGGCGGTCCGGCCGCTACGCTGACGGCTGTTATGTCCGGTCAGGTGGACATTGGTTGGGCCGCGCCGCCATTTGGCTTGCGCGAGCTCAAGGAGGGCAAAATCCGCATCGTGGCACGCGGCAGCGACGTGCCCTCGCTCCGCGGTCAGACCGTGCGCACGTTGATCGTCAACGCCGATTCACTCAAGACCAAACGCGATGCGATCATGCGCTTTATGGATGCGTATCGCGAGGCGGTGGACTGGATGTATTCCGACCCCAAGGCTGTCGAAATGTATTCCAAGAAAATGAATCAGCCGGTCGACATGCTGAAGGAGTCGATGGAAAAATTCCAACCGAAAGAGACGATGCAGACCGACAAATTTGCCGACCTGGATGGCGCCATTACCGACGCGGTCAAGCTCAAGTTCCTGGAAAAGCCGCTCACCCAGGAGCAGATTACGGAGTTGTTGCAGATTCCGCCGCGCAAGAAATAAGCTGGCGCGCCACGCCATATAAAAATAAACGGGCCGCGTATTGCAGCGGCCCGTTCAGCTTCAGAATTGGTGTGCTACCTTTAGGCCTTCTTGGCCTTCTTTTTCCCGCCGCTCTTTGCAACTTTACATGCACCTGCTGTAGCAGATTTGGCGCCGTCCTTCATCGCGTAGCAGGCATTGAAATAGGTAAACTTCATGCCGCCCTTGGTCGCACACACCTGACCTGGCGGATTCATCAAGCAAGTTGCTTGTGGTGATGCGGGCGGCGCGGCTGCTGCCTTCTTCTTCTTCGCCGCTTCGCTGGGCACAGCCGAGCCGATGACGAATGCAATTGCAGCCGCCGCAACGAACGTACCGTAAGCAAGTTTTTTGATTGTCATGTCATTCCTCCCGGACATTGGACGGTAGATAGTAGGAGGTGACGCGCGACGATTACAAGAATTTTGCGGATTAGGACGACACAAACATGAACGCACGTTCATGTGGCCGATGGCTCAGCGCCGACTTTCGGCTGCAGTACTGATGGCGTCGAGCATGGCAGCACGGCCCGATTTCAGTGCTTCGCGCACCGTTTCATTTTTGCCGATGGCGCCCATTTCACGTTGGCGCTTGACGGTTGAATCGACCATTAGAGGGTTGAGGCCGAGCTCCCGCAGTGTCGCCGCCGACTCTTCCATTTCTGCAGCCCGGCGCTCGCCATGGCTGGCCATGCGCTCCAGGTTGTAGTCGGCAATTTTGGTCCAATCGAGCGTTGGATAGTTGTTTTTGAGCGATGCGGTGACCTCCTCCAGCACGCCGGCCCGGCTTGCCGCGAGGAAGCATTCAAGCGTCAGGGCTTCGATGCCTTTGATCATGACGCTGCGGATCATCTTGATAGCGGCTGCTGAGCCGGTCTCGGGACTGACAACGGTCAGTTGCATTTCCAGTTCGCGGAGCAGCGGCGAAATCTCTTCTGCATGCGGCCCTGAAATCAACAGGGGCGTGCGGTGACGGGCAGGGTGAATCGGGGCAATGACGGCCACGTCAACGTAACGGGCGCCTTCTCCGAGCAATTTGGCGGTTTCCTGTTTGCGGCCAGGCGATACGGAATTGATATCGAGATAGTACGGTCGGCCGGATAGATGCGGCGCAACTGACCGCGCGGCATCTACGCTGGAGGCGGCGGTGACCGCTGATATAATTATATCTGTTTCACGGACCGCATCGCCGGCCGATGATGCCATCCGCACGCCCATCGTCTCGCCCGCCGCCCTAAGCCGTGTGCCTGCAGCTTCCGGGAACAAAATATCCCAACAGGCGATACGCTCGATGCCGGCATCGTGCAGCCCGGAAGCGATTGCTTGCCCGGCTTCTCCAAAGCCGATGAAGGAAATGCGCGGCGTGTTGCGACGGGTCATGGACGGCTCGCGATCACGAATCAGGATCACCGGGAATCGGTGGCGTTCCCTTGGTGTGGAAAGATTTTATTGTCTGTAGCCCCCAGGCCTGTCCTTTCTTGCGTTCTGCCTCTGTCCAGCGGATTGGCTTCCAGTCTGGCGCCAGCACAAGCCTTGCGCCGGCACAGGACACCTCAACCCGGTTGCCGCCAGGCTCATATACATAAAGGAAGAAGGTTTGCTGGATCGCGTGCTTGTGCGGACCGGTCTCGATGTACACGCCATTCTCCAGAAAGATATCGGCTGCACGTAGCACGTCCTCGCGCGAATCGAGCGCGAAAGTAACGTGATGCAGGCGCCCTTTGGTTCCGGTGTGATCGCGTGTGTATGCGAAATCGTAGCTTTTGTTTGTGGCGGTCATCCACATGCCGGCTTCGGTGCCGTCGTCGAGCACAATCTGCTCGGTTAACATGAAGCCGAGATAGTTTTGAAAGAATTCGCGGTTGGCCTTTATGTCAACGGCGAGACCGTTGAAATGGTCGATCCTGCGCGCACTGATCCCGCGCGCCGGAAACTTCTGCGCCTGATTTTTGAGCGCAGGTTTGAGCTCCGGCGGTGCCTCGTACCATTCGGTCTCGTAGTAGATCTCGAATTTATGGCCATCCGGATCTTTGAAGACGAAGGTTTTGCCGTGGCCAAGATCGCCATCACTCCAACCGACGTCAAAACCGGAGCCCTTTAGCGCGGCGGCGCGCCGCTCCAGCGCCTGCGGTGAACGTGTGCGGAAAGCGGCATGGCCAAGACCGGAGGTCTTCGATGCTGTGAGTTTTAGCGAGTAACGCTCATAGTCGTCCCAACCGCGCAGGTAGACGCTCTCGCCTTTCTCGCCGCTCTGCGTCATCCCCATGACGTCGATAAAGAATCTGCGGCTCTCGTCGAATTTCGGAGTGAAAATTTCGACATGGCCAAGATGTGCAATGTCGTGGATCGGTTCAGATGCCATGGCTTTCGATCTTTTCTGTCGTTCGATCAATTCTGCCGAAGCATACGCGAGAATACCAGCACCAGATTATTAGCGGGCATCGGCGTCATTTCGACAAGTGAAAGGCGAGCTTTGTCAGCGAGCATTCGCAAATCGCGAATATCGCGCACGCCCCATTCCGGATTCTCAGCCCGCAAAGTAGCATCGAAAGCGGCGTTACTTGGCGCGGTATGCGCGCCATCGCGCATGAAGGGACCATAAATGAATAGATGACCATCTGGGCGCAATAGCCGGCCGGCACCTTGAAATAAATTTTGCGACACGCGCCACGTCGAGATGTGCGCGACATTTATACAAAGTATGGCCGCAAGGGGCTTCCCCATCTCTCCGTTTGCCCGCCAGGTCCAGTCGGAAACGGTAAGGTCGATGCGTTGCGGTGCGCTCAAATTGGCGAGGTCTTCATGCCGCCGCCAGGCCGCGATGCTGTCGAGGTGCGATGGATAGATGTCGCTCGGCCACCATGTCAGTTGCGGGGAGCGTCGCGCGAAAGTAACGGCGTGTTGCCCGGTTCCGCTGCCGATTTCGAGCACATCGCCTGTCTGATTGGCGAGAAAGCCTGCGATCGCGGACCAGATCGGATCATGATTGCGGTGGAAGGAAGGTGCGTCCAGCCGGCCATCGGCTGAAGGCGGCTCGGTATCCTTGCCATACTCGACGACGAATTTAACCATGGTTGGAACCAATTGCATCGCGGGACGCAATTAGGCATGCCTGACAGTCATGGTCAAAGGGCAGGCTTCAAAAGAATTGCGGCCACCGTCGAATTATCAGGGTGCATTCGTTGTTTTTGGGGGTGTGATCGGGCAAAATGGCTGTTTAAGCGGGCAATCCCGCGATCTGTGCGTCGCCTCTGGGCGCGCCGGATGATCTTAAAAAAATAATCTCGGAGGATGACATGCACAGAATTTATTCGACCGTTGCCTTGCTGGCTGCAGTCGCGCTGCTGATGCCCACGGCAGCAGGCGCGCAGCAAAAAATCGTCATCGGCATTCCAACATCACCGCCCAATATCGTTCACATGCCGACCATCGTCGCCAAGGAGCTCGGGCTTTACAAGAAGGCCGGGCTCGACGTGGATATCGTGTCGCTCGGCGACGGCGTGAAGGTCTATCGCGCATTGCTGGCGGGCAATATCGACTTCGGACTTACGCCTGGCGCGCCCACCATTATCGGCCGTTCCAACGGCGCCGAGGTGAAAGCGCTTTCCGCCAACCTGCCGAAATTCGAAGCCTCGATGGTGGTGCGCGCAGAAATCAAGACTATGGAAGACCTGAAGGGAAAGCGCATCGGCATCCAGGAGCCGGGCGGTTTTGCCGACATTTTAAGCCGGAGTGTACTGCGCGCGGCCAAGATCGATCCGAAGGACGTCAACTTCGTGAGTATCGCGAGCGAAGACGTTCCAGCATTGGTCGCAAATCAAGTTGATACCGCGATCTTGCATGTCGAACAGGAAATGCTCGCGAAGAGCAAGGTGCCGGATCTGCACGCGATTGGGCGCATGTGGGAACTGCAGCCGAAAACGCTCTACACCTTCCTGTCGGCGACTGAGAAGACCATCAAGGAGAAGCCCGCGATCGTACAGGCCGTTGTTACCGCCAACATAGAAGCAACCCGGATCATGTACACGGATAAAGCCAAAATCATGCCGATCCTGGTCAAGCAAACCGGCTATCCGGAAAACATTCTTTCGGAAAGCTTTGACTTTATGGTCAAAAATTGCATCTGGGATGCCAACAGCGGCCTCGGTCCTGAGCGCATCAATTTCACTGCCGACCTGATGACTAAGGTGGGAAATATCAAGGAAGGCAAGACGCCAAAATACGAAGAGATCGTCGACACGACATTTGCCAAAAAGGCGATCGAGCAGATCGGCGAATGGAAAGGCCCGGTCTGTCCGACCGCGGCGTTCTGAGATTTTTGATCAATCAATAGCGGCGCCGCCTGGTCTGCGGCGCCTGTCGCACTCGAGAGCTGAAGGCCCCAAAGGGTGGGATCACGATGAGCGTTGCGAACCAGGTTCATACCGGTCACCTCGCTGATAGCGCGCCGCACGCCGTTCCCACCATCAAGGTGTCGTGGTGGGAACGGCCGGCGCTCTTTCGCTATGGCTTCGTCGCTTTGATCCTCATTGTCTGGCAAATCGTCGGGCCCTTCATCAACCCGATTTTCTTTACCTATCCGACGAAGATCGCCGCTGCATTTTATTCGACGACCGTATCGGGTGAATTGCCGTACTTTCTCGCGCAAAGCCTGGAAGTCATGGTCTACGGCTTGAGCATTGCTCTCATCGTTGGCATCCCGCTCGGCATCGCGATGGCGCGCATTCGCTGGCTCGATTGGGCGCTCGACCTGCCAATAAACGCTCTTTACGCAACGCCTTTAGTCGCCGTCGTGCCGCTGCTCGTACTCTGGTTTGGCATCTATCTGAAAGCCAAAATCATCGTCGTCTTTCTCTTTGCCGTATTCCCGGTCCTGATCAATACGTATCAGGGCGTGCGCGAGTGCGACAAAAACATGCTCGAGGTGGCGCACTCGTTCCGTTCGAGCGAATGGCGGGTGTGGCGGGACGTGCTCCTGCCGTTCGCCGTGCCCTACATCATTGCTGGTATCCGGCTAGCTATCGGCCGTGGTCTTATCGGCATGATTATCGCCGAATTCTACACGACGATATCCGGGCTCGGATTCATGATCACACGCTACGCTAATGTGTTCGAGATGGACAAAACCTTCGTGCCAGTGATTGTGCTGATGGTGCTCGGCGTTTCTCTGACTTCTTTACTGAAATGGGTTGGGCGCCGCATCGCGCCCTGGAGCAGCGCTAACCGCTAAGCTTCTGCCTTATTGAAATTGTCATGCGCGCGCACGACACTGGTCGCGACGGGTCCTGCAGATTTTGCGAGGAGGCGCGTTATGATTCTTGGTCTGTCGATTCAAACCTTCACCCTAATTCACGTGATCATCTCGCTGGTGGCAATTGCGAGCGGCGTTGTGGTTCTGATTGGCATGCTCGGTTCGCACCGGATGCAAGGCTGGACCGCCCTGTTTTTGTTCACCACGGTTCTTACCAGCGCGACCGGCTTCCTATTTCCCTTCCACGGCTTCACGCCGGCGATTGGTGTCGGGATTATTTCATGCTTGCTGCTGGCGCTTGCGCTCTTTGGGCTTTATAGCAAGCATCTCCTCGGCGCGTGGCGTTGGATCTATGTTGCCGGTGCCGTCAGCGCGTTTTATCTCAACGTGTTTGTGTTGGTTGTACAATCATTCCAGAAAGTGCCGGCCTTGCGCGTGTTGGCGCCGACACAGTCCGAACCGCCGTTTCTCGTTGCGCAAGCGATTGCGCTGGCGGTTTTTTTCGTGGCAGGCATCCTGGCGGTATCCAGGTTTCGCCCGGCACCGGATGCTCTGCCTCGTTGAAGGTGGCCACACTGCGGCGCCTAAAAAGGAAGAAGCCGCCGGTTACCGGCGGCTTCAGCCAAGTAACGAACGTACGAAGTTTACTTAAGCTGCGTCGAGATGCTGTCAAATTTCGCGTTGAGGCTTGTGCCGATCGCGTTGACGGTGGCGATAATCACAACCGAAATGCCAGCGGCAATCAGGCCGTATTCGATCGCGGTGGCGCCCGACTCGTTCTTCAGAAACGCAACAACTTTAGACATTAGACATCCTCCATGTGGCTGAAACTCGGGACATCAGGCTCATCAATCTGATGACGGCAGCAACGTACCGTTTGCCCGTTAAAAAGAAATTTCGTTGGAGGTGCTGAAATCTCTTCAATTCTTATGAAAATGTTTGGTGTTCGGAGCCGGATATTTGGCCCCCCGAAATGGTCTAGGCGCGGCGGCTGTCGCTAAAGTCCGCTTTTTTCGGCGGAATCGCGCGAAGCCAGGCTATTGCAAAACCAACCTGACGCCGGGAGCGAACTGGCAATTAACCGCTCGTTATCCAAGTCAGAGAAGAGTTCTGTAACGTGCCAGCGCCCGCCGGCGCAGGTACTATTTCACGTGCGACAGATACCGACGGTCAAATATCCTCTGCGCGGTCGACGTATACCAATCCCGCTTTCGCCAGCGGCTCGCGCATCTTGTACATGTCGAGGCTGAGGGTGCCGGCCTCGAGCTGCTTGCGTTTGCCGTCCTCGTCATCCTTGCGCTTCTGTGCCTTTTGCGCAGTTTCAAGGGCGAACTTTTTGGGGATCACCACCACGCCATCGTCGTCGGCCACGACGACATCGCCCGGTTCGACATTCACTCCCGCGCAGACGACCGGAACATTGACGGCGCCGAGTGTGGCCTTCACCGTGCCTTTGGCCGAGATTGCTTTTGACCAAACCGGAAACCGCATCTCGGAGATCGGGCGCACGTCACGACAACCGGCGTCAATGACAAGGCCGATCACGCCGCGCGCGCGTAGGGCCGTGGCCAGCAATTCGCCAAACATTCCGTCTGAATTGTCGGCGGTGCAGCCGACCACCAGCACGTCACCTTTCTGACATTGCTCGACGGCGACATGGATCATCCAGTTATCACCGGGCTGCGCCAGCACCGTGACCGCGGGGCCTGCGATTTGTGCGCCGGGCCAGATCGGCCGCATATACGGCTTCATCAGCCCCGAGCGCCCAAACGCTTCATGCGCTGTGGAGACTCCAACCCCGGCGAGCGTGCCAATGGCATTGCTGTCCGCGCGCTTGATGTTACGAACGACGACAGGCTTCATTTGAGAATCTCCTCCACGGTCGGGAATAGCCGCTGGTAGGCTTCACCATAGGTCATGGGCACGCCGGTATTGCGGCTGCCCTGGATGCCGCGATTGAGTGCGACCCTCTCATAGTACGCCCATAGGTGCTTTTGGGCGGCGAGGATCTGGAAGGCCTTGTACTTCTGCTCCCAGACCTCGTCGATTTTCAAAATGAGATTGGGCTTGTAGTTGCACATTTCAGGCTGGTGCGGTTCGAACAGGAAGACGGGCGGTGCGGAATATTTGTATTTGGCGCCGGGCTTGTGGCCCACGGCCTGCGCTACAACGCGCGTCTCCTGAGCAAAGTGAGCAGCATTTGGATGGTCAAAATTATATGGATCTTCGAGTGCGTGCGTCAGAACAAACGCGGGATTGAGTTCACGGTAGATATCGACCATGCGGTCGAAGTGGGCGTCATTGAGCTTGAGCGGATAATCGCCACAATCGAAGAATTCAATTTCCGCGCCAAGAAGTGCAGCCGCGCGCTCGGCTTCATCCTTGCGGCCAACTTTCACCTTTTCCAACGTTGCGCCTGGTTCTTTCCACGCGAATTGGCTCTCGCCCCGCTCGCCATATGACAGGCAGACAATTTTCACCCGGTAGCCAAGTTTGCCGTGCAGCGCGATAGCGCCACCCGCACGCCAAACGAAGTCACCAGGATGGGCGGTTACAACAAGCCCGATCTTTTGGTCCGCCATTGCGCAGCTCCTCTTCCGTACGGGTTTGTTAAACTAGGTTGAGTGCCCGGCGGTCAAGTCGTCGGCTGGCGAGCGGAGGTGGTAGCGTTTCACAACGGCAAATAGCTGCGCTACGACACTGCATGTTGCATGGTAGTCATTCAGCACTGCAAATGGAGTGAGCAATGAAAAAAACCTACACCGGAGGCTGCCAGTGCGGAAAAGTCCGCTACGAAGCGCAGGCCAACATCGATGAAGTCATCACCTGCAATTGCTCGCGCTGCCGCAAACTCGGGTCGTTATTGTCCGCCGTTCCAATGTCCGACTTCAAACTTCTCTCCGGCGAAAACGCGATCACGGACTTCCAGTTCAACAAGCGCACAATCCATCACCCGTTTTGCGCCACCTGCGGTATCCAGTCTTACGCCTATGGCAAAGGGCCGGGTGGTAAAGACATGGTCATGCTCAACGTGCGCTGCCTCGACGGCGTCGACGCGGATCAGCTCAGGGTGAAGAAATTCGATGGCGCCAGTCTGTAGCGAATGGCCTGCGGCCGAGATTGAGCCTGAAAAAAGGCCCCCAAAAGCCATAACGGGCAGACCGTCGTCCACCCGTCACAAGCTCTCGGATCCATTCCTGGCGCGCAGGCCGAAACCCGCAGCGTAGGTACCAGTTACTGAGAGCCAGGGCCGGTAGTCATGAGCCACGAATACTGCAAGCAGCACCCACGTCCCACGCCCAGTCCGGTCATGGCGGCCATCCGTGTCCGGCAGAGCCGAAGATGGGTGACCTGCCGAAAAGCCTACAGCGACTACTTGCCAAGGCAAGCCCCGAGAATCGCTGTTGATAATTGCGAGGATGAAATAGGGCGGTCATTCTTTGAAAAAATTCCCAACAAAGGACGACCGCAAAACGTGAGGCAACGACGGGCCGTGCAAAGTCTATCGACAAAGGTTATGCATTGATGCGCAGCGTTCGGCCAGCAAGACAGGTTGTCATGAAAACGATATCTGCCCGCGAACGGCTCGAGATCGCGCTCGGTCGGATCGATGATCCGAAGGGTGAGGGGGCGCGCGCCTGCCTTACCGTCTACCGTGAGCCGGCGAAGGCCGCCGCGGATGCCGCCGACGCGCGCGCGAAAGCTGGAATTTCGCTGGGGCCGCTCGACGGCACGGTAGTGAGCATCAAGGATTTGTTTGATGTCGCAGGTGAGGTGACGCGCGCAGGTTCCAAGGCACTTGCTGAGGAAGCAAAACCGGCTGTTGCCGACGCACCGGTGGTGCGACGCTTGCGTGCCGGTGGCGCAATCATTGTGGCCAAGACTAACATGTCGGAATTCGCCTATTCAGGCATCGGCGCAAATCCGCATTTCGGCACGCCGGGCAATCCGGCCGATCGCAAGCGAGTTCCTGGAGGGTCTTCGTCCGGCGCGGTAGTGGCCGCTGCCGATGGCATGTGCGAGATCGCAATCGGCACCGATACCGGCGGCTCATGCCGCATTCCGGGCGCGCTCTGCGGCATTGTTGGCTATAAGCCCAGCCGCCAACGCATTCCTACCGAAGGTGCTTTCCCGCTCTCGTACAGTATCGACTCGATTGGGCCGATCGCCCGATCGGTCGAGGCGTGCGTCAAAGCCGATGCGGTGATGGCTGGCGACAACCTCGTGCTGCCCAATATTATACCTATTGCGGGTCTTCGCGTCGGCATCGTGCAGGGCATGCCGATCGAGAATCTGGATGAGACGGTGGCGAAACGCTTTCCGCAGGCGATCGATATGCTCAAACGCGCTGGTGCGCGTCTTACCGATGAAACACTGTCGCTGATCGATGGCATGGTGCAGGTCAACAGCAAAGGTGGCGTACAGCCTGCGGAAGCTTTCACAGTGCATCGCGATCTGCTGTCGCGGCGCGCCGAGGCCATTGATCCAAATATAAGAGCGCGACTCGAACGTTCACGCAATGTCAGCGCTGCCGATTATATCGACATGGTGCGAGAACGCGCGCGCCTGATCCGTGCCATGGATGCCAGGCTTGCGGACCTCGACATTTTGGCCATGCCAACCACGCCGATTGTCGCACCGACTATGGCGGAAGTGTCGGCCGCGGACGAGTTTGCTCGCAAGAACGCCATGCTCTTGCGCAACACGGTCATTGTGAACTTTTTCGATCTCTGCGCCATCTCTTTGCCCATGCCGCGCGAAAGCGGGCTGCCGACAGGCTTGATGCTGGTCGCGCGGAATGGGAATGATCATCGGCTGTTCGGCATTGCCGCGGCCATTGAACGCTTACTCGCAGCGTAACGCCTAAAACTCACGTAGCATATCAAGCAACAGGCGGTAATGCTCAGAGCCAATTTTTGCTCTTAGTGCCGCTTCGTGTTGAGCTGCCAGAACTTTTGCGCGAACCAGCAACTTTTGGCCGGCGCTCGTCAGCCGCAAGGCATGCCTTCTGCCATCGGCAGAAGAGGGAAGCCGCTGCGTCAGCCCGCGCCATTCGAGCCGGTGCAAAAGGCGTACGAGCCGTGCCCTTTCTATGCCGAGTATGGCCGCCAGTTCTGACTGCGACAGGCCGGGGTTTGAGTTGACCACGACCAGAACCGAAAACTGTGCGGGGCTTATATCGATCGGCGAAAGGCGGCGGATAAAATCCTGAAATACCCAGACCTGTAGCCGGCGCACGAAATATCCGAGCCGCTCGTTGAGCACATCAATATCTATGACCGAAGAACTGGTGCGACGCGGCTCTGCCGTTTTGCGCAGCGGTATGGCTGGCTTGGACGTACGTTTCGCGACCGGCATTTGCGCTTGACCTCGTTTTGACCTGGACAATGGTGTTGACGAAATTTGTTGTCCACGTCAACAATAGGGTGGGCCGCCGGAGTGCCGCCAAAACAGCGATTGTGCCTTGGGCGCCACCATCCGTTATGGTTTCGCTTATTGGTATTCCGCAAATACCGGCATAACCGGGAGGGCGACCGCGGGCCGGACAAGGAAGGATATCCAATGAAGGAAAAATTGCAGTCGAAAGTAACGCGCGTGACCCGCCGCGGCTTCAATGCCGGTCTCGGCGCTGCCGGTTTTATTGCCGGTACTGCGTCCTTCAATATTGTGCGCGCGCAAAGCGCGGCCTTGAAAGTAGGGGTGTTGCTCCCACGGTCAGGTGTACAGGCCGGTATCGGTCAGGACTGCCAGCGCGGTGTGGATATCGCGCCCGGCATTCTCAAGGAGCTGGGCTTGCCCGCGCTCGAAATTATCAATGCCGACACGGAGACCAAGGTAGAAGTAGCCCGATCCCGCGCCGAGAAACTGATCAGCGACGGGGCGCAAGTCCTGATTGGCGCGTTCGATTCCGGGCAAAGCACTGCGATCGCGCAAGTCGCCGAGCAGAAGGGCATCCCCTACGTCATCAATATCGCCGCGGCCCCGCAGATTACGGAGCAAGGCTACAAATTCGTCTTCCGTAATTTCCCGACCGCCGGGATGATTCTCACCGATGCCTTTGCCAACCAGAAGGAATTGTTCGAGGTGACAGGGGCAGTGCCAAAGACCGCCGTGTTCATGCACATCAATGACACTTTCGGCACCGCGATGCAGAGCGGCATTTCGGCTGTGATGCCGAAATTCGATTTACCCTATAAAATCGTGGACACGATCGCGTACGATCCGGCGGCAAGGGATTTGTCGGTGGAAGTCTCCAAGGCCAAGGCCACCGGAGCCGACGCGTTATTGCTGGTGAGCCGGCTTAATGACGCAATCTTGCTCACACGCGAACTGGTTAAGCAGCGCTGGTCGCCGATGGCAATCCTGAGTATGGGGCCAGGATGGTATGAGGATCAGTACCTGAAAACGCTCGGCAAACTTTCCGATGGACCGCTGAGTTTCGTCCCTTGGTATGATCCGAATAAGCCCATGAGCAAAAAGCTTGAACAAGCGCTCGCCAAAGCTCATCCGGGTGTCAACCTCAATACCAACCAGGTTTATACATTCGAGGCGTTGCTTGTCGCCGCCGATGCCTACAAACGGGCGGGCTCGAGCGACCCCACGGCGCTCGCTGACGCGATCCGCAAGACCAACATCACCGACAATGTGAGCCCTGGTCCCGGCATTCAATTCAATGCAAAAGGTCAGAACGACAAACTTAAGGGGTCCGCCATCCAGAATCGCGATGGCAAGCTCGTAACTGTGGCGCCGAAAGTCGCGGCCAACGCCAAGGTAGAATGGCCACTTAAACCGTACGACAAGCGCGGCTAAAAGTATTCCGGCCCTCGCGCTCATGATGGTAATGCTGCGCACAACCAGGCGACGTCGCGGGCGTAAGCCCGGCGATAGCAGATAAGGGCGCGGGGACAGTGCCGGGAGAAATCTATCTCAACGTCGCCGTAGGCGGTGTATTGACCGGCCTTGTCTACGGTCTGATGGCGCTTGGATTGTCAGTGATCTTCGGCGTGGTGCGCGTGGTGAATTTCGCCCATGGCGAGATGATGACCATCGCTATGTATATAGCGCTGACATTGTTTACAGCCTTTCATCTTGATCCATTGGTGATGTTGGTGCCGATCGCAGCGGTCCTGTTTGTGTTCGGGTACGCACTGCAAGCAGGCCTGATCAATATTTTCATCACCCGGCCGGAGCACAGCCAGTTTCTCTTGCTCATCGCTATCGCCATCATCATCGTCAATACGCTGCTCATCATCTTTGGTCCCGACTCGCAGAATGTACAAACGGCCTATGCGTACGAGAGCTTTCAGTATGGTCCACTGATCATCGACGCCACCAAGCTCTATGCCGCTTCTGCCGCCATTGTGGTCGCCGCTGCTCTGTTTAGCTTCTTTCGCTTCACTTTGATTGGAACCGCTATCCGCGCATGCGCCGACAACTATACCGGGGCGGTGGTAGTGGGGCTCGACGTGAAACGGCTCTACGCGCTGACCTTTGGCATTGGTGCGGCCTGTGTCGGCGCTGCCGGCTGTATGTTGCTGTTGATCTTTGATGTCACACCGTCGATTGGCCCAGCTTACACCTTGCTCGCTTTTGTCATCGTTATCACTGGCGGCCTGGGCTCCATGCCGGGCGCCATTATCGGTGGCGTACTGATCGGGCTCACCGAAGCTGTTGCCGGCTTGTTGTTCACGCCTTCGGCGAAATCCATGTTTGCTTTCGCAATTCTTGTGCTTGTGCTGCTGGTCCGCCCGCAAGGTATTATGGGCAGGAGGCTGGCGTGATTGCGCGTCTGATGGAAGACATCAGCCAACGTAGCTTGATCGTCCTGGCTATTTTGCTCGCTTTGTTTGTCGCCGCGCCGCTCTTCGCCGGCGACTACCTGCTCACCGTGCTCGTCCTGATCCTCTACTTCGCCTACGCCGGTCAAGCCTGGAATATCATGATGGGTTTCGTCGGCCACCTTTCTCTCGGGCATGCCCTCTTTGTCGGCCTTGGTGCCTACACGGCGGCGGCGCTATTCGTGCGTTTCGGCATCGGACCCTGGCTCGGGCTGCTCGCTGCGGTGCCGATTGCCGCGGCAGCCGGTGCCTTTATCGGCTTCCTTGCCTTTCGGTTTCGTGTCGCAGGAGTTTATTTCGCGATCCTGACCATTGCGGTCGCCGAATTCGCCCGCGTCGGCTTCGACCATCTGACCTGGACCGGCGCTTCGGCCGGTCTTTTTCTGCCGGTTGCGCAATACGCCCACAACGATGTGTGGAACCTTCGCGGTCATCCGGTGATGTTCTACTACATTCTCCTCGCTGCCACTGTGCTCGCTTTGATCGGCTGTAGAGCGTTATTGCAAAGCCGCATGGGCTTTTTCTGGCTCGCCATCCGGGAAGACGAGGAGGCCGCGCGCGCAGTCGGTATCAATACCTTCCGTTACAAGATGATGGCGGTGATGATCTCAGCGGCCATGACCTCGTTCGCTGGCGTGATCTACGCTTTCTACTACAACAACCTTTTCCCCGAGCAGGTCTTCAATATCTCTCAATCGATCTTGATCATTCTCGCACCCTTCGTCGGCGGTGTGGGCACCCTGTTCGGACCAATCGTGGGCGCTTTCCTGCTCGAAACAATCGCGGAAAGCTTGCGCACCCTGCTGGAATGGGTTGGCGTCGATTTGCCCGGCACGAACCAGCTGTTTTTCGGCATTGTGTTGTTGCTGGTTGTGATCGCGTTGCCAGAGGGCGTTTGGCCGTGGTTTTACAGACGCATCGGCCTGGCAGAGCAAAAGCCATGAGCATGCTGCTTACCGTCAAGGGCGTAAGCAAACGCTTCCGCGGCCTGGTTGCGGTCGACCGTGTCAATTTTGAAGTGCCGAAGGCCGGAATTTTCGCTGTCATCGGGCCAAATGGCGCCGGCAAGACAACGCTTTTCAATACGATCGCCGGAGTATTCACGCCCGACGACGGTGCGATCAGTTTTGCCGGAGAGCGGATCGATGGACTCCCATCCGATCAGATATGCCGCCGTGGCATCGGGCGTACCTTCCAGATTGTCCGGCCGTTTCCAGCGCTCAGCGTGGAGGATAACGTCATAGTTGGTGGTCTGCTTCACCGGCAGCATGTTCCGGATGCACGCGCACATGCGCATGAGGTTTTAAGACGGCTCGATCTTTATGCCAAACGCGCGCAACCTGCGTCCGCGCTGACACTTCCCGATCGCAAGCGACTGGAGCTGGCGCGATCGCTCGCCACCGATCCGAAATTGCTTTTGCTCGATGAGGTGATGGCGGGATTGCGGCCGACCGAGACTGATCGGATGGTCGGGATCTTGAAGGAAATCAACCGTGACAGCGGCCTCACGATTCTGCTGATAGAACATGTGATGCGCGCAGTGATGGCGCTCGCGACTCATGTTCTGGTGATGCATCACGGAGCCGCCATTGCCGATGGCACACCGGCCGAAGTGGTGCGCGACCGCGCAGTGATCGATAGCTACCTCGGCGCGGAGGCGGTCGCTTAATGCTTGTCATCGAAAATCTGGATGTTTTCTACGGCGACGCGCAGGCGCTCGATGGCGTGTCTCTTGCGATCAAAGAGGGTGCCATTGTCGCAATCGTCGGCGCCAACGGAGCTGGCAAAACCTCTTTGATCCGCACAATTGCGGGAATGCAGAGCCCGGCGCGCGGGCGCATTCTATATCGTGGCGCCGACATTACTGGCTGGCCGAGCCACAAGATCTGCGACCTTGGCATTGGTCAAGTGGCCGAAGGTCGTCAGGTGTTTCCGTCCCTGTCCGTGGCCGAAAATCTTGCGATGGGCGCCATGGTTCCGCGCGCCTACCGTTTGCGCGAAAAAAATCTCGAGAAAATCAATGCAATATTTCCGGTCTTGGCGGAGCGGTATCACCAATCTGCGGGAACGCTCTCGGGCGGCGAACAACAGATGCTTGCTATTGGCCGATGCCTGATGGGAGCGCCCGAACTGGTTCTATTCGACGAACCGTCGCTTGGTTTGGCGCCGGCGGTCGTCCAAAGCGTGCTGCGATGTGTTCGTGACCTCAACAGCGACGGGCTCACTTGTGTGCTCGTGGAGCAGAACGTTGCTGTTTCGCTTAAACTCGCCAGTCATGCCTATGTGCTGGAGAATGGCCGCATCACCCTTGCGGGCTCGGGCGAGGCGCTCCTCAGCGATGATCGCGTGCGGAGGGCCTATCTGGGGCTCTGACACATCCGACGATTACTTCAAGGGCGGACCGATAGTTACGGTCAGCTTGCTCACGCCCGCGACTTCACACTCGATCTTGTCGCCCGCAACGGTGGCGGCTACGCCTGATGGCGTACCGGTCATGATGACGTCGCCAGCTTCAAGCGCCACAATTTCCGATAGCTTCGAGATCGTTTCCGGGACATTCCAGATCATCTGATTGAGGTCACCGTCCTGGCGGACCTCTCCGTTGACCTTGAGGACAATCTTGCCCTTGGTTGGGTGCCCGATTTTGCTCGCCGGCATCAATGGTCCGCACGGCGCAGAGGCATCGAAAGCCTTGCCGACTTCCCACGGCCGCTTCACGTCACGTGAGGCTATCTGCAAGTCACGGCGGGTCAGATCGATGCCAACCGCATAACCGTAAATACAATCGTTGGCCTTGGCGACGGGGATGTTGCGGCCGCCGCTCTTTAGTGCGACCACCAGTTCGACCTCGTGATGCATATCCTTGGTCAGCGATGGGTACGGCACCGTGCCGCCGTCCGGCACAATGGCGTCGGCAGGCTTGGCAAAAAAGAAGGGCGGTGCGCGCTCGTCCTGCCCCATCTCGCGAATATGCTCGATGTAGTTGCGGCCGACGCACCAGATGCGGCGAACCGGAAATACTTTGTCGCTCCCTGCAACCGCGATGGCGGCTTGCGGCGCGGGTGGAATGACATAGCGGCTGTCAGTCATGAGTGTTGACCGTTCGATATCGTTATGGCTGGAGGATGGCCTGTCGCTCAATAAGGCGGCCACGGAAAGACGGCTGTGCGTATCAGGTGCGATGTGCCGCCGTCAACTGCATGGCGATCATGACGACACCACTGCCGCAACGGGACTGCGTGTCTCCTGCTCCTTAAGCTGGAGCCGATAGAACGATGCATAGCGACCGCCCGCACGAAGCAATTCGTCGTGCCTCCCGGACTCGACCGCCCGCCCGTCTTCGACAACAAAAATACAGTCGGCGTGCGACACTGTATGGAGTCGGTGTGCGATCACGAGAGTAGTGCGGCCGCGGCAGAGCCGCTCCATAGCCTCGCGGACCTGCAACTCAGACTCAGAGTCAAGCGCGGCGGTCGCTTCATCGAGCAGTATGATGGGTGCATTCCTGATGAGCGCGCGGGCAATCGCCACCCGTTGTCTTTGACCGCCTGACAGCTGCAAGCCGTGCTCGCCGACCGGCGTTTCATAGCCGCGCGGAAACGACATGATGAAGTCATGCGCGTAAGCGGCTCTAGCGGCCGCCATGATCTCATCTTCGCTGGCGCCCGGCTTGCCGAATTCAATATTTTCCCGGATCGTAGCGCGGAAAAGGAATACGTCCTGTCCGACGTAGGCAATATGCTGGCGGAGTGAATGGCGCGATCGTTGAGCGATGTCCTGTTCGTCGATTGTGATCTTGCCTTGCGCGGCGTCATAGAAACGTAAAATCAGGTTGAATATCGTCGACTTGCCGCCACCGGAGGGCCCGACCAGAGCGGTCAGCTTGCCCGGCTCAGCCACGAAAGACATCCCGCGCAGGACTGGTTCGTCGCTTCGATATGCGAATTGCACATCGTCGAACGTCAGACGTGCCGTTTTTATCTGGAGGTCGGGCTTGTTGCTGTCGAGCGGCTCGCTCGGCGGGCTATCAATCACTTCGAACAAAATGCGCACGCCGACCAGCGCGCTATTGAGTTCAATATTAAGTCGGGCAAGCCGTTTGGCAGGCTCATAGGCCAATAAAAAGGCGGCGATAAATGAGAAGAACTGACCCGGTGTCGCGCCGGTCTCGATCACACGATATCCACCATAAGTGATCGCGATGGCGATGGCACAGCCGCCGAGCGTCTCCATCAGAGGACTGGCGCGATTGGACACGCGCGCCATCTTGTTCGCCTCGTACTCAACTGCCGCGACATTTTTGTCGAACCGCTGTCGCATGATTTCTTCGAGGGTGAAAGCTTTCACGATACGAATACCCTGCAATGTTTCCTGCAGGGTCTCGATGATACGGGTGCCACCGTGGAACTGCGACCGCGCGATCGAATAGATGCGCCGGATCAGCTTGCGCAGAACAAAGAATGCTGGCGGAGCGACCACAAAGCTGAAGAACGACATCAACGGGTCTTGCACCACCATTACGGTCACCAGGCCGATCAGCGAGAACAGATCGCGGCCGACCGAGGTTATCAGCAGGTTGATGACTTGCGTTGCTGACGCGGCGCCAGTCGAAAGGCGAGCAATGAATTCCGTGGAATGTCGGTCCGAGAAAAAGCCGAGACCTTCGGTGACGAGTTTGGCGAATACCGCACGTTGATTGTCGGCGACGATGCGATTCCCGATACGCGAGAGCATTACGCTGTGGCCGTACGTGGCGAGTCCCTTGACAGTGAACAATACGACGGTGATTACGCCGAGCGTAACGATCCCCCGCAAACTACGATTCACATAAGCCTGGTTGATAACGTCGCCGATCAAATAGGCACTCGCGGCGGTGCAGCCAGCAGCCACCGCCATAAGCACGAACGCGACAGCGTACTTGCGCCAATGCACCCGACCTTGCTCTGTGAGCAAACGCCGGATCAGGGCAAGCGCGCCGTAGCGTTCGTCGGCGCCCGATGGCAGGCTATGTTCGTTCATCCGCCCTCTGTGGGCTGTTAATAGGGCGCGTCGGGGCAGGATCGACCGTTTCCTTGCCTGCCGGCAAAGAAATTTTCAAGCCAAAACCTTGGTCGATGGAAGGTGGTAAAATACGCCAATTTTGCTGATCAAGCCATGAGGCTTTTACGCCGGCTCGCCAATTGCTTTTCCCACGCGAGCGCGTGGGAGACGATCGTATCGAGGTTCTGGAATCGCGGGCGCCAAGGCAGCACCTCGCGAATGCGATCGACATTCGCCACCAATGCTGGCGGGTCGCCGGGACGACGACCGGCAATGTCAACTAAAAACTCGCGCCCGCTTGTGCGCTGTACCGAGTCGATAACCTCGAGCACCGAAACGCCGCGACCATAGCCGCAATTGAGCGTCGTGCTGGTGCCCCCACTGCGTAGATAGGCAAGCGCGGCCGAATGTGCCTGTACCAGATCGCTGACGTGGATGTAGTCACGAATGCACGTACCATCCGGTGTCGGATAGTCGGTTCCAAATACATCCATCTTCGGACGCTTGCCGATCGCGGTCTCGCAGGCGACCTTGATCAGGTGGGTAGCGGCCGGCGTCGCCTGGCCGGTGCGTAATCTGGGGTCGGCACCCGCGACGTTGAAATAACGCAGCACTACAAAGCGCAACCCGTGTGCCCTGCCGGTGTCATGCAGCATGATCTCTGACATCAGCTTTGACGTGCCATAGGGCGAAATCGGCGCTGTTGGCGCATCTTCACGCACGGGTGTCTTGCCCGTTGTGCCATAGACGGCTGCTGTGGAGGAAAAAATAAACTGCCGGATGCCTGCCTTCGTTGCGGCGTCAAGCAGCGCGCAGGTGTTCATGGTGTTATTGCCGTAATATCCGAGCGGGTCGGCGACGGAGTCCGGCACGACGACGGATGCGGCGAAATGGATGATGGTCGTAATGCCGTGCTGCGCGATAATCTCGCTGACCAAAGATCGGTCGCCCGTGCTGCCGGCAACGAAGGGAACTGAGGTCGGGATCAGGAAGCGGAATCCGGTCGAGAGATTATCGAGCACAACCACCGGCTCACCCGCATCGACGAGCTCGTGCACCATGTGGCTCCCGATATAGCCGGCGCCGCCCGTAACCAGAACCGTCATATCAGGTGCCCCCTCTTGGTCCGGCGAATGTGGCCAATGATCATAAAAGCCCCATCCTGATTGCGCCGCGCAATGGCATGGTTATGGCGGGCATGCTTAATGACCGGTATATGAGTGCCGCAAAACAAGCCATGGCCAACGTCCTTTTCATCAAGACATCTTCCCTCGGCGATGTGATTCACCACATGCCGGCCTTGACAGATGCGCGCAAGGGGCGAGGCGATGCGGCTTTCACCTGGCTGGTGGAAGAGGCCTTTGCGCCGCTGGTGCGGTTGCATCCGGCCATGAGCGAAGTAATTCCGGTAGCGTGGCGTCGCTGGCGAAAGTCGCTGTACGCTCCTGCGACGCTAGGTGAGATTGCCGCAAGTATTCGCAGCATTCGCTTGCGCCGGTACGATGACATCATCGACAGTCAAGGGCTTCTGCGTAGCGCGTTGATGGCGCGTGTGGCGTACGGACGTCGGCACGGTTACGACGCCGCAAGCATTCGCGAGCCCCTGGCGTCGCGTTTCTACGATGCGCGCTACGCTGTAGATCGCAATTTGCACGCCGTCGAACGCAACCGGATCCTGTGTGGGCTGGCTCTGCACTATGCACCGCAGGGCGCCCCAGACTTTGGGCTGGATCGCCGGCGATTTGCGCCCAACGCATCGCGCTATGCGGTCTTGTTGCATGCGACTGCGCGCGCGGAAAAGCAATGGCCGGAGATGAATTGGATCGCCCTCGGTAAGGCAATTGGTCGAGATATTGAGCTGGTAGTGCCCTGGGGTACGCAAGTCGAGCGCTTGCGCAGCGAGCGCATTGCGACCGAAGTTCCAAACGCGAACGTGCCCGAGCGCGCGCCGCTTGACCAAGTAGCGAAGATGATCGCGGGCGCGCAGTTCGTTGTTGGCGTTGATACGGGTCTGTTGCATCTTGCTGCTGCGCTGGGTGTTCCGTTGGTGGCGATCTTTGCCGGCAGCAAGCCAAACCTGACTGGACCTGTCGGCAGCGGGCCATTGTCGGTTCTCGGGAACGATGGCAAGCCGCCATCGGTCGACGCTGTAGTCGATGCGATCGCCAAAATCGTTCGCTGAAATTGGTCTTTACGCAGTGCCCGCCCGCAACAAATCGTGCACGTGGATGATGCCGACCGGTTTGCTCGCCTCGACCGCAAACAGCGCGGTGACCTTCATCGAGTTGAGGATATCGAGGGTCTCGCTGAGCAATTGATCGGGTCGTACAGTCTTTGGCTCGCGCGTCATAACTTCTTCGACGCGTGCGTCGAGCAGATTTTCCCGCATGTGCCGTCGCAAATCGCCGTCGGTGATAATTCCAACCAAATGTCCACGCGGATCGGTGATACCGACACAACCAAAGCCCTTGGCGGTCATTTCGAGAATTCCCTCCGACATGCGCGTGCCGAGCGGCGACAGCGGCATTGTTGAGCCGGTATGCATGATATCGCGCACCGTTTTCAGCAGAGTCCCGAGTTTGCCGCCGGGATGCAGCAGGCCAAAATCGACAGGTGTAAAGCCATGGCTTTCGAGGAGCGCGATGGCCAAAGCATCGCCGAGCGCAAGTTGCATGAGTGACGACGTCGTCGGCGCGAGATTGTGAGGGCAGGCTTCGCGCGCCTGCGGCAGCGCCAGGACCGCGTCGGCAACTTTGGCCAAGGCGCTATCCGAAATTGCCGTCATTGCGATCAGCTTGATTCCGTGCCGGCGCGAATAATCCGTGATGTTTTTGAGCTCAGCGGTTTCGCCCGACCATGACAGTGCAAGGATGACGTCATTATTGGCGATCATTCCCAGATCGCCGTGACTGGCTTCGCCAGGGTGCACGAAGAAGGCCGGGGTGCCAGTGGATGCGAGCGTAGAGGCGATTTTGCGCCCCACATGACCGGATTTGCCCATGCCGGTCACAATCACCCGGCCTTGCGCCGCGCGGATGAGGTCGACGGCAGCCGCAAAAGCGGTGCCAAGTCCGTCGCGCAATGCAGCGGCCAACGCGTCAATACCGCCGCCTTCCGCTTCGAGAGTACGCAAGGCGGAATCGATTGCGGCTTGCGTGCGGTCGCTGGTCATCTGAGCAGGCTTCGGTTTAGCCATGGCCACCTTGATAGCACGGAAACGGCATCGCGTCAGGCGCGTATCGCTCATTTGTTAACGCGGCAGAGTGGGGCAACATTCTCGGTCGCCTATTTCGTACGGTCCTTTGCATTTGCGAGTACTTGCCGCACGATCTTGAATACAGTTTCAACGGTGACATCGTCGGTACGTCGATGACGCACGGCATCGTTACCGAGGATTCGGGCGAGTGCGCGCGCGTCGTCATTGCCCTCTGGTTCAACGATGGCAGCGACCGGATTGAGTGGTTTCCAATGCCAGGGACTGGTTGGGCCAAAGATTGCGACCGTCGGCGTGCCAATCGCCGCCGAGACGTGCATCAAACCGGAATCATTGGTTACAGCTATATCGGCCGCTGCCATCGCGAAAATCGCGTTACGGAGATCTGCGCTCGTCAAATCGCGCACGCGATCGCCGCCAGCCTCTGCGATTTGTCTCGCCAGTGGCGTTTCACTTGGCCCACCCAGCACCCAGACCGATGCGCCATGTTTCGCAAGGCTGAGCGCCAGTCCGGCGTAATGGCTGATGGGCCAGGCTTTGCCGGCGCCCACCGCTCCCGGTGATAGCGTAACGATAGGCCGTGCGTCATTCACCAATCTTCTTCGCTTACGCCACTCTCTCACTTCCTGCGCTGGTACCTTTAGTTCGGGCAGCGGCCACTCTTTTGGAAGTGACGCATTTTTTGGAAGTGTGAGTGCGCCCATCTGGTCGATCATGCGCGGCAATTTGTGCTCGCCGAAGCGAACGTCATTAAGGAGACCAAAGCGAAATTCGCCGGCAAAACCAGTGCGCATTGGTATACCGGCGAGCCAGGGCGCTAACGCTGCCTTCCATTTGCGCGACATCACCAGGGCCTGACCGTATTTGCCTTGCCGCATCAAATCGGCGAGATGCCGCTGAAGGGCGACACCCAATCGCCGGCGCGGCAAATCGATCACAACGGTGCGCCGGACGCCCGGCATGTAGTCGGCGAGCGGAGCGCAAAGTGTGCTGCTGACAATATCTACGGCGCGGTCGGGGTCCCGCGCGCGCAATAATTTGACCACCGAATGGCAGCGGACGAAATCACCGATCCAGACGTACGGGACAATAAGAACCGGAGCGGCTGATTGGTTGACGTCTTCGCGCATGGATACGGCGCTGCTTACCCCCCACACGCATGTTTGGGCAATGGTCGGAAAACACCATGCGCAACCAGCCGTTAGCCTGCGTCCCGGCCGCCTGTCCAGATGCGATTTTTATCGTTCTCCTGAGCCATTTGGCCGGAAATAGCCACCAACATTGCGCCCGGCGGCTGACTGGGGCAAAGGTTTGCGGGAAAGCCGGGCGGCGGCGAGGTTGGGCATGTTTTTGGTTACTGGTGGGGCCGGTTTTATCGGATCGAACGTGGTCGCCAGCCTCAACGACGCGGGTGCGACTGACATTGTCGTGAGTGACAAGCTCGGTCGCGACGACGCCAAATGGCGCAACCTGGCCAAGCACCAGGTAGCAGACCTGGTACCCCCAGACCAACTGACCCGCTGGCTTGATAGCCGCAAACTCGATGCCGTGATTCACATGGGCGCAATCTCTGACACCACGGCCACCGACGGCGACCTGGTGATGGAGAACAACTTTCGTTCATCACTTCGCCTTCTCGACTGGTGCACGGCAACTCGTACGTCATTTATCTACGCTTCGTCGGCGGCAACCTATGGCGATGGCGGTCAGGGATTCGATGATGACTGGTCACTTGATGCATTGCGCGAACTCAAGCCAATGAATCTTTACGGCTGGAGCAAGCACCTGTTCGATCTTGCTGTAGTCGACCGTTACGTAAAGAAGGAAAAAATGCCGCCGCATTGGGTCGGCCTGAAATTCTTCAACGTGTACGGTCCGAATGAATACCACAAGGGTCACATGGCAAGTGTCCTGGCAAAGGTGTTTGACAATGCAAAAGCCGGCAACCCCGTGCGTCTATTCAGGTCGCACCGTGCAGGTATTGCCGATGGCGATCAGCGCCGCGATTTTATTTACGTGGACGACGCTATTTCCGTCCTGCGCTGGTTGCTGGAGGCAACAGGTATAAATGGCATTTTCAATGTTGGCACAGGCAAGGCTGAAAGCTTCCGCGACATGATCAGCGCCATGTTCAAGGCGCTTCGTCAGCCGGTTAATATTGAATACATCGAGATGCCGGAAGCGATCCGCAAGCAATATCAGTATTTCACGGAAGCGCGTATCGAACGATTGCGCCATGCGGGCTATAATGCCGGGTTCTTGCCACTCGAAGCCGCAGTAAATCAATACGTCACCGGCTTTCTCGACCGCGAAGACCGTTACCGCTAGGGCCATGTACGATTTCGACAAGCATCTTGCCGCGCTCTCCGAGCAGACCGTGCTCTGCATCGGCGATTTGATGCTGGATGAATTTGTCTATGGGGACGTTTCGCGTATTTCGCCGGAAGCTCCAACGCCGGTGATCGCGGTAAAACGCGTTGAATTGATGATCGGCGGGGCGGGCAACGTCGCCCGCAACCTGGTCGCACTCGGTACGCGCTGCGTCTTTATCGGTGCTGTCGGCGATGATGATGCGGGCAGCTCACTAACCAAAGCGCTCGCGACGCATCCGTTGATCGAATTTCATCTGGTCATCGATGGCGGACGCCAGACCACGCGCAAGGTCCGGTTCGTTTCGGAGCACCATTCAACGCACCTGCTGCGAGCCGATTGGGAAACGCCTTCCGCCGTCAATGCCGGCAGCGAAGACGCGCTGATCGGACATGCGATAAAGGCGATGCCCCGTGTCGGCGCGGTAGTTTTGTCTGACTATGCCAAGGGCGCCCTCACTCCACGCGTGACCCGCGCCGTGATTGACGCCGCAATCGAGCGCGGCAAACCGGTGGTAGTCGATCCCAAAGGCCGCGACTATCGGATTTACCGCGGTGCGACCTTTATTACGCCGAACAGGCAAGAGCTTGCTGACGCAACGTACAGTCCGGCAGGGACGGACGATGAGATCGCAACCGCCGCTGCCAAGCTTTGCGACGCTGTCGCCGCAAGAGCTGTCCTGGTGACGCGAAGCGAGTCCGGGATGACTTTAGTGAGCAACGGTACGTCGGTTCATATCCCTGCCTATCCGGTGCGCGTGCGCGATGTTTCGGGTGCTGGCGATACGGTGGTCGCGGTGCTTTCCGCAATGTTGGCAATGGGGGCTGATTTTGAATCTGCTGTGCGCGCGGCAAATGCCGCTGCGGCAGTGGTGGTCGGGAAGCGTGGGACCGCAACCGTATCCGTCGCCGAGCTGCGCTCGCGCATCTTGCCGGCAGCTACTCTTGCACCTGAAGAAAAGATTGTCTTCGATTGGGCGCTCCTTGACGATCATCTCGCCGAATGGCGCAAGCAAGGTTTGCGTGTTGGTTTTACCAACGGCTGTTTCGACCTGCTGCATCCCGGTCACGTAAAATTGCTGGCTGGCGCCCGTGCGGCCTGCGATCGTCTGGTCGTAGGGCTCAATGGCGATGCATCTGTTACGCGTCTGAAAGGTGCCGGCCGTCCGGTGCAGCCGGTGCAGGCGCGTGCCGAGGTGCTGGCGGCGCTTGAGGCCGTCGATCTGGTAGCGGTTTTCGATGAGGACACGCCGGAAAAGCTGATTAGCCGTGTGAAGCCGACAGTCCTCGTCAAAGGCAGTGACTATACCCGCGAGGAAGTGGTCGGCCGCGAAATCGTAGAAGCGCTCGGCGGCGAGATTGTCCTTATCGATATTGTGCCGGGCCATTCAACCACATCAGTGGTCGAACGTACGCGGGCCTCGAAGACACGCTTGTCACGGTGAAAGATTCATCCTTGTTGTGCGCTGGATACGACCATGAAATGCACCTGCTCGGTGGTTTCTTTGGCAGCAACAAGGGCTATTTCGTCGAGGTTGGCGCCAACGATCCGCACCTATCGCGTCTTGACCTCACGCCGAATCGGATTGCCGACCGGAGGGCACCAATCCTGAGTCTCTTCATAGCGCTTGGCGTAGCGATAGAAGGTGCCTTCGAAATTCCCAAAGGCAATGACGAACCCGGCCCAGCCGTCGATGAAACCAAGCTTGAAGATATAGTGTTTTATGAACGACCACGCGCCGTGGCCAAACGCACTCGCCATTGATACGCGCTTGCCCGCCAGTTTCGTCGCGCCAAGCGTGGAATAGCGATTCATCTTGCTGATGACCTCTTCCATATTGCGGAAGGGAAATTGCCAGATTGCATTCGTGAGGGTGCCAACCGATCGGCTGCCGAGCACCTCAAAACCCTCATGCACCGGTTCAAGCGTGTAGCGAATGCTGCCTTTGCGGAAGAGCTGCGGTTGGCGAAAATTCGGATACCAGCCCGAGCCCCGGATCCAACGTCCCATCATGTAGCTCCGCCGCGGCACCATGTAGATTTCGTGCAGAGGCGAGCCGGCGAGCAACGTCAGGATTTCGTCGCGCACCGCTTCGGTACAACGCTCGTCGGCGTCGAGACTGAATATCCAGTCGAAACTGCAAGCTTCGATTGCACGATTGCGCAGTTCACCGAAACCCTTGAATGGCACGTCCACGACACGTGCACCGAGCGAACGGGCAATGTGGGCGGTGCGGTCAACGCTCGATGAATCGACCACGACGACTTCGTCGGCCCATAGCACGCTGGATACGGCCGCTTCGATCTTTTCCGCCTCGTTATAGGTGAGAATATAAGCTGATATTTTTTGCATGGCCCTGGAGCCTGTTGAGGCCGTGAGAGTCGGCTGCAAGTTAACATTGACGGGCGCGCGAGCCCTAGGGGTTTGTCGGCACGAGCGACATCGGCTAAAGCCTGAGTGAGAGGGGATCCGTGCCAGAGCTGATTTCCGTCATCGTTACGACGTATAACCGCGAGGATGCGCTCGATGCGGTTTTGCAGTCGCTTGCCCGGCAGAGCGACCCTGATTTCGAGGTCATCGTGGCAGATGACGGTTCAGGTCCGGCTACGGCAAAGCTCATCGATACCTGGCGGTCGAAAATCGGCCGGCGCCTCGAACGTGTCTGGCACGCCGATCACGGCTTTCGCGCGGCGGAAATTCGCAACCGCGCAATACTGACGGCTCGCGGCACTTACTGCGTTTTTCTCGACGGCGATTGCATCGTGCCGCCCGATTTTGTCGCCAACCATCGCCAGCTGGCGGAGCCCGGTTGGTTCGTTACGGGCAATCGCGTCCTGCTCTCGGCAAATCTCACAAAGAGGGTGCTGGAGGAAAAACTCGCGCCGCAAAACTGGAGCTTTACGCGCTGGGTCGCTGAACGCTGGCATGGCGGCGTCAATCGGTTGTCAGCGCTGGTGCATATCCCACTCGGGCCCTTGCGCCGAATCCGCCAGCGCGTCTGGCAAGGCGCGCGGTCGTGCAATCTCGCCATTTGGCGATCAGATCTCGATCGCGTTGACGGCTTTGATGCGGACTATCAGGGCTGGGGCAAGGAAGATTCCGATATCATCATCCGCCTGCTCCATGCCGGTGTTCGTCGCAAAGACGGCGTCTTCGCAACCGGCGTACTCCATCTTTGGCACGCGGATGCCGATCGTTCGCAGCTGTCTGAGAATGAGCGAAAGCTTGCCGGCGTTGCCGCGGGCGATCGCATCCGCCCGCAACGGGGCTTGTCGTCGCTTCAGGGTACATCCACTACTGCCAAAGCCGTGAGCTGAAACGATGTCCGGGCTCTCGCTCGCAAACGGAATTGATCAAGACAAGCTCACGCGTCTTGCCGATGGGCTTATCGTGGCGGTAGCGGTGTCGCTGCCCTGGTCGACCTCCGCTACGGCAATTTTGGTCGTTCTTTGGCTTCTCGCACTTATTCCCACGTTTCATTGGGCTGACATTCGCCGCGAACTCATCACCCCTGCCGGCGGTCTTCCGGTTTTGCTTGTCGCTGCTGGTTTGGCCGGAATGTTGTGGGCCGATGTAACCTTGCTCGAGCGTTGGAAGGGTTTTGAATCATTTTTGAAGCTGTTGGTGATACCGCTCTTGTTTGCGCAATACCGTCGCTCCAACCGTGAGGAGTGGGTATTTGCCGGCTATCTATTGTCATGTGTTGCCTTGTTGGTCGCCACGACCGTTGTCATGGCAATCCCGGCGTGGTCGGCCACTTTGATGCGGCACGATGGCGTGTTGGTTAAGAGCGCCGCCACACAAAGCGGCGAATTTGTCACCTGCATCTTCGGCCTGCTGTATTGTCTGACTGATGCGATCGAGCGTCGCCGCTGGCAGTTATCGCCTTGTCTTGTCGCGGTCATTCTCGCCATGCTTGCCAATATGCTGTATGTGGCGACCGGCCGAACGGCACTGGCTATCGTGCCTGTGCTGCTCATTTTGTTTGCGATCAAAAGGCTAAACGCAAAGGGCATTGCGTTCATTTGTGCCGCCGCCCTCCTGATTGGCCTTCTTGGTTGGGTGTCCTCGCCCTACTTGCGCAGCCGCACCGTTCAGATCTGGACGGACATGGAAAAATACGAGGCCACCGACGAGAGAACATCCTCGGGCGAGCGGATTGAGTTCTCGAAGAAATCGATAGAGTTCATTCGGCAGTCGCCGGTGATCGGTCATGGCACGGGATCGATCCATGCGCTGTTTGCAAAGGCAGCGGCTGGACACACGGCCACAGCGGGTGTCGCCGCCGCCAATCCCCACAATCAGACTCTAGCTGTCGGAATTCAACTTGGACTTGTCGGCGTTGCCATATTATGGGCGATGTGGATCGCGCACTTATTGCTGTTTGGCGGCAAAGGCCTGGTCGCGTGGATCGGTCTTGTGATTGTGGTGCAGACCGTCATCGGTTCTGTGTTCAACTCGCACTTGTTCGATTTCGTCCAGGGCTGGGTCTATGTCATCGGTGTCGGTGTTGCCGGGGGGTGTGTTTTGAGGACGCGGAATTTTAACCGAGCCGGAGAACGGTCAAAATTTTGAGCTTTTGGCCGTCAAAAATGGGGCAGGGCTGGAACCAAGACCTACCTGAGTGATCTTGCGAAAGAATGGAATTGGGTGGGGGTCTAAACAGCCTATCCTGAGGCAAGCAATGTTTCACTTAATCACAAGGCCCTGAGGGTTTCACCTTGCAAGGCGGTCGGTGCAAGCCGTATCGCGGGCTGCAGGTGCCTTACTATTATTATCGTTAGGGGCATCAGCTTTTCACGACTGCAAGATTTTCTTGCCAACTCAGATCGATAAGATTCTACTGACGGAAGCCGAATCAATCGGCTGTGCGCCAAGGCGCGTCTGAATTTCGTTGCGTTGCAAATCTGTTTGCCTGTGGGTTGCATAGTCGCGATCCGCGGTGCTTTTTGTCGTGCCTGATCGAATTCGTTCTTTGTCAGAAACGACGTCGATATGCGTCACGCGACAACACCAAGTTGAGAAAAATTAAATATCAACGCACTTGAAATCGTCGAACGATTCTGGGAGCAGTTGCGTAGCGCGCACGAAATCTCTTTCAGAGCGGCAGTTTGAAATGAGCCTGCAAACCCAATTCACCGCTCCATCGGTTGATGAGAGCGACGATTGGCTTCCCGAACAAAAACCAAGCGCGAATTCCAACAGGCGGCATGTAGCGTCCCCTATGTATATGAAAGTTGTCAAACCGGCAGTCTCGGTTGTCCTGCTGGTCGGCGTCATTTTTCTGGTTGGCTATTACTACGGTACGGCAGAGATATTTGACGACATTCGCGCGCTGTCCACCGGCGCCATAAGTGCCATTCTCTTTGTGTTGTTGGCGAACGCGTTCGCTGCTGTTCTTCGCTTCAAGGTTATCGCGGCCGAAGTCGAGCACCCGATAACGTTTCGCAGGGCAATGGCCGTCGTTTCCACCGGAAGTCTGGCAGGCGCCATCTTTTTTCAAATCGCCGGCCAATTGATGGCGCGTGGTGTCATTGCCGGGCGTGGCGGCGTTCCGTTTGCCGCTGTCGTTGTCATTACGGCCTATGAACGTTTCACAGCCGCAATCGTGTCCGCGCTTTTCGCGCTGGGCGGCGCCTTCTTCATTTTCGGCAATGTGTACCTTGATCGGTCCTCGGGCGGTGCCGAATTGCTCAAGATCATGGCTGGCCTCATTGCGGCGACGACCGCCGGAGCCCTGATGGGGTATGGACGAATGGCCGTGCGGACGATCACACCGCTGTTGACACGGCATTTCGTGCGGCGCTGCCTGGCCATCATCGGCCTCACGTTTCTTGTGCAGATCCCGATGCAGGCTGCGTATGTCATAGCCGCCCACACGCTGTCTCCGCAGACATCAATCGCCAATCTTGTGGCTGCATCGGCGATCGTCATGTTTGCGACCAGCGTGCCGATCAGTCTGGCCGGCTGGGGCATGCGCGAGATGAGCGCCATCGTCGGGCTCGGCGCGATCGGCGTGCCGGCTCACGCGGCGCTGACCGCCGCCGTCCTCATTGGCGTCGGTTCATTGCTTGTCGTGGGGATGCTTGCCGCGATCTCCCTCCCGGGCTCCGAAACCAGGAAGCAGCCGGTGCAAACGCGAGCCGCCAAACCGGTCGACTATTATCAGGTGCTGGCATGGGTGCTGCCGATTGGCGCGGCCACGCTTGTGCTGTTTCAAATCTATGTCCCGGTCCAATCGGGCCTGCTCAACGTCAACCTTGCCGACCCGCTGGCGATGCTGGGGGGCGTGCTTTTTATTCTGACGTGTATCCGCCTTGGGTCTCTGCCGAGCTGGCGGGTGCCGCACATCAATCTGGCGGCCGCGGTTGCCACCCTTGTACTCGGCGGATCGCTCCTGATCGGGGCCGACCGATTTGGCTGGACAACCTGGGCGGTGACGAACCGGTTCCTCGGATGGTTTGTCCTTCTGGCCTATGCAGCGACTGGCGCGCTCATTGTGAAAGTTGGCCAAAAAGAGGGCCTCCGCACGATATTGCTGACATTTGCCGGCGCGACCGCGGCAGTTGCGGG
>DATIWJ010000043.1:0-23655 GCA_035519415.1 Pseudolabrys sp.
GCGATGGCCGCGTTCCATCGTCTCAAGCAGTCGACGGCACAGCAAATTCTCGATTTCCATCGTATGCCGTCAACGCCCGTGCGCGCTGCGCGCAAGCATTAGGTTTTCCGGAAAATCATCAACACGTGATGTTGAGAAGCGACGCGCTCATTTGCGCATCGGCGCGGACCACCTGCGCGTTGGCGGCATACGAATAGCGGGCGATCATCAACTGCACAAATTCGTTGGCCAAATCGACATTCGGGCTGGCCACCATGCCATTGCGATCGGCAAAAGAGGCCGTTGGGTCAAATGTCGATACCGTCGCCGGTAAAACAGCGGTCACCGTCGCACTGGTTCCTCCGCCGGCAAGATCGGTTTGATTGACGCGCAAGGGCGTGTAAGCGGCCGGAAAGCTCTCCGGGTTTATTGTGCCCGGCAGCGGGCCATCCGATAGCGAATTGGCGATATTGCTTGCCGCCACCTGCAAACGCAGGCTCGCGACATTCAGCCCGGAAACGGCTATCGCGCTCGCAATACTCATAACCGGTCGTCATAGCCGCAGTTCCGGAACACGCTGTTCCGGATTTCGTTACCATTTTACGAAAATGCCGTGAACTCAGCTCTTCATCGGTGGGTAATCGCGCGAGAACACCGGCTGCGCCAGGAACTTCGCTGGATCCATGGTCCAGAACTGGCTGACTTTGTTGTAAGTCTTGATGGTCCTGTTGGCCATCTTTCCGTCCTGCTTCTCGGCGCGACGTACGTAGACATCGACAATGGCGTTGCCATAACTATCGAAGCTGAGCGGGCCGCGCGGCGTCTCCGCCAAGGTGACTGAACGGATCGCTTTGACGAGTTCATCCGCATTATCGGATTTTCCGCCGGTCTTTGCCAAAGCCGCCTCGATGATCTGACCGTTGGCATAAAAACACGCGGCGTAATGGCCAATGCGCACGTCGTCGCCATAATTCTTCTTCATCGCGGCAATGAAGCGTTTGTTTTGCTCTGTCGGACGATCGAGTGAATAAGGATTGGTATTGATCAACCCTGCCGCGCTTTCATCGTGCGCACCGATAATCGTATCATCGGCCACCGTCGCGCCGCCGACGAGCGGCTGCTTCATGCCGAGTCCGCGCGCCTGCTTGGTGAATTTCAGCGGATTTGAGCCAGCCAGCACCTCGCAGACCACATCGCACTCGGGGATTTGCGCGACGTAAGGTGCGTAATCTGCGGTATTGAGCGGCGACCACAATTTCTTGACCACTTCGCCGCCGTGCTCTTCCAGCACGCGTTGGAAACCACCGACCTGCTCATAGCCGAAGGCAAAATCGTCGCCGACGCTGGCGGCGCGTTTAAGCTTCATCTCGTTGAGTACATAATCGGCAAGCGGGTAGAGACACTGCGCGGAAGTGTATGAAGTGCGCGTGAGATAGGCGTTAGCCTTGCGCTGCGTCACATCTTCGGCGCCCGCAAAGGCCAGCGTGGGCATCTTCGACTGGGCGAGATAGTCGACGGTTGCGAGCAACTCGAAGGCGGCGAAAGGCCCGAGAACGATGTCGACCTTGTCGCGCTCGACGACTTCCTGCGCCTTGGTTTTGGCACCCGCCGGATTGCCGCCCGTATCTGCGACGATGAGTTCGACCTTTCGGCCGGACACCGTGAAATTCTTGTCCTTGAGAAACGAACTGATGCCCTCTTCAAAATGAATGCCGCCAGCGGCGAGCGGTCCAGTCTTCACGGTGAGCAGCCCGATCTTGAGGGGCGCGCTTTGCGCGATCGCCGGCATCGGGAAAGCCGCAGCGCCGGCCGCGGCCGCGCTCGCTGCGAGAAACTGACGGCGATTGGTCCTGTGAGTCATGGCATCCTCCCGGAAGCTCAAGGCCGTTCTGACGCGGCCGGATTTTTGGACGTGATGAGAACTTGACCAAATTCAACCACAACGCACTGGCCAAGCGAAGGCCAAGCGAGCGCGAAGCGAACCCCGCCTAGCCCACCGGGCCCACGGAGGCCCAGGGAAAGCTTTTGGGTCAGGGGCGCGCAGCTTCCGCGAGGGCACCGAATACGGAAAAGACCAGCGGTTTGCGCTCAAGATTGTAGGCTTCCGCCTCGCGTGCGGCGCGGTTGACCTTCGCCCAGGTTTCCGCGACGCGTGCCATCTGCGCTTTGCCCTGCCTGCCTTCATCCAGCCGTGCCGCCAGCCAGCCATTAACCAGGTCCATGAAGGTTTCCAGCGTTTTCGGATCGGTGCCTCCGATGGCCTCGCCGAGCGCATGCAATGCGCGCGGGTCGAGGTTCGGAAGTTGCTCGAGCAAATTCAGAACCCGCTGGCGAAGCGCCAGGGCCGCGCCGTCAAGCAGACCCAGTGCGCGTCCGACGCTCCCCTCTGCGGCCTGCGCCGCTTGCAGCAGCTCGGAGTTGTCTGCCTCAAGGTTGGTCGCTTCGGCCAGTGCGCGGGTCACGTCTTTGCTGTCGAGCGGCCGCAGCAGCAGGCGACGGCAACGCGAGCGGATCGTCGGCAATTCGCGCCCCGGCGCGTGGCTGATGAGCAAAAGCAAGGAACGCTGCGGAGGTTCTTCCAAAACCTTCAAAAGGGCGTTGGAGCCTTCACGCTGGAGGTCGTCGATCGAATCGACGATGGCAATACGCCAGCCGCCCTCGCCCGCTGTTGAACCGAAAAACGAAACCGTACGGCGGACATCATCGACCCGGATGACGGTGTAAGGCTTGCCTGTTTGCTCGTTGATGCTCCGCTCCAGCACCAGCAAGTCGCCTTGCGCCTGCACGGCAATCCGCCGCGCAACGGCGTGTCCGGGGTCGACCGCGAGCGATGTCGCTTTTTGCACCTCGGGTGCACGTGGATCGGGATACGCCAGGACAAAGCGTGCCAATCGAAACGCGAGGGTCGCCTTGCCGATACCTGGCGGGCCGCCGATCAGCCAGGCATGAGGAATCCGGCCGCCTTTGTAGGAATTGAGCAATGTGCGTTCGGCCTCCTCGTGGCCAAACAACGCCGTCGTCTCGCGCGGCAACTTGCACTGCCGCTCATCGTCATCGTCGCTGTTCACGGTGCCGTCGTCTCCGCAACTTCGGTCTTCTCAGGCTTCAAGCGTTCCTGGACGAGTGCCCAAATGCGGTCCGCCACCACCTCCCGAGATGCGCGGCCGTCGATGACGACGCACCGCGCCGGCTCTTGCTTTGCGAGCACGCGATAGGCCTTACGCAGTTTCTCATGAAATTCCAGCGATTCAGCCTCGAAACGGTCGGCAGTTTCTTTGCCGCGCCGGCGGTTAGCGCGCGCAAGCCCTATTTTCGCGGGCACATCGAGAATGAATGTCAGTTCGGGAACTGCCGGCCCAACGGTGACACGCTCGAGGCCGCGGATCAGACGCTGATCGACCTTGCCGAGAGCGCCCTGATAGACGCGCGTTGAATCGATGAAGCGGTCGCAAATCACCCACCGACCCGCGTTCAATGCCGGCAGAATGGTGTTGCGCACGTGATCATCGCGCGCCGCCGCAAACAAGATCGTTTCGGTTTCGGCACCGAGTGGTTTGGCAATGCCGGAAAGAAGGATATGCCGAATAATTTCGGCGCCCGTTGAGCCGCCCGGCTCGCGCGTCAGCACAATCTCGAGGCCGACGGATTTCAGGCGCTGTGCAAGCGTTGCTGCGTGGGTTGATTTACCGCTGCCTTCGCCGCCCTCGAAGGTGATGAAATGTCCACGCAAAACGAGCAAGCCTTTTCAAATTATCGCCGGCGTGCGGCGCCCTCAATCATCATAACCGCTCGGCTCCGGCCCGGAACAGCGCGATTATCATTTCAGTCACAGCATCGAAAGCGCGTTGCGGCATATTGCCCTTACCGATGCTTTCGGCCGCCTTTAGCGGCATCGAAAGGATCAGGTTGTCGTTGCGCCAGACCTTGATGTTGCCGATCCGCGTGCCTTCCGTCACCGGTGCCGGCACCGGTCCTTGATAGACGATGCGCGCAATGAGCTTGTCTGGGCCGGTCTTGGGCAACATGACGCGCACAACGCCATCCGCCACCAGAGACACGCGGCTGCTGGCACCGCCAAAAACCTTGGCGGCCCCGATGGTTTGTCCTTGCGCGAACAACACGCGCTGCTCGAAATTCCTGAAGCCCCACTCCAGCAGCTTCTTGGCTTCGTCTGCACGTTCCTTGTCGGTGTTTACGCCGTTGACCACAACGATAAGCCGTAAGCCGTTCTGGACGGCCGAACCGACCAGCCCGTAACCCGCTTCTTTGGTGTATCCGGTCTTTAGCCCATCGGCGCCGGACATCGAGCCGAGGAGCGGATTGCGGTTTTGCTGGCGAATTTTGTTCCAGGTGAAGTCCATCTGCGAGAACAACTTATAAAAATCCGGATAGGTTCGGATGATATGGCGCGCGAGCATTGCCAATTCGCGCGTCGTGACCTGCTCACCGGGATCCGGCAACCCGTTCGAATTGGTGAAAACCGACTTCTCGAGGCCGATGGTTCGCGCGCGGGCCGTCAGCTTGGCGCCGAAGTCGGCTTCGTTACCGGCAAGTCCTTCCGCCAATACGATACAGGCATCATTGGCCGACTGGATGATCATTGCGTGGATCAGGTCGTCGACGGGGACCTTGCTGTAGATGGCCGCGAACATGGTCGAGCCGTGCGAGGGTGCGCCGCCCCTGCGCCAGGCATTTTCGCTGACCATGAATTCGTCGGTGAGCTTGAGGCGCCCTTCCCTGAGCTCGTTGAAGACGTATTCCGCCGTCATTAGCTTGGCGAGGCTGGCCGGGAAAATCATCCGGTCGGCGGCACGCTCGAACAGGACACTGCCGTTTTCCGCGTCGATCAGAATAGCGTGCGGCGCCCCGATATTCGGTTCGTCTTTTTTTGGCGCATCTTTTTTGGCCGCGGCGGCGGGCGCGCCTTTATGCGCAGGGCCAGGCGCGTGCTTGGGCGCGGCAATGGAAGCAGCGCCAAAGCACGCGGCAATGCATGCTGCGGCGAGCCAGCGTCCGAAAGTGATATTCCGCGGGGACATCATCGGTCACCGGTAGCGCATCAAGTGTTTGCGACGCAACCCGGCGGGTATTTGGCGGTGAATTGCGGCTCAGTAAAGGCCGCGTCCATCCATGAAGCCGGCCCGGCCGTCATAACGCATTGGCGCATAGGGCGAAACTGATGGCACAGACGCTCGGGTCGCGGCGGCGAGTTCGGTTGTCGGCGCAATCACCGCCGGCACGTCACGGGCGCCTTCGCCCAGCCGGTAAGGCCGATCGGGCGGAGATGGAATGCCGTTCGATGAGAAAGCCGTCACCGGGCGGCGCTCGGGATAGGCCGGAGCAAACAGTTTAGTCGATACGAGTTGCACGGGAGAAATCGCGCTGCCTTCACGCAAGGTCGCGATCAGCTTGCGATCCTCCGAACCCTGCAAGGGGGCGCGACCGACATATTCGACTTTCACACGGGTGACGCCATGGCCGTAGAAACCCAGGAGTTCGGCGGTCTTGACTGATACGTCGATGAGACGATTGGCGGCATAAGGTCCGCGATCGTTGACGCGCACCACGATCGAGCGGCTGTTGGCCAGATTGGTCACGCGCACATAAGAAGGCAGCGGCAGCGTCGGATGCGCCGCCGAAATTCCGTTCATGTCGAAAATTTCGCCGTTGGCTGTATAGCGGCCGTGGAAATCATCGCCGTACCAGGAAGCCATGCCGACGGCGCTGTAATTGATGTTTTCCTCGGGAACGTAAACCCGGCCGGCAACCGTATAGGGCTGGCCAACGCGATAGACGCCGCCGCCTTTTGGCACTGGCTGACCCGGCTCAACGGCACGGGCGCTTGCTGCAACGCCGTAACGCGGATCGATCGTGCCGGCCATCCGTCCGCCGGAGCAATTGGCGAGCGCAAGGCCGCTCAGCCCCAGTGCAAGGAGGCGGACGCACTGCCCAATGTCGTGATTAGCCCCCAAGCGACGCATCCCGCCGTGATCCCCAATCGTAGTTGTCAGAATATCGTGTCGCGAAGCGGACGGGAACAGCCGCCCCGTAGGCTGGTAAATAGTTGGTTCCAGAGTACCTTTTTGGCGCCGCTGAAGAGGCTAGCGATTTCGCGACAGCAAGCTTGCGCCGCTCTTGGGTCGGCTTAGTCCGCCAGTGACCGACGATCTCTGGATGGTCCCCTCGAAGCTGATGCCAATACGAAAGCCGCGCGTCCAGGCAAGCGTGCAGAACCGTCGCGTGCTGCCGTGAAGGAATTCGAATCGTTGTGGAAAGCTATACATCTTTGACAATTCGAGGCAGGCGCCTCCCGCCGACAGGTCGACGACATGGCACTCGATCGGCGTTGTCTTGGGCCCGAATAAGAGCTTTCCGACCCGGGGGACCAAGCCCCTTGGTGCCGAACGGAACCAGCGCCTTTTATCAGACCCGTTCATGTGACGCTTTATGATAAAATCCTGCATTCTATATAACCGGTTGATTACCGATCTCTTACGCATGCGAGGCTAATATCCTGCTGAAATCATGGGATATTCGCCGACGGCAGAGTTCCAGAGGCAGGTTTGGAAGGGTGGCCGAGTGGTTTAAGGCACCGGTCTTGAAATTCGCGAGTTCACGTTATTTTCCGCACCAGGCTTTGCTAATCAGTGCGGTTTTATTGGCGATTTAGCCCCTCGCCCGCCTCACCAATACTATCGAGCACTATCCAATTTCACGCAGTTCGGTAGCAAAATGGAAGCAAGGATTATTTCAGCGCCATTCGCACGTATGTGTTTCGGATTGTGGGGGACTGTTTAATGTTTCAGTTTTCTGCGCAGCGTTATTGTCGCCGGAGTAATAATAGCGAGCGGCGGAGCGTCGTTCGCCGAAGAAGACCCTTTTTCTGCAAACACGGTGATGCCTGGCTGTCGCGAGGCGGAAAATTACAATAGCCCCGACGTTTACAAACGCGGTCTCTGCATGGGGATAGTTGCGGCGCTCCTCTACCGGGATCAGATCTTGTCGAGGGTATGTCCACCTGTTGGGGTTACAAACTTCCAAGCTATCCGCGTCGTAGTGAAATTCATTGATGACCTGCAAGATTGCATGAGGATTTCAGGGCGCTAACCAGTGAGGCTTTGCACTCGGCTTGGCCGTGTAGGTAGTTCCGTCTGCCTGGGCACTAAAATTAGCTAGCCCCGGAGCGTTAAAAAGTACAAAACGACTACCGCGCTTATGATTATCGTTCCTATCAGCCCACAAACAAAGCCAATACCGCGAAACGTTGGGTTGGGGTCACTTTTGTCGTAATCGATCCGAGTTTGGCGTATGTGTTTTTGGAGACTGATAAGAAACTGAGCTGAGACCGAAGCGACCAGCGTAATCAGAGCTGCGGCGATAATCTTTTCAGCCCCCGTCAGACCTTCACCATGTCCAACAGCATATATCGCGGCAAGAAGAGTCATCGCAGCGGTTGCAATCGTCCACTGCTGTTTTTTCGCGAACCGTAGTTCTTCCATGTAGTCAGGTGCTTGTGCTTTTTTTGTGAAGCAGCTTGATTGTCTTGTTGTCCCATCTGATCCCCCTTTGCAGGACCTATAGCGCCGGTTTCCCTATTTTATGCGCTCGCAGCGACCAATCCAACGTAATGCACCCCACAGGCATCGTGCATCTTGCCGCGCCATTCGCATTTTGCGAGTTCATGACGCAAATCGGGGAGCCGAATATTGGCGCCAAATTTCTCAATCAGATTTTGCTTTCGATATTGGCCATTGCGACCGCAGCGCGGGCATGACAATCGCACCAGCCCAGCCGGATATTCCCGCAATGTGAATGAGCCATTCATGGAAATACTGGCGGAGATGTCGCCTTAGCGCGCGCCAATGGTACAGTCATTTTCGTTGTGGTATTGCCTCGGGCGGCTTTGCGCCGTTCCTGAGATCGCGGTTCATCTCAAGGCAGGTCGCAAGCTCGCTGTACGTTGGCGAGAACGTTTGTGTCTTGACGCATCTGACTCGATCAGCTGCCGGGAAAGTCGACCAGTCTTTGTCGAGTTGCTCGCGTGTCTGCTTCTCCGAGTCGAGACAGCGTTGCAAGTTAACTGAAGCGTCTTGCGCAGATCCGGACTCGGCTGCGCCGCGGCAGCTTTTGGCTACATCCCAATTCGGGACATTATCGGCCTCGGCATCGCTTGGACAAAACCAGATGCCAACGGAAATGACTGCAGCAGCAGTCATTAATCGTCGTGACATGACGATCTCCTGGACAGCATGCAAAGCTAGCGCCCCCAAGTTTATGCTAGCAGACTGAAGCCGAGTTTATTCTCAAAAGTACGGCACTTATCCGCTACAAAGGCCGACGAACCTGGGGGCGACATGTCTTAACAGGAGATACCCATGGCAGATGATGCGAGTGCAGCATGCCTTGACGTTCTTAGGCATCATCGTGGTGGTGGGTTTGCTTTTATTTTGGGCCTATTAAAAAACTGTAGGGGGATCATGGAAACAAAAGACTTTGTAACCTCGGCAACGATTGAGAGTGTAAAGACGGGCTTCCAAGTTTTTGCAACCCTCTGTTTTTGGGTTTGGGGTGGCGTCGGGCCACTGCTGCACATAGTTTCTATCGGGTTTAATGGTAGTAGAGCTAGAGAGGCGAACCGATGCATCTGCTCGCCTGGGCCATCATAATCGGCTGCGTTATCCTTATCGTCGTGCTTGTAGAGAAGCAGCTCTGACCAACCAAGCGGTGACCATTCAGCCATTGTGTTGGGGATAAGTGCCGTCCTGTCAAAATCCGGTCATAGAGTATTCCTTTGTGGCGCACGCGGGGGCGATTACTAAGAGCGGAGATTATTCAGTGCGTCCCCCATCCAAACTTCCGAGACGCCTACCCGAAGGCACCAAATACGTCGTTGAAAGCGCCGGAGCCTATGTGCGCCGGTTTGTGGAACTGCCGGGCGGCAAGCGCATTATCTTGCCAAAGCGCATGGCGGCGGCGATCGAAAGCGCCAGCATTATCCCGGATCAAAATACAGAGATTTCGTCGGTCGATTCAGACGCCACGTAGCAGCTTGCGCTGCCACTGACCTGAGAGGCGATCACAAAAGTGGTGACCCCGCGATCGCCCCCCAGGCTAGGGCCGTTAGTCCCCAATCGGCAGTTCGACTGTCGACGCGAGTCGTGGCGAAATAATTGCAGAAATAAGGAAAGGGATCGCTGCCGAGTGGGACTCGCAGCGATCCCTCCGCGATTAGCCGAAAGGGGACCAACCCTTGTGAAACGCTCGGCGTCTCGCTTCTCTGCACCATTAGCCCGTTGGTTTGATCTGGCTGTGTTGTCGATCACATCGACGGACGCAATGCGCCTTTTTGTGATCGCTGACACTATTTGATGAGATGTCGGCTTCCCGGAAAAAGTCATGTCCGCTTTGCTCCCGGAAGCGGACCTGTGCGGCGCACCAACGCATTTCCTCTTCGGGCCAGCAGCGGACATGGCTCCTGTTTATTCGATCACCTCGTCGGCGCGGGCTAACAGCGAGGGTGGAATGGCAATACCGAGAGCTTTTGCCGTTTTCGCGTTGATGACGAGTTCAAATTTGCTTGGCAGCTCCACTGGCAGGTCAGCGGCGCTCGTCCCTCGAAGGATGCTGTCAACGTAGCGAGCAAGAGATCGGTATAAATCTCGAATGTTAGGCCCATAGGTGAGCAGCAATCCACTCGTTGCAAAAGGTGCCCAACCGGACACTGAAGGTAATCTCGCTTCGATAGCAAATCGGGCAATGCGTTCACTTTCGCGGTACATTGTCGAGTCTGGAAAGACGACTAGGGCGTCACAGCGGTCCTGCCGAATAGATTCTAAAGCATCATCGACGGCAGCCATGCCGCTAACCGGATGATACGAAAGTGTGAGGCCAAGCTTGGCGGCGGCTTCCTCGGAGGCTTGACGTTCAAGTTGCTCGCCGGGGTGCTGTGGTTGCGCGAGGATGGCCACCCGCTGAACTTTCGGTAACCACTCCTTCAAAATCTCGATACGCTTTCCGACTAGAGCGCTCGCAAGATAACTCATGCCTGTGAAGTTACGGCCTGGCCTGGCGAGGCCATCCACCAGATTCCCCTGGACAGGATCGCCGCTAAACCCGAATACCACAGGCATCTTCGGTTGGAGTGGTTGTACTGCATAGACCATCAACTCCTGCGTCACGATGACCTCAGGATTTGTTGCCAGCAGCCTGCGCGCAACGTCATCCATATCCTCGCGTCCGCGTGCCCAATAAATGCTGAGCGCGAGATTGCGGCCTTCCACCCAGCCACGTTCGCGAAGACCAGTTCGCAATGCATCCACATAAGGAGACGGGCCCTCGGCCGAACCTATTCCCAGCCACGCAACAAGGCGTTGGCGGGTCTGTGCAAAGCCCGGGCCAACAAATGCTAGACTCAAACTTCCTAGTCCAGCGATGAAATGCCGCCGTCTCATTCCCCAATTTACCTGCGGTGGGCGAGAACAGACAATAACATACTGTCGAGACTGAGTCAGGACGCGCCAGTCGCCGACAAATGCATGATCATCGCAGTGCAGTCGTTCGATCGATTACGCAGGCAAGAACGGTTTGCTACGAAAAGCAGACCAAGAGCGACCGAGGCCGCACCGTCGCTATGCCGGATATGCTTGTCGAAGAACTCAAGACATGGAAACTGCGGCAGGCGGAGGAATTTCTGCGGCTCGGTATGCGACCCTATAATGATACGCATGTCGTCACCCAGGCCGATGGCAGCAGCTACCAGCCGCGCAGCCTCACTCATGCAATTTCGGATTTCATGAAGTCACAGAAGCAGGCGGTCAGGCTGCATGGAATGCGCCACAGTCACGCCTCTCACATGCTGGCTGAAAATGTTCACCCGAAGATCGTGCAAGAACGCCTAGGCCATTCCAGTACCAGCGTCACGATGGATATTTATTCACACCTTATGCCGAACATGCAGGCCGACGCGGCGGCAAAATTTGATGCCGCTCTTAAGGCCGCCAAGAAGCCACGGTAGAACAAAGCTGAGAACGATTCCGGCACGTTCCGCGTACAAAATGGTAGCAATCCGGTAGCAACGGGTGCCAATTTGACTGAAGCCGTTTTGCTAACTAATTGATTTTACAAGCTGGAAGGGTGGCCGAGTGGTTTAAGGCACCGGTCTTGAAAACCGGCGTACCCGCAAGGGTACCGTGAGTTCGAATCTCACCCCTTCCGCCATGCCAATTGGGAGAGTGGCCACGCAGCCACGAATCTCGTAGGGCTGGTGCTGTAGCGCTTATCGCGCATAAGGGAGCACATGCCCATGACAGCCCCAACAGTCACGACCAAGCATCTGGCCGCTGCTTTGTCCGAGCAACATCAGCTCACCAAGAAGCAGGGTCTGGAAATGATGGAAGATCTCATTGGGATGATCACCAAGCACCTGAAGAAGGGCGAGCGGGTGAAAATTGCCGGGCTCGGAATTCTCCAGGTGCGGAATCGAGCCGCCCGCATTGGCCGCAATCCCGCGACCGGCGAGCAGATCCAGATCAAGGCCAGCAAGAAGGTCGCTTTCCGCGCCACCAAAGAACTCAAGATGGCGATCTGATCCCACCAGGCGTTGGAACCTTTCTGCCCCCCGGGAACTTGGTAGCAAAACCGGGAGGCGTGTCATGTCCGCGATGGAAATTGGTCAATTTCGGCCAATGGCCGATGAAATCGTTTGGCGACGTGTGTGGCTGACGAACGTGATGGTTGATTCCGGCAAGAGAGGTCCGACGAAAATCGCTCGCGATCGGCCGCGCAGGATGTCTTTGTCGCGGCGTCTGCAAAAGCTGCATCGTATGAGAGCCGCGCTAGGCTCGCCACGGTAGGCACGATCGAGCGCTAGATCCAGGCAGGCGCTACTGAAATCGACATCTTTTCACGCGCAGCAAAAACGAATGTATCAAGTGATGTGGTAATCGGAAACCGATGACTGCAAACGTCCGGCTTCTGCCCCGGCATTCGGCCTCTATCCAGCCACGATTTGAAACAATTATTTTACGGTCTTTGTAATGGTGGGCGTGAGTAAACATGTCAGAGCGTATGCCGCAGCCTTTCAGTGAAAGGTGCCGCCGCCTCGCACAAGAATGCCGAGCAACGGCTCAATCATTCCGCAATGAAAACTCCCGGCTTGAGATGCTTCAATTGGCTGACGATTACGATCGCAAAGCCCTTCAAGCGGAAGAGATCGAGGCAACGTTACGCATTCCAAACGCTGAGCGCGGTCCCTCACTGATCCCCGGGATCGCCGAGGCCTTTGTCAATCGGCTGAAGGCGTAAGCGCACCGCTGCAAAAGCCCTCCCCCGATACGTCGCTAGCTAAACTCGACACCTGTTTCGTTTATTGTGCGCCAGATAATTCTGCACGGGCGGTACGAACGACCGCCATCGAACGTTAGTTGCAAAGATTCCGGCAGGTCAGTCGTATAGGAGATTTCGACGCGAGCACCGACATTTGTCAGATTGCGTACGACGCAATCGATGACTGACGATGCTCCCAACACCAGCTTCGCGCTTTTAACGACACGCGAGCGGGCGGACCTTCGACGCTCCTGCATCAGATGCCTCCTGCACGTTCCGCTCAAATAGAAGGCAAAACTGCGTAAAGTCTTAAATTAATTGCGAGGACGACCGACGGGACGGAAAGCATTCGTTTACTCAATCGGAGGGCTCCAGGCGGTCTCTTCCGCTTCACGACCGAGATGATTGGCGTGGTATAAGACGCCGTATAAGGAAGAGTGACGATATGAATTTGCTGAACCGGCGCGAATTCAACGGACTGTGCCTCGCATTCGGCCCGTTTATAGCCTCGTCAGACGCATCGGCACTTGATACGGCTGCTGGCGCAGCTTCGCCCGGAGCAGCCCGCGCGGTGAAATTTCGCGACGGAACTGTCGTTCCCGCATTGGGCCAGGGCTCCGCTGGTCTGGGAAAGGGACGACATCCTCAAGCTATCGAAGAAGAGGCGATACGCACCGGGCTTTCGCTTGGCATGACGCTGATCGACACGGCGGAAATATACGGCTCCGAGGAATTTATCGGCCGCGCGATCACCGGTCAGCGCGATCGAGTGTTCCTGGTGTCCAAGGTGTGGCCGACCCATGTGGCGGGAAACGGCGTTGCGCGCGCTTGCGAGGCGAGCCTCACTCGCCTCGGGACCGATCATCTCGACCTCTATCTGCTGCATTGGCCAAATGGGGTCACCGACGTCGCCAGCGTTGTAACGGCGTTCGAAAAACTGCGCGCGGCAGGAAAAATTCGTGCCTGGGGTGTGTCGAATTTCAAGGTCAAGGACATGGAAAACTTGTTCCGGGTCCCGCACGGCGATCGCTGCGCGACCAACCAGCTCCCTTATAGCGTCAACAGCCGCGGCATCGAGCATGACCTGCTGCCGTGGTGCGAGCGGCACGGCATGCCGGTGATGGCCTATTCGCCGCTTGGCGGCGCCGGCACAAGCCTGCTGCGCGATCCCACGCTTGCACATATTGGTGCAGCACATAATTGTTCGGCTGCCGCTGTCGCGCTGGCCTGGGCCATCCGCAGCGGCAACGTCATTGCAATTCCCGAATCCGGTTCGGTGGCTCACGTCAGAGAGAACGCCGTCGCGCTCTCGCTGACGCTGACCCCGGAAGAACTCCAAGCGCTGGATGCGGCGTATCCGCCACCCCGCCGCTAGGCGGAAGCATTCGTTTTCGTACGCAGGAATGCTTGCGGCAAGCCGCGCAGCCTCCGCATCGTATTTGAAATAACTTTAGTGAAATAGCGCGCCAACTGCGGGGCCACATTTAATCGGAGGGTAATCGGTAACCTGGCACGGCATCGCTTGTAGTGAGTTACCGCTTTTAACCGTGTGACCAAACAAACGCGCCGTCATGCGGAACGCGGCTTAGGATTTGGTGTTGCTGTTTGGGGGGCCAATATGGCGACGCACATGGAAAACCTGATCTGTATCGTGGTTGGCCTTTTGGTCGGATGTCACATCAAGGACCGCGAGACGCATCCCCGCAAGGTGGCCCAAATATTGCTGCGGCTTTGCGATAAGCCGTATCGACAGGAATAACGCTGGTCACGATGACGAAGCTTACAGGTTTTTGCCGTCCATTGGACTAACCCGGCTTTGATGTCAGAAGCTGAATTGATTGGACTTCAACTTATTAGTTTTCGCATCCCTACTCCCATGGAAATTCAACCCAGACAAACGGTCCGCCCCGGGTGCGGCATTGGCGTTGGCAATAGCGATCGCACTTGTCGGTCAGTTTTATGCAGCGGCCCTGCAAATCTTCCTTCAGGCACCCGGCCAGTCCCCAAACACAGTAGGAACCGCATTCGCGCCAGCACGCGCCCGAAGCCCAGACCGATTCCGCCCGTTTGCTGCGCGGGAACGGTAGTTCCGGATTGTGGGCGCTATACTGCCACGGTGGCGCCTTGCCCTCGACAGCTCCAGCCGGGACAGCCATCACGAATATCCCGATCAACAGAAGCCCCGAGAGAATACCGGTTCTTTTCATGAATCAGTCCGCCGTAACACGATACGATACCATAACCGTCCCAACCTATCCGGAGGGACTCTGCGGGGCTGAGCCCCGCCGGCCATAGTCGGCGCACGGTACCATGGCTATACTCAATGATATGCGAATGGCCCTGGAAACTGTCCTGTTGATCGTGCTGCCCTATGGCACCGCTATCATTTGTGGCGCCTTGACCGAACGAGCGGGCAGAGCCGTGTCGGGATGGTCATCAATCGCCGGGCTCGCCCTTGGCATATATTTCTTCAGCTTGAGCATGGCGCTTCTATCGACGGGCTGAGCGCGGGTGGGTGGCTTTGCCGCCTGTCGTGGAGCGCCAAGGCGCCAATAAGAAGGGACCGCTGCGTGTGGCATCACAGCGGCCCCTTCACGGTCCGCCGAATAGGGGACCACCCCTTTGGGTGATTTTGTCGGCGTCTCGCGCCGACAAACTCGCGCGGCGGCCGTCGTTTGGCTGTGCCACCCATCACATCCCCAGGTTTCGGCGGAGGTAATGCGACTTTTTGTGACGCGCAACACAGCGTCCCGCCTGCTCCCGATTACGCTCACTATAGGGACATCCTATGAGTGCCGGGTCTGATTAGGAGACGACAATGACCGTCAATACCTATGAGACCACTGCTTCCAGCGGGTTCACACGTGTGGCCGCGTACGTGGAACGGCTATTCGATAGTTCCGTTGAAGATCGGCCAATCGAACAGCTTTCACAGCAGCCCCGCCCTGATCCGGCTGCCCGATATCTCAATCGTCGGTACGAATTGAGCGAGCTTATGTGCCAGACCATCAACTGCGGGTTCTGGCCGCATTGAGATAGCGTACGCGGGGCCTCGCGGCCCCGCGCCAACTTTGTCCGCGCGTCGTCGCTTGGGCCGAACAGCTCAATCTGGCTATGAGCAACGTCGGCAATCCATCAATTTACAATAACGCGACATTCCTGTGGACCCACACGATCGAAAGAGAATGGTGTGCCATTCGCGTCGAGCTTGACCGCGTACTCACGCGCAAGGACGAACTGCTCGCCTTCCACGAGTTGGCCAGCGACGCCACCTCGATCAGCCAAGACAACAATTGGAAGAGTTTTCTGCTGGCGGGTTACGGCTTTCGTCTTGGAATAATATCGAGCTGTACCCCGACACCTGGCGCATCTGCAATATCCCGGGATTGATCACCGTGATGTTTTCAATCATGGAGCCCGGCAAGCATCTGCCGCCCCATTACGGAATAGATAGCGTGCCAGTCATATGGGTTGCTATTCCGCGCAATCGCCATTAGCTCCTAACCGCATGCGTGATCCCGCGGTGAAATCGGATGCGGCCGCCCCCAGGGTGAGCTTTGTGTCGCTCGGCTGCCCGAAGGCGCTGGTCGACAGTGAGCGCATTGTCACGCGCCTGCGTGCCGAGGGATATGAGCTGTCGCGACAGCACCAGGGCTCTGATCTCGTCATCGTCAACACGTGCGGCTTTCTCGACAGCGCCAAGACGGAATCACTCGCCGCCATCGGCAACGCGTTGAAAGAGAACGGCAAGGTGATCGTCACCGGCTGCATGGGCGCCGAACCGGAAAGTATTTCATCCGCCTATCCCGACGTGTTGGCGATTAGCGGACCACAGCAATACGAAAGCGTGGTTGAGGCCGTACACAAGGCGTTGCCGCCCAAACATGACCCGTTTCTCGATCTGGTGCCGCCGGAGGGCATCAAGCTCACGCCGCGGCACTACGCCTATCTTAAAATTTCCGAAGGCTGCAATAACCGCTGCACCTTTTGCATTATTCCCCGGCTACGCGGGGATCTCGTCTCCCGTCCGGCTACCGACGTTTTGCGCGAAGCGGAAAGACTCGTGAACGCCGGCGTGAAAGAGTTGCTGGTGATCTCGCAGGACACCTCAGCCTACGGACTCGACATTAAATACGCAGCGAGCCAATGGCGCGATCGCGCGGTGCGGGCAAAATTCATCGATCTTGCAAGCGCCCTGGGTGAGCTCAGCGTCTGGGTGCGGCTGCACTACGTCTATCCTTATCCACATGTGGACGAAGTCATTCCACTAATGGCGGAACGCAAGGTATTGCCGTATCTCGATATCCCGTTTCAGCATGGCTCTCCCGAGGTCCTCAAGCGCATGCGCCGTCCGGCCGCGCAAGAAAAGACATTGGAGCGGATCGCACTGTGGCGCGATCAATGTCCCGATCTGACATTACGCTCGACTTTCATTGTGGGGTTTCCCGGCGAAACCGATGCGGATTTCGACATCCTGCTGCAATGGCTGGAAGAAGCCTCACTCGATCGCGTCGGCTGCTTCAAGTACGAGCCAGTAAAGGGGGCGGTTGCCAATGATTTGGCCGAACCTGTGCCGGACGAGGTCAAAGACCAACGTTGGCATCGCTTCATGCAGATACAACAGAAAATCTCCACCCGCCGCCTGAAACGGAAGGTCGGCAGCCGGCAAAAGGTGATCATTGACGAAGTTGGGCCGAGCGTCGCCAAGGGCCGCTCCATGGCCGATGCGCCGGAGATCGACGGATCGGTGTATGTCGCGAGCCGGCGGCCGCTACGGGTTGGCGAAATTGCGACAGTGAAAATCGAGCGCGCCGACGAATACGATTTGCACGGCGTGGCCGTGGGCTTCTAGCTCAGAGCCGATAGAATTTTACGGCATTGTCATGCAGCACGGCGCGCTGCTCTGCCTCAGTATATTCCGCCAGCACCGCGCGATAAACACCGAAGAAATCGGCGTAGCTCGCATGCAACTTCTCCAACGGAAAGTTGCTTCCATAGATCGTGCGGTCAGCACCGAAGATCTGGATGACATCGCGAATGACCTGCCGCGCCTGCGGCAGCGTGATGCCGGCGGTGTACATTCCCAGGCCGGAAATCTTCACATGCAGGTTTGGAAAGGCCGCCATCATCGTAAGGGCGGCACGCCATTGATCGATTGCGGCCTGGGTGCGTGCCGTCAGCATCCCGGCGTGCACTAGGATCATGCGCACATTGGGGAACGCCTTGATCAGTTCAACTGCATAGGCAGCCTGCCCGGCATAAACCTGCAATTCGAAATGCAGATCGTGTTTCTCCAGCAACGCAAACCCACGGCGGAACTCGGTTGAATTGCAGAAATCAGGGCGCGGCGCGGCCTGGCGCACTGTCTCGCTATCCCAATACAGCATCTGGCGCACGCCGCGCAGATTGGGAAACTGCTTTTGCGCCTTGAGCGCCACATCAGCGCCAGGATCGGCGAGATCGGCGTTGCAGACGATGCCGTGCGGGAAACCGTGCTTGTCGGCAACTGATTGCAGCCAGCGCGTCTCGTCCAGCGCGCGGCCCGGGCCCCACATGGCCGTGACGTGTACCGATTTTATCAGGCCTTGCGGCTTGAGGTCGTTCATGAACTCTTCAATAGGATAGTCACGGCGAATGCCGAAATAGTCTCCGAACATTCGTGGAATTGGCGGATCGGCCAGCCACGTCACGTCTTTGCGTAGCCAGATGTGATGGTGAGTGTCGATCGCCGGTCCGCTATACGCCATTATTGCCTCGCTATTTCAATTCGCGCACGGTTTTAACGACCACGTCGGTCAATGTCTTGAGCTCATCGGATGAAATTGTGAAGGCTGGCGTGAGATAGATGACATTCCCGATCGGCCGGATAAAGACGCCATGCTCGACGAAGTGCACACGCATACCGTTGAGATCATCGATGTGATCAAGCTCGACCACACCAATGGCACCTTTGACCCGCACGTTCCTCACGCGCGGCAGGCCGCGACACGGCGCAAGGCCCTTCTCCAATGCGACGGCGATGTCGGCAACCTGTTGCAAGCGTGGCTCACGCTCGAACAGATCGAGCGACGCGTTTGCGGCTGCACAGGCCAATGCATTCGCCATATAGGTCGGTCCGTGCATCAATGCCTTTTTCGGATCGTCAGACCAGAATGCGTCAAACACTTTCTGCGATGCAACGGTCGCCGCGAGCGGCAATGTGCCGCCGGTGAGTGCCTTCGACAATGTGATGATGTCTGGGACAACGCCCGCCTGTTGGCAAGCAAACATCGTCCCCGTGCGGCCAAAGCCGGTGAAGATTTCGTCGAAGATCAGCAGCTGATCGCTGGCATCGGCCAGCCGTCGCAGGAGCCGAAGCGCATTCTCGCTTCGAAATACCATGCCGCCCGCCGCTTGCACCAGTGGCTCGATGATGATGCCGGCAAATTCCGTAGCATGAACGGCAAAAAAGGTTTCCAGGCCCGCCAGATCTCGGACGGGTTCCGGCCCGAGATCGACAATCGCGTGCTGCGGGAAAGCAGCGTGGAAAGCGTCATGCATGCCGATCCCGCGATCGGTTACTGACATCGCCCCCTGCGTGTCGCCGTGGTAGCCGTGCTTGATTGCGATGAATCTTGTTTTTGTCGGCTGCCCTTTGTTGATCCAGTATTGGACAACCATCTTCATGGCGACCTCCACCGCCACAGAGCCGGACTCGGAAAAGAACACACGGGCGAGATCACCCGGCAACAAAGTTGTCAGCCTTTTTGCCAAGATCAGCGGTTGCTCGTGCGCAAGACCGCCAAACATCACATGAGGCATTTGTTCGAGCTGCGCTTGAACCGCTTCTCTTATGTGCGGATGATTGTATCCGTGGCAGGCGGTCCACCAGCTCGCGATGCCGTCGATCAACTCCCGGCCGTCGGCCAGAATGATACGGGCACCCTGCGTACGAACGACAGGCAATGGTCGAGAAACAGTTTTCATCTGGGCATAGGGCAGCCAGATATGTTCCAGGCTTCCGGCATACCAAGCCGGCTCTGCGCTGTTTTTGCTGGCTTCGTTTGCCATGAGCCTTCTGATGAGCCTTCCCTGCCCCATTCGTGCTAAGCATCTGGCTCGCTGGCTTGCAAGGTCACCTGATGCATTCGCTCGATCAGTTCGCTCAAGACAAGCTCGACAAGCTCAAGCGCCGGCACCTCCACCGGGTGCTGACTGATACCGTGCGCGAGGATGGCATCTGGATCGAACGCGACGGACGTCAGCTGTTGTCATTTTCGTGCAACGACTATCTGAATTTGACCCAGCATCCGGCAGTCAAACAGGCGGCCATTGCCGCCGTCGAGGAATACGGCGCGGGCTCAGGGGCTTCGCGGCTCGTCACCGGCAATCACCCGCTCTACACGCGGCTGGAAGCGCGGCTGGCGCAATTTAAACGCGCCGAGGCGGCCTGTGTCTTTGGCTCGGGCTACCTTGCCAATACCGGCATTATTCCGGCATTGATCGGTGAAGATGGGCTCGTTCTGCTCGACGAGCTGTCGCATGCCTGCATCTATGCCGGCGCGCAGCTGTCGCGCGGCAGAGTGGTGACGTTCCGCCACAATGACCTAAGCCACGCGCGCGAATTGCTTGCCGTGCATCGGGCCGAACATGACCACGCACTTATCGTCACCGATGGCGTTTTTTCCATGGACGGCGATCTTGCGCCACTCGGCGAGTTGCTCGCTCTCGTCGGCGAATTCGACGCGTGGCTGATGTCGGACGACGCGCACGGCATCGGCGTGATCGGCGGCGGCCATGGTTCGAGTTTCGCCGGAAACACGCACATACCGGTGCCCCTCCAGATGGGGACTTTGTCGAAAGCGATCGGTTCTTATGGCGGCTACCTCTGCGCGTCGGCCCCGATTATCGAGTTGATGCGCAACCGCGCCCGCACCCTGATCTATTCGACCGGCCTGCCGCCTGCGAGCGTGGCTGCCGCCATTGCCGCACTCGACGTGATCGAACGAGAGCCGGCCTATGCTGCCTTGCCGGTACAAAAAGCCAAAGCCTTTACCCGGCGTGCCGGCCTGCCTGACGCGCAGAGCCCGATTGTGCCCATCGTGATCGGCAGCGAAGAGAGTGCACTCGCTGCCTCTCAATTTCTGGCGAACGAAGGCTATCTCGTCGTCGCCATTCGCCCGCCTACGGTGCCCGCCGGTACCGCCCGCCTGCGCCTCACATTCACCGCGCAGCATCCTGACGATGCAATCGGACGGCTCGCCGACATCGTCCGCGACAAAATTGTGGCTTAAACCCCGTGGCTGCTTATTTCGTCACTTCGACCGGCACCGATATCGGCAAGACCTTCGTCACCGCCGGGCTCATTCGTTATCTGCGGGAATCCAACCAGCCCGTCTCTGCATTCAAACCGATTGTGAGCGGGTACGATTCTTCTGTTGCGGAAACCAGCGATCCAGCCGTCTTGCTGTCCGCGCTCGGGCGCCCGGTCACTGCCGACGAAGTTGAGCGGATGGCGCCGTGGCGCTTCCGTGCGCCGCTGTCACCCGACCTTGCGGCGGCACGTGAAGGCCGCCGCGTCGACTTCGATAAGCTAATCGCTTTCAGCCGCGCCGCGATCAAAGCCGCAACCGGTCCCCTTTTCATCGAGGGCGTCGGAGGAATCATGGTCCCACTCGACGGTCAACGCACAGTGCTCGATTGGATGACGGCGCTGGATATTCCGCTCTTGCTTGTTGTCGGCGGCTATCTCGGCACCATCAGCCATACCTTGACCGCGCTCGACGTGCTGGCACAGCGAAAACTAACTGTCGCCGCCATTGTGGTCAGCGAAGGCGACCGCGACACCGTTGAACTCGACGATACCGTTGCGAGCATCGCGCGTTTCGCTGGCAGGGTGGGCGTGGTCGGTTTGCCGCGCCTGCCGGCCGGCATCAATCATCATCCGGCCATTGCGCGCATCGCAGCGCTTCTGTGACCTAGTTATTTAACGTCAGAATCGTCTCTATCATGCCTTCCAGATTGACCAGGCCATGCAGCAACATGGTCAAAATGGTCGAACCGCTGGCCCAGCGCATCCATCCGAACAAAACTCCAAAAGCGAATACCTGGGCGATGAGAAACCAGTCGTATTGAACGTGGATAATCGCAAATAACCCGGCAGTGAAAACAATTACCGGCCAGGCATGGCGAGGTTCCCGAAGCCAGCCACGAAACAGAAAGCCTCGAAACAGGCTTTCCTCTGTGACCGGAATGAAGATCGTGATGGCGACCAACAGCAACGGCAGGATATTGGCGTTTGTCGCGGCCTGGTAGATATCGGTCTGGAAACGATCGACGATATTACGACCGACGAGCCAATTTGCAACGTCGCCCACGACGATGAGCGCGGCCACGGCTGCAACGCCCACCACTACCTCGCTGCGCCGCGGCAGCTTGTAACCGAGATAGGCTGCCGCTTCGCCTTTATATGCGGCCGCAACTATCAAGACGACGAGTTGAAGGGGAGCCGATATGCAGATGAACAGAACAATGGCACCACCGTCCTGACTGACAGTTGCGATATCTCCCAAATTGAGCCCATACAATGCGCTTAGCGTCGCGATGCCTGAAATCTGTCCGGCCAATAGCGCGATCGCTCCGAGCACGAACGTGGCGACGACACCCCACGGCTTGATGGTGTCGGTCACGGAAGTTCCTTCAGCCAGCGCCCAAGCGAGGCGCGCTCGTCATCAGTCATGATTGTCTGGTTGCCCAGCGGCATTGCCTTGGTCTGCACTGTTTGTGTGTAGATCGTTTCGGCATGCTGCTTAAGGTCGGCGACGCTTTCCAGCGTGATATTTTTCGGTGCCTCCTGGAAACTTTCGTGTGTCGGCTTTTTTGCGTGGCACATGACGCAATGATGCCGCACAATCGCCAAGGCTTCAGCGTCAGCGATGTTAGCGGCGTATGTGGGTTGCGCGGTGGCGATAAGGACCATTATCGCCACCGATCGCGATCCCATCCGGTTGACCGTTATGGCATCAGAATGGAAGACCCCGTGGTGTCGCGGCCTTCCATTTCCTTATGCGCCTTGGGAGCGTCCTTGAGCGGGTATTTCTGGTTGATCGGAATCTTCACAGCGCCAGAACCGACGACCTTGAACAGGTCGGCCGCAGTGGCAATCAGGTCGTCGCGCTTGGCTACATAGTTATTAAGGGTTGGACGCGTCGCGAACAGCGAACCCTTGGTCTGGAGGATGTTGATATTGAAGGCGTCGATCTGCCCCGAAGCGCTTCCGAAACTCACGAAATAGCCAAGTGGTCGAAGGCAATCGAGTGAAGCCGGAAACGTACTCTTGCCGATGCCGTCATAGACCACGTCGCAGAGTTTGCCGCTGGTGATCTCTTTCACCTTCGCGACAAAATCCTCGTCGCGATAGAGGATCGTGTGGTGGCAACCGTTTTTCTTGGCGATCTCGGCTTTCTCTTTGGAGCCGACGGTGCCGATGACCGTCGCGCCAAGATGGTTCGCCCACTGGCAGGCAATCAGGCCAACGCCGCCTGCCGCCGCGTGGATAAGACACACGGTGCCTTTCTCCACCTTGTACGTACGGTTGACCAGATACTGCACGGTCATGCCCTTAAGCATCATGCCCGCAGCCTGCTCGTAGGAAATGTTGGCCGGCAGCTTCACCGCGCGGTCGGCCGGCACCAGGCGTTCCGCCGCATAACCGCCGAGCGGGCCCACAAAGGCGACGCGGTCGCCGACCTTGACGTCGGTGACGCCGGGTCCTACCGCCATCACTTCACCGGCGCTTTCATTGCCGGCGATGAACGGCATGCCGACCGGCGACGGATACATGCCCATGCGGAAATAGGCGTCGATGAAATTGACGCCGACGGCATGGGTCTTGATTTTGACCTGGCCCGGGCCGGGCGCCGCTACCTCGACATCCTCGTAAGTGAGGGCCTCGGGCCCACCGTGTTTATGAACGCGCACTGCCGCGACCATGGTTCACTCCCTTCGAATGTTTTGGATTGGCAAGTCGTTGAATTTCCGGCGCGATCATAGGCAGCCAAACGAGGAAAACAAGCAGGTCAGCGCCCGCCTGAAACGTTCAGGACGGCCCCCGTGATGTAGGACGCCGCATCCGACAGCAGGAACAGAATGGCCTCGGCGATTTCGTGCGGCTGGCCCGGGCGGCCCATCGGCAGCAGCGGCGTGATGCGCGCGAGGCGCCCCGGTTCGTGAATCTCGGTATCGGTCGGGCCCGGGCGGACGGTATTGAAGCGGATGCCCTCCTTCGCCACCTCGCGCGCGAGGCCGATGGTCAGCGCGTCGATGCCGCCTTTGGCGGCGGCGTAGAAGACGTATTCGCCGGCGCCGCCGGTG
>DATIWJ010000044.1:0-3497 GCA_035519415.1 Pseudolabrys sp.
CGCGGGCAAATCGTGGATCCCGTCTCGATCAGGCAACGGCCGGCGGCAGTCGAGGATCGCGCGGTCCCCGGTCATTGGGAAGGCGACCTCCTGTCAGGGTCGAAGAACAGCTACATCGCGACGCTGGTCGAACGGCATACGCGCTACGTCATGTTAGCGAAGGTCGCCAACAAGGACACACAGACGATCGTTTCCGCCCTCATCAAGCAGGCCAAGATGCTGCCGACTGAGCTCTATAAGTCGCTGACCTGGGACCGCGGCATGGAGCTTGCCGATCATCGCCGGTTCACGCTGGCGACCAATATCGATGTTTACTTCTGCGATCCGCAAAGCCCGTGGCAACGCGGTTCCAATGAGAAGACCAATGGTCTGCTGAGACAGTACTTTCCGAAGGTAGCTGACCTGTCGGTATACTCGCAAGCTCACCTGAACAAGGTGGCACGCCAGCACAACGAGCGGGCACGCAAGACCCTGGGGTTCGAAACCCCGGCAGAGAGATTTAACGCATGTGTTGCGGCGACCGGTTGAGCCGGCAACCGCAACCGGACATTTGCGCGGTGATGGGCTAATTTTTAAAACTCGGCGTGGAGCCTTCCTGCGAAGAACGATATTGGCCCGCGGTCAGCGTTGTAGGCGGGGTTCATCATAAATTGGTAGTCGAATGTAAATGTGGCCCTCTTCGACAAGCTCAGCGAGTAAAAGGTTTCCAGAATTTTCTCGTGGCGATAATTAAGTTGGCCATCGCCAATGAGAAGACCAAGACCGCCCGCCGCCAAATAATTTCGGTAATCGTTTGAAATTCCATTGATGGCTCCGGCAAGTCCGATTTTGTCGTCCGGCCTACCCCAGGATTTCCCTTTTATTACCGTGCCGCCCGACAGGCTGGAGTTGATATCGGCGAAAGCGATAAGTTCTGATGCGCCGCTATTCCAACTCCATCGCCCGAATATTCCGACATCGTCGCTGACCTGCTGCTCCATATTGATGACGTAACCATATTCAGCGCGGCCTTTTCGGGTCTGCTCAATCGCCGTGTTCACGTCGATGCCCGTGGAATTGGACATATTGACCGCATCGCTGAAACTTCCCGAAAACGCTTCATTCAGCCAGCCTATTAAACGAAGCTTGCCGGGCTGAGACATCAACGCGTACCGGTATTCAAATTCGGTAACATAACCGCCTCGTCTGAAAACCTGCGAGTCGAAATCATTCGAGTCGGGTTTATCGCCGATGAGAAAATATCCGGCTCGCAGTGCCCAGTTTTTCTGATTGAGTTCAGCGACGGCGCCGTAGGTTAAGCCGACTTTGTCGGCAGCATAATCGAATGCACCGGCGGCCCAAATCGACCAATTGAAAAAATCCGCCCGACTATCCTGCGCGTAACTATTGTTGTCGAACACATCGTGCACGGCAAACTTGCCAACTTGGATGGTGAGCCGGGATATGTCCTTTTTCCCGGCTATCTGGCCGTACGAACTTTCGATCGTTTCCTGTTCGCTACCGAAGCCGAAGGTCTGGCGCAAGAACAGCCGCGATGTGTTGTAGTGGGGATAGATGAAGTCCGATTTCTGCGCTTCACCATTCGGAAAGCCTGCAGCGCCCACGGTGCTGCTCAAGCCGAAGCCCTGCAGCAGTTCTGGGTTGTAGTAAAGCTCGCCGCCATCCCACAACCGCAGCCCGAGAAATGCGCTCATGGTGAACGTTTCTTTGGATTGCGGCCATGGCGGCAGGCTGTTTTCACCGGTGTAGAGCGCGTGGAAGCGCGGATAGCCTTGCTGGATGTAAGTCGTCTGCCCGTGAATTTCCCACCGATCACTGTCGCTGAGCGAGCCTCCCTCGTCGGATGCTTTCTTGTCACTCGATCCGAGATCGCCGAGTTTCCGGTTCAGGCCAAGTCGCACAATCTGAGTGTCGAAGCTCGACGCGTATTGGGCGCCGTTCGCAAACGTCGTACCGGCTGACCCGAACGAGCTATACAGATATTCAACGCGTGCGTTCCAGTTTTGCTGGAAGGCATATTCAATCCCGCCACCAACTACCCAGCCGGTGCGTAGACCGGGCTGCAATTGTTCGTCACCTGAATTTGGATCGATGCGGCCGAAGTGGCTGCTAGATACAGCAAAGCCGCCCGTTGCGTAGAGCAGCGTCTTGTCGAATGCGTAGCCAAATCGGCCGCGGAGCGTCGCTATGTAGTCGAGTTGTTCTACCAACACGCTGCGCGGCGTCGTACCTCTCCATACTTGGGCATCAGAGGGATAGGCGTTGGGCATCGAGAAGTCGGTCTCGATGCCAATCATCACGCGTGAAGGCAGTACGTAATTGTACCCAAACTGGAGCCCGCCAAAGAGGCTGCCTAGCGAGGGACTGGTGTTCATGGCAACAGGGTCATGAACGGAAATGTCTCCGAACGCGCGGCCGTAACCCACGTGGCCGCCCAAATAGAACCCCGTCCAATTGTAGTTGTAATAGGGTCGATCAGACGTCGTCTGTGCCGATTGGACATCGGCAGCGTGCACGGAACTGCCAAGGGGGAGGACGCCCAACGCAATGGCTTGTAGAAGCGACCGCTTCACAACATTCCCCAACCGCAAAAGTTGCAGGCGGAGAAGATAGCTTTCGGCCAGAACTAATCAATCATGTTTTGCATTATCAATGAGCTTGTCCAAAGCATCGGGCGCCTCAGCGTAACCGCGAAGCAATTTTTCTGCGCCGGGCTTCATGTTGTTCGTGCACCAGCGGACAATTCAGCATATTCCTTATCAGGCGGCTTGGATTTTAGTACTGCAACGACTTGGAGCATATCCTCTCTAGCCCGATCAGCGGCCGACTTTAAAACAAATCGGACATCATCGTCGCTGAGACCAGTACTAATTTTTTGTTTAAGCAACTGCGCATAGTTGTGCGCGTCTATAAAGACCGCGCGATCGCTGTCGGACAGTTTGATACTCGGCACCATGCACATCGCAGAACCCTGTTCCGCAACGTACGCTGAATAGAGCAGTCGAATAAGAGTATTTAGGTCTTTGCCGAATGCTGGGGACAGCGAGCCGAGTAGGACCAACAATACCCAACTGCAAGTACGGCGGGTTACTGTTGACATTATTTCACCTTACCACTCGCTGCTCATTGGTCGAACTTGGTTTTCTTAAGCCAGCGCCGATTGATTTCTCGAACCTCTCTATCATACCGCCAGCATTCTGGAGTTTCCTCTAAGGGCCGCAATACCATCTGGGGGCAGCATATGGCCGCAGGTGACAAGCCGGCGCTAGCGAAGGTTAAATTGGATCGGCACTGTGAAATCGAATGTCGGCCCCGGCAAGTTCGCGGGCGGCGGCGGGAACGGCGCGGCGCGCTGCACGGTGGCGATTGTCTCCTGATCGAGTGATGCGAACCCCGAGCTGCGGATAATGCGACTGGCAACAACTTTACCTTCCCGATCAATAGTAAAGGCGACCGTGGTGACACCGGTCTCGTGCCGGGCCTGAGCCGGGGCGGGG
>DATIWJ010000045.1:0-23643 GCA_035519415.1 Pseudolabrys sp.
TCAGCAGCATCAGCGCGTCGTCGTCGATCGCCCACTCGTTCGGCTGCAGGCCGTGCTTGGTGATCGCGTTCGGGATCAGGTGCTTGCGCGCGATCTCGACCTTTTCGTCCTCGGTGTAGCCGGCGATGCGAATGATCTCCATGCGGTCCATCAGCGGCGGCGGGATATTGAGCGTGTTCGCCGTGGTGATGAACATCACGTTGGACAGATCGTAATCGACCTCCAGGTAGTGGTCGTTGAAGGTGTGGTTCTGCTCGGGGTCGAGCACCTCGAGCAGCGCCGAGGACGGATCGCCGCGGAAATCGGCGCCCATCTTGTCGACCTCGTCGAGCAGGAACAGCGGGTTCGAGGTCTTGGCCTTGCGCATCGACTGGATGACCTTGCCGGGCATCGAGCCGATATAGGTGCGCCGGTGGCCGCGGATCTCGGCCTCATCGCGCACGCCGCCGAGCGACACGCGCACGAATTCGCGGCCGGTGGCCTTGGCAATCGACTTGCCGAGCGAGGTCTTGCCCACGCCGGGAGGACCGACCAGGCACAGGATCGGCCCGGTCAGCTTGTTGGCGCGCTGCTGCACGGCGAGATACTCGACGATGCGTTCCTTGACCTTCTCCAGGCCATAGTGGTCGGCGTCGAGGATCTGCTCGGCGAGATTGAGGTCCTTCTTGACCTTGCTCTTCTTGTTCCATGGAATGGAGAGCAGCCAGTCGAGATAGTTGCGCACGACAGTCGCTTCCGCCGACATCGGAGACATCTGGCGAAGCTTCTTGAGCTCGTGCGTCGCTTTCTCGCGAGCTTCCTTCGAGAGCTTGGTCTTCTTGATCTTGTCTTCCAGCTCTTGCAGCTCGTCGCGACCTTCTTCGTCGCCGAGCTCCTTCTGGATCGCCTTCATCTGTTCGTTGAGGTAGTACTCGCGCTGGGTCTTCTCCATCTGCCGCTTGACACGGGTACGGATGCGCTTTTCCACCTGCAGAACAGAAATTTCGCTTTCCATCAGCCCAAGCACCTTTTCGAGGCGCTGGGTGACAGAAGGCGTCTCCAGGATGTCCTGTTTGTCAGGAATCTTCACAGCCAGATGTGAAGCGACGGTGTCGGCAAGCTTGGCATAATCCTCAATCTGCTGGATTACACCTACGACCTCGGGCGACACTTTCTTGTTCAGCTTCACATAATTTTCGAATTCGGTGACCACGGAACGCGCCATCGCTTCCGCTTCCACGCGATCTCCGGTGTCATCGGCAAGCGCGCTCGCGTCGGCTTCGTAGTAGTCGTTCCGGTCGGTATATTTTAGGACCTTCGCACGCGTCGCGCCCTCGACCAGCACCTTCACAGTGCCGTCGGGAAGCTTAAGCAATTGCAGAACACTCGCCAGCGTGCCGACTTCGAAAATCGCGTCGGTCGCCGGGTCATCGTCGGAGGCATTTTTCTGCGTGGCAAGCAGTATGAAGGTGTCAGAGCGCATCACCTCTTCCAGCGCCTTGATCGACTTTTCACGGCCGACAAAGAGCGGAACGATCATGTGCGGAAACACCACGATGTCGCGCAGCGGCAAAACCGGATAGGCCCGGGTTTCGCCAGGTTGCAGCTGGGGTCGTGGCTTGGTGGTCATTGGCCTTTGTCCTTTTGTTGTGCCCCTGTCGTATGACCCGCTGGAGCGGCATCGCACGGCAGTGCCGGTAGGATGGGCAAGGAGGCGCTGGGACGTGCCCGGCGCGCTTTGAGGAAGGCTACGAAACCCTCGCCCAGTCGGTAGTCAGATACGACCTTTCGTATGCCACTTGGCTTCTGCCGCTATACGTATGGCGGGGCAAAAGGCTCCGCAAGAACCCGCTTTTCCACTTAAAGCGAGTCCCTTACTGGTAACAACCCCGCAATTCGTACGAACCGGCCGCCTTTTCCGAATTTTTTGATCCCGGTGCACTGGTCAGGCGCTGGCGCTGCCGGTCTCCGCCGTCCGGTCACTGCGGTCGGCATAGATGTAGAGCGGCCGGGCCGTTCCCTCGACCACCTCTTTGGAGATGACCACCTCCTCGACCCCTTCCAGGCTGGGCAGGTCGAACATGGTGTCGAGCAGAATGCCCTCCATGATGGAGCGTAGGCCGCGCGCGCCGGTCTTGCGATCAATCGCTTTGCGGGCGATGGCGCCGAGGGCCTCTTCGGCAAGCGTCAGATCGATCGATTCCATCTCGAACAGCCGCTGGTATTGCTTCACCAGGGCATTCTTGGGCTCGACCAGAATCTTCTTCAGCGAAGCCTCATCAAGATCCTCGAGCGTGGCGACCACCGGCAGGCGGCCGACAAATTCCGGGATCAGTCCGTACTTGAGCAGATCCTCCGGTTCAACTTCGCGGAAGATTTCGCCCTGCTTGCGATCCTCGGGCGCCACCACTTTGGCGCCGAAGCCAATCGACGTCGACCGTCCGCGCGCCGAAATAATCTTTTCCAGCCCCGCAAATGCGCCCCCGCAAACGAACAAGATGTTGGTCGTATCGACCTGGAGGAATTCCTGCTGCGGATGCTTGCGGCCGCCCTGCGGAGGCACCGAGGCGATGGTGCCCTCCATAATCTTCAGGAGCGCTTGCTGCACGCCTTCGCCCGACACATCGCGCGTAATCGACGGATTGTCGGACTTGCGCGAAATCTTGTCGATTTCGTCGATATAAACGATGCCGCGTTGCGCGCGCTCGACGTTGTAGTCAGCGGCCTGCAACAGTTTCAGGATGATGTTTTCGACGTCTTCGCCGACATAACCGGCTTCGGTCAGCGTCGTGGCGTCCGCCATCGTGAACGGTACGTCAAGGATGCGGGCGAGTGTTTGAGCCAGGAGCGTCTTGCCCGAACCGGTTGGGCCGATGAGCAGGATGTTCGACTTCGCTAGTTCAACGTCGTTGTGCTTGGCCTGATGGTTGAGCCGCTTGTAATGATTGTGGACGGCAACCGAGAGCACTTTTTTGGCGTGATCCTGGCCGATCACATAGTCATCGAGAACCTTGCGGATTTCCTTCGGAGTCGGAATGCCGTCGCGGGACTTCACCAACGAGGATTTGTTCTCCTCGCGGATGATATCCATGCACAATTCAACGCACTCATCGCAGATGAAAACGGTCGGGCCGGCAATGAGCTTGCGCACTTCGTGCTGGCTCTTGCCGCAGAACGAGCAGTAGAGGGTGTTCTTGGAATCGCTGCCGCCGACTTTGCTCATTCCATTCTCCGTCACACGCTTCCGTACTCTCGGTGGTCGGCGACATTCCGCTTAACCGCCGCCACGTACCGAAGCAAGTTTCGCGCCGGAACCCCAGCACGGCGGCCCTTATTCCGGGAAGGTCCGCACGCCCTTACTCGCCCCCACACCATAAGCGAAGCATGCTAACGACGTGATAATCAAGATTCTATTAACGATAATGCCGCACTCACAGACACGAAAGCGCCTGTTCTGACAGGATGAAACTCCGGTTGGAACCGCCTGTCGAAGAGCGTCAGGCGGGCTTGGAATGCGTCTCCTCGGGCCGCTTGTCGATCACCTTGTCGACCAGACCGAAGTCCTTGGCTGCCTCCGCCGTGAGAAAATAGTCACGCTCGAGCGCATCCTCGATTTTCTTCAACGACTGGCCTGTGTGCTTCACGTAAATCTCGTTGAGCCGCTTTTTCAGGTTCAAAATCTCCTGGGCATGCAGCATGATGTCGGTAGCCTGGCCCTGGAACCCGCCAGAAGGCTGGTGCACCATGATGCGGGCGTTAGGCAGCGCAAAGCGCTGATCCTTCGCACCTGCTGCAAGCAGGAGCGATCCCATTGAGGCGGCCTGCCCCACACAGAGCGTAGACACTGGCGGCCGTACAAACTGCATCGTGTCATAGATCGCCATGCCGGAAGTCACCACCCCGCCCGGCGAATTGATGTACATCGAAACTTCCTTCTTCGGATTCTCCGCCTCGAGAAACAAGAGTTGAGCCACCACGAGAGTGGCGACCCCATCCTCGATCGGTCCGGTAATAAAGATAATCCTCTCCTTCAGCAGGCGAGAGTAAATGTCATAGGCCCGCTCCCCACGGTTGGTCTGCTCGACCACCATGGGCACCAGATAGTTCATGTAGGTATCGAGAGGGTCTCTCATTTCGTCTCCTTGACGCGAATCATGCTGGCTAGACTAGCCTGCCGGCACACCCGGTGATCTATTTTCCCACAGAGGCCCGCGCAAGCCCGCGGGTCAGAAGGCCGATTCGTCGTCTTTGTAGAGTTGTTCGCGCGAAACCTTGCTCTCCGTCACGCTCGCGAGTTCGAGCAGGAAATCGACTACTTTTTCCTCGAAAATTGGCGCTCGCAAGGCGGCAACCGCCTGGGGATTCTGGCGATAGTAATCCCACACCCGCTGCTCCTGCCCGGCGAACTGACGAGCTCGCTCCATTACCGCGCGGCTCAGCTCATCTTCGGTAACGGTGATGGTTTTCTTCTCGCCGATCTCGGCAAGCACGAGGCCTAATCTCACCCGGCGCTCGGCAATGGCGCGGTATTCAGCCTTGGCTTTATCTTCCGTTGTGCCTTCGTCGGCGAAGGTTTTGTGCTCGGTTTCGAGCTCGGAAAGCACTGATTTCCAAACGCGATCGAACTCCTCCTCTACAAGCGTCGGCGGCGGCTCGAATTTGTGCATTTTGTCGAGCTCGTCGAGCAGCGCTCGTTTGATTTTCTGACGCGACATTGCCGCGTGCTCGCGCGATATGTTTTCCTTCACCGCTTCGCGCAACTTCGCGACCGATTCCAGTCCCAGCGATTTGGCGAAGTCATCGTCCGCAACCACAGTGCCCGGCGTTTCAATTGATTTTGCATTGACGACGAATTCGGCAGCTTTGCCCGCAAGATCCTGTTTCATATAGTGCGCAGGGAAAGTCACCTTCAGCGTACGGGTTTCGCCTTGTGCGATACCAATGAGCTGATCTTCAAAGCCCGGGATGAATGTGTTGGATCCGATCAGGACGACGGCATCGTCGCCAGAGCCCCCTTCGAACGGTTTGCCATCGATCGTTCCCGCAAACGAAACTGTGACACGATCATCCTTGGACGCCTTCGCGCCGGCGGGGCGCAGTGTATAGGGCTTATTCTGGTCGACGATGCGCGCAATCCCATTGTTGACTTCCTCATCAGTGACGTCGGCGGTGAACTTTGTCAGCTTGATACTTTTAAAATCCCCCAACGCGATCGGCGGCACGATCTCAAGCGCCATTGTATAGTTTAGGTCCGTCTTGCCAGCGATCAGCTTTTCGATCGCGCTTTCGTCGGTTGGCAGCGTCACCTTCGGCTCGGCCGCAAGTTTGTAACCGCGCTCGCTGACAATCTGATTATTGGCGTCGCGAACCGTCGTCTCGATCACTTCGGCCATCGCCGAACGGCCGTACATGCGCTTGAGGTGCGTGACCGGCACCTTGCCCGGTCGGAATCCATTGATCCGGACTCGGTCTTTTAGCTCGTCCAAACGCGCATTGACCTTGGCATCCAGTTCCGCGGCGGGAACGACAACCTGGTATTCACGTTTGAGGCCTTCGGACAGCGTTTCAGTTACTTGCATCGGACACACTTATTTCTCTGCTTGCACTCACGTCACACCGGCTCACTGCTAAGCGATTCACCGGTCCGTGGAATACGGGGCGGGCCCGCAAATCTCTAAACTCATTGGCCTCGTTGTGGTGCGGGCGGAGGGACTCGAACCCCCACGACTTTCGCCACTGGAACCTAAATCCAGCGCGTCTACCAATTCCGCCACGCCCGCCGGGGGCAATTACGGACGATTTTGGCGCCGCAATCCGGGACGGCTTAACGCGCCGGTCCCGGCCAAGCAAGACATAACCGCACCGCCTGCACTCGCCGGTTCGTCCCCTAATTGCAACAATATCCTTTGACGAACGAGGATCAGTTGCGCCGGACCGCCAGGTCAGCAAACAGACGCCGGTAAATGCGCGGCAACATTTCGGGCAAATCCTCGGCAATCAGGCCAGCGCCGAATTCGATAGCCGCTTCGCCATGCAGCCAGACGGCCGCATTGGCCGCCTCAAAGGCTGGCATGCCCTGGGCCACCAGCCCGGCAACCATGCCGGCCAGCACGTCACCCGAGCCAGCCGTGGCCAGGCTCGGCGGACCATTATCTGCGATCGCGGCGCGCCCCCCGGGATCGGCAACCACGGTATCCGCGCCCTTATAGACGACAACAGCACCGCTATAATCAGCACCTAGACGCGTTTTCTTAAGTTTTGAATGAGAATTAGTTTTATTTTCTATTGCATTGAAAATACGTGCAAATTCTCCATTATGAGGTGTCATAATGACTTTCGCCTTCCGCGCGCGGATGGCAGACACCAGAACTCCTGGCTCCTCCGCGAAGCTGGTCAAGGCATCAGCGTCGAGAACCACCACAGCCTGGCTTGCAAGGGCTATCAGCGCCTGTTGTCGCATGGCGGCTCCGACGCCGCCGCCGGGCCCCAGGACGACCGAGTTCCGTCGTTTATCGGTCAGGAATTCCGCCAGCTCGGCGGGTCCATCGACCGGACGGACCATCACGGCCAGACTGGAGGCGGCATTAATGGCCAGCGCCTCGCGCGGGCTCGCAATGGTCACCAAGCCAGCGCCTGCCCGCAGCGCCCCTCGCGCTGCCAGCCTGGCAGCCCCTGTTGTAGAAGGGCCGCCCGAAACGACGACCGCATGGCCGCGGGTGTATTTATGCCCCTGCGATCGCGGCTTGGGAAACGCGCCACCCCAGAGCAGCGGCGTGTTGGCGAAAGTCTGCGGTTTGATCGTGTCCAGAACGCGCGCCGAAATCCCGATGTCCGATACCTCGACGGTGCCGCAATGCAGACGGCCCGGCAGCAAGAGATGGCCGGTCTTGCGCCGGAAGAAGGTCACCGTCCGGGTGGCATTGACTGCCGCACCCATCACTGCGCCACTCGTGCCATTCACTCCACTCGGTAAATCGACTGCGACGATAGGGACACCGCCTGCGTTCATTGCACCAATCATCGCACGCGGAAGCCCTTCGACCTCGCGATCGAGGCCGGCGCCGAACAGCGCGTCGACGATGACATCGCAATCGGCCAAAGCAGCGGGCGAGGCTTCTTCGACCGGCCCGCTCCACCGTTTGGCGGCCAGCGCGGCATCGCCCTTCAGCTTCTTCTGGTCGCCGACGAAGCAAAGTCGAACAGCATGACCGCGCTCGAGCAGATAGCGAGCGGCGACAAAGCCGTCGCCGCCATTATTCCCTGGGCCAGCGATGACCGTGACGCGATGGCGCTGCATGCCGCTTGTCGCGTCAGCTACTGCACGGCCTGCATTCTCCATAAGTTCTATGCCAGGCGTGCCTGCAGCGATCGTCAGCCGATCCGCTTCTGCCATCTCGGCCGTCGTAAGCAATTCAATCATGCGGGCGAGCCTACGACCGATCCTCAGCCAAACAAATTGAACTAATCGATTGCGCCACAACAAGTCTTTAGCAGCTGGCTAAAATCTAGACACTTTGCTTAACTTGTAGGCGTCGAAGATTGGGCAGTCCGCGAGTTAGCTCCTGCATCTCAAACAAGCCATTGTCCACAATGGCTTTTTTGTGCGGTAGCGGCTTGGCACGGGACCTGCAAACCGGTAGCGCGGCTCCCCGGGGTCACCCCGGAGGATTGGGGGCAAGGAAAAGGCGATGAAAAAAATAGAAGCCATCATCAAACCCTTCAAACTCGATGAGGTGAAGGAAGCGCTACAGGAGGTCGGACTTCAAGGGATAACAGTAACCGAGGCGAAGGGCTTCGGACGACAGAAGGGGCATACCGAGCTCTACCGCGGGGCCGAATACGTGGTCGATTTTCTCCCGAAAGTGAAAATCGAAATCGTGCTCGGCGACGACATGGTGGAAAAAGCGATCGATGCTATCCGGCGCGCTGCTCAAACTGGCCGGATTGGTGACGGAAAGATATTCGTTTCCAACATCGAAGAGGCCATTCGGATCAGGACCGGGGAATCCGGAATTGATGCAATCTAAAGCCGCAGGCAACCGTTCTCGCGGCGATTTCATAACAAGGGGGAATGCAGTCCATGACGACAGCTAAAGAAGTCATGAAGATGATTAAGGACAACGACGTAAAGTACGTCGATTTTCGGTTCACCGACCCACGCGGAAAGTGGCAGCACGTCACCTTTGACGTCACCATGATCGAAGAAGATACTTTTGCCGAGGGCCAGATGTTCGACGGCTCTTCGATCGCCGGATGGAAGGCGATTAACGAGTCGGACATGAACCTGATGCCCGACCCGGCAACCGCTTGCATCGATCCGTTCTTCGCCGAGACCACGATGTCGCTGGTCTGCGACGTGCTCGAGCCGACCACTGGCGAGCCGTACAATCGCGATCCACGTGGCATCGCCAAGAAAGCGGAGGGCATGGTGAAGACCGCCGGCGTCGGCGATTCGGTGTTCTTCGGCCCCGAGGCCGAATTCTTCGTATTCGACGACGTCAAATATGCGGCTGAACCCTACAACACCGGCTTCAAGCTCGACTCGATCGAATTGCCGTCCAATTCGCCCACCGAATATGAAGGCGGCAACCTTGGGCACCGCATAGGTACCAAGAAAGGCTACTTCCCTGTGCCCCCGCAGGACTCCGCGCAAGACATGCGCAGCGAGATGTTGGCGGCTATGGCGAAAATGGGTGTGAAGGTTGAGAAGCACCATCACGAAGTGGCGTCGGCGCAACACGAACTCGGAATGAAGTTTTCGCCGCTGGTACAGATGGCCGACCAGATGATGATCTACAAATATTGCATTCAGCAGGTGGCGCAGATCTACGGCAAGACCGCGACCTTCATGCCGAAGCCTGTCTACGGCGATAACGGCTCCGGCATGCATTGCCACCAATCGATCTGGAAAGCTGGCAAGCCAGTATTCGCGGGCAATAAATATTCCGACCTGTCGGAATTGTGCCTGTCATACATCGCCGGCGTCATCAAGCATGCCAAGGCGATCAATGCCTTCACCAACCCAACGACCAATTCCTACAAGCGATTAGTGCCGGGCTTCGAGGCACCGGTGCTGTTGGCCTATTCGGCGCGCAATCGCTCCGCGTCGTGTCGCATACCCTACACGACCAACCCGAAAGCCAAGCGTGTCGAGGTTCGCTTCCCCGATCCGCTCGCTAATCCATATCTCGCTTTTGCGGCAATGCTGATGGCGGGCCTTGACGGTATCAAGAACAAGCTCGATCCCGGAGCGGCAATCGACAAGGATCTCTACGATCTCCCGCCAGCGGAATTGAAGAGGATCCCGACAGTGTGCGGTTCCCTGCGCCAGGCGCTCGGTGAGCTGGATAAGGATCGCGAATTCCTGAAAGCAGGCGGCGTGTTCGATGACGATTTCATCGAATCTTATATCGACCTCAAAATGCAGGAAGTGATCCGGTTCGAACACACCCCGCATCCGGTCGAGTTCGACATGTACTATTCGGCGTAAGCGTTCCTCCCAGACATCGCGCGAGCGATGCAACTTTCTGGCGCCCCGCAAGGGGCGCCATTTTTCTTGTACCGAGTTATTGGCGAAAGGGTGCCTTAAACCATCAGCAAAACGACAGCCACGAGCCCGGCCGCGATGCCGACAGCGGTCGCCAGCACTTGCCTGCGATGGCGCTTGGGCCCATAGACGCCGGCGGCACGGCGCGCGGCTATCAGAGCGGCATCGAATTCAGCGGAGTTCGAGTAAGCGCAAGCCAATGCCGCGCCTGCCTGCTCCGCATGAAGTTCGAGCGAAAGGGTGTCGGGATGGCTTTGCGAACGCCACATCGACGCATGGTACCGTGGATACAGTAAACGAGACGTTGAGATAAGACCGTTCGGGTCCCGATACCTCGGCCATCAACCTGCTGTGCTGCGGCGCGAAAACTGCGGAGCGGGCCCCGCCAACGGCGCGCGAGCGCGGCGCGCGGCGGTAATGAGCCGGGCGCGTTCGTTTGAGATATCGCCCTCGGCCTTGTGCAGGCGGTTGCGGCCGTCGTGCTTGGCGCGATACAGGGCGGCGTCGGCCCGCGCAATCAGCGCATCGATTGACGTGACCGCGTCGTAGGACGTCGTAGCGCCGATGCTGACGGTCGCCCCAACGGGAGCGTTGGCAATGGTAGCGCCTGCTGCCTCAAAGCCGGACCGGACGCGTTCAGCGATTTTAGTGGCGCTTTCCATGCCTCCAGGAACAATCGCGATAAACTCTTCGCCGCCGAACCTGGCAATGATGTCGTTGACGCGGGTACTTGCCCGCACGATCTGTCCGAAAAGGCGCAAGACCTCGTCACCCACAGCATGTCCAAAGCGATCATTGATTGACTTGAAGTGATCAAGATCGAACATCAACAATGCGACCGGCTCGGATCGCTTGGCCTGTTGTGTGCACAGGATTTGCGCGTTTTCGAAAAACGCGCGGCGGTTAAGCAGACCGGTCAGATGATCGGTGCACGCGGCAGTCCTGTAGACGTGGACGTGATAGTCCTTGACCATCAGCATCACAATAAATGCAGTGCCGACCGCGTAGAGTATTGTTTCAAGGGTGAATACCGTCAGCCAAGCCGCGTTATGCCCCGACGGCAAGAAAGCGTGCATGGCAAGCGGTATAAGAAATATTCCCGCGTGCAAGCAAGGCACTACAATGGCTGCGGCACGCGAATAGCGCGTTCTGCGCCGCTCACGCCAAAGCTCTATAGCGATGAAGAACGTATAGGCCGGGACGATCAAGGCGCCGAGGATCTGGCCGTTGCCATTCTCCAACACGCCTGGAATTTGACCAAGCGCCAACCAGACGGCGGCGCCGATGAAAGTCGCGCTCGGCAGCAAGCGTCTGCCTTGGAACAACCGGACGCCGTTCCAGATCATGCCGCAGGCAAGAAAGGTCAAAGCGCCGGGCACAGCCGGTGGCAACTTGATCAATGGTGTTGGCATGCTCCACAGCGCCATCGACGACGCGCCGATCAGATAAGCCGAACCCCACCATGCCAGTGCGCGAACGTTGCGTTGTTGCAGCCAGTCAATGATCAGGAATAGACCGAGCAAGCCGGAAATGCACACAGCCACCAACGACAGCGTTGGTAAATCCAAGGCCGAGGATTGCAGGTTACCCACTAGCAACATACGCGCTCCCACGTGCCGTCCGCTACGCATGCGGCGCCGGACAACGCCAGCAAAATAGCGCTGTGGTCGTAGGTTTCCGTTGCGCAATTAGACGGGCTTCGACGAAAGACTGCTTCGAATTGTAGTCAATTTGTGCAACCAATATTGAGGCTCGCTAGCTCCCGGTGAGCCAAATTCACATCGCTGTGGAGTAAACAAACTCGATAAACTTTGAACGATCCGAAAATCACAAGCAAAAAGGCGCGCTTTTTGCGCGCCTTTCGATAAGCATATTGGTCGGCTAACGCTTCGAAAACTGGAAGGAGCGCCGGGCCTTTGCGCGACCGTATTTCTTGCGCTCGACCACGCGCGGATCGCGGGTAAGAAACCCGCCACGTTTGAGCGCACCACGCAAATCGGGTTCGAAATAAGTCAGCGCCTTAGCTAACCCGTGTCGCACTGCGCCGGCCTGCCCGGACAGACCACCTCCGGAAACGGTGCAGGTTACATCGTATTGTCCGCCGCGATTGGTCGCGACTAGCGGCTGCTGGATCAACATACGAAGCACCGGACGCGCGAAAAACACTTCTACGGCCTTTGTATTGATGAGTATCTTGCCAGAGCCCGGTTTGATCCATACGCGCGCGACGGCGTTTTTGCGCTTTCCGGTCGCATAGGCGCGGCCCTGAGCGTCGACCTTTTTTTCGTACTTTGGCGCTTCGGGAGCGGCCGGTTTAAGCGTCGCCAAACCTTCCAAAGATTGCACGGTCTCGGCCACGGTCAGGCACTCCTCACGTTCTTGCGATTCATGGCAGCCACATCGAGCTTTTCCGGCTTCTGCGCCTCATGCGGATGTTCAGGACCCGGATAGACACGGAGATTTCCAAGCTGAACACGCCCGAGCGGGCCCCGTGGCAGCATGCGTTCCACGGCTTTCTCGACCACGCGCTCCGGGAACCGCCCCTCCAAAATGGACTTGGCCGTGCGTTCCTTGATGCCGCCGATAAACCCGGTGTGATGGTGGTAAACTTTTTTATCGCGCTTGCGTCCGGTCAGCACCGCCTTGGCGGCGTTGACAACAATGACGTTGTCGCCGTCGTCGACATGGGGGGTGTAGGTCGCTTTGTGCTTGCCGCGCAGGCGCAATGCCACGATCGATGCTAGGCGGCCAACAACGAGCCCGGTAGCATCGATTGTCACCCATTTTTTTGTGATGTCGGCAGCCTTCGCCGAAAAGGTCTTCATTGGTAATTCCCTGGGAACTTGAGCGCGCCCCAACCGCGCTGCCGCTTTCTAGCTGACGTGCCTGCGATCGGTCAACGGCGGTACGATAATATTTATCATGCAAAATCATGCTGTTATAATAATGGTATTTTTTTACCAAAGGCTAATTAGCGGTCCGGAATTGAATAGGTGGAGGTTACATGTGCCACCGGCTCCGCCAGACCGTCCGAAAAGATCATGACCTCCCCAACTGCCAGCCGTTTTCCAACCTTCATTAGGCGGGCATCCGCAATCAGGTCCCCTTTCCGCGGTTTCCGCAGGAAATTGATGGTGAGGTTTGTGGTAACTGCCAGCGGCTGAGGGCCAACGGCGGAAAAAACGGCCACGTACATCGCAAAATCGGCAAGCTCCATCATGGTTGGCCCGGAAATCGTGCCGCCTGGCCGCAAAGAACCCTCTTCAAAATGCCGTCTTACGCGGATGTTTGCGTATTCAACCCGCTCGATCGTCAATCCGCACCCCGGATAAAACCCTTGCGGAAAAACCTCACGCAGCAGCTTCGAGATTTCGTCGGCATTCATCGCCGGAGCCGGCATGCTTGACCCCCTCGCCGGCCGATCCGGCGTCTTGGTCATAGACGGCGCCGCTGTCGGGTCAATCGGGCAGTTCAAGACCTACCGTAAAGGTCGCGCAACTCGCGCTTGGCTCTTTCCAGCTTCTGTTTGCGGCTCCTGGAAAGGCTGCTCCCAGCGCGATTGATGAAGAAAGTGAGCATCGACATCGCCGACCGGTATGAGCTCGATTTGCGCCTCCGGCTGCGGTCGGCGGAAAGCTTGAGCGAGACCGCAATCTTCCGCGGGCTTGCTTTGCTGAAGACCCCTTTCTCAAGCGTCAGCGCGTCACTTTCCCGACTAACGCGCGCTGACCAGCGCTTTCTGTCTCGTTTCGGATGCTTTGATTTCGCGCGCCGTTTGATCATAGCTGCTAACGTGAAAGCCTGGGCTGCCGTTCCGAGCCTTGCACCGGGCTGTCCTCGGACTATGGTTTGTATGATCGACAATGGGAACGCCGCTCGTATGAACGCGCCGACTGCCCCCCTAGCCTCCGATGTGCCAGTGCTGCTGCGTGATGGCAACAAAGATGTTATCACGCTGCTCCTAAACCGGCCCGACGCACGCAATAGCTTGTCGGAAGCCATGCTGGTCGCGCTGTCGCAAGCATTGACTGAAATTGCAAATGACACGACCGTCCGCGCCGTCGTCATTGCCGCCAACGGCCCCGCCTTTTGCGCAGGCCATGATCTCAAGGAACTCACCAGCCGGCGAAACGATGCAGACCGCGGCCGGGAATACTTTCAGCGCATCATGACGATGTGCAGTGTCATGATGCAGCAGATCGTCAACCTCCCGCAGCCAGTGATAGCTGCCGTGCAGGGCGTAGCGACAGCGGCCGGCTGTCAACTGGTGGCAAGCTGTGATTTGGCAGTCGCATCTACTGAAGCGAAATTTGCAACACCGGGCGTTGATATTGGCTTGTTCTGTTCAACCCCGATGGTCGCTCTCTCGCGGAATGTCGCGCGCAAGCATGCCATGGAAATGCTGTTGACAGGCGATGCCATGAATGCCGATGACGCTTATCGAATCGGGCTCGTCAACCGTGTGGTAAGCCCCGGAAAGGAGCGCGGGGAAGCTTTGGCTTTCGCGCGCAAGATCGCCGGCAAATCCAGTCATGTCGTGCGGATCGGCAAAGCAGGCTTTTATCGCCAGGCAGAAATGAGCCTGGCCGAGGCCTACAAATACGTGTCCGGGGTTATGGTCGAGAACCTAATGGCGCGCGATGCCGAGGAAGGTTTGAACGCATTTATCGACAAACGCCAACCCAGATGGGAAGACCGTTGATGCCGGTCTCCCGCAACATCGACAGATAGCGTGAGCGTCACAGAGAGCCGCCGCTGGTCAGCGGCTCTCTGACGCTGGTAGATCAGGCGATAAGAGAAGTATTCTCCTGCGCTTCTCGCTCACCTCGTTCATTGGTGGCCCGCCCCGAGCTTGGCAGCTGCAACACGGTCGCGATTTGGCCCTCACAGAGATCGGTGACCAGAACAATCTTCCCATCTGGGAACTCGAGCGCATCGTGATGCGCTGCTGGCCGATTGAGATTTACCTGCCGAAAGCGCGCCACCTTGTGAAGCGATTTCTTGCTGGGCAAGAACCTGAATGACGCATCACATTCGACTTCTTTTTCAAACGCAAGTTCCGTCCCTGGCAGCAGGCAGACCGCTACGCGCGGCTGAGCGGGATCCGAAAAACCGCGGGTGATCGCATTCGGAAATTGGGTCGATACAAGCTTGTCACCGACCTTAGCGGGTCGGGACGCAACGTCGTGAAGACTGTAGTCACACATCGAACGCCTCCTGTTTGTGCACAACCTAGGCGGCGCCCCTCAGCGTTCTGATCGCAGCAAACCAGCATGACCATCTTATGTCGCTGTCACCGCAATCCTGCCCAAATCAAACAAGCGCGGCCCTACCGTGAGCAACAGCGCGAGGCTATCTTTGTTCCGCAAAGGCATTGGGCTGAATAATGGTAGGATACATGAGCAATTCCAGCCGGGTATTCACCGCCGCTGCACAGCAGGCGCAAGCCGAGCGTGGCTCGGCAAAAGCATACGAAAAGCGTATCGCCGAGGGTTTTCCCGATCGGGTGACCCCGAAGCTCGCGAAGTTTATTGCCGAACAGGATACCGCCTTCCTGGCCACGGCGACGGCGGACGGCGCCCCTTACATCCAGCACCGAGGTGGACCGAGGGGCTTCATCAAAGTTATCGATGACAGATCGCTTGGCTTTGCCGACTATCGCGGCAACAGGCAATACATAACCCTCGCCAACCTTTCCGAGAACGACCGTGCATTCCTGTTCTTGCTTGACCCCGCGCGGCGACAGCGCATCAAACTCTGGGGCCGCGCACGTATGATTGAAAACGATCCTGCCCTCGTCGCCCGCCTGTCCGACGAGGGCTACAAGGCGCGGCCGGAGCGCGCTATTCTTTTCAGCATCGAGGCCTGGGATGTGAACTGTTCGTCACATATTGTCACGCGTTTTTCGGAAGCCGAGATCGAGCAAGCTTTTGCGTCAGTTCGAGCCAAAGTCGACGTGTTGCAGGAGGAGAACGCGCGCCTGCGCGCTGCGCTCGCGCGTGGCGACGCCGCAATCGCTACTGACGGCGAACGTTAGACGCTTACATACGGTCCCGGGCGCGCACGATGCCCGGCAGACTGCATTGCATAAAAATAGCGCGGTGGTTCGTAGTGCTCCTCGGCCGTAGCCGGATCGAGAAAGCGACCACCCGCGACGTCGTTGCGTACAAAGAAGGCGTTGGCACCTGAATAGTTACAGCCGACCAGGCGGTATCCTTTGTCGTGCCCGAGCCGCACCAGCGCCTCCAGGCTTGCACCGAAATAATTAGTGCCGTCCCACATGCGCGCGGGATCATAAGGCACGACGAGCGACATCGGCAGCCGTAACGTCGCGTTATACTCGATGACCACGACGCGCGGCTTGACAGCCGCGATCGCTTTCCAAATCCAATAGTCGTTGTAGTCAATATCGATGCTCAGGAGGTCGACGTCACCGGTTACGCCGGCTTGCTCAAACAGTGCATTGATATTCTCTGCGGTCACCATATTCTGACTGAGCTTGAGCTTGCCATTAGCAATAAACGCGTCGAAGTGGTTTTGAATTTCCGCCGCATAAGGCGCGGACCCCTCAATCCACAAGCCGCTCCAGCCTTCAACAAGCAACTTGACCGAGTTGCACTCGATGCCGGTCTCAACTCCGAATTCGATAAATGTGCGGGCGGTCGCGCCGATCCGGTCGAAGATTTCTTTGAATGATGCCGTCCTCATCAGATTGCGAATAGACCTTGAAGCCGTGGCGGACGAGTCGTTTCGGGTCGGCATAGCGCGAGGTCGCCAGCTCCTGAGCGCGGTGACGTTCGACATCCATCTGCCGCCTTTGTAGCGACAGGTCATATGTCAAGTGCGTCAGTTGGGTGAGGAACTGCAAAGCGTTCGGGTCGACCATGGAAAACCGCGCAAGAAGTGGCACCGGATGGCACGGTTGAACCCAATACGAATATGCGATTCCCGTTCTTTACCGCAAATCGCCGCGCAGACGCCTACGTCCTTTCGCTCCGCCCTCGCTGCTTCTATGTTCACGCGCATGAACCACGAATTCTATGACGACGCCTATATCCGCGGCATTCTCAACACCGTGAAGACAATCGCCATGGTTGGCATATCCCCCAGGGATAACCGGCCGAGCTATTTCGCATTCAAGTATTTGATGGAACGCGGTTACCGTATGATTCCGGTCAACCCCGGCCAGGCCGGGCAGAGCATCCTCGGGCAAAAGGTCTATGCGAGGCTATCCGACATTCCCGAACCCGTGGACATGGTCGACATCTTTCGTACGTCCGAATACGCCCTGCCAATTGTGAAGGAGGCGCTGGCACTTAAACCTCCGCCGCAGGTGATCTGGATGCAGCTCACCGTGTGCAACGATGAGGCCGCTAAACTCGCAGAGCGCGCCGGCCTAAAAGTCGTGATGAACCGCTGCCCAAAAATCGAATATGGCCGTCTCTCTTCCGAGATTTCGTGGATGGGCGTGAACTCACGCACGCTCTCCTCAAGGCGAGCTCAAACTTTAGGCTCAGGTGTACAACGAATGCGCCTCGCGTCTTCAAAAGAGAGCGACGATACATGTTGAGTTTGGCCTTCCCGTCGATATTGCCTTGACGGCGCGGCTATCCGGCCCCACTAATCGCCGCCGCATCTCTGGTGGGAAAGTCGGTCCCGCCTACAACAGTGATCGGGGGACACATGGCTGACGTCGAGCGCACTCCGGGATTTGCAACTCTGTCCATCCACGCTGGCGCCAAGCCCGATCCCACCACGGGCGCGCGAGCGACGCCTATCTATCAAACGACATCATTCGTCTTCGACGATGTCGACCATGCGGCTGCGTTATTCGGCCTCCAGACGTTCGGAAATATCTATACGCGCATTGGCAATCCGACTTGCGCTGTATTGGAGGAGCGCGTTGCGGCACTCGAAGGCGGCACTGCCGGACTTGCTATCGCCTCCGGCCACGCCGCGCAAGTGATTGTGATGCATGCGCTGATGACACCGGGCGACGAATTTGTCGCTTCGAAAAAGCTCTATGGCGGATCGATCAATCAATTCAACCATTCTTACAAAAACTTCGGGTGGAACGTCGTATGGGCAGACCCCGATGACCTCAACTCGTTCGAGAAAGCAGTCACACCGAAGACGAAATGTATATTCATCGAGTCAATCGCCAACCCGGGCGGCATTATCACCGACATCGAGGCCATTGCGAAGATTGCTCGTAAGGCAGGAGTTCCGCTGATTGTCGACAACACACTTGCAACGCCGTACTTGTGCAAACCGATCGACTATGGCGCGGATATCATCGTGCATTCGCTTACTAAATTTCTTGGCGGACACGGCAACTCGATCGGTGGAATGATTGTCGACGGCGGCACCTTCAACTGGTCACGCGACAAAAGGTACCCGATGCTCTCTGAGCCTCGGCCCGAATATCAGGGTATTATCCTCCACGAAACCTTCGGAAACTTCGCGTTTGCCATCGCCTGCCGTGTGCTGGGCTTGCGTGATCTTGGTCCTGCACTGTCGCCGTTCAACGCTTTCCTTATCCTGACAGGGATCGAGACGCTGCCGCTGCGCATGCAACGTCACTGCGAAAATACTCTGGCAGTCGCACAGTGGCTCGCGAAGCGTCCGGAGGTCGCTTGGGTGAGCTACCCGGGGCTCGCTGGCGACAAGTATAATTCGCTCGCCAAACGATATGTGCCGAAGGGCGCCGGCGCGGTGTTCACCTTCGGGCTGAAAGGTGGCTATGATGCCGGTGTAAAGCTTGTTTCGAACGTCAAGCTCTTCTCGCATCTTGCCAATATCGGCGATACCCGCTCGCTCATCATTCACCCCGCGTCGACCACACACCGGCAATTGTCAGACGCACAAAAAACCCAGGCGGGCGCAGGACCGGACGTCGTGCGGCTCTCGGTTGGTCTCGAGGACAAGGAAGACATTATTGCCGATCTCGAACAGGGTTTGACTGAAAAGTGATCGGCTAGGACTTCTTCAAAGTCCGCGCCACGTAGTCGCGAATGTAGGCGAGCGTCGCCTGCGCAGTCCAGATTTCAGTCACTGCCTTATCCGTAACCTGTCCACTCGCTTGCAGGCGCTCTGTCACAGGCTGGCGGATTTGCATCTTGGTCTGCGCAAAGGCCGCCGGCGAAAGCAAAGAAAGCTCCTGCGCGACCGCCATCGCGTCATCCAAAAGCTCCTCCGGCTCCGCCACTTCATCGATCCAGCCGCGTCGTAAAGCCTCGTCGGTAGCGTAAGTCGCGCCCAACAACGTAAATTCCGGCAGATAGCGCGGCGGCACTGCGAAGCGCACGATTTCCAAGGCCAGCGAAGGGAACGGCACACCGACGAGAATTTCGGTCACGCCAATACGTCCCATCTCACGCGCCATGATACGCCGGTCTGCACAACAGGCGAGCACACAGCCGCCCGCTATGGCATGGCCGTTGACCGCCGCCACCACCGGTTTTGGATGAAAGAACACCGCCTCATAGAGGCGGTGCAAGGCCGGCAGGAATTGACGAATATAGTCGGCACCGCCCTCACTCAGTCGCTTTAGATCAACTCCCGCCGAAAAGATTCGACCTTGGCCGGTCAGCACTACAGCCTTCGCATCCGAATTGCGCAGGTCGGCAAACCGGTTGGCAATTGCATCACAGAATTCGATATCAAGCGCATTGGCCTTGCCGTGCATCAGCGTCAGGACGGCAATTTGATCCCTGAGCTCGCTGTTGATCATGCGTGTTGCTCTGCGGTAGCGGTTTGCGGCAAATAAAACGTTACACGATGCGACAACTGCTCCGCATGAATCACCGCGATGGTAAACACGACGATTGCCATCACCTGATGCGCGAGCGCAAGTGGAACAGGCGCCTGATGGAGCAAGGTGACAATCCCGAGTCCGACCTGCAAAGTCACTGCTCCGGTAAGCACAACAGCGCCAAATAAACCGCGTTTTGCGCGAAATGCATTGTATGCATGCAATACTGCCAGTAGCCAGATCGTATAGGCGACCATGCGGTGATCGAACTGGACCGTCAGCCCATTTTCAAACAGGTTGCGCCAGACCGGCATGATAAACCACAGACGTTCTGCCGCTGGAATAAATGCACCGTCAATCAGCGGCCATGTATTGAATACGAGGCCGGCATCGAGACCCGCCACCAAAGCACCGAGGTAGATTTGCAGCAATAGGAGTATTGCAATAGCGAACGCGCCGATACGGATGCGCGTTGGCGCTTCTGTTGGGACTTGATGTACGAGTTGCTGCGCCGTCCACAGGATCGCCGCGTAGACCACACTGGCCAGGGTGAGATGAAAGGCAAGGCGGTATTGGGAGACGCTTATGCCTTGCGTAAGCCCGGACGAGACCATCCACCACCCGACCGCACCGAGTGCAGCGCCGGCGAAGAAAATGATCCACAATCGATTCCGCAACTTGTGTGGAATGGCGCCACGCCACAGGAAGAATAGAAATGGCAGAAGAAACACGACACCGGTCAGGCGTGCCAGCAGCCGGTGTGACCATTCCCACCAATAGATCACCTTGAAAGCGCCAAGACTCATGCCACGATTAAGTTCGCGATATTGCGGGATAGTTTGGTATTTCGTGAATTCGGCCTGCCACTCGTTTTCCGATAATGGCGGCAGGACGCCTGTAACCGGCTTCCATTCAACAATCGACAGACCGGATTCCGTCAGTCGTGTCGCGCCGCCGACCACCAGGGTCACAAAGATCATTGCGGCGGCCGTGAGCAGCCAGAACCGCACAGCACTTAGATGATTTTTGGACGCTTTGACCGTCTGGGACATGAGTACTTGCTTGCAGGGAATGGCGCGGACCATATAGTCATGCGCCCGCATTCGCAATAAAACCGAACAGGAACCCATGTCCATCCGGGCTCGCAAATTCATCGGCGTCATCGCACTGCTCGTGCTTGTGTCGGGATGGGGTTTGTTGGCGATGGCGCTTGCGCAATCCGTGCTGACCGACATCAATGGTTTTGTAGCGGCGATCTACTACGTTGTTGCTGGACTCGGCTGGGTCCTGCCGGCAATGCCATTGATCAGCTGGATGGCCAGACCCGACCGTGCATGATCCCTGGCGCTAGGCCGCGCTCACTCGGCGAAACCGGTTGGAGAAGGCAGTACTTGCGCCAGACATGAGCACTTTCAGATATCGCTGCTGCTGGAGTTCACCGCTGACCGGTATGCGCGGCAATGCGGTCAGATAATCTCGGTGTACCTTGAAAAGCACGCCCGGCCGCGCCGTCACCGCAGTCTTGAAGCCAAGCTCTGCCGCAATACGGAATTCGCGAGGGCCCGCCGCTGTCGGATCGCCCACAGGATAAGATAAATGCTGCGGCCGTTTTCCGAGCGCCGCCTCCAGCACTGCACGGCTCATTTCGATTTCCGCGCGTACCGTCGCCTCGCTCGGCACCCTTCTGAGAATCATGTGATTGACGGTATGCGCGGCAATTGTGCAGAGCGGATCGGCCGCGAGATCCGCGATCTCGGACCAATCCATACAAAGGTCGCGGCAGAAGGAAACGACGTCGATGTCGTAATATGAACACAGGTCGCGAACTGTACGCCGCACGTCCTCCTCGGTCTTCATGCCGCGCAGATAGCGGTAAATTGCATCATAAAGCTCACGCTTTTCTCGCACCGTTGCACACTCGAAATATTGATCCTTGCCATTGATCACCATTCCGATGCGTCTATTCTGGGCAATCACAGCTTCCAGCGCTACCCACCACAACTCACCAAGCCGATCGGGAAAGCTGGTGGCGATATACATCGCGAACGGCAGTCTATATTTCCGTAGTAGCGGATAAGCCCAACGCAAAAAATCTTTATAGCCATCGTCAAAAGTCAGGCAGACGAACCGACGCTTGAAATCGTCTTCTATGAAGCGCCGATGCATTTCATCCAGTGAGACGACGTCGATGCGCGCGCGCACAAGCCGCCGCAGAAGGCCATCGAGGAACTCCGGCGTGACTTCCATGAGCCGGTTCGGCTGAAACCCTTCAGAACGCGGGGGGCGCACATGATGCAGGGCGAGGATAGCGCCCGCGCCGCCGACCAGCGGACGCATCCAGTGGTGCATCGCCGTAAAGTAGGCCGTCTCCAAACCAGCGCGAACGATGGTTTTCTTCAATGTCGCCAAGCTCCCCGCGCCAGAGGTTCATCAATCTACTATTTCCAACCTTGTATTGAGAAATTTTTATAAAAGCGGTGGCCAACCCAACGAGTCCGGTTCGCGAAATAGAGTATTTTGTCCCCAAGGTTGCGCCGCGATGGGTGCATCCCTATAGTCCGCGCCGTTCCGGTCGGGGCGTGGCGCAGCCCGGTTAGCGCACCAGTCTGGGGGACTGGGGGTCGTGGGTTCAAATCCCGCCGCCCCGACCAGACAAATCAACCACTTAAACATCATTAGGACTCCGAATGCTTCCCAAAATTGTTCGATGGGTAGCGTCTGGGAAGCGCTCCCCCATCCACAGATTTTCGTCACTTTCCGCTTTGAATGTTGGAGACGCCTAATGCCCCTTTTATGCCAATAGCCAATATTTCCGGAAGGTTTATTGAAGGGAGCGGCGCAAATGCCGATAGTAATTCGGCTCTTACTCTGCGCAGTCAGTTTGGCCACGTTTGCGGCGACGGTGTGTGCCCAGCAGGAACCGATTGCCTCGCGAGTGCATCCGCGGATGATCCGAAAGAAAACATCGATTGGCCGTCACCGGACGGCAAATTTGCCTTTCTCACAGCCCATGGTGAGGACCTGCGACCTGATCGACAAGAAATCCAAGAAAATTATAACGGATTGGCGAGAAAAATCGAACCGTACTTACTGGCATGTACTCTGGGCGCCCGTTTCGAATCGCTGCGTATTGATGACTAGGTTGGGGGCATCCGATTCAAGGAGTAGATGTTTATTTCCGAAGCGCCGAAACTTTTCGAAAGATCGAGTTGCCTGACCTGTCCGAGGCGAACATCCCGGAAAGGCTCAAACACGGTAAAAAATACCCGCAACCCTGACCAGGCACGGCGGCAGCTCGCCGAAGAACTCCAACTTCTTTGCGCAATTGATGCGCTTGCGGATTACAACCGCGCCAGCGCCATCAACCCCGTGCACCTGAAAGATTGACTTCGCAATATCAAGACCGATCGTGCTAACCTCGCCCATGTACGGCTCCCCTCAATGTGGTTCGCTTTGCGCAACCACCGACACGGGCTTCTTCGTTATCTCCGGTTCATATCTCGCTTTATTCGATAGAGCAGACCGCACATGCTGGTCCTGATCTGCTCCGGCCACCACCGATATTCCCAATTTTGCAACTTTGTGCAACTACCAACCCTGCGTGCCACACTAAACCAGTAGGCCGATGGACACACCGATATCGCTGGCGGCAATGCTCCTATTTGAAAATCGCTGTGAGCCTGGTGAACTATTGCCCGTTCGCCAATCGCAGTTTTTGGGGCTTCTGTATGCGCGCCTAGCTGGGTTGGCTGCTGCAAGCCATTAAATCTGTTGCTAGCTTTTTCCGGGTATCAGACGACGTTTATTTGGACCAAGATCATTGCGTCGACTTTTCATCAATGCTCAAGTGTGTAAATTACCTTTTGAATAAGTGAATAGAGACAATATCCCGACCGGTACCGCAATGAATCTTGTCGAGCCAATACTTTTTCAAGCGAAACTGAATCCGATGGCCCTGGCCATTTGTGTACCGGGGTCAAAGCTCCAATCCGTGAGCTACGGTCAACTGGTAAGGTTCATCCATAATACAGCACGAATGGCCCTCAAATCCGGAATTGCTCCTGGGAGTGTCGTTGCAACATATATCAGCGATACGATCCTGCACATGTCGCTCTCACTTGGCTTGATGCACGTGGGTGTCACAACCCTTTCGCTCAGAAGTCCAAAGCCAGTCGCAGAGATAGCGCCCGATGTCATTCTCACCGATGCTCCAGGAAAAATTACTTCAGGTGGAACGGTGCTGAACATAGATTATTCTTGGTTGGAAAGTGGCGGCCCAACAGCGGAGCCGGCACCTAGCTACGGTGATGACGGTGGTATTTGTCGAATTGTTTTGACGTCAGGTTCAACGGGCGAAGCGAAA
>DATIWJ010000046.1:0-2249 GCA_035519415.1 Pseudolabrys sp.
GTCGAGAAGAAACTATCGATGAAGGTTGCGACTGCGGGATAATGCGTGAAGGTGACGAGCAGCACCGCCGCAGGCAGCAAAAGCAGCCAGCCGTGGATTTGCACCATCAGCCGGAGTGACGTACCGCGGGTACCGCCTTGCCCCATCCGCGGCGTGAACGCAGTAGTCGTGGTGGAGGAGGGAGAAATCGGTTGATGGATTTCCCCATCCGATCCACGCGCAACGTGCTCGGAGTTTTGCATCACTTGCTGGAGCGAAGGATGCGAGCCGCCTCCTGCTGCGCGTTTTTCATTGCTTCTTCGGGGGTCTTGGTGCCGGCGAGGGCCGCCTGGATGCCGTCGTTAAGCGCCTTGGTAACGCGTTGATTGTCGTGGGTCGACAGTTCGGCAACGGCATATTTGAGCTGATCACGCGCCACCGCCGCGGCTGGAAAGTCCTCCACATATTTCTTCATAGCGGGAGTTTCCCACGCGTCAGGACGCACGGCGATATAGCCGGTTGCAATTCCCCAATCCGCAGTGCGTTCGGGCGTCGTCATCCATTTAACGAATTTGAACGCAGCGGCACGCTTTTCGTTGGTCATTTTATTGAAGAAGTAAAAGTTTCCGCCGCCGGTTGGCGAGCCGCGACCTTGATGCGCCGGCAACATGGCGACCCCAAAGGGGAAGGGCGCGTTTTTCTTCACGTTGGTCAGATTGCCGGTCGTCGTCCACATGATCGCCGTCTTGCCTTCGAAGAAGTCCTTTGGCGTCGTGCCCCATTCGATGGTGCCGGTCGGCTGGATCTTGTGCTTGCGGCTGAGATCGACCCAGAACTGCAGCGCCTCGATCACTGCTGGCTTGTCAAAATATGTTTCCGTGCCGGCCTCATTCATCAAGCGCACATTGTTTGCGGTGGTCAGCCCCTGAAACAGCCAATAGGGAAAGCCGGAGGATGGAATCTCGACCGCCCATTGGCTTACGTTGCCCGCCGCATCGCGCTTGGTAAGCTTGGCACCGTCGGCAACCAGTTCGTCCCAATTGTCGGGCGCCTTTTCCGGGTTGAGGCCTGCAGCTTTGAACGCGTCCTTGTTCCAGTACATGACAATCGTCGAGCGCTGGAACGGAATGCCCCAGGTCTTACCGCCTGTCTGACTGTTCTCCATAAAGGCCGGATAAAACGACTTGAGCCAAGCCTTATCCGAATCGGTCGTGGCCAGTCCGTCAAAAGCGGTGACCGCGTCTTCGTCGATCAGTGTGAACATGTCGGTCGATAAAAGCACCGCAATGTCCGGCGGATCGCCGCTCTTAAACGCGGTGAGTGCCTTTACAAGCGTATCCTGATAGGTGCCTGCGTAGATGGCCTTGATCTTGATGCCGGGATTTTCTTTTTCGAACGCTGCAGCGTAGCCATCGATGATCTTGGTGATCGGCCCGCCGACAGCCACAGGGTAGTAGAAGGAAAGCTCAACGTCGTTGGCCATGGCGCCGGATGTCAGAGCGATGACGATGGCACCGAAAATGGGAGCCAGCCATTTCATCTTCAGGTAGTTCATGTTTTTTCCTCCCTATGCGAGACAATTTTGAACGAAGCCGTTCGTGTCGCCGGTGGCGAGTGTCAGCACGTCATCGCGGCGCCTTCCGCTACCGCTGTCGAAGAAGTGCATGTTCTCCATACGCCAAGTGAGATTGATAGAAGCGCCTGGTTCCAAGACCATCTTTCCTGAGACGCGCGCTGTTACTGATTGATGGCCAAGGGCGCAGGTGACCACTGTGTCGGCTCCCAGAAACTCAACGTTCAAAACACGCGCCGGAATTCCTTCGCTACCGATGATCACATCTTCCGGCCGGATACCAAACAACAGGTCTTGCGTTAGCACCGAAAGGATGCGCGCACTGCTACCGGCGACAAAGGTGCCGTCGGTAGTGGGTTCAAGTGTCAGGATGTTCATGGGAGGCGTGCCGATAAATCTCGCGGCGAACGTTGTCGCTGGGCAAGTGTAGAGACGATGAGGGGGTGCCGCCTGTTCGACACGGCCATCGCGCATGAGGATGACTTGATCGGCCATGCTCATAGCCTCACTCTGGTCGTGCGTGACATAGACCATCGTGATTCCGAGCTTGTGTTGCAGCTCGCGGATCTCGCGCCGCATTTCGGAGCGTAACTGTGCGTCGAGATTGGAAAGTGGCTCGTCCATCAGGCAAACCGGGGTCTCGGCGATGATTGCCCGACCGAGGGCCACGCGCTGCTGCTGTCCGCCCGAAAGCTGG
>DATIWJ010000047.1:0-27316 GCA_035519415.1 Pseudolabrys sp.
GCTCAACGGCATCGGCACCACCAACCTTGACGCGCTCAGCGTCGCCAAGCTGAGCACGACGCAGGTCGGAGGCCTGACCACCACCACGTTCGGCAAGCTGACCGCCGCCCAGGTCTCCACCCTGACGGCCGCCGAGGTCGCAGCGTTGTCGGTTGGTCAGCTCGGCCAGTTGACGACGACGGAGATCAGTGCGCTCACCAGTACTCAGGTCGGCGGATTGACAAGCACACAAATCAACGGCTTGACGACGCCCAAGTTTGATGCGCTTACCAGCACCACGGGTATTCCGTCGATTAGCGTGGCTGCGATCGCCGGTCTGACAACGACCGAGATCAGCTCATTGACAACGACGCAGGGCAATGCATTCACAACGACGCAGATCGCGGCAATGACGATCGCGCAGTTGGATGCCTTGGTAACCCTCGTCGGATAGTGAGTTGGTTCATTAAATTTGCCTTGGGCCCGGTCTTTGGGCCCGGGGCAGCCCGAACCGGGGCGTACTGTAGCGTAGCGTATCGCGCTTCCTGAAACGGCCGGTGGCCGAACCGCGTTCGCAACATCAGCGCTTATAGGACGTCGTCATGCAGCCTGAATTGCTCGATTTCAAAGCCGCGACGGATTTATTCAAGGATTCGGTCCAACGGGCGACAGGCCATCAGTTATCGATCGCAGATCTGATCAGTTGCGCGACACGGCTGGATTCTTCCGGGCAGAAACAGTTTGTTGCCGAGCTATACAAAACCTGGATTGCGCACAATTCCGGGGATAACCTTTTGCATGCGGCGTATTTCAATTTTGCCGTTGTGCTCGCCGATCTTGGCGATCGGCCGGGCGCCATAAACGCTCTTCAAGAGTGCATCCGGCTGAAACCGGACTTCTATCCAAGTTACATAAATCTCGGTCGTGTCTTTGAGGACAGCGGACAACCCGGCGCGGCCGTGACGCAGTGGCTCAAGCTAGTTCAGAATCTTGCCGTCGTTAACGGCGAAACTGTCGCTCACAAAATCTCGGCGCTGGAACAGATTGCCCGTGTTTTAGAGAGTGCAAACAGTGATGCTCCCGCCGAGGATGCCCTCAGGCAAAGCCTGGATATCAATCCGCACCAGACCAAAGTCGTTCAGCACTGGATTTCATTGCGGCAGCGACAGTGCAAATGGCCCGTAATTTCCGAGTGGGATCGTGTAAGCCGAAAAAATCTTTTGACCGGAATATCGTCGCTGTCCCTTCAATGTCTCGCCGACGATCCCGTGTTCCAGCTGGCGAAAGCGTATCACTACGGAAAATCCGTCTCGGATATGCCGAAAGTCACGCAGCATGCGCCGGCAGGAAGGCGTGACGCCGACAAACTGCGAATAGGCTACGTGTCGTCCGATTTGCGCGAGCATGCCGTTGGCTTCGCCATGACCGACGTCATCGAGCAACACAACCGCGAAAAGTTTGAAATCTTTGCCTACTATTGCGGCGTCAATCGCACCGACGCCACACAGCAGAGAATCAAGGGTGCGGTCGATCATTGGGCTGACATCAATGGCCTGGATGACGACCAGGCGGCCGCTAAAATCGCCGCCGACGGAATCGACATACTCGTCGACTTGAATGGATACACGAAGGATGCCCGCACCAGTGTATTTGCCCGAAAGCCGGCACCCGTTGCGGTGAATTGGTTCGGCTTTCCCGGCACGATGGGAACTCCCTTTCACCATTACATCATTGCCGATTCGAAAATTGTCCCACCTGAGCACGAAATTCATTTTTCCGAGAAAGTGCTGCGGTTGCCATGCTACCAGCCGAATGACCGCAAGCGGCTCGTAGCCGAGCAGCGCCCCTCGCGCGCCGATGTCGGTCTTCCAGCAAACAAATTTGTCTTTTGCTCGTTCAATGGCATGCACAAGACGACCGCGCGCACCTTCCGGCGCTGGATGATGATCCTGGGCAGCGTCCCGGACAGCGTGCTTTGGCTGCTGAGTGCCACGGAGGAGGCCAACGAGCGGCTCCGTGAGGCTGCGGTTGCATCCGGAATTGCGGGGGACCGCATCGTGTTCGCCAAGAAACTGCCGAACGCCGAGCATCTCGCGCGCTATCCGCTTGCTGATCTGTTTCTCGACAGCAGCCCTTATGGGGCCCACACCACGGCGGCCGACTCTCTCTGGATGGGCGTTCCGATCGTCACCTTTGCCGGGAGAACCTTTGCCGCCAGGGTGTGTGCAAGTGTTGTCCATGCGGCTGGAGTGGGCGAACTCGATTGCCCCACACCGGAAGCATATGTGGCGAAGGCAATTGAGCTTGCGCACAACCCCGAAAAACTCGCTGCAATAAAGGCAAAGCTTGTCGCTGGACGGGACAGCTGCCTGTTGTTCGATACGTCGCGGCTTGTCCGCGACCTTGAAGACCTGTACCGGCAGATGTGGAGCGACTTCAGACGTGGTGCGTTGCCGGTGCCGGATTTGCACAATCTGGATGTCTATCACGAGATCGGTCTGGGCCTCGATCTGGAAAATATCGAAACGCTGTCCGACGACTCCTATATTTCGCTCTATCAGGAAAAGCTCGAGGCGTGGCACAATTCCTATCCGATCCGGCCGGACAACCGTCTGTGGCTCGAGGCCGAGAAGGAAAACCGCCTTCGCTTGGGCCATTTGGCGGTCGCCTAGACGGTTCAGCCTCATCACCTGGAGGCCTTGCACCCGCGGTTATGGCGGAGGCCGCCTCGCATCAACGTGATAGATTGGTGATGACAAGTTGAATGGCGTTTATGCGTAGTATCTATATTTGAGGAATACCGAGCGTTGGTCTGTAGGTGCGCAAATGGAGGATCGATGAAATGATGAACCGGCGCGCCCTACTGACTGGCGGCGCAGCGCTTTCAGCGTTCGCCTTTAGCGGTCAATCTGGCATGGCATCACCTATGACCACCACCGAAACCACCGATTATCGCAAACTCTCCGATATGGATTGGCGCCAGCGCCTTACGGCGAACCAATATATGATCCTGCGCCAACATGGCACCGAACGCGCAGGGAGCAGCCCGCTCAACAAAGAGAAACGCAAGGGAACATTCGCCTGCGCCGGCTGCGATCTGCCGCTGTTCTCGTCAGATACGAAGTTCGAGAGCGGCACCGGTTGGCCCAGCTTTTACCAGCCGCTGAGCAATGCGGTAGAGACGACAACCGACCGTTCATTTTTCATGACGCGCACCGAAGTGCATTGTGCGCGCTGCCTCGGTCACCTCGGCCACGTGTTTGACGACGGACCACCGCCAACGGGATTGCGTTATTGCATGAACGGGGTGGCGATGAAGTTCGTGCCGCAAGCGGCGTCCGCTTCTTGATCGGCCGGCAAAATCTGCCGCGTTGGCGGCAGAAAGAACCGTAAGCGGCGGCCGAGCGGGGCCGCCGTTTCCTTGTAATGCATTGATATAGCTTACTGAATTCAGTGGCACAGTGCTTGCCACGGACTATCCGCGAATTTGTTTTTGGAGCCCCGGCCGGGGCGAAGTGTGTCTCGTTTGCGGAGATGAAGTCATGGGTTTGTTCGACGCTCTTACGACCGCCGTCAGTGGTCTGAATGCGCAGTCCTTCGCTATGCAAAACATATCCGGCAACATCGCGAACTCTCAGACGACTGCCTACAAAGGCATAGACACCAGTTTCGCGGATCTCATCCCGGGTGATTCCGTGCCGACGCGCCAAATCGCCGGCGGCGTGATCGCAAATTCCCGTGCCACGAACAATATTCAAGGCACCATTCAAAGTACAAAGTCCACAACGGACATGGCGATCAACGGCAATGGCTTTTTCGTCGTGCAAGCTCCGACCGGTTTCAATGGCAATCAGCCGTTGTTTGGAGGCATCGACAGCTACACACGACGCGGCGACTTCCAGTTGGACGCGAATGGCTATCTGGTCAACGGCGCCGGCTACTTTCTCGAGGGCATCCCGATCGATCCCACGACGGGCAATCCGGTTGGCAGTGTCGCTGCTCCCCTGCAATTCCAGGGCAATTTTTTGCCCGCCAGCGCAACGAGTCAGGTCAATTACGGGATAAATCTGCCGTCAAATCCGGCCACCAACGCGTTTACGGCTACGACGCCGAACTCCGAACTTCTCAATCCCGGAGACTTCGGCACGGATCCAACAGTTGCCGGAGCAGGAACCGTAGTTGGAAGCGACGTATCCACTTTCGTCAATGAGTCGATCGATGGCGGCTCTGTAACGATCTACGACGCCATTGGAACCCCGGCCAATCTTCAGATGCGATGGGCCAAGACAGACAGCGTCGCTGCAGGGGGTGCGGACACCTGGCAGCTGTTTTATCAGACAAACTCTACCGCAACCCCGGCACAGGTCGCCTGGCAAAACGCCGGCATCAATTTCACGTTCGATTCAACCGGGCAACTGAATCCGCCAGTCACCAATATCGCGCTCAACGGAGTGACAATCAACGGCACGGCGCTCGGCAATATTACGATAAACAGTCCTACGGGCGGCATTACGCAATTCGCGAACGTGAGTGGCGTAGCAACCGTCAACAACCTGCAGCAAAACGGCTATGCGGCCGGTCAGTTGAAGTCCATCGCGGTGAGCGATGCGGGCAATATCATTGGCACGTTCTCTAACGGGCAAAACGTTGCGCTTGCTCAAGTTCCCCTGGTCCATTTTAACAGCCCTAACAATCTGAAGGCTCTCGACGGCGGTGCTTATCAACTGACGAACGAATCCGGTCCGGCGATTGCGGGCTCGTCGGGCAAGATCATCGGACAGTCGCTCGAAGCCTCGAATACCGATATCGCAACCGAGTTCACAAAGCTGATCGTGACGCAGCAAGCCTATTCAGCAAATACAAAGGTGATAACGACCGCGAACCAGATGTCGCAAGACCTGCTGAACGTCATTCGATAGTCATCCGTGAGCGTCGGGCGTGATCATAGAGTGATCGAGATCGGCACATGAGTCTGACGCAAGCGCTCAATTCCGCACTGTCCGGTCTGCAGGTCACTCAGGCCAGCATTGCGATGGTGGCGGGCAACGTCGCCAACGCCGATACGCCAGGCTATACGCGCAAAGTCGTCAATCAGATTGCAACGGGCGCAAATACAAGCATTGGCGTTCGTGTCAGCGACATCCAGCGTGAAATTGATCTCTATGTACAGCGGCAACTGCGTGTCGAGAATGCCGGCGCATCTTATGCCGATACGCGTGCGGATATGTATTCGCAGTTACAGAACCTCTACGGTCAACCTGGCTCGAGCACCTCTTTAGAGTCAGTTTACAACAACTTCACGTCCGCCCTGCAGGCACTCTCGACCAGCCCGGATGACCCGGGCGCGCGCAGCGCTGTCATCAGCAGTGCACAGCTGTTGACACAGCAACTCAATCAGATGAGCGGCAACGTGCAGGCACTGCGTGCGAACGCTGAGCTTGGAATCGCGGATGCTGTAAACAAAGCCAATAACGCGATGAGCCAGATCGCTGCGCTCAACCAGCAAATCGCGGCTTCGACCCCGGGCGACAGTGCCACGGCGACCCTTATGGACCAGCGCGATTCCTATATCGACCAGCTGTCGCAGCTGATGGATATCAACGTGGTGCAGGGAGACCGCGGGCAGGTTGGCATCTTCACCAATTCGGGCACTCAGCTGGTCGGTGCACAGGCGGGACAATTGAGCTTTGACGCGGTAGGCACCATTACGCCAGCCTCGCAGTGGAGCGCGAATCCTGCCCAACGGGGTGTTGGCACGATTACGCTCATTCCCCCTGATGGCGCGCCCGTTGACCTGATCGAGGACCACGCTATCCGTTCCGGAACCATCGCTGCCTACCTCTCGATGCGCGATCAGGATCTGGTTCAAGCACAAAATCAGCTCGATGCGCTTGCCGCCGGCATGGCGTCGGCACTCTCGGACAAGACAACCGCGGGCACGCCAGTCTCTCCATCGCCGCAAAGCGGTTTCGACATCGATATCGGAAACCTGTCAGCCGGCAACTCGATTACGATCAACTACACGGACACACTGACAAATACGCCGCATACGATGACGCTGGTGCGGGTCGACGATCCGTCGGCTTTGCCGCTGTCCAACACCGCGACCGCAACCGCAAACGATACAGTGTTCGGCATCGATTTTTCAGGTGGAATGGGTTCGGTAGTTGCGCAAATCAACACCGCGCTCACCGGAACGGGAATGACGGCGTCGAATCCGGCCGGGAATACCCTTGAAATTCTCGACGATGGCGCTGGCAATACAGTCGATGTGAATTCGGTCTCCTCAACCGCGACGGTCACGACGCTTGCGGGCGGCAGCGCCGAACTTCCGCTGTTTACCGACGGGTCGAGTCCGTATACGGGGGCGATCACTGCCCGCGGCTCCCAAAGCCTCGGTTTGGCAGGGCGGATCGCCGTGAACCCCGCGGTCGCCGCCGACCCGTCCTCTCTCGTCGTCTTTCAGCCCAGTACCGCCGCAGGCGACAGCACGCGACCTGATTTTATTTATCAGCGATTAACCGGCGCTTCGCTGACGTTCTCGCCCAACACAGGCATCGGCACCGCCACGGCTCCGTTCACTGGGTCACTCACGACCTATTTGCGCCAGGTTATCAGCCAGCAAGGTGAGGCGGCGACATCCGCCAGCAACCTCAAGCAGGGCCAGGATGTGGTGCTTAACGCGCTGCAGCAGAGTTTCAACGATACGTCAGGCGTCAACGTGGACCAGGAAATGGCGAACTTGCTCACATTGCAGAATTCCTATGCTGCCAACGCGCGGGTTCTTTCGGCGGTGAAGGATATGTTTGACGCCCTGATCAATATGTGAGGACGGCATGAGCGTCTCATCGATCGGTGCGCAGTCGCAGCTTGCAATCCAGCAGCTGACGCAGATGCGCGCGCAGTTTGACGATCTACAACGTCAGCTCAGCACCGGCCTGAAGTCTTCGACGTATGCAGGCCTCGGTATCGATCGTGGCGTTACCGTAAGTTTGAATGCACAACTGTCGGCGATCGGTGGGTTCGACAATACGATCGACAACGTCATGACGCGCATTAATCTTATGAACACCGCGCTCACTAACATGACCAGCATTACCAGCACCGTGAAGAGTGCGATGGTACAAGCTAACGGCGTCAGTGGTGACAGTAGCGGCGCCGCGATAGCGCAGCAAACTGCGCAGTCTTCGCTTGATCAATTGCTGGGGTTGCTGAACACGCAGGCTGGAGATCGCTATCTGTTTTCGGGCCGCGCCACGGATCAGCCGGCGGTAGAGACACTTGATCACGTTCTCAACGGTGATGGCACGCGTGCCGGCCTTAAACAGCTTATTGCCGAACGTAACCAGGCGGACCTTGGCGCCGATGGGCTGGGCCGTCTGTTTATAAGTTCATCGTCCCCGACGTCTGTATCGCTGGCGGAAGATTCGACATCGCCGTTCGGCTTTAAACTGGCATCCATCACCACGAACGTCACCGGTGCTACCGTGTCTGCTCCGAGCGGTTCACCCGCGTCGATGGGAATTGACTTCTCCGCCGTTCCAGACCCCGGCGAGACAGTGACTATGCGCTTGAATTTGCCAGACGGCACAAACGAGAATTTGACATTGACGGCCACGACGGATTCGCCACCGGGAGCAAACCAGTTCACCATCGGCGCCGATCCGACGGAAACCGCCTCCAATTTTCAGGCGGCACTCACGACCGCGGTCGGAAAACTCGCCGGCACGTCCTTGACGGCGGCGTCCGCTGTCGCAGCGTCAAACAATTTCTTCAATGCCGATGCCAGCAATCCACCGCAACGCGTGGGCGGCTCGCCGCCGTTTTATGCCGCGACGGGAATGGTCCCAGGGACTGCTGCCAATACGGTGATCTGGTACACGGGCGAAACCGGCACCGATCCCGCGCGTTCCACCGCGACAGCCCAAATCGATCCGTCTTTGTCAGTTTCGTACGGTGCCCGTGCCAACGAGGATGCCATACGCACGCTGGTACAAAATGTCGCAACGCTCGCAGCTGTGACAATTTCGCCGAGTAATCCGAACGGGGTGGCCTTAAGCAGTGCGATGGACCAGCGCCTGACAGTCAACCTTGGTGCGCCTGGCACCCAGTCAATCACTGATATCGAAACGGACCTCGCCACGGCCCAGACTTCCTTGCAAGCGGCGAAAACCCGGCATCAGCAGACCAGTGCGACATTGAACGATTTCCTCCAGCAGATCGATGGCGTGTCGAACGAGGACGTCGGGGCGCAGCTGCTGACGCTCCAGACACGCATGCAGGCATCGATGCAGGTTACCTCGATGCTGTTCCAGACCAGCCTCGTAAATTATCTCAAATAGCTGAAAAACGTTCCGGCGCTTGCCAAAACAAAAAGACCGCGGCCAAGCCGCGGTCTTTTTCTGACACTCGATGTTGTGACTTAGGCGCGGCCGAGCAGTCCTGCTGCCAGTTCACGATTGATGCTGATGAGCGAGCCGAGACTTTCGGGCCGGGGGTTAGCCATGATTTCCAGAGTATGGTTGAAAACGAATATCCCCAGGTTCGCGACGTTTTGCCGAACGCCGGGTGGCAGTGGATTGTCCGGGCTGGTCGCCGAAGACACGAATATCGACCAAAGCCTGCGGTTATAGACAAGCGCAGCATCCAGCTCGGACCACTTGGCATCCCAGCCGTCATAGATCGCTTGTAACCGCGCAGCCGCGTTCAGCAGCAGGTCGGCTTCCAACTCACGCGGTTTTGCGATCTGCTTGGCGACCGCGTCGTACGTTTGTGCCGCGTGTTGCATGATCAATCAGCTCCTTTTCGTAGGCAATGAGGGCCCTGGCGCTCTTGAGCGCCTTGTACATTTCACCGGCCATGATGTGATTACTGACCGCCGCGATGTGCGGCCATGCGCTGGGCGCAGACTGCACGAGATCGCGCATCAATATGAAGTAGGTTTCATGGTGAAGCCGGGGATCGCGCGCGGTGTACATCAACTGGACAACGAGATAGATCCGCTTGGCAGGAGTATTAGCCTGCTGTGCAGTCATGATGTCCTTTTCGCGCAGGATCGGCGCATCGCCTTCGATGAGCAATCGCGTGCGCTGGCTGCCGTTGGTCACCAGGGAATCGCCGAGAATGAAGCGTTCGCCGGCTTTCAGCTCGACTTTGAGACCCATTTGATGCCGCTCCTTGCGGCCACCTGGTGAACCTGTCGCGGCGAACGTTACGTCAGCGGGGCCGCGTCAGGAGGATGCACCTACTGGAACAGCCGCAACACGTTTTGATCGGCTTGCGAGGCCAGCGACAGGGCCGTGGTCGAGAGCTGTTGGCGGGTCTGCAAGGCGAGCAAATTCGCGCCCTCTTCGTTGCTGTCGGCAAGCGTGAGACTATCTGCGCCTGATTGCAGCGTATTGACCATCGCCTTGGTGAAGTCCTGGCGGATCTGCACAGTCGACAAATTGGAACTCAGTGACTGAGCCTGTGATCGTAATGTCGTCAGCGCAGTCTTCAGATTGTCGCTCGCAGCTTGGATGTCGAGCGTGCCCGCCCAGGCGTTCTGTGAAGCGCTGATCGCCAGGTCGCCGGCAGTGCTGTCGTTGAAGGCCGACACGACCACCTTCGAGGTATCGTCGGGGTTCATCGTGATCGTAAGGTCATTGCCGCCAAGCAAATTGATGCCATTGAAGCCGGAATCGGCGGCGAGCTGATCGATCTGCGTCAGCAACGAGTCGAATTGGCTCGCCAATGTTGCGCGTACGGTCGTATCTGCAGTCTGTTGCGCTTGGCTGGTAAGCGCCTGCATCGACTGTACCAGCTTGGTTATGGCTGAAATGCCGTTGTTGGCGGCCTGTATTGTATTGATGCCGTTAGACATCGCGTCGAGCAGCGAATTGAGGTCATTGGCGCGCACGGACAGGCCTTGAGCGGTGAAAAAGTTGATCGGATTGTCCAGTGCTGAATTGACCTTCTTGCCAGTGGCGAGCCGGGTCTGCGTCTGCGTGATCAGGTCCGACGTCTGCTGCAATTGCAGAAGATTGGAACGAACACCTGGAGACAGTACAATGTCACTCATGGCAAACTCCTTGCCTGCATATGGCCAAATCGCTTAGCGCCGATAATGAAACGTTAGGGTTGATAGACAGTTAAAACTGAAAATTAAGAATTGGTTAACCACGATTACGAAGCGAACAAAAAAACGGCGGCCCGAAGGCCGCCGTTTTGTGTGCTTGGATTGCGATTATTGGAACAGGCGCAACACGTTCTGGTCGGCCTGCGAAGCAAGTGACAGCGCAGTGGTCGACAGCTGCTGCCGGGTTTGCAAGGCAAGCAGGTTTGCGCCTTCCTCGTTCGAATCGGCGAGGGTAAGGGCAGCAGAACCAGTCTGCAGCGTATTGATTGTCGCCTTCGTGAAATCCTGACGGATCTGCACAGTCGACAGATTGGCGCTGAGGGTCTGGGATTCCGACCGCAGGTTGGTCAGCGCTGTTGTCAGCACGCCTGTCGAGGCGGTGATGTCACCGCTACTTGCCCAGGCGTTGTGGGCGGACACGGCGCTGTCGATGGTGAGGTTGGTTTGGACGGCGGCTACGGTGCTATAGTCGACGCCAGTCACGTTGGTGCTCGAACTATTCGTTTCATCGAATGTGACGGTCAGGGTGTTGCCGGCGAGCAGATTGACGCCATTGAAACCGGAGTCGCCAGCGAGCTGGGCGATCTGGCTCGTGAGGGCGTCAAACTGCGCAGCCAAGGTCGCACGCACGTTGGTGTCGCTCGTCTGTTGCGCCTGGCTGGCCAGTGATTGTTGCGACTGCACCAGCTTGGTGATTGCGGTGATGCCATTGTTCGCCGCCTGAATTGTATTGATGGCGTTGGACATGGAATCCAGCAACCCGCTGAGGTCGTTGGCGCGATTGTCGAGACCCTGGGCGGTGAAAAAGTTGATCGCGTTATCGAGAGCCGAATTGACCTTTTTACCGGTCGCGAGCCGGGTTTGGGTCTGCGTGATCAGGTCCGAAGTCTGCTGCAACTGCAGCAGGTTCGACCGCACGCCTGCGGATAGAACGATGTCAGACATCTTGCGTACCTTTCTGGTCTAATTGCCGTACTGGCAGTTACACATGTGTGATCCAGTGGATCGGGAAATTCATCGCACAATCCCGCCAACGGCCCGTAAAAGTTCATGGTTAATGAGTTATCGCCGGGTTACGGCCATGGTCGAGATTTGATCGAGCGCAAAAACAAGCGGCTCAGGATTGCCGGGACCGAATGCACGTGGTTAGCAAGTTGCTAACATTGAGAATCTGTTAATTTTTTCGCCATACTATTTCGCAGTTCAAATTGCGTTTGTCAGTATGACGGTCATCAGCGCGTCACTCAACCAAGCGAGCCTGTTTCTGAACGCGGACTCCGCCCAGAGTTGGCTGAACGACGCCCTTAATTCCATCCAAAACCAGAGCAATGCCGGCGGCCTTTTGGGCATGCTGCAACATTCCGGCGGGGATGGCAGCGTCAGCTCATTTCTCGCCTCCAGCGCGATCACTGCGGGGCAATTTGCCCTGATTTCGCAGAACAGCGTCACAAATACGTCCAGCCTTGTCGCACAGATGGCCGCGCAGAATGCACAGCAAGCAAATTCGCAGAAGCTGCAGGACTCGATTGATGCGCTGTCGCTGACACAACAAATGGTTCAGCCGAAAAACGTACTCGATCCCACCATTTTCTTCGCAGATGGATCGACGCTCGATACCAATAGCAACATCCTGACAATGTCGGATGGCACCCAAATCGATACGACCACTGGGGCCAAAGTCGTCGATACGTCGTCGTTGATCCAGATGGCGAACGGCGCCTATCTCGACACGGCAAACAACATCCTCACCATGCCCGATGGCAGCCAGATCGATACGGTCACGGGTTTGAAAGTTTCAGTGACAGCATGACTATTTAGCGGCCGTCCATGACGGGTCGCAATGACGTCCGATAGACGACCAGCTAAAGCGTCCGGCTGACCGCGAGGGGAGGGCTTGCCTTGCTGCTCGGTGGTTGCGCGCGGCCAGAGGCACCATAAGTCGACGGCGCCTGTTTCCGGGCAAGCTCGCCGGAGACGCCACGTATAATCCCTTCCGAGACGGCATGTGCTGTCGCCAGCACTGTCAGGTTGGTCCGCAGCACTTTTTCGAAGGTGTCATGCCGTCGACGCAGACGATCGAGGGCCTCGGGCGCCAGTTGCGCGATCGCAGCCCTGGCCGCCTTCACATGCTGGCTTTCCGCGGCGTAAAGGCGGGCGCATTCAATTTTGCCATCCAGGTTCATTGCGTCACGCAGCCTTCCGGAGCGCACGCGCGAAGTCTCTTCGGTGACGGCTTGCTCCAGCTGATCCATGATCTTTTCCAGGCTCGCGACTGCCAGCTCGGCCTCACGCGCATTGGCAATGGGTAGTCTGACGTTGGACGAAGTCATGAGTTTGCCTCTTGTCGCGCCATCAGCGTCCGATAGACCTGATCGGCGATGCCTATTCCGCCCGCTTTTGCGAATGATTTGGAGTATTCGTCGGTGAGCATTGAGCGCCAGACGCCAGACGCGCCGCTGCCGCCAAATGGGCCTTCGCCGCTGATGCCGGTGAACATGTGCTGAAACATCGAGTTAAGAAACACGGCTTCGAAATCCTGTGCCGCCGCGCGTGCCTTCGTTTGTTTCGTCAAATTGATCTTGCCCGGCTCCCTGCTGTTTGTAAGGAGGTCGAGTGGGTTTAGGCCCGGGCCGGGCAGGGCCACTGCGCTTGTCATCACATCACCTCGATATCTGCCTGAATTGCGCCTGACGCCTTGATCGCCTGCAAGATAGCGATCATGTCGCGCGGACCGATGCCCAATGCGTTGAGGCCATCGACCAGTTGTTGCAACGACACGCCTTCTCTGACCACCGCGAGTTTCTTGCCGTCCTCCTGCACACCAATGCGGGTGCGCGGGACGACTTTGGTGGTGCCGCCGCGTGTAAACGGCAACGGCTGGCTTACTTCCGGAGTTTCGCTGATGGTGACTGTCAGATTGCCCTGTGCGACCGCAACCATCGAAACCCGCACATCTCGACCCATGACGATGATGCCGGATCGTTCGTCAATGACGATCTTGGCGCCGAGGTCCGGCTCGATCTGCAGCTGTTCAACTTCAGTCAGCAGTGAGACCACGTTGCCGCGGTATTGTTGGGGAATGGTAATTCCGACCGTCGATGGATCCAGCGGCTCGGCTGTCGGCGCCCCGATATAATCGTTGATAGCGGCCGCGATGCGCTTGGCAGTCGTGAAATCGGGATTACGCAAGGCCATCCGTAGCTGGCTCAAGCGGTTCAGGGTGAACTCGATCTCGCGCTCGATCAGCGCGCCGTTGGCGATGCGGCCGACGGTCGGAACACCACGCGTGATCTTGGCGGCGTCGCCTTCAGCCTGAAAGCCGCCGATCGCCAATGATCCCTGCGCTACCGCGTAGACGTTGCCGTCTGCACCGAGCAGCGGCGTTACCAGGAGAGTGCCGCCCTGGAGGCTCTTCGCGTCGCCCATGGCGGAAACCGTCACGTCGATACGAGTTCCTTGCGTGCCGAAAGCAGGCAGGTTGCTCGTCACCATAACCGCGGCCACGTTGCCCGTTCTGATTGTCTGGCCGCGGATGTTGACCCCGAGTCGCTCCAGCATCGCGGTGAGCGACTGCTTTGTGAAGGGGATGTTGTTGAGAGTGTCGCCGGTCCCGTTTAATCCGACCACCAAACCGTAGCCAATCAGCTGGTTTTGGCGCACGCCCTCAATATTGGCGAGGTCCTTGATGCGCGAGGTCGCCCCGGCATTCACCGGGACACACAGGGCCAAAATCACCGCCAAGCATGCGGCTTGCAACGTCCTCGTCATCACTGCTCCCCAATGTGACGTTTGACTGCAAACAGTTATGCGAACGGCGTGCCAATATCGGCATGCCACCCAAGACTCTGGCAGCGCTACGATTTTCCCCCCGACGATCAACAGGACTCGATCCGGCGATGGGGCATGAATGCTCCTCGACGGCAATTTTTGCCGGCTTATTTACTGCGGATTAACCATACCGGCTCAGGCTCAAGGTATTCGGGAACCGATCCATCTTTCGGTGGGGGATCAATCGTCATGCGCATTTACGGGCCGAATGGGACCGCTCTCGCGGCAACGCCGACGGCAGCCCGCCGAACCGGGGGCGGATCCTTTACTGTCAGTGAGCAGGAAGCGCCAAGAAATTCCACTTCCGCCGGGTCATTGCGCGCGGTTTCGACCGTTGACGCATTGATTGCGCTGCAAGGGGTGGAAGACCCGACGGAACGCAAGAAGAGGGCAGTTGCCAAGGGCCGCAACGCCCTCGATGTGCTCGACACCCTCAAACTCGGACTGCTTGATGGGAGTATCGACCAATCGACGCTCGGGCGCCTGAAGGTTGCATCTGACGGCCTGGCTGACGCGTCAGGCGATGCAGGGCTTGATACGGTATTGAGCGAGATCGACCTGCGCGTCGCGGTAGAGCTCGCCAAGGCAGGGGTGCGCTAGTCGAGGCCCAAGCCCCCACGGATGCCGTAAATCGTCCGAAGCCATTGAACTGTCATTAATATTTGACATATCGCGCGGCCCCACTCGCGTATTGTCCGCCGCTAGGGGGACGTATATAAGCCTGCCGCGCGAGGGAGCGAAGCACGCCCCCAAGAACATAAGAAACAGGGAGTAGGTGGGATGCTGGCCAAGACCAAGAACTATCGGCCGACCGACAAAGAGCCGTTCATGAACGAGCGCCAGCGCGAGTATTTCCGCGCGAAACTGCTCGCTTGGCGGGAAGATATACTTAAGGAAGCCAAGGAAACGTTGCAGCACCTCCAGGAAGAGAACCAGAATCACCCCGACCTTGCCGACCGTGCCTCTTCTGAAACTGACCGGGCAATTGAGCTGCGGGCGCGCGATCGGCAGCGGAAGCTGATCGCCAAGATCGACGAAGCACTCACACGCATCGATGACGGCACCTATGGCTATTGCGAGGAGACCGGCGAGCCGATCTCCCTGCGCCGGCTGGAAGCCCGCCCGATCGCGACTTTGTCTGTTGAAGCGCAGGAACGGCACGAACGGCGCGAGCGCGTTTACCGCGACGACTGAACACGCGACATTAATTGTCGGAATAATCATGCCCGGCTTTTTAGCCGGGCATTGTTATTTGCTTTCCAAAAAGCTCGCGGCCTCCGGCCGGGGAGCAGCCGGAGGCCGCGTCGTTAACGCCGTCTCACGCTCGCGCGATGCGAAAACGGCGCGGGAGCTACAAACTTACGCCACTCACTAGAACGGCAGGAACACATCAAACAATTGTTCGCCGTAGCGGCTTTGTTGTATGTCGGTGATCTGGCCACGCCCGCCATAGGCGATACGTGCCTGCGCGATCTTGTTGGAATCGATGGTGTTGTCGCTCTCGATGTCTTCCGGGCGCACAATGCCAGCGACAATCAGTTCACGTATCTCGAAGTTGACTCGGATTTCCTGCTTGCCTTCGATCACGAGATTTCCATTGGGAAGTACCTGCGTGACCACGCCTGCGACATTGGTGCGTAATTCTTCCGTTCGATCAACCGAACCTTTGCCGTTGCCCGTGGTACTTGAATCGGCTGTGAAAATGCGCGTCGGCACCGGAGTATTCATGATCGGCACTTTGGGCTTGCCAAAGAAGTTGGCAATTCCGGAATCCTCCGTCATGGTTCGGGTTCGTTTAGTTTCGTTCTCGATATTGGCCTTGTCGGTGATGTTGACCTTCACCGTTAGAATGTCACCGATTTGGTGCGCACGCTGATCCTTGAAGAATGCGCGCGAGCCATTGCGCCATAACGAATTCGGATTATAGGCGGCCGGCTGCGCCGCCGGCATAGGCATCTGAACCGGTTTGTAGCCCGGTCGCGTGGTCGGATTATCGACGGAGGCCAACGGCGGTTGTTGCCCGACCGATTTAAGTCGATCGATATAAGCGCAACCGTTAAGAAGAGCACTAGCGAGCGCGGCGAGAACCGCGTGACGCATAACCATGACAACTTTCATGACCTTGCTTTCACTAATAGACCACGGGACTGCATTAACGTGTGGAACTCAAGATTTAGCGTGCAGCGGCATCGGCGCCCTCTCTCGATGCATTGTTCGACGCGATACGCGGTGAGCCGTTGCTCACGAGCACGCGGCCAGGACCAATGATGGTGCCCTGTACCGTGCGCTTGGATTGCTCGTTGAGGACAGTGATGACGTCACCTTCGGCGCCACCGTCACCGGCCTTGCCACGCACGGTGACCATGATGCCCGGCACCTCGTAAACCAGCGTCACGGTTTCATTGCGCTGAACCAGGTCCGGCTTCATCAGGTCGACGACGCGAAGCGGCCGGCCCGGCTGCAAGCCGTTGCGCGCAGCGAAGTTAACCGCCTGGTCTCGCCTTGTGATGACGTCGCGACCGATTTCAGCACGCGGCCGCCGATCCATCAGGACGTCCGCCTCCTTGAGCACGCCGCCGCGATCGATCGCTCGCGTTACGGTCGCGACCTCTACTGTCGCAACCGCACGGCCGGAGAGTCGCACCGTCGTACGTTTGCCCCCGCTTGTGGGAATTTCGAGCAGCGTATCGAAACGCCCACTGCGCGCATCGAAATCAATATGTGTCACGCGTGGTGCACCCAGTGAGGAGGGCTCCACGTACATCGCCTGCATGTCACGCGTGAAATTCACGACGATGTCTTTCGTCGGACCGAGATCGAATCGCGCGGACAATGCTCGGGCGATCACGTCTTCAACATCTTTGGCCGGAATGCTTCGGCTTGCTCGCGTAACGACCACGTCGCGAATGCCCGCGGTGGCCACACCGATAAGCGCATGGCTGCGGACCGCCTCAAGCACGGCGTCGGCTGAAATCGTACCTGTGCAGCCGAGATCGGGTGAACGGAATATGGGTACCGAAGCGACGATGCCGGCATTTTCGATGAGGTCGCCGATGCGCACGATGTCGCCACTAACGATCGCTTCGGATTTTAGCGTGGGCTGGGCAGCTTCTTCCGCTTTGGCGACGGCGCCAACTACGGTGAGCGCTATGAATGCGGCAATAATTGAACGGATCATGGCGAGACCTCAGCGCATCAGGTTGGAAGTCGTCGAGAGCATTTGGTCGGCCGCGGTGATGACCTTCGCGTTCATCTCGTAAGCGCGTTGCGCGGCAATAAGGTCTGATATTTCGGTGACCGCTTCGACGTTGGCTTGCTCGAGATAACCTTGTTGCAGATTGCCGAAGCCTTCGGTTGTCGGGTTGCCGTTCTGCGGCGCTCCGGAAGCAGGAGTTTCCAGATAGAGGTTGTCGCCCATGCTTTGCAGACCCGCCTTATTGACGAAAATCGACAGTTCAAGTTGGCCTACCTGGCTTGGTGTATTTGATCCGGGAACTGTTACAAAAACCTGGCCCTGCGTATTGACGGTGACCGCCGTTGCGTTCTGCGGAATGGTGATCCCGGGCTGTACAAGATTGCCTTGCGACGTCACAAGTCGACCTTGCGCGTCGAGCTCGAACGAGCCGTCCCGCGTGTAGGCGGTGCGTCCATCGGGCAAGAGAATTTTGAAGAATCCCTCGCCACGAATGGCGAGATCGAAGTCCTTGCTGGTCTGTGTCAGTTCGCCCTGGCTCATCAATCGTGGTGTGCCGGCGGTCTTCACGCCGGACCCCATTTCGATACCGGCCGGAAGGATATTGCCCTGTGCGGAAGTCTGCGTGCCGACGCGGGTAACTTGTTCGTACAGGAGATCCTGAAATTCCGCGCGCTGGCGCTTGTAGCCAGTGGTCCGCATGTTGGCGATATTGTTGGAAATGACCTGGACGTTGAGTTCCTGGGCCATCATCCCCGTCGCCGCGGTGTGAAGCGCTCGCATAAACTAATCTCCCGTTACCGGCATTCAGCTTGGCACATCGGCAAGTTTCTCGATCGCTGTACGTTGCAGATCGGCTTGTTGCGATAGCAAGTTGGCAATCTGCGTGTAGCTGCGTGTCACTTCAATCATGCGCGTCATTTCCATGACCGAGCGCACGTTGGATTTTTCGATCGTGCCTTGCACGATGCGAGAGGTCTTGTCGGTTTGTGGTGTAACGTTTGCCGGCGCCTTGAAAGTGCTGCCGCCATCCTTCAGCAAGCGGCCGGGCTGATCAAAGCGGACCATGCGCAGCTGGCCACGTTGCGATTCAGTCGCGGTCGTATTTCCTTCGCCTACGCTGATGGTGCCATCCTGGCTGATGGTGATATTGCGGTCTTTAGGTTGAAACGTGATGGGTCCGGATTCGCCCAGCACCTGATAGCCCTCGCTGGTGACGAGCTCGCCGTTGTTATTGATCTGCATCGCCCCGTTGCGCGTGTAGCGCTCGCCGGCCGGTGTCTGTACGGCGAGAAATCCGTGGCCGTCGATTGCCACGTCGAGCGGATTTCCGGTGCGCTCGAGCGGACCCTGGCTGTGGTCGATCCAGGTCGCGCGGTCCTGGACAAAGCTTATGGGCCGGTCGGCGCTCAGGAAATTTTCGGCGCGGGCGGTCGGGCTGATGAATTGTTCAAATACCGCGCCGTCGGTCTTGAAACCCGTGGTGTTCAGGTTCGCGATGTTGTTGGCAATCACGTCCAGTTCGCGCCCGAGCGCGACCTGGGCTGACAGTCCGACCAGAAGTGCGTTCTGCATCGGTAACTCCCCTTGCGGTCGGGCAAGGCGGCCCTCCCGAGGCCGGTCTTGTCCGCTTGCGATTGCCACGAGCTCTCCCAAGCTCTTGGCTGGAGGGAAGATTGCAGACGTCGTGCCAAGTCGAAAAATAAAGAAATTTCAATTATTTAATTGCTCGACAGGTGGGATTTGCGCGGGCAAAAACAACCGTTTCGATCCCTAACCCGGCAAAAGATTCCGGCCGGCGGGGCGCAGGAAAGTATCTGTTAACCATACCGACCTACCTTCAAATTCAAGGGGCGCGTGGGATCGCGCAGCCGCGGCGTTTCGCCAAACGACGTCGCATGCCGTCCCCCCAAACGTCGTGAATCGGGGTCACCTATGGCAGCCAAGGCGAAGCAGGCGGACGTCGAAAAAGAAGAAGACGACAAGCCTGAAGGTGAAAACGAGCAGCCGGCGACAAAATCAAGATTTGCTTTTTTGAAGTTCAAGCTGCCATCGATGAAGTGGATGATCATCGGCGGGGCAGGACTTCTGGTGCTCATCGGCGGCGGCGGTGGTGCCTACTTTTTCCTGAAGGGTCCCGACCACAAGGAAACACATGCCGCGGTCAAACCCGCAACGTTTGTTGATCTGCCCGACGTGTTGGTCAACCTGTCGAGTACGGGCGCAGATCGAACGCAATATCTCAAGGTCAAGATCGTGCTTGAACTCCCGGACGCAACTCTGGTGCCGCAAATTCAGCCGCTGATGCCCCGGGTCATGGACGCCTTTCAGACCTACCTGCGTGAGTTGCGCCCAACTGACCTCGATGGTTCTGCCGGCCTTTACCGTCTGAAGGAAGAATTAACGCGCAGGGTCAACGCCGCAGTCGCGCCCAACCGCATCACGGCCGTTCTGTTTAAGGAGATCGTCGTTCAATGACGACTCTATAAAATAAGATTGGCGGCTCGGACCGATGGCGACAAAAGACCAAATCGATCAAGACGCATTGGCCGCTGAATGGGGCCTGGCATTGGAATCGGATTCGAGCGCGGCTCCTGCCAGTGCGGAATCTCCTGCCACTCCCGGTACCGACGAACCCGCCGCACAATGGGCGTCAATGGTCGACGATTCCGGCGGCCTGCAATCTGCCAAAGGCGGTGCAGAACGCATCCTCAATCAGGAAGAGATCGACAGCCTTCTTGGTTTTAGTCTCGCAGACGTCTCGCTCAACGACAATTCCGGGATCCGGGCCATCATCGACTCGGCGATGGTGTCATACGAGCGGTTGCCGATGCTGGAAATCGTCTTCGATCGCCTTGTGCGGTTGATGACGACCAGTCTGCGTAATTTTACGTCCGATAACGTGGAAGTCTCGCTCGACCGCATTACATCCGTGCGTTTCGGGGACTATCTCAATTCGATCCCGTTGCCGGCAATTCTCGCAGTCTTCAAAGCGGAGGAGTGGGACAATTTCGGCCTGGCAACCGTCAATTCCAGCCTCATCTATTCGATAATCGACGTGTTGCTCGGCGGCCGGCGCGGACAGAGCACGATCCGCGTTGAGGGCCGGCCCTACACCACGATTGAAACCAATCTGGTCAAGCGAATGATCGAGGTCGTGCTGGCCGACGCCGAATTGGCTTTCAAGCCGCTGTCGCCGGTCAAATTCAACATCGATCGACTGGAAACCAACCCGCGGTTTGCCGCCATCTCGCGACCGGCCAATGCTGCGATTTTGGTGCGTTTGCGCATCGATATGGAGGATCGCGGCGGCACGATCGAATTGTTGCTGCCCTATGCCACAATCGAGCCGATCCGCGCGGTCTTGCTGCAAATGTTCATGGGCGAGAAATTTGGCCGCGACCCGATCTGGGAAGGCCATCTCGCGACAGAAATCGGCCAGGCACTTATTGGCGTCGACGCCGTGCTCTACGAGGCGCGATTGCCGTTGCGGCGGATGATGGGCCTTAACGTTGGCGACACGCTGATGCTCGAGATCAAGCCGGATGCGATGGTGACGGTGCGTTGCGGCGACATCCCGCTAACCGAAGGCCGTATGGGACGGGTTGGCGATCGGGTTGCTGTCCGTGTCGCCAAGCCACTTCGTAAGCCGCGGACCACCTTCGCCATGTTCGAAAAAGCTGACGAGGCAACAACCACCACTCCATTGGAGGTGCCGTGAGCTCACATTACGGTGTACTGGTCGAGACCATGGTCTCGGTCCTGCTGCTACTCACGATTCTGTATTGCGTTCGTCTCAACAAGCAACTTCGTCTGCTTAAAGCTGACGAGCAATCGCTGCGCGCGACTATTTCGGAACTCGTGACTGCCACCGAAATCGCCGACCGTGCCATCAGCGGCCTGAAGTCGACGATGCAGCAGGGCGAGCAAGCCTTGAGCGAGCGGCTGGAGCGCGGCGAAGTCCTCTCCGCGGAACTCGACTTGCATCTGACCGCGGGCAATCAACTATTGGCCCGGCTGATGCGCATTGCCGGCGTTTCGCAGCCGCCACCTGAGTCACCCGCGATCCAGAACGCCAATGCCGTCGCTGCCGCGGCCCAGGCCTTCGCCGATCGCACGCGGTCCCGGCTGAGCGGCCAGGCGGCATGACCCGCTGGGCGCGAGATGTGCGGCTGATTCCGATCGTGCTGTTTGCCACGGTCAGCCTGCTCGCGCTCAAAGTGTCAGGCCTGGTGTTCGATGGCGGCTATACGTTAGCCGCGCGAATGCAGGCACGTTACAACACGGACTTGCAGATCGCCTCTCCGGAAAGCGTGCCTGAATATCCGCGGGTCGTTGTCACTGACAAAATAACTTCCGGGCGCAAGCAACCCTGGGCGCAGGAGATGTTCAATTTCAGTGCGCCCGCAAACGGCGACATTACCGGCTCAACCGCTGCCACGGAAGGAAACCCGAGCGAGCCGGCCCTTAAAGTCAGCGACAAGCCGCCGGAAGCGCCCAAGCTTGAGGTCGCCGGCGCGGCGATCCCTCTTGAACCTGGCCGCATTGCGTCCCCCGGCGAACGAGCGGTCCTTGAACGCCTGCAAACGCGGCGGCAAGAACTCGATACGCGCAATCGCGAACTGGAAATGCGCGAGAGCCTGATTAAAGCGGCCGAAAAACGGTTGGAAGACAAAGTTACCGAACTCAAGGATACGGAGAACCGCGTCAATACCGCGATGGGCACTCGCGACAAGATAGGGACTGACCGCTTCAAGAGCATCGTCTCCATGTACGAGAACATGAAGCCGAAAGACGCCGCTCGCATCTTCGATCGCCTCGACATGAAAATCCTGGTCGACGTCTCGACCCAGATCAATCCACGCAAGATGTCGGATATCCTCGGCCAAATGTCGCCGGAATCAGCCGAGCGCCTTACCGTCGAACTTGCCAATCGGGCGAGCCCACAGCCCAAAACGCCAAATGCCGACCAGTTGCCGAAGATCGAGGGCAAGCCCAGCGAGAATTGATCCACACGCTATAAGCTGAAGTGCGCGAAGGCTTTGAGCTTCTCGAGATTTTGCATAACCGGGAATGAGATCCAGGCGCGATCGCGCAAATGGGGCACCCGGTGAATATCCATTACCTGCGCAAGTTTGCGAATGTAGAACAACTCCTCCTTGGACTGCACGCTGAAGCCCTCGAATTGCTGCTGACCGTCGCGCAAATCGTTATCCGATATCGCCTCGTTGAAGCGGACCTTCCATGCAGAGTCCTGTGGCGACACATCAAGACCGGCGCCCTCGCCAAATGGCACCTTCGTCCGGTCGCGAATCGCCGCTGGCAACGTGTTGGGATAGAGATCGTATAAATCACGCAGCGGTGCCTTGCCGCGAGGCAAGCCATCGACGACGCGTACCAGTGCTTCCGCATCCACATTCAGCGCGTATTTGACGACTGAAGGATCGAGGAACGGTTCGCGCGTTTCCACCTGATGGCGCATCGAACAGCGGTCGACGCGTTGCAAGCTCACGCGATGCATCAGATCGAGGCATTCATCGCGAACTGGTCGGCCGTCGGCATCGCCCTGATGAAAGGCGACTTCGAGGGGAGGGTAGCCGCAAAACAACTCGTCGGCGCCTTCTCCGCATAACGCGACGCGAAAACCGTCGCGATGCATATGTTCCGCGGCAAACAGCGAACAGACTGCGCCGCGCACCAGATTGGGCTCGAAAGATTCAGTGACTTCGACAACGTGATCGATCAGCGAAAAAACCTCTTCGCTGTCCGGCGCGAATGGCACAAGCCGCAAGTCGAAACCGGTCCGGTCGGCGTATTCTGCCGCATAACGGAAGTCCGGCGCGGTTTCCCCGCCGACAAAATAGCCGGGCGCCTCGGGCCGGACCTGCCGCGCATAGTGGGCAATCAGCGTACTGTCGATACCGCCGCTGAAGAGGGTCGCTACCGGCAGGTCCGGCGGCAACCTGATCTGCACGGCTTCCGACAACACACGATCGAGCACGTGGGGGTTGTGGTGCACCGGTAAATCGGCACGCGGATAGATGGGCGATTTATAGCGCGCGCATGTTTTGCGCGACAGCGCATAGCCCGGTGGCAGCAGCATCACATCGCCCACCGGCACCGTTCCGAGTAGCGGCCGCATCTCGGAGCAAAACAGGTAGCTGCTGCCGGATTGAATGACGTAGAGGGGCTTGACCCCGAACGGATCGCGCGCCGCGAGAAATTCCCCGTTGGCCAAATCGATTGCTACAAAGGCATACATGCCAACCAGGCGCTCGAGCGCCTTGTAACCCCACACTTGCAGGGCATTGGCCAGGACTTCGGTGTCGGCTTCCGTTTTGAACTCAACGCCAAGGTCGGCAAGCTCTTTCCTCAGCGCGACGTGATTGTAGATCTCGCCATTGAAGGAAACTGCCAGGCGGGCATTGAATGAAATCTGCGGCTGAATTGCATGCTCGGCGTCGACGATGCGCAGCCGGCGCGTGCCCATTGCGATGTCTTTGCGGAGGCAAACAACGGGGTCGGTTACATCCCCGCGGTGCAGGATGCCATCGACCAGGCGGCGGACCGTGATTTCGGCCTCAGGCCACCCGATCGCAACCGCAATTCCGCACATGTCACGCGCCCCTGCTTTTAGCCTTGCGGCTCGTTCAGACAGGGTTAACCATACGGAGCCAGGCGTGAAGTTTGGCTTAACTCACCATTCGTGAGATCCGGCGTGCTCAAAGCCGCGTGTGGCCGCGGCTGGTCGCGCTGGCGGCGGTTCAAATGTCCGCTTTGATGGAATGCTGGTTTGACGGTATCCCGTTCCATCGACGCTGGCCGCCCGCTCTCAATTCACGCGCTTGTCATCGCCCAAATGATATTTGGTTGTTAGTCTTTGTTGGACGGGCTCCAAATGGGCCCGCCGCGCGCACTAACAAAAGCAAAAATCTTTCCTTGGACAAAGAGCGGAGGCGACTTCCGCCATTGGAGATGAGTATGAAGATCCAAAAACTGTGGTTATGGCTTTTTGCGGTAGTGATCGCCGCTGCGGCCGCAAGTGCGCCCGCGGTCGCCCAGCAGCAACGCAAACCCAACATTCTTGTCATCATGGGTGACGATGTCGGCTGGTTCAACATCGGCGCCTATCATCAGGGAATCATGTCGGGGAAGACACCCAACCTCGACAGGCTTGCATCTGAAGGGATGCGATTCACCGATTACTACGCCGAAGCGAGTTGCACGGCCGGCCGGGCTAATTTCATCACCGGCGAATTGCCGATCCGGACTGGCCTGACGACGGTTGGTCAGGCGGGAGCGGATGTCGGCATTCCCGCGCAGGCGGTCACGCTGGCGACAGCGCTCAAGGCGCAAGGCTACGCTACCGGCCAGTTCGGAAAGAATCATCTCGGCGACCTGAATAAGTATCTGCCGACTGTACACGGCTTCGATGAATTCTTTGGTTATTTATACCACCTCGATGCGATGTCTGATCCGTACTGGTATTCCTTCCCGGTCGACGAGAAGTTCTACAACACGTATGGGCCGCGCAGCCTGATCCACAGCTATGCAACCGATCGGGATGACCCGACCGAAATGCCGCGCTGGGGCAAGATCGGCAAGCAAAGGATCGTCGATGAAGGACCGTTGCCTCCATTCCCCAACATGTCAAACGTTCCGAACATGCACGACCTGCCTTTCCTGAAGGCGAAGTATGACATGACGACGTTTGACGAGGTGCTGGTGAAGGCGACGAGCGATTTCATCGACAAGGCCAAGCGCGACAACAAGCCGTTCTTCGTGTGGCACAACACGACGCGCATGCACGTCTGGACGTTCCTGTCCGATAAGTACAGGTCGCTGCAGAACAATCAGACCAACTATGGTCTCGAGGAAGCCGGCATGGCGCAGATGGACGACAGCATTGGCGCACTGCTGAAACATCTCGATGACATTGGCGAGACCAACAACACAATTGTCATCTTCACGACCGACAACGGTGCCGAGGTCTTCACATGGCCGGACGGCGGCATGACACCGTTCAAGAACACAAAGGGCACTGTCGGCGAAGGTGGTTTCCGCGTGCCCGCTATCATTCGTTGGCCGGGACAGATTAAGCCAGGCTCAGTGGAGAACGGAATCTTTTCGGGCCTTGACTGGTTCCCCACTCTAATGGCTGCGGCCGGTAATCCGAACATTACCGACCAGCTTCTCAAGGGCGTGCAACTCGGCGACCGGACCTACAAGAACCATCTCGATGGCTACAACCAGATGGATCTTCTCACCGGAAAGGGCCCATCCAAGCGTCATGAAATCTTCTATTTCGGTGGCGCGACGCTGGGTGCGCTTCGTCTTGATGACTTCAAGTTCAGTTTCTACCAACAACCGTACGGCTGGCCGGGCGAAAAGACCACCACCGACATGCCTGTGATGGTCAACATCCGCCAGGATCCGTTCGAACGCACGCCGTCAATTCGCGGCGAGAGTTTGAATCATTTAGGCGGCGGATACATGAACGACTTTTACGCCAGAGAATTCTGGCGGTTCGTGATGGTCCAGCAGTACGTCGCAAAACTGGCGGAGACGGCCATCGAGTTTCCGCCAATGCAGGCCCCAGCCTCGTTCAACCTTGATGCTGTCAAGGCCAAGGTTGAGGAAATGATCAAGAGCCATGAAGGGCAATAACTGCAGCTGACCTGTCAATGGGCAGGCGCTCCCCAGGAGCGCCTGTCATTCTTTTTCTAGAGAAAAGTCCGCTTCTGATGACGGCTCCTCCACCGGCACGTGAGTGCCATGAAAGTGGGTGCTGTTAGGGCCCTTGGAGGTTGGGGCATAGCCGAGCTGCAACATCAGCGCCTTGAAGAGCGGCTCGCTGATGTTGCCCTTCGGGTTGTAAAAATATTTGCCGGATTTCGGAGGGCTTTCAGCAACGATGATGAGTTTGACGCGTTCTGGTTCGAACTCCCGTCGAAAAGCGAGGTAGTCGCTGCGCTACATTGATTCAAATCGACGGCTGCTGCGCCAGCGCAATAATCCTCGGCCGCCCATGCCCATTACACCTCGGACACCGCACCTCGCGCAGCACCACGCGGATCGAAGCTTCGGGGTCACGCGGCTTCACACGCAGGTCTAAATCCGTGACGGTGTCGCAGGCGTCACAGGCGATGACCAGCCAGTGATGCTTAGAAACTAAAGCTGCTGCAATCTTCGGCCAGAACCATGCGGTGCGCTTTGTTGAAAGGATGGCGTTGAACCGGCGCACGGTGGCGAGCGCATCGCGCTCCGCCTGCCACGCCAACTGCATATCTGCTACGGTTCGGCGGCGTTCGTGGTTGTGCGGGCGGCGATATTTTTCGGGCATGGCGCGATCATAAATGCGCACCGTGCGGGCTGCCAGAGGTCTGCTATAGTTGAACCCATGACAAACGACCCACCTGAAGAGCCACGTTCAGAGCCTGAGATCATTCCGCCTGGTCATAAGGCGCGGGGCGAGCCGCGCGTACGCGTCTTCATTGATCCGCGCATCGCCGAGCGCGTCTATGTTGCCAAGCCTGGGCCGCTCGGCAGTATCCTGTTAATTTTGATCGTGGGCCTCCTGTCAGCTCTGATGTTAGTCCTGCTGTTGGGCACGTTTCTGGTTGCGCTGCCCTTAGTCGTCCTGCTCGCTACCGTCGCGATCGTTGCGGGCTTATTGCGCATCTATTTTTCGTAGTTCGCTCGGCCTCCAACGGCAAAGCGCGGCCAAGGCCAGACCACTAGATCGACACGTCTAACCTTAGCCGCGAGGTGAAAATGGTGCCAGTGATCGCGGTGGGTAGCATTGAGAAATGTCAATCTCTGCGCCAACCCGAGATGATGCGATCACTGCCGACTAAAGCCGATCAGGATAGAGAAGCTTCAGACGTGGATGGGCACGACGTACCGCGTGTACGTCCACGGCATCTATTTCGGTGGGGCATCAACGCGAGTAGGGGCGCTGGAGGCTGCCAAGAGGGCGCCCGAGCAGTGGGACTTTAAGACGATGACGGTGAAGCGACTGCGGCGACCCTATAGTCTATGTCCGCTAAGGGCGCTGAATTCAACCGGTCGACGCAACACTTCTATCTCATTCTTTCTGCTGGGGTTTGAATCCCAAGGCGTTGCGCACATCGCCTGCGATCCCAAAGTCCCTGGTTTTTCTGCCGCAGCGAAGTCCTCGAAAAACCCTCGACGTATCG
>DATIWJ010000048.1:0-6516 GCA_035519415.1 Pseudolabrys sp.
AGGTCGGCGCCTTCGGCGATTGCCTCTGCGACCGTCTGCTCGTGAGCCATGCCGAAGCGCGACAGATCGACAAGCGTGCCGGAACCGAGATCGTTGACGAGCGGCACATTATGCGTGCGCGCCAGGGTGGCGAGCTCGCGAGCGCCCACGTCTTTGGTGAAGCCTTCAATGCGGTAATTCGACGTGTGCACCTTGAGAATGAGACCGGTCTTCGGGCCGAGCGCCCCGACATAGTCTTTCTTGTGCGTGCGGTTGGTGGTGCCGACCTCCTTCAATTTCGCACCGGCCCGGCTCATGATCTCAGGCATGCGAAAAGCACCGCCGATCTCGATCAATTCGCCGCGCGACACGATCGCCTCGCGGCCGCGCGACAAGGTGTTGAGCACCAGCAGTACCGCCGCGGCGTTGTTGTTGACCACGGTTGCATCTTCCGCGCCGGTCAGCTCGCACAATAAATCGCGCACAATGTCGTCGCGCTCGCCACGCCGGCCGCCGCCGAGGTCGAACTCGAGCGCAACGGCGTTACGCATTGCGATCTGCGCGGCTTCGATCGCCGCATCGGCAAGCTGGGCACGGCCGAGATTGGTGTGCAGCACAGTGCCGGTGAGGTTGTAGACCGGCTTGAGACGCGGAGAAGCATCGACTTTGAGCCGCGAAAGCGCGGCACGAGCGGCCTCTTCCGTGCTGGCCGATTCGACACGGCTTGACCGCATCTCCGCCAGCGCATGGCGGACCGCGCCGACCACGAGCGGCCGGCCGTAACGATCCATCTCCAGCAGCGCGGCCTGCGTACGCACGACTTCGTCGACTGAAGGAAGCCTGCGCCGATTGGAAATGTCACTCACGGCCACAACAGGCCTCAATAACCGAGCAAGAACGGATTCATGCCGCCCCGCCCGTAGCCCGCCTCACGAACCAGGAGATCAAGGCCGAGTGAGGCGACGTCGTCGGCCACGGGATCGAGATCCGGATTTTTCTGCTGATAAAGGACCTTCACGTAGCTGTGGCAGGACTCGCAAGTTTCCGCTTTGATCACACCGGCGCTGCCTTCAACTTCCTGGAAAGCAATCTTGTCCGTCGATCCGCAAACGGCACATCGTGCCCGAACGAAATTCCAAAGCGTGCTGCAAAGCGAGCACGAACAGAACCGGCTGCCGACGGCGCTCGGCCAGGCGACAATAACGCTGGCAACGGGCGGAGCCCCACAGGCGGGACACGCCCCGTCGCCGACCGCAACCAGCCCATCCTTGTCGAGACGCTGCGCCAGGCGCGCATAATGCACCTGCAGTGCGGCGGCGAGAAATACATGCTCTGCCAGCGCCTCGACTGGAATCGAGTCGGCCAGAACATTATGGATCATGCCTTCGCGGGCTTCGGAATCTTTGGTCTTAAATCGATGTAGCGCTTCAGATGCGGCCGCCGGCATCTCCAGCGGGGTCACAAGCGACAAAATTCGCTCAAGAGTCGCATCGAATGCTGCGTCGGGCTTGAAGCCCCCGCGGTCAAGCGGCGGCATGGCATGTTCTTTTGCACGCGCGAGCACGTCGGCGGCAGGCATCTCCGGTTCCGGCAGCTGCGGCAGGACCCGCAACTGCGCGTCTGTCAGGCCGGCAAGGAAATTCAGGTACGCGGCGAGTTGGTGGCCAACCGCCAACGAGCGCAGCCGTTCGGCGCGCTTGGCAAAGATTCGCGACGGGTCGGGAAGCTGCACAAACGGCGGCTTCGCGATAGTTCCGATTATGCTGGGATCAGGCTGAATATCGCCGACGTTACTCATACGAACTACGAACCCTCCGGGCCACGTGTTATGTCGGCGGCAGCGCCGGAGGACCGGCGCCGCCTGTCGTTTCGTTCAACGGGCAGGTTTGCCCGAGACCAATTCCTTCAGCCACCTGCGATGATGTCTCCATGCCCACCCGCCGGTGACCCGGCCGCGGGTCATGGCGCTGATAGTGCCACGCACCCAGATTGCCGCATAGACGTGCGTGATCCAGACGCAAATCGCGATCACGGCAGCGCCGGCATGCACCAGAACGGCAATGCGTCTCTGCTCGATCGAGAAGTATGGGCCGAAATACTGATCCCAGATGACGATACCGCTCGTGATCAGCACGATGATCAGCGCCGACATTGACCAGAAAACCAGCTTCTGCCCGGCATTATATTTGCCGACTTCGGGAAGGTTTTCCTCGTGGTTCGGACTCAACACGTCCCGGATCTTGGCGAGCCAGACATTATCCGTATGCTCCCAGAGATTGAGCCTCCAGAAGCGCAGAAACAGGCCGCAAAAACCGAAGAAAAGCACAACGCCGATCCATGGATGGATTATGCGCGTGTTCGCCCCCCCGCCGAACAAGCCGGTGAGCCAGAAAAGGCTTGGGTGGAATAGAGCCAACCCGGAGAGCGCCAGGAGCACAAGGCTCGCGGCCGTAATCCAGTGGTTGATTCTTGCGCCCGTCGTATAGCGGTCAACAACGACGGGATCCCCCGGGTGAACACCGTCACCCGGGGCAACATCGCGTATACTCATGAACGACCTCCCGCCAGACGCTTGGCATTGCTCTCGTCCTCACGCGACACCCGGTTTGGACCCGACACCAGATGGTGCAGGAAACCGGCGGCAGCGGTGAGCCCGATCAAGGCCAGACCCGCATATTTCGTTCCGCCCTTCCATATTTCGACGAGTGGACTGATCTTCGGGTCCTTGGCAAGGCCGGAGTAAAGCTGCGGCTGATCGGCGTGATGCAGGACGTACATCACGTGCGTTCCCCCGACCCCCGGCGGATCATAAAGGCCGGCATTCTTGAAGCCGCGCGACTTCAGGTCGGCAATGCGCTTGTCGGCCCATTCTTTCATCTGCTGCTTGGTGCCGAACACGATGGCCTGGGTCGGGCAAGCCTTCTGGCATGCCGGTCCCTGGCCGACCGCGACGCGATCCGAGCAGAGCGAGCACTTGTAGGCCTTATGATCGGCCTTGGAGATGCGCGGAATGTTGAACGGGCATCCTTTGACGCAATAACCGCAGCCGATGCAGTTCTCGTGCACGAAGTCGACGATGCCGTTGGAGTACTGCACGATGGCACCAGGTGCCGGGCAAGCCTTGAGGCAGCCAGGATCCCCGCAATGCATGCAGCCGTCCTTGCGGATCAGCCATTCGAGATTTCCCGATGCCGGATTCTCGTACTCGGTGTAACGCATGAGCGTCCAGCTGTTCTCCGTGAGATCGTGGGGATTCTCATAGAGGCCCACGTTCACACCGATCTCTTCGTGCAGGTTGTTCCATTCAAGGCATGCCGTCTGGCATGCCTTGCAGCCGATGCATTTGGACACGTCGATCAGCTTGGAGACCTCGGTCTGCCGCTGCGCAGGCGGCGTGACCGATGAAGCCGAGCGACGGATCAGATCCTTCTCGCCGAATTTCGGCGGAGTGGATTGGACGGTGGGGTTTGGAAGCGGAGGAAACATGACGCTTTCTCCCTATGCCACCGGCCCGGAAACGGGCTCGATATCAACCAGGAATGCCTTGTACTCCGGCGTCTGTGCGTTGGCGTCGCCGACCGGCGGCGTCAGCACGTTGATCGGTGATGCCTTCTTCGCCTCGCCGATGAAGCCGAAGTTGATCGGCAGTCCGACCGTATGGACGGTCTTGCCGTCAATCTTTTGCGGCTTGAGCCGCTTTGTAACGACAGCCTTGCCTTTGACTGATCCACGCTTGGACCAGACCTTGACCCAGCCGCCGGGCTTTATGCCTTTTTCCTTCGCGAGCTCTTCTGAAATCTCCACGAAGAATTCGGGCTGCACGACCGCATTCGCGTGGACAGCCTTGGTCCAATAGTGGAAGTGCTCGGTCAGGCGATAGGTGGTCGCGACGATAGGAAATTCTTTAGCATCGCCGAAGACTTCCATATCGCCTTTGAACACCCGCGCCGCCGGATTGCCTTTGATCTTAGGGAACAAGGGGTTGGTGACCGGCGACTCGAACGGCTCGTAGTGCACCGGGAATGGGCCTTCCGCCATGAACCCCCGGGCAAACAGGCGCGAAACGCCTTCCGGGTTCATGATGAACGGGCCCGAATTGTTGGACGGTGCGTTGGTCGGCACGAAGTCCGGCACGTCGGCACCGGTCCACTTCGCACCATCCCAGAAGACGTACTTCTTGGCGTTGCTCCACGGCTTGCCTTGCGGGTCCGCAGACGCGCGGTTGTAGAGAATGCGGCGGTTGGCGGGCCAAGAGAAGCCCCACAGGCCGAACACATTCATCCCCGAGGGGTCGCTGTTGTCGCGACGCTGGGAGATGTTACCATTCGGCCCGTAGACGCCAGTGTAGAGCCACTGGGCGCCGTCGGTCGAACCGTCGTCGCGCATCTCGGCGAAGCTCGCGAGCTGCGAACCAGCCGCGCGGACGACTTTGCCTTCCGCATCCTTAAGGTCTGTCACCGCCTTGCCGTTCATTTCCTTGAGGAGTTCTTCAGGTGTCGGTTCCGCCGGATTCTTGTAACTCCAGTCGACAGCCATCAGCGGCTCAACACCCTTGCCACCCTCGGCCTGATAGAGCTTGCGGATACGCATGAACAGGTCGGCCATGAACACCGAATCCGTTCGGGCCTCGAAGTAGGGATCGGCCGCTCGCCACTTCCACATAATGCAGCGGCTTGAGTTGGTGAGACTCCCCTCTTCCTCGGCGAAGGACGTAATCGGCAACATGAACACTTCCGTCTGAATCTTGGAAGGATCAACGTCGTTGTACTCGCCGTGATTCTCCCAGAACCGGGCCGTGTCTGTTTCGATCGGATCGAGGCTGACAAGGAATTTGAGCTTCGACAGACCTGCCACGCTCTTCTTGGTGTGAGCGATCGACATCAGCGGGTTGAATCCCTGGCAGATGAGACCGGTGGTCTTGCCCTGGTACAGCGTTTCGAACATCTGAAGGCAGTCGTAGGCGATATCGACTTTCGGCAGCCAGTCATAACCAAACTGGTTTTCCTTGGTTGCCTTCGCCCCGTACATGCTCTTCAGCAAGCTGGTGTAGAACTTACGATAGTTCTGCCAGTAGCTCGTCTGGTTTGCCTGCAACGGCTTGAAGGTTCGCTTGGCCAGGTGCGAGTCGAGCGTCGGCTCGGCGTCGATCGGAAGCGCCATGTAGCCTGGTGTCGCGGCCGTCAGCGCGCCGATGTCGGTTATGCCTTGCACGTTGGAATGACCGCGCAGCGCGTTGATGCCGCCGCCCGGCACTCCGATGTTGCCGCAGAGCAGCTGGATCATCGCCGCGGTGCGGATGTTCTGCGAGCCATGCGAATGCTGCGTCCAGCCGAGCGCGTACATGATCGTCATGGAGCGCTCGCCGTTGGCAGTCGACCCCACCCATTCGGCGACCTTCAGGAACTTGTCCTTTGGCGTGCCGCTGATGCGTTCGACCATTTCCGGAGTGTACGGGGCGAAGTGCTTCTTCATCAGCTGGTATACGCACCGCGGGTTCTCGAGAGTTAGGTCGCGTACGGCAAAGCCGTCTTCCCCGATCTCATATTCCCAGGTGCCGCGGTTGTAGCTGCGCTTCGTCTCGTCGTAGCCGGAGAACAGGCCTTCGCTGAAGCCGTAGCCTTCCTTCACGATGTAGGCGGCGTTGGTGTAGTTGCGCACGTACTCCTTGTGAATCTTGTCGTTCGACAGGAGGTGATTCACCACGCCCGACAGAAAGGCGATGTCGGTGCCGGGACGAATCGGCGCGTAATGGTCCGCCACCGCAGCCGACCGATTGAACCGCGGATCGACCACCATGAGCTTCGCGCCACGCTCGGCCTTCGCCTCGGTGACCCATTTGAATCCGCAGGGGTGAGCCTCTGCGGCATTGCCACCCATGATCCAGACGACATCAGCGTTCTTGATGTCCGTCCAGTTGTTTGTCATTGCACCGCGACCGAATGTTGGGCCCAGACTGGACACCGTCGGTCCGTGTCATATCCTTGCTTGTGTCTCGAATTGCAGCATCCCGAGACCGCGGGTAGCCTTCCACGTCACCCAGCCGGTCTCGTTGGTGACCGAACTGCCGCAGAGGAACCCGATGGTCGGCCAGCGATTGACCGTCACACCGTCTCTGTTCTTCTCGATGAAATTGGCGTCGCGGTCCGCTTTCATCAGCTTTGCAATGCGGTCCATCGCGAAGTCCCAGGTCACCCGCTCGAATTTGTCGGTGCCGGGTTTGCGGTGCATCGGGTATTTCACCCGGGTCTTGGAATGGATGTAGTCGATCGCGGCCGAACCCTTCGGACAAAGCGTTCCGCGATTGACTGGATTATCCACGTCACCTTCGATGTGGACGACCTCCATCTTGCCCTTCTCGGCCTTGCTCTCCGCCGAGAAGATCAACATTCCACAGCTCACCGCACAGTAAGGACATATGCTGCGCGCTTCCTTTGTCTGCGCGAGTCGGAATGGCCGGATTGACGCCGCATGCGCTGCTTCGATTTCACCAAATCCAAGCGCACCGATAGACGTTCCCGCCAAACCCGCGCCGGCGCC